>NZ_JAYGGY010000154.1:0-3086 GCF_034931625.1 Anabaena cylindrica UHCC 0172 | reverse complement strand
TGGTAGTGACAGAATGGATTTATGTCTGCGTTACCAAGATGTCACCTTAGGTATTGAGTTAAAGGTATGGCGGGAGAAAAAGCGTGATCCTCAAACTGATGGTATTGAACAATTAGAATCCTATTTAGGGCGTTTGGGATTAGATTTTGGTTGGTTATTTGTGTTTGATAGGCGGAAAAATGCTTTACCTATGGAGGAACGTTTATCAACTGAGGTTGTGGTGACGGAAAATCAACGTCGGATTACTGTGATTCGGGCGTGAGTGTTTGCCTAAAAACCTTTGCATATATTAGTTTTCCCCTACTATTTTCCCTCTCAACTTTCTGGCTTTCAATGCTTGTTCTAACAGATTTAAACTACCTTCTGGTAATATTTCTGAAAGAGTCAATAATAATCTTTCACCTAATTTAATATCACCTGGATCTTCTCCTGTTTCCATGACCTGTAATAATCTTGGTATAGCAATTTCATCTACCAACTGTACGAGGCTATCTAAACATCTTTCAAACTGTTTTTGAGTTAATTGTGCATCTTCTAAGGGAAATTCAATTTTAGCATTGACTGCATCAGTTGTAGTTTTATATTCCCATCGTAACATTTTGGTTTCTGAAGCGATCGCTAACATAGTTTTAAAAACCATATTTTGATGAGGATAAGTTTTTAATCCTGTAAATAATTCAGGAATAGTAATTTCAAAATATTCTCCATCTTCCGATAATTTAATTATAATTATCAGTTTTTGCAAATTTTCTGAAGCTACTCCTGTCATGATACATTGATGCTCTTCATCTAGAATGTATTGCCACTTTCTTTCCCTTAAATATACTGCTATTTGTTCGAGTATTTTCATTTCATTCACCTATTAATTAACTATTGGATTATTTAATTACCCGACATTCTATCAATGTCAAAAAAATGTGCTACTTATTTCGTAGGGGTTTAGCATTGCTAAACCCTCACGAATAATGTATTGCGAACATTATTGGCAACGTTATTATTAATTGCCTAACCTCTTATTCATTCGGGTATACAATGGATGGTTTTTAAATATTTCTTCACCCAACCAATAAACTAAAGCATAGTAAATTCTTGTGGGGAAAGTAGGTATCCAAGATGTATTTTCTGGATATTTATCTATAAATGATTGACACATATATAGATATTCTGGAACTAATATTTCTACCTGATTACGAGAATAGTTAATCTTTTTTTCCAGAAGTTTAATCTCGTTATTATATTTTATTTGGTGAAATTTGAAGTACCAAAAAGTGATAGCTTCTAAAGCATTTTCAGATCCAAAAATTATCACTGCATCTGTGATCAAGGCTAAAGTTACAAGAGCAACTAAAAGCAGATAATCATGAAAATATGCTGGATTATTTTCGATGCTGTGTTCAGCAAAAAATGTAGCTAACACCATTGAAGGTGTAATAAGAACTGTAACAGTTGCCAAGCAATTCCATATCCGAGTAGAATCATTTTTCTTAATAGGTTTTTTAGGAAACTGGAAAAAGTTATTTCTAATTTTTTTCATGATTGTGAAATTTTTTAACATTTTTTATCCCTTCCTTGTGTCGAGAAATTTTTAAGTGACTACCAATAGCTATTTCAAAAATTTGTAGAGCTAGTGGTAAAAATAGAATCACCATTTTACTTGGCCAAGAACCTGGAGCAAAGGCAACCTTAGCAAGATACTCTGTTGGACGATAAATCAATACTAAATTGAGCAAATAAATCGCCGGAAAAACTAAAATTATAACGGTGTATCTGACTGTCATTCTCAACTTTATTTGAGAAAATTCTTGGTAATCATCAAGCAAGTCTTTATGTTTAATGCTCGTTCTTTTCTGTTGTATATTTGCCTCAATTCCCTCTTGAGTTAAGGTGACAATTTTCTGATATAATTGCTTAGTTTGTTCCAGTTGCGATAATTTTTGATCTTGTTTTTCTAGCTGACATATATATTTTTGATCCTCTTGTTTTTGATCATCAATATTTTCATTATAAGCTGTTTCAGCTTCCATTTCTTGTTGAAACTCTTCACTAAATTGATTATTATCATCCATAATTTACTCCTGTTGATTCTGTGCATAAATATCTTTAAAAGTAGCAGATGGTGAGCCAAAATATTTAACTTTTAACTCATTTAATTCGGGTACTTTTTCTGATAAACCATTGACTAAAATATATTGACTATCACCTTTAACGGTAATAGGTTTAACTCCGGTATTATGGAAACCATCACTAATTAAAACCGCAAATTTTCGAGGTGAATTATGCCAAATTTGAGAATCTTCTTGCAGAAATACTTCTGAACGTTTGATACCTCCCCAAACATCTGTTGCACCACAGTTAGTTCGTTCATTTAATAGGGGTTGTATATCAGCTTGGAATTTTGTAATTTCTGCTTCTGCATCTTTTAACCGTTTGGCTAAATCTTGTTGATGCTGTTCCAAAGTCTTGACATTTCCATCAATTTCTTTCTGGTATTGTTCTAACTTTTTCTGATATTTTTTCTCTTTTTCCACTTTATCAAAAGAACCACCTGTGTTATCTCTTTGAGGTTTTGGTGTATTATTCAAATCTATTGATTTTAACGCTTTAATATCAGGTATTTGTAAGCGTTTAAGAGGTTTATTACTATCTTCACAAATCTGTCCGATAGCTATTTCTCCACCATGAGATTTCAGGGTTTGAAAAATAGGTTCAATGTCTTTTAGGGTTACTGATTCTACCCTAGCACCAGACATACTACTACTTTTGTCAATCAAGATAACTATTCTCAAAGGATTTTTAGCAGTATCATTCTTTAGAAAGTTAGAGACTTTTGCTTCTTGGTTTGTTGTAGCTAAGATGATTTGATTTGTGTCACTTTTGGGTACTTGAGTACAAGCAGAAGCTAAGAATAAAATGGTAAGCAATGATAAGTAAATTAGTTTTATTTTCATTTTTTATCCTCATGATATTGATTAATTAAATGCTGAGATTAATACAGTTCGGAAGCTTTCCTACAGCTATCAAGAACCAATAAAACTGGAGTTTAGACTAAAAACAGAGATATAAGTTACAACTACTGAGAAAAGATA
>NZ_JAYGGY010000153.1:0-3703 GCF_034931625.1 Anabaena cylindrica UHCC 0172 | reverse complement strand
AACGACCGTTAGCAGAAAAACCTGGTGTTCGTCTAGTGTCGGTAATTACTTTGGTGGGAGTGATTATTGCTTCTGGTTCAACCCTCTGGTTTGGATTTCTGAAACCCAAACCTCCTGCTAAACAAGCCGCAAAAACCGCTAATCCTTCTCCCAGTAGTGAACCAGTTTTAGATGAGTCTGCTGAACTCAAAAGCAGATTAGCATTTCAAGACCAACAGCAACAACTTAAAGCAAAAAAAGTAGAACTGGTTCCTACTAAATCTTCCAGTCCAACATCACCAACTAAAATACAACCATCACCACCAGTACGGGCAGTACGACAGACTATTTCACCGCGTACTACTGCTGTTAGAGTTGCTGAACCTGCACCCAGTATTAGGCGGTATTCTTCCCCAACTTCTGTAAATTCACCTGTAAGTCGTACAGTCCCGCACACAATTCAACGACCAGTACAACAAGTTGAAAATAATGTTGATCCTTTACAACAATGGAACAAATTAGCTAGTTTAGGACAGTCACAAATCGGTAGCTCAACAATAGCCTCAATTCAAGAAAACCCGACAGCACCGACAGCAAGTAATCAAACTCTCAAAACCTTAAAATCAAGTACACCCAATCCCCAAGAAGCTGAACTACAAACAGTTTTAATTGGCTCTAAAAGTGTTGATAGTCAAGCTGACTTAACTCCCGGTATGGTGGGTATCCTCAACCGTACCCCTGCAAATTTCGTCAATTCCAGTACCAGCAGCAATAAGGATGTAGCACTGGGTACTTCTGTGCCAGCTAAAGTGATTATGCCGATGATTTGGGATGAAGGTGGTAAAAATCCTCATGACCGCTTTGCTGTGGAGTTAACTAAACCTCTCAAAGCTACAGATGGTACAGAGGCACTTCCTGTTGGTACTGTTATCGTTGCTAAAACTACAGCCGTAGGTAAAAAGAATAATTTGGTGTCAGCTACTGGTATCGCTCTAGTTTATCCTGACTCCCAAGGTACAGTTAAACAGGAAACAATACCAGCTAGTACGCTATTAATTCGGGGTGGAAATAAGCGACCATTGATTGCTCAAAAGCTCAATGATGTGGGGTCAGAAATTGCTCAACAAGATTTATTGGTGGGATTACTCAGTAGTTTGGGAAAAGTAGGTAGCATCGTCAATCAACCCCGGACTCAATCTAGCACTGTTGTTTCCAATGGTACTTTTAATCAAAATACCGTTTCTAGCACCGCTGACCCGCAAATTTGGGCGGCTGCGTTGGAAGGATTTTTTAGTCCAGTGAGCGATCACTTGTTGAGACGGTCTGACCAAGCAGTGCAAGAATTATTACAACGTCCTAATATTCAATTTTTACCTGAAGGTACGGAAGTATCAGTGGTTGTCAATAATTTTTTGCAAGTTGCCCGGTAAACTAACTGCACCCACAACGGGTGGGTTTCTTGGAGGTTGTTATGAAACAATGTATTACTTTTATCATCACTACTAGCGCATTATTGCTGGGGATAACAGCACCTATTGTCCAGGCACAAACACCTGCTTATCGCTTTATTAACAGAGATATAGCTGCAAAAACGAGAATTCAGGTTCAAGTTACGCCAGGACTGGCTACACCTATCAGCTTTAGTCAAACCAACGAAGCGATCGCCTACATTTTAGTAGCAGATCCTTCACGACTGGTCTACACCACAGATACAGATTTAAAAAGCGGACAAGCTACAACCATCTTTTTAAGAGCAATCAAACCGCTGAAGTTTCCAGGGTCTACCACTACTGCTATCACTAACTTACTTGTTCAAACTGTAGATTCTCAAGGACAAAAGCGACTCTACAATTTCGATATCATTCCTCAGCGCAAAAAACCTGGGTATGTCGGTATTCAAATTGCCAATGCAATTCCTGGACAGCAAAAATTATTAATAGATGAAAATCGCCAAGTTACAGTTGATGATATTGAGACTGGGCTAAAAATTGCCATTAAACGTGGTTATACTAACAGCAGTGACCCTATTGTTTCTAAAGTCCGACAGTTTTTAGCTTTGTTACGCACCAACAAAGTCACTATTCCAGAAGCAGCTAAATCTGTTGATGTTCCACTAGAAGTAATTTTGGAATTAGGAAAAATAGCAATTAATAAACGCTATTGCAAATTGCTCATTCCTGGGTGTTAACTTTAATAGCTACAATAAATCTATACAATCGAGATTGATTGTAGAATATAAATTGAGTTATGCTGTTATTTATTTTCATCTCATAACCAAAAAAATTGACATATTAAAATTGATAGTAACGATGTTTTTGATGTTCGATATTTGAGCTTACTTCTATCTTACGGTATGCCAAAATCCTCTGTCGGTTCGCGTAAAATAAATCCATTTATAAAACAAGTAATTTATAAATACCAGGAATGTAATTAACAAATTACTTATGATATAAATTTAATAATTTAACAAAGTTGCGTAACAGCTTAATATCCCTGATAAATCCATTCACGTCCAGCTTTTTCAGCAGCTTCTGGAGTGTAATAAAGTTTGTGTTCCCCAAACACTTCACCACCAGCACTAATTAACCGGAATTGCCAACAATTTGATTCTGTGTAGAATACCAACAAAGTAATATTTTCAATAATAGTAACTAAATGAACTTTAGTGGGCATGGTATATAGTTATAGTTGTCTACTTTAATCAAAATATATTTACTCAAAAGCTATTGTTCCCCGATGTTTTTAGCGATTTTTTAAAAGTAAAGCCCCAAGCTTTTTTAAAGGATGTTTGAAAAGTCATGATGTAGCTTGCTTCCCGCAGGGTACGTAGCGCAGCGTGCCGTAGGCTTCAGCATCTCCGAGTAATCACTCAAACCCTAGATTCTAGAGCCTACGGCTCCCGAAAGGGATTTGTTCCACATGGCGTTAGCCATAGTGTCACGAAGGTATACAGAATGATAAATTATACCTTTTCCAATTTTTCAAACACCCTCTTAGTATAAATTAGGTAAGTCATTGGCTTTAATCAGAATAAATAAACTTTCATCTCCCCCACGTCCAATTCTTAAAGTTTCATCTAAGTAAGTAATATCAAGAGTGGCAATTCTTCCTTGAGGATTATTAGCAGCTACAACTTTAAAAGGATTTAGTTTAGGCGTATTAATACCTACAATCTTCTCAATCGCCAAATAACGTTTGTCAAAATCAACATTGATGCGTTTATCTGCTAAACCCGATGTATCTAGAGCCAGTTCAAAACTAGCTGTGACTTTTACATATCCTGATATTAATTTCAGAGGATGTTGCACTTGAGCTAGATTAAAAAAAAGTTTATTAGCAACATTAATTACTTGATAAACTTTACCTATTCGTAAACCCAATGGCAGGGAATCTAAAGAACGAATTTCTCTGGCTGTAGAGTATTGCAGTTGCCACGCCCCCTCTAATAAATTAGTAGCATGAATAAGAGGTTGAGGGTGAGGATTGAGACTTTCTAATTCTGTTGTCAACTGTTCAATTTCTGCAACTAAAGTTTTATCCAACTTCAAATTAGTAACAGGAGAACCATCATCTTTAGTTTGAATATTTTTGATTTTTGCTTGTAATTTTTCCTTCAAAAGTTGATTATTCATCAGATGAAATAGTTTTCTAAGTATTAGAAAAGTGTAACCAGCCCTCTAAATATTGACAAATAGGACACAATGTGAGTTTTCTAAGAAGGTAA
>NZ_JAYGGY010000152.1:0-3736 GCF_034931625.1 Anabaena cylindrica UHCC 0172 | reverse complement strand
ATGTGGCTTATTTTCATACACCTAAAGGATGGTGGAGTCCTAAATTTGGGAATTTAAAAATTGAGTGATTGTTTTATATAGCAAGTAATTTTGACATTTCCTCCCATCAGGTTGTTCCAGTCACCCAGTTCTTGATTTACCGTATAAACATAAAGTTGATGTTCACTTGCAGCTATAGCTTATTCAGAGGCAACAGGGAACGGGGAACTCTTAACAGGAAAAACCCATGTTTAGAAACATGAGATTGAAATAAAGACACTCTTTACTTCGTGCTACGTATCTTTTAAAAACATCTTTTTTTTGACTGAGCTTTAAACTCAGAACTAAAGTTTTAGGAAATAGGACACTTTCTGTTACCTTTTTTTTTGTAAAAAAAATCCTTTGATTCTCTTACTTTTACTTGACTCTTTGACACAGTTATGTTTAATGGTTAATCCCACCAAGCATATAACTTTTGAGAATTTATTTCTAACTCATCACATCCCCAAACGAATTTAACAAATTCACCGACAAAATCTAAGTCTTCTACACCGATGACTGTAATCGCATCAATAACTAAATCTGGTTTTTCTGTCTTAGTAAATGCTACTCCATCAAAATTTGCTATTAATCCTTTTTCTTGGCAACGCTGTCCAAATTCAATAAATAAACCTACTGTTGGAGCAGCATTAAAACTTGCAGATGTTGTAGTGTAACCATCTTTAACAATCTGTTTCAATGTTTCCAATGATAAATCCCGAAACTTAATTGCATTAGGAGTATATTCAGTAATTGCATTACCCAGTATTTCCTCAATAATTTGAACCATAAATTTTAGTTAAACTTCATATTGGATGAACTTTTATAATACTTTTATATTATGAATATTTCTTGCTAGTTGACCTAAGCTTTTCAACACTGACAAAACTGTATACAACTCATTGCCCGGATTGAAAATATAAAACAAGCGAGAAAAACCATACTTTGGTATGTTTTCATTAATCAACTTGACGAAGATGAAACTACCACCATTAGTAATTAGTCCATATATTGCTTTGTCGGGTTTAGAAATTGCCAACATATAAGCAAGAATCTGGGCTTTACCTACTTCCACAGAAAAAGCTGCTTGTTTAGATTCAATCACTACTACTACTAGCTGTTCAAACAAAACTAAGACATCAATCTGTCCTTTAACCGTAACACCAGCATCTTCAGCAGCAATTTCTACAGATTTTTCTGATTTAACATGAAATGGAGATAGATAAAAGTCTGCTAAATCTAACAGGGGAGACAACACCACCATTTTTACAGTATTTTCAAGTAGAGGTGGGTACTTAAGCAAATTGGCATAACTGGCCTTAACTCTATCAAGTTGTTGTTTTTCTAATTGTGTAATTTCTGGCAAGTCACCAAACAATTCTGTAAAAAATTGCTCATCTTCAACTAATTGAAGTTGAAATTCTGTCTCTAATTCCAGCAATGTGATGTCTTTAGCCTGTATTGTTTGAACCATAGCAATTTATTTCCTTATTAATAATTTCACCCACCAAATATATCTATATTACCAATTGCGTACTCCGATGAATCTACAGTCGAAGATGGTAAACCCTGAAGTTCTGCTTTGTTCCTCATACTTTCTACCTTATCTGCTTCTCTAATAGCTAACGGATTAATTTGCTGACGTTCTGCTAACAACGTCGCCACTGAAATCTCCAATGCTGGTAGTTTACCATTGCTAGAAACAGGTATATCTTCTGGAAACATTTGACAGAAAGTAGTAGCCGCAGCCCTCTCAACAATAGTTTGGATTTCTGCACCTACACAACGATTAGTTTCTTTCAACAGTCGTCGCCATTCCTCTTGACTATAAGGGTCAATTTTACCAGAAACATCACCACTAAACCTATCGTCAAATCTAGCACAGTGGAGTTTAAAAATATTGTGTCTTTCTCCATAATTAGGCAAGTCTACTTTATAAATGTAATCAAATCTTCCTGCCCTAGTTAATTCTGGTGGTAGCCATTCTAAACGATTAACACTAGCGATTACAATAACATCACTGGTACGTTCTTGCATCCAAGTGAGTAACTGTCCTGCTAACCTTCTAGCTATATCATCATCTCCAGCGAATCCCTTATCAAAGTCATCAAAATAAATAACAACTTCATTCAAACAGTCTACTAAATTTAGTAATTGTTTCAGTCTTTTTTCTGCTTCATTACCATAGCTTCTCAAATTACCCCAATCTACTAAAATCAAGGGAACACCTAAAATTTGAGAGCATACTTTAGCAGAATGTGATTTACCCGTACCTGGTGGACCTACCAGCATTATACCTTTAGGAACTCTGAGTTTGTAGGCTTTGGCAAGGGGACTAAATAGTCTTTTGAATTTCTTAAAAGCCTCCTGCATCAAATCCAATCCTCCCAAGGGAACTTGGGGAGTAGGAATAAACTCAATTCCATAAAGTCTGTTGAGCAAATTGATTTTATATTGGAGTAGTTCTTGGGCTATTGCTTCTGCACTTTTATCATGAGAATGAATTGATTTTAGCCCTTTAATTAAATCCGAAATATATAGTCCAATCCCACTACGGACAATTATAATTTTGTCCATTCCGCTCAAAGTTGATGGTAAAATTTCCTCTGCTTCCTCATTAAGGCTTGCAGTAATTTCTGAAATATTAGGTAATTCTTGAGTAACTACAGGGATTTGAGCAGCAAGTTCTGGGTGTAAGTTAGCTTGAGAACCTAAAAGAATAGCACATTTGATTTTACCAACAGCAGATTGAGAGAAGGAAAGATTGAGCAACTTTGATTTCATCCATTCAGATATCAAGAAAAACTGTGTTTCTTGGGCTACATTAGCACTAATCCAGGGGTATAGATTCTCGATGATTAATACTCCTTCGCCCTGAAAACATTCCCAAAATTTAAAAATACTAAATTGGTCTTTTACTTCCTTTATTGGTTTCGGAGTATATTCATCAAAATCTTCAAAAGTTAGATGCACATTATCAAAGCATTCAATTTCCTTAATTATCTCTTGTCCTAAATTCCACAAGTAGCACTTAATGCCTATTTTTGAGCAATACTGGCAAAGAGAGCGGAGCATTCGATATCTTTCTTGTACAGGAGATTCACAAATAATCACAGGCTCTCCTGTGGTGATGAAGTTAGTCAGTTTTCCTAAGAATAAGGATGCCATATTATTATATTCACAAGCTTTTTATAAGATTAGTACCGCAGTGCAAAAGTCAAAATGAATACGGCATTGAGCTTTTCAGTTATCTGAAGTTCACTTGTGCCGTGCTGTACTAGATTTATACCAATTCTGTATGATTATTGAATCTTTGAAAATCCAGATTAGCCAAAAATTTGGCTGACATTGATGAGAGTTTAAGCATACCTACAGCGTAGTTAGGAGGTACAAACTGAGAACCAAAACTCAAGCAGCAACGGTGTTTCACCTCCTGCCTTCTGCTGTAACAAGATTTAAATCTGATTTGTATAGCCAAATTCTAATGGTAATTTGAGGTTTTAGCTAGGATTAAACTATGTAATTTCTTTCTATCAAATGATAGATGCAGAATGTAAATAAAAATAGATTAAGTTACAGATTTAGAATAAGAAGAGTGTCTTTAAAATAGGAGTATAATCAATACTTTTCTGATTAGTCCACAATTTACTTTGTCTGCGGCGGAAAGGAATTATAACTTTTCCCCCTTAATCAAAAGGTATTGGAAGTGTTGTTACTT
>NZ_JAYGGY010000151.1:0-3896 GCF_034931625.1 Anabaena cylindrica UHCC 0172 | reverse complement strand
ATACTAAAAATCTCTCTCCTTGTATTAAACCAAATGGTAGTGGTAGTGTGACTGTGGGTGCTTCTGAAAAACGGTTTGGACAAGTGCTAAAATATTATTTTGGTGATTGGGTACATTCGCAACAAGAAATGCTACCAAATGGTCATGACCGCCCTTATACCGCAGATTTTGTAATTGTAGAGCCAACTACTGAGCTATATCTCGATATTGAAGTGGATGAAAGCCATTGTTTTTCTACAGGAGAACCAACACATTTTATTGGTGATGATGATTATAGGAATAAGTGTTTTGTGGATGCTGGATGGGTGATAATTAGGTTCGCAGAGGAACAAGTAGTTAGTCAGCCACAACGCTGTTGTCGCTTTATTGCTAATGTGGTAGCAAAGTTGAGTGGAAATGAATTATTGAGTTACCAGTTTGCAGATGTTCCACAACTGACTCCTGTTAAGCAATGGTCAAAGAGAGAAGCAACTTCGTTGAAGAAGAAGAAGTATCGCCAAGCCTACTTGTCAGCTACACCATAAAAATAGCACCGAAGATCACAATCCCCAAATATTCCTGGATCAACAAATGTGATCCATGGATCACAAAATGAAGTTGAAACCTCCGATAACACCTGAGTTCGATGTAAGAAAATTCGCTATAAATGAGTATTCAAAAGGGTTAGAGGCTTGTAGGTAGAGAGACTATATTCTCAATAAATCTTAATTATTGAGAATGACTAGAAACCCGGGCTAGATTAAAGTAAATTTTTATAACAAAATCTAAATTTATCTTACGAATACTATTTGAATACCAACTCAAAGTACCTCAGATTAGGAACAATTAAGATAGGCATCGCATTCACAAACTCTTGTTCCAATATTCCAAACCCGTCAGGATTACATCTTCCAACCACAACTTAAACCGCTCTGTTAAGTTATCATCTTCATCAGCATACGAGAACTGAAATGGCGAATCCGTTAGTGTTTGAATATCACTAATGTTGCGTTCACCATCCTCTGTATTATCTCTATGGTAAGCACAGGCTGAACATACTAGCAATCCCCGATATTCGTGTCCAAGAACATGAAAAGAAAACAAAATTGTCGTTGATATTCCTATATTAATAACCAACTGTATCCAGGCATGATAACTACGAAGATTAGCAAAATATCCTAACTGTTTAGCAGTTTCTACAATTTGGTAACGGTGGTAATATGAACGAGTATCACCAGCAGGCGCACTAATTATAAAAACATCTGCATCATCCACTATATTTTGTACAGATAGCTTGATTTCATTGGCAACATCTTGTGCGCGATTAGAGGCTATTTCAAATAACTTTGAAGCAAAATCTTCAACTTTTTGACTGCGCTCTGGAATAGATGCTGATTGATTTTGCTTAAGCTTTTCAGCAATGGAAGCAATAATAACTTGAGTCCGTCGTGCCTCTGACAATACCTGTTCTGATAAACCAAGACTGCGGAGGAAAGCTTGCTTTTGGCTCTTGGCAAACAAATTAATTAATTTTGATAAATCCCCCTGATCTGCCTGCTCTAAAGCGGCAATGTAATCTGCTCGGTCATCACGAGTCAGAACTAAGGGAAACCAACCAGCTTGAATAAAAACTAAACTGGCAATACATCGAGCAACTCGGCCATTTCCATCCTGAAATGGATGAATCTGTGTAAATCTATGATGCAACCAAGCCGATTCAACTTCAGGAGGAATTTGTTGATTTCGATGTTGATGATGTAATTCAATCAACCTATCCATTTCCGATGCCACTTGTTCTGGAGGGCAATATTCGTGAATAATACCATCTGGTCTGATAGGATTGTTCGGTTGACGCTTCCAGTCACCGCTAATCAGAGAAACACGAATAATTTCCCCTGTTGATGGAACTAAAGCCTCCGTATTATCTTGGTTTTGGGTGAGAACCTGATGTAGCTGTTTTATATAAGAGGTTGATAAATTTCTTTGTCCACCGACAAAATCAAACAGTCCTTCAATAGCAGTTTCTTGATCCCTGATTAAAGATACTACTTGTTTTACCGGACGATCTGTCGCTCCATGAGGAATTAGTGATTCGTTAATTCCTTGTTCAATTAAAAGGCGAGTTATTCCTCTATCTATATTGTATAATCGCTCAATAATTCCCGTTTCAATGGCTATTTCCCGGCGTAGTCTTTCCATAAAAACTTTAAATTCACCAGATGCGCGCAGCCGCTCTGCCTGCTCATTCCAAACAGTAACCAAAGGACGTAACTCAGAACTAGCTAAATTTTGCCAACTTGATAATATATCTTCTATTGGTTGCCATATCATAATTAATTACTATTTGATGATTCTCTAACATTTTACCTCAAGTTTTCCAAGTTTTTATGCTCAAACTCTTATTTTTGGTAACCCATATTTTGTGGTCAATTTTGTTGATAAAAGCTAATACTCACTCATCACTTCGGTAAGCTTAGTAACCATCTCTCGCTTTACTATAGTTAAGGAGGTTTTAAAATTAAGATAAATATTAATCCAGTTAATCCAGATATTTGATAATAAGATATTGAAAGTAAATTTTCTTGAAGCAAAAATATGACACAAACTCCATCGGAAAGATTGATTGAAAATTGAGGGAATTAGGAACAAATTTAGAAACATTTCTCAATGTGCCAGTTGCTGTAACTCCACATAGTCTTGCTGGATTTAATAATCAAAAACAAGGGATGCCTTTTCTACGAGACGCTTCGCGTAGCTTGCTGACGGGGAGCGATCGCACCGCCTCCTATAATTTATTTTGCACGACTACTGACGACTACTTATACCTCATCCATCTTGAAAACTTGAGTTTTCGCCATAAAAAAAAACTATAGGTTTCAACGTAGACGGGGTTTATATATAATTACTCGGCTTTGTTTCCAAGCACGATATGATAATTATCTATATTGTCACCCGTGCATTTTTATAGCCATCACTATGATTGCAGCCAAAACACCCACTAGAAGACACTGGGATCTGTTTAAGATTTACAAAGCTAAGGTTGCTATTAAGATGGAGCCTGAAGAGTTCCTAAAACATTGGGTTGTCAATTACGAAGAACTTGCCGAATTGTGCGGACGCTCTAAAAGCACTGTAGCTCATTGGTTTTCCCAAGGTGAACACCGTAGGGAACCATCAGAAGCTGATAAACGCAGACTGGCGGAAATTCATGCACTGTGGACTCAATTTGAAAATGAACCTGCTCACCTCAGAGAACTCTGGGCGAGAAAGCGCCGTCGCAAGCACGATATAAATTGTAATGATTAGTTGTCGTCGGTGCATTATTTAGTTGTCACCATGACAACCGTAAGTTTATTGTGTGTGATAGCTATTCGTGCTTAACACAGGTGAATCATGATTACCCAAAGCTTCTTATCCGAGATTAAAGACCTCAATGCACCCGGAACTAATCAAGGGACTGACAATACAGTCCCTGTTAAAGAACCGCTCAAACATCTCTTGATAGGTTCTCCTAAAGCTGTAACCAGTACAATTCACTACTTACAAGTGATTGGCTATGCAGAAGTTGGAGATTGGAGTCCTTTGTTACCAAGCCCTAACCCAAACGAGGTGATGAGTATTTTGAATAGACCTATTGTAGTGCAATAGGCACTGTTACCAGATTTAGCAAATAATGCCCCCTAGAGGGTTTTTTGTGATATTTGACAATTCCCGGTCTATTCTTGGGTAGGATAGACTTGGGGCATATTAAGTTACGCTCGTTGAAGCAGAAAATTACGCCAGTTTAATAAAGCTATCGTTAGCGGTTGACAGTACTCATATCAGGGTAGCGATCGCCTGCGGCTATACCCTTGGGTGCAACGGGAGCAACGCGATTTTGTGAAGTCGGGGAAAAAATGTGCTTTTAGCTACTCGCA
>NZ_JAYGGY010000150.1:0-4346 GCF_034931625.1 Anabaena cylindrica UHCC 0172 | reverse complement strand
TCGAACCTTCTTTCGTTTGTCAACTACTTTGACTCTCTTTTTTTGGGCTTTTTTTTTTAACGCCTCAAAGCTGCTCAGAATGCTGGGTTTAGGCAACAATGGTTTAGACATTGTTGACTCAAGGAAGAGTAGATAGTGAATTTTCAGTCAGTAATAGCGATATTGCATCAGTTTTGGAGCGAGCGTGGCTGCTTGATTGCCCAACCTTATGATATGGAGAAGGGCGCAGGCACTAAAAATCCCCATACTTTTTTAAGAGCATTGGGACCAGAACCTTGGTCTGTAGCCTATGTTGAACCTTGTCGTCGTCCCACAGATGGACGCTATGGGGAAAACCCGAATCGGTTTCAACATTATTATCAGTATCAAGTTTTGATTAAACCTTCACCAGAAAATATCCAAGATATTTATCTTGATTCTTTAAGGGCTTTAGGTATTCGTCCAGAAGATCATGATGTTCGTTTTGTAGAAGATAATTGGGAAGATGCGACGGTGGGGGCTTGGGGTACTGGTTGGGAAGTTTGGTTAGATGGGATGGAAATTACTCAATTTACCTATTTCCAGCAGTGTGGGGGGATTGATTGCCGTCCGGTGTCGATTGAGATTACCTATGGACTAGAGCGACTGGTGATGTATCTCCAGCAAGTAGAGGCAATTACTAAGATCCAGTGGACGGACAACATAACCTATGGGGATGTTCATCTTCAGGGTGAGATTGAGCAGTGTACTTACAATTTTGAGGCATCTAATCCTGAGATGTTATTAACACTGTTTAATATATATGAGCAGGAAGCCAGCCAGTTAACGGAACGAGGACTAGTGTTACCCAGCTTGGACTATGTGATTAAGTGTTCGCATACTTTTAATTTGCTGGATGCTAGAGGTGTAATTTCAGTGACAGAACGGACTCGCTACATTACTAGGATTCGGCATTTAGCGAGGAAAATAGCTCATTTATATGTTGAGCAAAGGGAAAAATTGGGTTTCCCTTTGCTTAAAAATGCCGTAATTTGAAAAGTAGGGACTGGTACTGACAATAAATTCAGACTAGATTAGATTTCTTTCACCCCCCTCTATTGGGGGGTTGTGTAAGTTGATGGTACAAACACTAGTAGTCTGTCAGATGATAAATATAAGTGAAGTTTTAGAACCGATCGCAGCTTGGTTTCGTTCTTTGGGTGTGCCTGGAGAGGTGGTGCATTGGGGACATCCAGTGATGATGGCGATTGTGGTGTTTGTGGTGGGTAGTTTTGTGGGTGTGACAGGTTGGCGAGGAAAACTACTGCAAGATAAAGATGCTGCTGCTAAAAGTCGGAATGCCCATCTTCAATTAGCACCTTGGTTATTAGTATTTTTGGCAGGTGGTTATACAGGTGGGGTGTTGTCTTTGGTAATGCAGCATCAGCCACTGTTTGAAAGTCCTCATTTTTGGACTGGTTCGATTGTGCTGTTATTGCTCTTGGTTAATGGTGCAATTTCTCTGAGTGGATTTTTGGGAAATAAGGCGGGGTTACGTGCTGTTCATGCTTACTTAGGAAGTACAGCACTTTTAATTTTGTTGGTTCATGCTGTATTAGGGTTTAATTTGGGTATATCTTTGTGAGGCTGGTATTGCTAAAGCAAACAGCTATGAATTTTTCGTTGTTTGACAGGGCAGGTAAGATACAAGAGTTTAAGAAAATTTAGGTATGTGCTTTGGTTATTAAAGTTTTATGATGCAGAGTAGTAGCGTAATCATTTGTCTTGCCTATATTCTAGGGTTGCTGATGACAGCAGTTCCTTGGGGTGGTGTAGGAATTTTAGTTCTGGGGATATTAGCCGCAGTTCTATTTCGGACAATTTATATCAATCTGCGAAAATTTGCTCATAAACGAGAAAAATCTGTAACTAAAGCGAAGGTATCTGCTAATACTCTACAAACTACCCCTCATCCTAGGATTTGGCTAATAGCTGGTTTAGTGGGGTTGCTAGCAACCCTATATTTTCAATTGCGGATACCACAACCAGGGGAAAAAGATATTAGTCAGTTCATTTCTGAGGAAAATAATAGTAATCAAGAACAACTTGTGATTGTGCGAGGGGAAGTTGCGAGTAATCCCCGTTTAACCCGCAGTCAGAGAGGACAATTTTGGCTGGAAGCGACTCAGTTAGATGAGGTTAAAAATGATAAGGGACCAGCTAGTGTACCAAAAGGGGTGACGGGTAAGTTATATGTAACTGTACCTATACTTCAAGCTACTGGCTTATATCCTAGTCAACAAATTGCTGTGACTGGAATGTTGTACAAGCCAAAAGCGGCTTCAAATCCAGGTGCTTTTGATTTTCAGAAATATTTGAAGCAGGAAGGTACATTTGCCGGTTTGATTGGAAAACAGATAAATTTGATTGATGAAAATCGAAAATGGGGCTGGTGGCAGGTTAGAGAGAAAATTGTGCGATCGCAAGTTCGTTGGTTAGGAGTTCCTGAAGGGCCGCTTGTGAGTGCGATGGTTTTGGGTAGTAAAACTGTTGATTTACCCTACGATATCCGCGATTTATTTGTGAAGGTGGGATTAGCCCATGCTTTAGCCGCTTCTGGTTTTCAAACCTCGCTGATTTTGGGTGTAATTTTACAGCTAACTAGACGGACAAAAAAGGTAACGCAGATTATCTTTGGTTCCTTGGGTTTAATTACTTTCCTCGGTTTAGCAGGGTTTCAGGCGGCGGTACTCAGAGCAGTAATTATGGGTTTTGCAGCCTTAGTTGGTTTGGCTTTGGAAAGAAAAGTTCAACAACTAGGCTCTTTGCTGCTGGCCGCTACGCTGTTATTGTTATTTAATCCGCTTTGGATTTGGGATTTAGGTTTTCAACTCAGTTTTTTGGCAACTTTGGGGTTAGTTGTCACCGCAACACCGATAACTAAACGTTTGGATTGGCTACCACCTGCGATCGCTTCTTTAATTTCCGTTCCCCTCGCTGCCACGATTTGGACTTTACCATTATTACTGCAAGTTTTTAGTGTTGTAGCTGTTTACAGTGTGCCATTAAATATCATCACTACACCATTAATTTCTGTTATTAGTATTGGTGGAATGATTAGCAGTTTAGCAAGCTTAATTTTGCCGGATGTAGGCAGTACTTTAGCAAGTTTTTTATACTATCCAACTCATTGGTTAATTCAATTAGCAGAATTTTTCGTGAACCTACCAGGAAGCTCAGTTGCAGTTGGTAGTATATCAATTTGGCAAATGCTGGTAATTTATGGATTAATTATATCTACTTGGTTGGTGCGTTGGTGGCAGAAAAAATGGTGGTTGACTGGATTAATTACTATTATTTTAGTAATAATTCCTATTTGGCATTCTACTAGTAATTTATTGCGAATAACTTTATTAGCAACTGACACAGAACCAGTTTTAGTAATTCAAGATAGAGGAAAAATTACACTGATTAATAGTGGAGATGAAGGTACAGGACGCTTCACAATTTTACCATTTCTACAACAACAGGGTATTAATCAAATTGACTGGGCGATTGCAAGTAACTTTTTAGTTAATCAAAATGATGCTTGGTTAGAAGTTCTGCAAGGTTTACCTATTAAGAATTTTTATGCTTATGCTTCTCAGTTAAACAATAATATTGCAACTCAAGCAATTCAACAGCAGCTACAAAAGTTTGAGGGAATTTATCAACCTTTAGAATTAGGTCAAATAGTGAATACTGGTTCTGGTATTTCCCAATTTATGAATGAAAAATTACCAATTTTACGATTGCAAGTTTTTGGTCAAAATTGGTTATTAGTAGGTAGTGTCAAATCTCAACAAATAGAACAGTTGATGAAAACTGGTGATTTGTCTCGTCCACAAGTGCTTTGGTGTCCATCGGAATCTTTGCAAGATTTGGTTTTAGCACTGCAACCACAAGTAGCTATCGCTACGGCTAATAATCTTGATAGCAAAACTTTATCTGCTTTAAGTGGAGAAAAAACCAAACTATTCTTCACGGGTAGAGATGGGGCTATTCAATGGACACCCAAGGGTGAATTTGAAGCTTTTATTCAAGTCACAGAAAATAAAGCTTCCAGTTTGTAAT
Source organism: Anabaena cylindrica UHCC 0172 (assembly GCF_034931625.1). Classification (GTDB taxonomy): domain Bacteria; phylum Cyanobacteriota; class Cyanobacteriia; order Cyanobacteriales; family Nostocaceae; genus Anabaena; species Anabaena cylindrica_A. Next base: position 275 of record NZ_JAYGGY010000150.1, on the reverse strand, counting down.
ACGTTGAGGAATTGGGATAGCTACCACGGGTAAAGCCATCATTCGATGATGTAGTGTGATATAATGGTTTCTGTATTGTTCACAAAAATCTGTGAATAAAAAATTGGAGAGGTGTCCGAGTGGTTGATGGTGACGCACTCGAAATGCGTTTTGGGGCAACTCAACGGGGGTTCGAATCCCCCCCTCTCCGTTGATTTTCTGAAAATTTTAACACTGATTTTTTCCTTAACGGGTGACAAGGGGGTTGAAGATGAGATGTGGCAATAATTTGAGAA
>NZ_JAYGGY010000149.1:0-4376 GCF_034931625.1 Anabaena cylindrica UHCC 0172 | reverse complement strand
GGTACAATCTGCATCTGATAAGCTTTTTAGACTATTTCGTCATCCCGTCAGCAATGGATGATATAAATCATCTTCTGGGTGGTATTCCCAACCTATACTTCTGGGATCTCTGTTTCTTGTCCAGCTAATAAATTCTTTAGTGGTTAATTTTTCTCTTTCGGCAGATAGAGAAGATGCAGTCAAGCCTAAACGCTGTGCTAAATTTTGGGCGGGAAAGGGTTGAATTGTTACTTCTTGCTGTTGGTATGGGTAAGATGATCGACGAGGTTTTTGGGAACCACCATATTTACCAGCAAGTAACGCTTGTTCTAAAATATCTAGTCGCCTAGCTAATGTTTCCAGATTCTGTTCTAAGTTACTCAACCGCTTTGAGTCTTGCCCTGCTTTGATTTCTACACTGCTTTCTGTACGGGCTTCTATATTGTTAGTCAACTTCTGTAATTCGGTTTCGAGTTGGTGTAGACGATTTTCTAGATTATTTTCTATACGTTCACCTGTCTGCTCTTGAGTTAAATTAAGAACATAGTCTAGTCCCTGGATAACTAAATCTGTGGCTGTGGTTTCGAGTTCTCTGGCTTTAGCCCTCAGCGCATTAACTAAAGGCTTTGGCAGTTTAAAGTTTATTGATTCGCGTTCGATTTTTCTCGTCATCTCGCACCTTCCAGGAGACACCTACTACACCCGTCAAAATTAGTGGCGAGTAGATATTAAGTCTACACTATCTTATGTACTTAGGTATAGATAGTTTAGGATAGCAAATAGGCTATTGAAGGAGGCAAGAGGCAGTCTTGCTTTTCCTCCTGCCCTCTGCTTCCTGCCTTCTTTGATAAACAATTTTGGACGTGTATAAAATATCCACTTGGATGATTTCACTGGGTGTAATTCCATGCCAGGATAAATATTAGAATCTGATGCTTGCTAGATCAGCTATCTAATAGATTACTGGTAATGGATTTAACTACTAAAGTTATAGAAGGTTTTGGACTGAGTATACCTATCTTTGATGGGTCGTATAACAACGGCAAGGGCAGATATTTATCTGAACCAGAAATTATTAAGAATTCCCTATTAGCACAAATATTTGAGCCATCAGAATTGCCATCTCTCCTCCTGGTGAAAATTGACAGTAAAAATCCAGATGCCAACCATTTAAAACAAAGAACATTTACAGACGGAATTAAACGTAAATTAGCCTTTAGTTCAGGCGATAATTATTACTTCGCTGATGATGCACTGCGGAAAAAAATTAAACGATTATTTGCTACCGAACCAGATACCGCTTGTCGTTATGGTTCATTATTAGTTAGTAATTGCTATAAAGGTTCAGAAACATTTACAAACTTACGAGTCAAAATCGTAGACTTTACAGACCCACAATATGCTGATTACAAAACCGGAGACTGTCACGGCAAGATTTCACCGCAACTAGCCAAACAACTGGGAGGAGAAAGCAATTGTCCACTGCAATTTCGATTTGCGTGGATGAAATGTTGGGCAGAAACTGATAATTCTCAATCTCCAAAAACCAGCTTTTTAGCCAAAGGAACTTTTTTACCAGATGCCAAATTAACAGATGCTGAAGGTTACGATATTGTTATGGATCGTTCCTCAATTAAAGGCATCAAAAAATCTCAACTTCAAGACTTAATCCCTTGTGGTGAATATCAACTTCCCCAAGCAGTAATAGGTAATCGAGGTAATGCCAAAGCCACCAGTTATGATAATAGTTGGCAGTTTACCATCTGGTATTCTGAAGCAGCAGTTCAACAAGATTTAAGTCAACCAACTGAGAAAAAAGCTCAAGAACTAGCTAAGTTACAAAGTAATCCCTTGACGTTGGCAAAATACATTATTCAACAATATGACAAACAACAATCCCAACAAGAACAAACAGAAGAAACTGTTAACGGAATAGATGATAATACTAATAATCAAGTACAGGAATCTCGCTGGATTTCTCTACTTCGCAGCGATAAATATGGTCAATTAATTGAAACACCCAAATTTCGCAAATTTGCTACTGATTATATAGCCAATCAATGGCGTGATTTAGCAATTAAAAGTGGATACAGCCATAATTCGGGTATGGCCATGCCATGCGACACTTTACCACGAGGGACAATTTGTGTCCCCCATCTACCAGAAGGAGATGTGATTCTCACCCGTTACCCCATTGTCAACTCAGACAATATTCGTCTTTACAATAACGTCCATGATCCAGAATTAAAGAAAACTCGCAACGTAGTTTGGATTCACCCCAAAGATGCTGAAGAATACCACCAAGCCGATTTTGACGGCGACCAATTAATGGTTAGTCCTGCTAATAAACTGCCCAATATTGCCAAAGAAACACTCCGCGCAGGTGAACCCGGACATTTTAAACCAGTTAAACAACGTCCTAAACTGGCCTATACAGAAATTACAGATGAAGAAGGCAATTTAAAATACCGTGATTTATCGCAAATTGCCGCTGCCAGCAGTCAAAATAAAGTAGGTCTAGTGGCGACAAACATTGGGCGTGTCCAGTCCTCAACGCCGAGTGAAGGTGAAAATAGCGAACGATTTGCCAGACGACAAAGGAAGCTGCTGAATCGTCTTTTTCAAGCACTGCAAGTAGAAGTAGATTCACCCAAAAGTGCCGAAAGATTGGAGGACATTCAAGAAATTGATGGTGTAAATTTATTAGCAGATTCCAAAAAATGGTCAGAATCCCATCCTAGTTACTTCTTTGACTTTAAAAAAGATGACCGGCTTTATCGTTCCTTTGCTATGCCAGCAGATGCCCCAGGAGCAATAAATGTGATTGCCAGAGAAGTAGTAAATCCCTTGTGGGAACCAACACGGATTCGCAGTAGAGATAGACATGAATTTCGTTATTTATTTCCCAAAGAAACATTATCTGTAGATGCCTTAGAATGGGCAGAAGAATTAAAAACCAGGTTTCAACAATCGAGAGATGAAATTAAAGAACGGGTGGGAGATGATAGAGAAGCATTTAATGAAGAATTGGGCAAACTTTATGATAGTTATCGAGCAGAAATAGATGAGTTATTCACCACTCCAGAGGATAGATTTGAGGGTGCGGCTGCACTGTGGCATACCCAACACACTCGTCCAGAATTAGACCGACATCGTAAGGAATGTTTACAGTTGGCAGCACAGATGGAAATCACGTTTTCCTTTGAGCATAATTATGAAATGCCCAGTGCAGCATTACCACAAAATACTTATGTTTTGACTGTTCCTTTTGGGAAAGATGCGATTAAATGGAAGGAATCTTTAGAACAAAAGGGAATTGAATTTGATGCTACTATTCATCCCCAATTACCTATGATTGAATTTGCGTTTAAAGATTTATCTCCCAAATTAGTTGAGAAATTAGCAGCTAAATTTGGTGACAATATTCACGATTTAGATGAATTGAATATCCCCAAAGATTTACGCATTATTCCTCCCGTAGATCATAGTTGGGCAACATCACGTCAGGATGCGGGTGTAGGGGCTTTGGCATATAATTTATTTACAGAGGAAGTATGTCAACAGCTTCAGGATTTTCATTTTGAAGAAATTAAAGTGTTGGGGATTAAATACAATGATTTTGCTGATGAAAACTTTGCCAGTCAGCAATGGAGAAAGCGGAGTGTGACTCTAGAAGTAGGAGTTTTTGAATTACTAGAATCACATCCAGACTTTTATCGTTATAACGGGACACCAATATTACAAATTGATGGTCAGAATTTAGGAACTTTTGCACCTGATAGTCCAAAGTTGCCTATTGGAACTACATTTGCAGCCACGTTAAAACCGGAAGGTTCTAGTATTATCCTCAAGGTTAATGCTGATTCGATAGAGTTGCCAGATGTGACATTAGCGGAATCAGAACCAAAATTAGATAATGCTGGAGAATTGCGAGCTATTCACCGGGAATTTTGGCGAAAGGAAATGTTTGATAATTTGGTAGAAGCGATTGGTATTACCTATGAACAGCGACAAGCCAATCAATCTGAAAGTAAGGAAATTGAGCAATTCAAAATTGGTGGGCAGTGGACGGCTTATGTTCAGCGTAGTGGTGATTTTATTGTGCGGAATGAGAATAAGCGAACGATTTGTAGAGGGAATATTCACACAAGAGAAGAGATATTTCCGCTTTCAGAAGCAGCCGCAAGTGAGTTAGAGGAGATGATTTTAGAGAGGGAGCGTTCTACTGAAAATAGTGCTTCTCCACGAGATGCTACACGAATGCTATCACTAGGAAGACATCAGGAGTTATCAAATACTGGTGATGGTGTGGTGTTCAATGCTAAAGGGAATAGCTATGCTCATACAGCACTTCCCGCTGTTATGAGGTACAGTAACAGCAATTAGTAAACCAGTTT
>NZ_JAYGGY010000148.1:0-5441 GCF_034931625.1 Anabaena cylindrica UHCC 0172 | reverse complement strand
GGGTAATGGGTAATGGGTAATGGGTAATGGGTAATGGGTAATGGGTAATGGGTAAATGGGTAATGGGTAATGGGTAAATGGGTAATGGGTAATGGGTAATGGGTAATAGCCAAATAATTCTTATCCAATCACCAATCACCAATCACCAATCACCAATCACCAATTACCAATCACCAATCACCAATCACCAATCACCAATCACCAATCACCAATCACCAATTACCAATCACCAATTACCAATTACCAATCACCAATTACCAATTACCAATTACCAATTACCAGTCACCAATCACCAATCAAAAAATAGACTATGGCTACTCAAGCACCTACGATTTATTCACTGCAAGCACCTAAGGATGTTTCGCTTACAGAAATAGAAGCGGAATTGACTCAAATTTGGCAAAGTTACGGCATTACCGGCGAAGATGGGGCGTTACCTGCTGCTACCCGCGCCACAACATTTACTTTGGTAGTCTATGAACCAGAAGAAACCCAATACTTATTAGCTGCAACAGGCTTTTACAACGGCCCTATTGATGGAATTTTGGGGCCGCAAACTGAAACAGCATTACGGGAAGTGCAGAAAAAACATGGACTCCCAGAAACTGGTATCGGTACACCAGAAACCCTAACTACATTACGGGAAGAATACTTCAAAAATCAACACAGCGGACCACAGGGAGATAGTCATGGTGCAGCTATGGGCTATACTTTCAGTGCTACCAGTCCTACCATTGCTGATGAAATCGCCCTCCGTAACCCTTGCCGGATTATAGCTTTATGTCCCATTGCTGGGGAAGATGAAGGGGTGAAAGCGCAAGTTTCCGCTTATTGCCCAATTCAAAAGCAATCATCTAATACACTCATTTGCTGTGAATATATTACTCTCACTGGTACAGCGGCTGCTTTGGAAAGAATTGGGGGGATGATTCCGGCTTTGTTAATTGGTGGTTTACCCAAGTTTCTGTGGTGGAAGGCAACACCAGATTCTGGTAATCCTCTTTTCAAACGCTTGGCAGCGGTCTGCAATAATGTGATTGTGGATTCTTGCAACTTTAATACTCCAGAAGATGATTTACTCAGTTTGCAAGATTTGGTAGAGACTGGTGTGCCTTTAGCTGATTTGAACTGGCGGCGTTTGGCTGCATGGCAGGAATTGACTGCTGAAGCTTATGATGCACCAAATCGTATGGCGGCGCTGAAAGAAATCGATCGCGTAACTATTGATTATGAAAAGGGCAACTCTGCTCAAGCGTTGCTATTTTTAGGTTGGTTGGCAAGTCGGTTGGTATGGCAGGCTGTTTCCTATTCCAAGGAAAGTGGTGATTATGATATCACTCGCATTCGCTTTTTGGCTCAAGACCAAAAACAAATAGAAGCAGAATTAGCAGGTGTTCCCATTGCTGATATTGGTGAGATTGTCGGTGATTTGATTGCTTTGCGTCTGAGTTCTACTAATCCCCAAGCAAATTGTGGTACTGTAATTTGCTCGGAAACTGGTGGTTGTATGCGGATGGAAACTCACGGTGGCGCTCAATCTGCTGGTTTGTTTCAACAGGTAAGTTCTCTTTCGGAACAGAAAGCGGAAGTGTTGTTAAGTCAACAGGTACAACGCTGGGGTCGTGAGGCACTTTTTGAAGAAAGTTTGGCGGTAATAGCACAAACTTTGAAGTTAGAAAATCGGTAATTGGTAATAGACATCTCCGGACAAGAATGTAGAGACGTTCCAGGGAACGTCTCTACAAGAGTTCTAGGAAACGCATATTTAATTTTTGGAGATGTCTAATTTATTCATTACTTTTTTACCCTCTTTCTGTGATACAAGGGGGTATTTTTTATTCATTTTAAATTGATGCAAAATGTGAAATAATAAATAAACAGGAAATATAGCAGGAGTCAGAATTCAGAATATGGCTTACGTCACGCTACGCTGTCCGTTCCTATATCTGGTTTTCTAGACATTAGTTTTCGTTCATGAAGATGTTTGCCACTCAATTATTATGGGAAGACTATATGTAAAGTTATTATTTCCGGTTCGGACACAACATACTGGAAAGTTTTATGGATGTGCAAATACGTTTATCAAAACCTGAAGATTTAGAGAATATTCTGAAACTACAAGCTGATTCACTTAGAGGATTATCACCAAATTATAATTTAAGTCAGATTGAATCTTTAATAAAAAATCAAAGATTAGCCAGAATACAGATAAATGAGGTCATACTTGTAGCAGAATATAAGCATGAAATAATTGGATTTGCATCTCTTCTAAATCAGCAGTCCAGGATAGGTGGTATATATGTTCATCCAAATTTTGTACGTCAAGGTATAGGTACACAAATGCTCGATGCTATAGAAGAAATGGCTAGACAAAATAAATACAAATTCATTGATGTAATGTCATCTTCATCATCGGTAGATTTTTATCAAAAAAATGGTTATCAGATAATTCGTGAATCCGATTTTTATTGTGAAGATAATGTGCGGATAACTTGCATAAATCTAGAAAAGCAGTTAATGAATTTAACAGATATGGAGAAGTGGTGTCTTTGGATTAAAAATTTATTCTTCTAAAGTCACTGGTAATTTTCTCATTATCAAGGAATTCAAAATTTAGGTAGTTCTTTAAAACTAGATAATTGGCGTTTATAGTAAAAATATTTCTAATTTCTAATGTCTATAATTATTGCTGGAGAACGTAGTGGTGTGGGTAAGACAACTGTGACACTTACCCTTTTAGCGTCTTTGTGCCGTCGTGGTGCAAAGGTGCAATCTTTTAAAGTGGGTCCAGATTATATTGACCCGATGTTTCATCAATATGTTACTGGTCTTCCTTGCCGGAATTTAGACCCTGTGCTGACTTCGGAAAGTTATGTCCAAGAATGTTTTCATCGTCATTCCCCTGGATGTGAATATGGTTTAGTTGAGGGGGTAATGGGTTTATTTGACGGGATTAAGGGGACTGGGGAAGGAGAAAAACAATTACCAACTGATTTTGCGAGTACGGCACACGTAGCACGGTTATTGGAGATCCCTGTGATCTTGGTGATTGATTGTAGTCGGTTGTCTGGTTCTGTGGCTGCGATCGCACATGGTTATTGTTTTTTGGATAGTAGAATTAAGATTGCTGGGTTAGTGCTGAATCGAGTGGGAAGCGATCGCCATTTATCCTTGCTTAAAGATTCCCTAAAACCCCTACAATTACCTATTCTTGGCGTTTTACGAAGACAAGATAATATTACTATACCCGACCGTCATTTAGGTTTAATTCCTACAGCAGAACTTCCCGAATTAAATGATGTCGTCAATCGCTTGGCAGATTTAGGCGATAATTGCTTTGACTGGAATCAGCTACTACCCCTTTTGCAATCTCCCCATTTCCCCACCTCTCCGCCTCCCCATCACCCCATCACCCCATCTCTTCTCAGAATTGCCGTTGCACGAGATAAAGCTTTTAATTTCTATTACCAAGACAATTTAGATTTATTGAAAAAATTAGGTGCAGAACTAGTTTTTTGGAGTCCCTTAGAAGATGCTGAACTACCAAAAGATATCCAAGGAATGTATTTTGGTGGAGGTTTTCCTGAAGTATTTGCACAACAATTAGCTGCAAATACCAGCATGATAAAAGAAGTAAAAACAGCTATTTTAGCAGGAATGCCCACAATTGCTGAATGTGGGGGATTAATGTATTTATGTGAAAATATTATTGATTTTGAAGGTAAAGCTTGGTCAATGTTGGGAATATTACCTACATCTGCACAAATGGATAAAAGGTTAACCTTAGGATATCGTCGTGCTGTAGTTTTACAAAATAGTTTATTATTTGATGTGGGAACAAATATTTATGGACATGAATTTCATCGTTCCCATTTAATTACTAATTCTCAACAACCATTATTTGATACTTATCGTTATGATTGTGAAGAAAATACAGGATTTGAAGGTTGGAATTTACCTAATGTTCATGCTTCATACATTCATCAACATTGGGGAGAAAGTGTAAAAATTCCCCAAAAATTTCTGCAACAATGCCTACGGCAGCTACGCTAAAGCCATATCAGACAAATAAAATAAATTAATTATATAAATTAAGGTGCGTTACGCTGTCGCTAACACACCCTACTCTGAGTGATAACTAAATGTGAATACCACACTCAGTTTTTTCGCTTCCTCTCCAACGGCCAGCGCGTTCGTCTTCACCGTCGGCTACTTTGGTGGTAATAGGTTCATCACCAATGCTGGGATAACCTTGATCATGAAGAGGATTGTAAATTACTCCATGTTCAGCTACATAAACCCAACTATCTTTCCGTGTCCAAGCTGCAATGGGATTTACTTTCAGTCTTCCCAAATTATCTAATTCAAATATAGGCATATTCGCACGGGTAACGGCTTGGTCACGACGACGGCCTGTAATCCAAGCTAAGGTATTTAAGTCGTCTAAACCCCGTAACAGTGGTTCAATTTTTGTAACTTGGTGGAATTGGGCAATATCTTTGTCCCAAAGTGCTTCCCCATATTTAGCAGTAAAGGCTTCGCGGCTATTTACATCTGGAGTTTTATAAGTTTGCAAATCTAGGTTATATATTTCTTTAGCTTTTGCAACCAGTTCTAGAGTTTGGGGAAAGTGGTACAGGGTATCGAGAAAGATGACGGGAACAGGATGCTTTAGTTCAGTATACAGAATATGAGTAATTACCAAGTCATCTACATTAAAAGCGCTTGTTTGCACTAATCCTGTGGGAATATTCTCAATAGACCACGCCAGGATTTCTTTAGGAGTGGCGGTTTCAAATTGTTGATTTAATTTATCTAAGTCAAACGCTGTGGAAACTGTCATGATCGTTTTCTAGAAAATTTTTTTACCTTGACCAAAATTAATTTTATCCTATAAAGGCACACATTCCTCCCGGTAATTGGGTATTTATCCTGTACGGGTATCACTACACGTAAAACCACCAGTAATTTACTTTAGTACGTATTAAATCTTTTAAGTAAATACGCTGGCATATATTAAGAGAATTTAAGCAATTTTAATTTTTACTTGTTTTTAAATAGATGTTTATCTTAATCCTGTTATTCTTAACCTAAGCTTTAAAATTCAAGGATTTCACAAAAAATGAATAACACAAAATTGCCAGATAGCTTGAATCAATCTATAGTTATGGGCTTTTTAATCATTTTGACCAGTGCTGGGATCATTACGATTATGAGCGTGTTTTAATCACAATACAGTTAATTTTAGCCAAAAAAATGTTTATTAACCCTGCTCAAAAATGAGTGGGGTTTTTACATTTTGTTATAAATTTTTACATTGTCTTTAAGGGAACAAAAAGTATTGCTGCTCTTGGACTGTTTTGATAACCTAGTATGGAGTAGGTCATATACTGCCAACGGGTGAAATTTGGACTTATGTCATACTGAGCGTAACGTAGTGC
>NZ_JAYGGY010000147.1:0-5816 GCF_034931625.1 Anabaena cylindrica UHCC 0172 | reverse complement strand
TTATCTTTTCTCAGTAGTTGTAACTTATATCTCTGTTTTTAGTCTAAACTCCAGTGCGTAAGTAGTTTTAAGATTATTTGTGCTTGAAACTGCCAAGAATCTTTATTGGTAATGGTATACGATGTAATAAAGGAAAAACAAGAAACACTTCGGAGTAAACTATCCACCCTTCTTTCGTTTTCCTTTCGGTTGACGCTTTACATCTCGCAAAAAATTACCTAAATCTGAATTTCTGCTAATGTCATAGTTACCTTCACCAAACTTATCCTTTAATTCTTTTTTATATTTATCAATTTCTTGTGGTACAGAACTACTAGATACAATATAGGTTTTTGCTGTCAAACTTAATGATGAATCAGTTTTTTTCAATAATTTGTAAAAGTATGTATATGTATTTATAACCTGCTCTTTTGCTGTTTTTATATCCTTACCCTTCAATTCTACAAAGCAGATAATCCTTTCGCTATCTTTCGCATAAAACACGATGAGATCACAGATTTTCATCCCTTCTTGATCTAATCTTAATAGTTTACGAAACTTACAATTAGGGTTTGATTTCTCATCTATATGAAAAAATAAAACTGTTTCACCACTTGCAGGTTGTAAACTTACCTCTATTCCATCTTCTTTATGACTTGTTTTCCCTGGTAGTAAACAACATGATAACAATAAATAATCGAAAGGCATTTTAAAATCACTCCTGAATTTAAGATTTAAGAGTGATTATGGAAAAATATGAGAAATATCATCTGACACATTTCCAAATGTTCCCCAATCTATACGCCCATTTTCATGTAAAATATTTTTAGCTGTACCATCTTCAAACAGATAAACAGAAACCTTTTCTTGAGGAATAAAAGCATCTGTTTGCTCTAAATAAAATCGTTCTTTAAGACTTTCTTTATCTTTATATTTAGCAGCTTTCATCAAATTAGAAAGATGATCAATAATATAAGGACTATGAGTTGTAATTAACACTTTTAAACCTGCTTGAACTAACATTGCTAAAAATTCTGTGATTTCTACTTGTGCTGCTGGGTGTAAATTCATTTCTGGTTCATCAATAATTAGTAGCTCATTCGGGAAAGCAAGATAACGCAAGTACAAAACTAAAGGAGCTAATTCTTTTACCATTGAAGAAGAAACTGTCATTTCTAATTTAATATTTTCTGATGGTTGATAAAGAATTTCTTGATCGAAATCAGAGTTGTCAACATTTACGTTACCTCCCAAAATATCATTTTCTAAAATTTCTGTTAATCGAAGATAATCCGAAATTTCGGGGTATAGTTGTCTTTCTTCTTCTCTTTCTATAGATGATTTCTCATATACGCTTTCCACTATATCTTTTAAAGATTTTACTGCCATGCTGAATTTTGTAGATACAATAGAAGAAAAATTTCCTTCTTCATCTTCATAATCCTCATGATCTTCATAATCTTGATAGTCTTCTATTTTTGTGGCTGAAGAAAAGAATGGTAAAACTCCAGTTCTTTCCGTAGGAAATATATATACATATGAATAAAAAGCTCTTTGAATTATCTCAAAAACTTCTTGAAGCAATATTTGTTCAAATACTCTTTTAGGTAATTTCTTCAAAATACTTTCTTCGGAAACTGAAACTATATAGAAATAAATACTTTTTTCATTTAATTCTTTAAGTATATATAGAGTATTTTTACTTTGAGAGCCAAAAGAAAGTTGTTGTTGTGAAACATGAGTTTTAATATGATCAAATATTTCTTGTTTAGCTTCTGCTAAATCAAACCTAACTTTCATATTTTCAAAATCAACACGCTCTGTTGCTAAAAATTTATTTATCCAGCTATGTGCTAAAGCAGAAACATCATTGATGTATGTTTCAATAAACTCTTCAGCAAAATCTATTAAATCAATCCGAACATTTCCTTCTTGCAAAAATTCTTCAACTGCATTATCTATAATTGGATATCTCTGCTGAGTCTTTTTATCAAGATAAGCTTTGCAATATTTCTCATATCCATATTCACCTAAAATAGATGCTAAAGTATAAGCTGTCCAAGTTTTTCCTGTTCCATTACCACCAATAAACACAGTTAAAGGCTTTAAATCAATTTCTGCCTTTTCAATAACACCTAAGTTAGCAATTTTTACTTTCATGGCAAATTTAATTTTAATTAGGGTTAAGAATATACAATTGACTACACCCTACCATTATTCGTAAATTCAGCAAATCATACCTATTACTGAATTACATATCTGAAAGGTTATATCTGGAATCATAGCAAAGCTGACTCTTACCTTACAGCAGATTTTCAGATCATACTCTTGCGCTCTTCTCTGCGGCTCTGCGTGAGATAAAAACTAAAAAAACGGAGAGGGGGAGATTCGAACTCCCGGAAGCTTTCACCTCACCTGATTTCAAGTCAGGCGCATTCGACCACTCTGCCACCTCTCCAAATTATTTGTCAGCATCGTGTGACACAAAAACTGACAAATAATATTATAGCCCATAATTACAAAATTGGCACAACTGAAGGGGAAGAATTATAGAAAATTTCTTCAGATACTACCTGGAAGTCTTCACCTACCCAAACTAAAGAAGCTTTTGTTACCACGCCACCCTCTAAAGATACCAGAGAAAAATTCCGTAACTTCACACCATCTTCTTCAATAATTCTGGGTACAGTAGCGGCGTTTAAGTAAATTGTTCCTTCTGGACTTCTAAATACAGCCTTCCTTTGCACCTTTTTAGTATGGCGGAGTGTGCGGTGCATATGGCCAAAGGTGACTAGGGAAACGGTTTTCTTCATGTTGAGACTTTGAGAAATCGCTTCCGCTAAATCTGGATCACCAAAATCACCCCCAATAGGATGCCAATCTTTCCCACAAGGATCTTCAGGGCGATCGCCTAAACCACTTGGGCCGTTGTGTCCTAAAAAAATTATATTGTCATAGGTAGTACTTTTCACCACCTTGACGATTTTATCTGCGGACTCCTCCAGACTAGAGACACCGTAACGTTCTTGACAGATTTCCGCAAATCTCCATTCGGGCCCACCCCAGGTAAAAGGACGACCCCCGACTATAGTTAAATTCCAATCAGGAAAATCCAATTGACCATAACCGACGTGGGTATCTCCCAATAAATCCAATTGTTCCTGTACCCAGTCTTCCTTGGTGCGGTCATAGGGACATTTTTTGCGTCCCCATTCAGTTGCCGAGTACCAGGCATCGTGGTTGCCCATTACCGCTGCTTTGGGAATATCCAGGGATGCGATCGCTCTTACCACTTCTACCGACTCATTCCCAAAATCTCCGACAAACAGCACCAAGTCTATACCCAAATGCTTGAGTGCTATACCGTCTTCTACTTCCCATTGATCGTGAACATCGCCAATTACAGCAATTTTCACTGGTTTTGATTGAGTTTTCTGACTGGTCATGCCACTTTAAAAAGCCGTATATCTCCAGGATATGAAACTCCACCGGATTTGCACATAAAATTCCCCACATCAACCGTCCACTATTTTTGGTAAAAACTACTATAATTGAATCCACAAGATAATAATTTGTACAAAAAAGTAGTTCCTAATTGTGTTTACAACTACACTTGCTCGGCCACAAGGTACACTGCCATTAGATTTATTTACTGCGATTGAGAATCTAAAAACCGACCTCAACGCGGTAATATTAGCCCATTACTATCAAGACCCCGATATTCAAGATATTGCTGACTTTATTGGCGATTCTTTGCAATTAGCTAAAGCAGCAGCACAGACAAATGCAGATGTGATTGTGTTTGCTGGTGTTCACTTCATGGCAGAAACAGCAAAAATTCTCAATCCTGATAAATTGGTGCTGCTACCCGATTTAGATGCTGGTTGTTCTTTATCAGATAGCTGTCCTCCCCAGGAATTTGCTGCTTTTAAAGCTGCACACCCAGATCATTTGGTAATTTCCTATATTAATTGCTCTGCTGAAATTAAGGCTATGAGCGATATTATCTGCACCAGTTCCAACGCCGTCAAAATTGTCCAGCAAATCCCCAAAACACAGCCGATTATTTTTGCTCCAGACCGGAACTTGGGACGTTATGTGATGGAACAAACTGGAAGGGAGATGCTGTTATGGCAAGGTAGCTGCATTGTTCATGAAACCTTTTCCGAAAAGAAAATTGTCGAATTAAAAACCATATATCCAGAAGCAGAAGCGATCGCCCACCCAGAATGTGAAACCAGCGTTTTACGTCATGCCAGTTTTATTGGCTCTACAGCCGCCTTACTTAACTATTGCCAAACCAGTCCTTCACAGGAATTTATCGTGGCTACAGAACCAGGAATCATCCACCAGATGCAAAAATTAGCCCCTGACAAACATTTTATTCCCGCGCCTCCACAAAATAACTGTAATTGTAATGAATGTCCATTTATGCGGTTAAACACCTTAGAAAAGCTGTACTTAGCTATGAAAAACCGCACCCCTGAAATTACCATGTCAGAGGAAATTCGCCTCGCTGCACTGCTACCAATGCAACGGATGTTAGCAATGAGCGTTTAATGAGAAATTAGCTTTGTAGAGTAGTAAAGGCTGCTCTACAAAATTTACTTAACCTTCTCAAAACTGTATGTAAATAAAACTCTCAACTAAGACTTAATCTTCTCAGCTTCTTGCTGCGCTGTCTCACTATATTTTTTGTATAACTTGGTTCTAATTTGAGCTTCTTGATAACGGCTATGATTAGAAGGAACCTGACTCATTAAATCAGAAGCCCTTTGCCACTTAGCGGCCAACTCTAACCACTGAGTTGCAGTTGTAGCTGTTTTACCAGCAGCAGAAGCTTGATTAGCAAGTCTTACAGCATCTGCGAATGGTTCTGCCAATGAATCATTTGATGACTTAGGCAGACTTTTGTTGGCGGCATCAGGTGATACCTGTGATTTCAACTCATTCTCTGTCTTCAAAGATGGTGAGATGTTCAGTGGAATCAGACTTTTTATTTGACTCCCCATTAAAAAATTAATTAGCCAAGCAACCAGAAGCACTGTGCATAAACCAGCAGCCCCTACTATCACTTTTTTAGTTGAAGTCTGATATTTATATGGTGTAGACAGTAGAGATTGACCTTTTGGTAAAATTGGTTTTCCAGATTCAGCATAGGCCGCTGTCAAATCTTGAATTAATTGCTTGATAATACCAGGTTGTACTAACGTAATTTCCTCTGACCACAATAATTGATTTTCGCGATCGCGGTTAATTTCTTCCAACCATAATAATTGCTCTTCCCTCACAATTCGACTATTGATATTAACTTTGCGAATATTACGCGGCGCAGTTGAATCAAGAATATGCTGAATCCTTTGTACCAGAGTAGATTGCTCAAGTTGCTCTACTGTAGCTGCCTCACACAAAAGTTGCAAAACACCATCAGCAAAAATTGCTCTAGTTCTGACACCAGACATAACTAGCTTTTCGTTCAACAGTTGAATAATCGCAGCAACACTACCCTGGTGAGCTTGCCAAGCGATATCATTTATCCTATCTACCATTTGTAGTTTAGTGATAGCTCTTACACCCTGACCTGTTAACGGACTTATTAATTTAGGACTCTGTTCTTACGAACTTCATCTAGTTTAAAATTGTATGAGTAAATAGATAATGTTGCAAAATAAAATTATTAGAACAGACCAGGCACCACAATCAGTACAGTAAGTTATGCCAACTACTAAAAAAAGCAGAAAGCCCCCTTGATAATATCAAGAGGGCTTTTTGTTGATGATTAATAGACCTGGCACCGAGCTATTTTGGCGTGGGGCAACCCCCAAACTATCGTCGCC
>NZ_JAYGGY010000146.1:0-5942 GCF_034931625.1 Anabaena cylindrica UHCC 0172 | reverse complement strand
AATGACCAATGACCAATGACCAATGACCAATGACCAATGACCAATAACCAATGACCAATGACCAATAACTAATAACTAATAACTAATAACTAAATATGAACTTAACACCAGACAGTAAAGTTTTAATTCAGGGTTTTTGTGAATTTATATCAGCAACTCATATTGCTCAAATGAAAGCTTATGGCACTAATTTAGTAGCTGGTGTCAATTCGGGATCTGGTGGACAGCAAATGTACGACCTCCCAGTATTTGACTTGGTGGAAGAGGTGACAGCAAAATTTGGGTCAATTGACACGTCGATTATTTGTGTACACCCTTATCAAGTGTTAGATGCTGCATTAGAAGCGATCGCATCTAATATTGGGCAGATCATTATTATCTCCGCTGGTGTGCCACCTTTGGATATGGTGACATTACTCCGCAAAACAGAGACGCGTGAAATTCTAATAGTCGGACCCAACAGTCCCGGAATTATCGTCCCTGGCAAAATTCTCTTAGGAACTCAACCTAGCGAATTTTACACACCTGGATCAGTGGGGATTGTAAGCCGCAGCAGCACTCTGACCTATGAAGTAGCCTGGGAATTAACCAAAGCTGGTTTAGGTCAGTCCATTAGTGTCAGCATTGGTAGTGATGCGATTGTTGGTTCATCTTTCCTGCAATGGTTGCAAATTCTTGATGAGGATGAAACCACAGATGCGATCGTTTTAGTCGGTCAACCAGGAGGAGGAAGTGAAGAAGCCGCTGCAAGATATATAGCTGAAGCTATTGATAAACCAGTCATTGCCTACATCGCAGGTAGACACGCACCATTAACTAAATATTGGCGGCCAACAGGAACCTTAGCAACCGTTGTTGGACGTGATTCCACTTTCGGCACAACACAAAATAAATTAGCAGCTTTTCAATCAGCAAACATTCCTCTAGCTGAACGTCCTTCTCAAATTCCCGAATTGTTGAAAAAGGTGATGGGTAATTCGTAGTACCAACATTAGACATCTAGTAAAAGAACGTAGAGACGTTACAGTAAGCCACAAAATAAATGATCCTGTTTTGTCATGCTGAGTGTAGCGAAGCATCTCGGAGGATTCTTCACTACACTTCGTTCCGTTCAGAATGACATTGGGCATTTCTTTTTGTGGAGTTCTCTTACAGGAACTGTCTCTACCAAAGGTTTTCAATAATGTATATTTATAGTGACTTAATATTTATAAGATAGTTCTTCCTCAAGATAGATAATATCAGATTTTGAAGCTGAAGTCAACACCATCACCTCATATTTTTGGCAAACATGAACAAAAAGATCCCCAACTTCTAAGAGGGTGTTTGAAAAGTTTTGGGCGACTAGAAGTCGCTACTACACAAACGAAGTCCACCTGCGTGGACTAATGAAAAATTAAGGTTTTGTCTGTATGGCCGCGACTTCTAGTCGCCAGGGCTAGTAATAAATTAGACTTTTCAAACACCTTCTTAGAAAGGAGGATTTAGGAGGATCTAAAGTTTTTCTAGAGAAATTTGGGATCTGAGAAGAACTATGAATCTTGATATCTGGTTAGTAATTGAGGAATATAATCATATCCATCAACACCGATAACAGAAATCATTTTAGGGCGATTTTGTTGAAGCAAAACTTGAAATTGATTTGCCCCAACTTGTCCTTTGATGATTATTAATAAACCCGCAGATTGTCGCCATTCATCAGAAGAAATTTGCTCTAGCAGATACATTCCCAAACTACCAGTATAAATAGCTTTTTCAAAATTATTGAGATGATAATAAGCTTCAGCTAAATAAGCTAAATTACGCCCTTGCAGATACAAATCACCAGAAACTTGTGCCGTTTTAAAACCCACTTCTAGATATTTAATTGCTGCTTCGTGTTGTCCAATTACCAAATAGGCAATACCTAAACTGCTAAAACATAAAGCTTGACTTTGAATATCACCTAATTTTTCGGCTAACTTTAAACCCTGTTCGAGATAATTAATTGCTGATTCATAAACTTCTGATTCGATATTTTCCAATTGCTGGGCTTGCATAACTTCGCTATAACCTAAATTTACCAGCGCGTTAGTTTCTCCAGTTTTATCACCTGCTTGCCTACTTAAAATTAATGCCCTTTGACTATAGTTAATTGCTTCGGCATAATTTTTTTCTTGGACATAGGTACGACTGAGATGATTAAGATTAGCAATTTCACAATAGCTATCCTTAGCATTTCTCGCTATTTCCAAAGCTTGCTGATGAAAATTAATTGAGCGCGGATATTTGCCTAAAGCACGTTGAGAGTATCCTAAAAGTGTCAAAATCCGAGCTTTTTCTTGAGTTCTCTCCACTGAACGCAGAGGTTCATCTAAATAATCTAAGGCATCACGTAAAGAACTACCAGAAAACGAAGCAAAAATCCCACCGTAAAGGGGGAAATAAGGACGCTGGGCAAAGGTTCTTAAAATCTGGAGCATAATTTGTGAAGCTCCATTGCTGTAAACTATTCCTTGGGTTTGAAAAGCATTTGCTAATTGACTCCAAATTACTGCAAAGGTTAAAAATGTGGAAATTGATAATTTTGGACCCGCTTTGATATCATAAGCTTGTTGGTCAAACCAGCTAACTAAACCCCGTTGTAAAAATTGTAAAACTATTGCTAATTCTACCCAATCACTCAGAGTAATATTTTGTTGTTTTTGAACAAATTCAATTACAGATTCTTCCAGTGCTAAGGTACGAAAAAATGCTGCGGGAAATTCGCTTTTGACTAACTTTGCCCAACTTGCCCAGGGACCACTTTCTCCGGGTACACCACCAAATCCCAGAGAACCTTTTTGTTCATACATCCAACTCAGTAGATTTTCTTGGATACGTTGCCAAGAAGCGACACCACGAGTAATTCCTGTTGATATCTGCGCTAAGTCGGAGTTAGCTTCACCAAATTGCTGTAAAGATTTAGCTAATTGCTGTAATTGGGATAAATTTAATTGATATTTGAGATTAGGATCTGTTAAACGCAAGAATACGGCTAAACGCTCATCATTACTGGCAATGGTAATTTCTCGGACTGCGAGAATTATAGCTTCTGTGGCTTTGTTTTGCTCTTGCCAGCGTTGCCATTGTGTTTGAATGGTTTTAATTGCTCTTAAACCACGTGTGGCTTTAGACTTTTTTAGTTCATCTTTTTCACTATCTACTTGGGTTTGCAGGGTTGTCAAGCGATCGCTCAAAGCTAACTCAAACACTTCCCCTGTGCCGGAAGTAATACCTTTGAGTAACATTTGATATACTTGCTCTACAGAGCTAATCTTACCCTTGAGAGTAGTTTCGACAATTTCATCAATTAAAGCGAGATAATGCTCGCGCAGAGGTAGGGAATCTGACACTTTAGCTAATAGAGTACATCACAACAATTCTAATTGTAGTAGGACTGAGAGTATTACAGATACATAATTTGTGCCACCTAAATTAGCTACCATCTATATCAAATGAGGCAACAGTATCTAAACATTGTCAAATTTTTGACTTTTCCAAACTTCATGAGTATGGTTTTTTATCAATAACTTATTTAGGATTGCTATATGAAACAACAATCAGAAACAATTATGAATATTAGGTTGTGGCTAACCACTGCCTGTAGTACGATAGTCTCCATTGCTGCTTTATATTTTGGTCTAAATCATTCAAAATTTTGCTTTAACCAAATGCGTTATTTAACTGACATAGAAAAAATTCAAATGGCATTCAATTATCACAACAGATGCGTAGGTTGGGTTGAACAAAGTGAAACCCAACATTTACAAGTTTTTGAAGTTTTGGGTTTCATCTCTCAACCCAACCTACAGTATTACTACTTATAATTCTTCAGATTTAAAATCTACCTTTTCATAAATATCAGCCAGCGAAATTTGACAAGGAATAGAAGCTAAGTTTAAAGAATCGTTAATATCTTCATACTCTAAAAACATCCATTTTTTATGATCAGTTTTAACGTATTGCTCAACGTGAATTGTGTATTGATCAATTAAAATATATTCTTGAAAATTAGCAATTGTCCGATAAGCTGCAAACTTTTCATCTCTATCATAACCTTTGGTAGATTTTGATAAAACTTCAGCAATCATCACTGGATTAGTAATAGTGTCATTTCTTCCTTCTTCAAACACTAGGGGAGTTTGGACAACCATTACATCAGGATAAGTATGAATCCGTCGTTTAGGAATCCAAAGCCGTTGGTCAGTATAATAGACTTCGTAAGGCTGACGCTTGAGAGCAAAATGTATGGCAACATATAAATTACCAGCTATTTTATTATGATTTGGTGTTCCACCTGTCATAGGGATAATTAATCCATCAATATATTCGTGACGTAGTTCTGAATTTACCTCAAATTCTAAGTATTCTTCGGGGGAATAGTAGCGTGTTTCCTGTGCAATAGTCATGATATTTATATCCTCAATTGCAGGTTGTTGATTTATTTAAGTTGTGTCTCTGGTTTAATTAGCGATGTATATTGTAATTTATTTTACTAACTTTTAAATAACAATTAACTTTCTTCCTCTATTTCATCATCATCTTCCATTTTAGGTAAATTACTAGGAGCAGATTTAGATTCTTTAGATTTTAATTGTTCTAATATGGTTTTAATTTCTTCTGGAATGTCAGTAGGCTCAAGATTATCAAGAATATCCTTCTGTGATATATTTAACTTTAATTCATTATTTATCCAAGCGCGAAGATTTTTTAGAGTCTCCTTACCCATACCTACTATTAGTAGATTATTCATATTGTCATAATTTACATAAGTTTTTATTAAATTGTTTGATTCACTTCTCGCACCTTGACTGCGATAATCCTCTAATTTTAATAATGAAGCTGTTTTATGAATGTTATCTTCAAGATTATAAGGGAAATTATATGTATTTAATGAAATGGTGTCTTTTAAAGAATGTATAATTTTTGATTCAATTTCTTCAATTGTTGGTATTATTCTATTTGGATATTTTCTAGATAAAGTTTTGAAAATTAAGCTAGGTGAGAGAAGATAGTTTTCAATTTCATGTCTTTGTAATTGATGTAAAATGACATTATTCTTCTCCGCATATTCGTTAAGTCTTTGCCGCCAATCTGGATTAAGACCATCTCCATCTCTTAAAAAATGAATTTCAATCTCTTGTCCAAGAAAATCCCTAAGAATGTTACGTATTTGAAATGGTAATTTATCATCTTTACCTCTACCCTTTTGTATTGGTACAGTATTGGTACCAGAAAAGCATTTTGTTCCTAACACATAATCAAATCTTTCAAGTACAGAAATATCATCATCTTCTATAAAAACAAGTTTCCCACTAATAACGGATTTTCCCAACTCATATGTATCAATACGAGTTGATATTTCCCTTTCTACATCCTGCGATTCAATTAAAGGTTTATTTATTGTGGTACGAGATGAAATAGGAATAACTTCTGATGGATCTGCTGCTCTTATAATTGATGTGGAATGAGTGGAAATTATTATTTGAATTCCTAATTCCTTCTGTATATCTCTCAATGTATTAGCCAAAGCAGTTTGTAAGTTAGGATGTAAATGTGCATCAGGTTCATCAAGTAAAACTACAGTAGATTCTTCAGGGCAAAAACGATAAATAGGTACGAGTATTTGTAAAACTTGCATAAACCCACTACCGGATGAGTTGAAGTCTAAAGATAAATTCTTTTCTTCGCATAAATCGCTATAGCGAGCCGTCACATTCAAATCTTGGTCTTGATTAAAAGAAATATTATCCAAATAAAAGTCAAATCGGTTTTCTAAAGTTTCTTTAAGACTGTTAAATTTATCTGGATATTTATTTTTAGTGTCCAGTAGCAAGTTACGGATAATTGTACTAACTTGACCATAGTTTAACTCCAAGTGTTTGGTCACACATTGCTCAATATGGTGCAATTGGTGGTTC
>NZ_JAYGGY010000145.1:0-6710 GCF_034931625.1 Anabaena cylindrica UHCC 0172 | reverse complement strand
CACATCTCATCTTCAACCCCCTTGTCACCCGTTAAGGATTTATGGTTGAGGAAATTAACCAATAGTATTTGTATTGAAACCGAAATATTGTGGATGGGTATATCTCAAAAGATAGAGATTCACTTAAAAAGGCGGAAAATAGTAGTCCGGAGGGAAGATTTTTTCCGCAGCTTTTTTGTATAGGTCTAAAAGCAATTACATTCTTTTTAACGAGATTCGCGGCTGTTCTCTTCTTGATCTTCAAAGGTATCTTTTAAGGGTTTGACTACTTTAGCGATCGCTTCTTGGATAAAAACTTTGATAAACTCATCCCGGCGATTGATCTGAAACTGTTGCTGTACAACTTCCGTCATTCCCCCATCACCCCAATCTTGATCATGGCGAAAATATTCAATAAAGCTTTTGCCGGCAATGCGCGTTAGATAAGCTGCTGTTACCCCTTGGATGGCTCTACCAATCAGAAAAGTGGCAATATTGAGTTGTAGTGCAGTCGAGAGTAATTCAATTGCTCCCTTGACGATTCCTAAGCCAGCAATGGTTTTTCCTAAAGATAGGGCTAATTCTCGTCCCCGTTCCATATTTAAATCACAACCATAAACTCTGCCAATTTCTACCACCATTTGGGCGTTAACTGCGGCTGTGGCCAGTAAATCTACAACTGGTAAAGGGGTGACAGATACCACACCAGCCCCAATCCATTGATACCTTTCCACAATTTTATCAGCTTGACGACGGCGTTGAGAATCAATCAGTTTGCGGGCTTCTTCTCCTAAACGTAGAGATTGGAGGAGAATATTATCGGCGATTAAATCCTCACCTTCAGCGCGTAAAACAGCGGCCATGCGCCGTAATAGGGGGATAATATCTGGTTCTGGCTGGAAGGTTTCGCCGGTTTCTAACTGTGCAGATTGGGGATTAGCTGCGATCGCGACGACATCATTACTAGCAATAAAATCTCGTACCCGCTGACGCAACTTTGTCAAGATGGCTTCTGTATCGTCATCTGTATATAAATCAGTTTTATTAAGAATCAAGAGCGATCGCTTACCAATCTCCGCCAACCCTTTCAGCGGCTCATATTCAGAACGCCTTAAATCATTATCTACCACAAATAACAACAAATCTGCCTCTGTAGCTAAAGCCCTAGCTAATTGTTCCCGTTCCGTTCCAGCAACACCCGCTTCTAAAATCCCCGGTGTATCGGTAATTAAAATTTTCCGTTCCAACCCCTTTAACCGCAAACAATAGGTCTCCCCCACCTGAGTTGTTCCCATCGGTGCATTGACTTGACCTACTATCCGCCCCATAATCGCATTCACGAGGGAAGTTTTACCAGCACTCCCCGTCCCAAACACAACCACTTGAATTTCACCCCGTGCTAAATTTGTTTCAATTTCCTTAGTACGACTCAACAAAGCTTGACGAGTAACCTCATCTTGAATTTGGGCTACCTGTTGACGCACAGCTTGGATAGTCGAAGAAGCCGCATCAGATTTAGCCGCAGGAATTTGACTGGGAGTAACTCGTCTAT
Organism: Anabaena cylindrica UHCC 0172; assembly: GCF_034931625.1. Lineage (GTDB taxonomy): Bacteria > Cyanobacteriota > Cyanobacteriia > Cyanobacteriales > Nostocaceae > Anabaena > Anabaena cylindrica_A. Next base: position 5,179 of record NZ_JAYGGY010000145.1, on the reverse strand, counting down.
GATTACGGCGTGATTTCTGCTCACCAGATTGCAGCACCAGTACATAATAGACAAAAGCAGCAACCAACCCTCCCAAGAGCAGAATCAGCAGCAACAGCAGCAGATTCCCCAATAGGGGAGAATAGGATAACTGCCAATATAACCGTGTAAGCGAATCAATTAACCATAGGGCTAAACCCAAAATGATAATCAGACCAACAATAAGTGTGACTATGCGCGACAGAGGCATGAATAGCAAAAATGAAAGGGTATTGAATAGATAGATGCTTCTGATCTTAATAGGTTGAGTGTTTTTCTCCAGAATTCAAAGAAGCAAATTTTGCTAAACTAAGATCCAGTTTGTATCAAATGTTCCTTTAGAATAGTGAATAATTATTCCTTGATGGTACAAGTCCCCGGATTTATCAGTGTAATCAATCTAAAATCGTTCGACTGAGCGCTCACAACGAAGTCTAAAATCGGATGGCTGGCTGCTGAATTCTTCATTTTTCCTCAAAATCTACTTTATAGAAAAGTTCAACGGCGAGTTATACCATGAAGTCTCTCTCTGAATTAAGTTCCTTTAACTGGCTGCGACAATTCTTTAATCGACTCAGTATTAGACAAAAAATTGTCAGTGGATATACCCTTTCCCTAGGAATTGCCGTCTTAGGGACAACAGCTGGCTTAGTGATAGGCGCTCTCTACTTCCAAGCAGCCGGAGAAAAGATGCTCTTGGCCAATCAGGAAGGAAGCTTGTTAAGTAGTTTGCAAGGAAAGCTTTTGGAAGTTCAGATTGATCAGCAGGAAATAATCACTGCTTTAAGTCAGCTGCAAGCTTCACGCTCAAAAAATTCTGAATTAAAGACTCATCTTCAGGAAGCCGAAATTTTATTTTCCCAGTTAGAGAAATTTAGTCAACCCAATTCCCAAAATGATTTGCAGAATTTGCTCAAAAAGTATGATGGCGACATCAAAGCATATTTTCAAAACCTCAAACAGTTAGTTGAGCAAGTTACCCTGTTGAGATCCAATCCAGAGGATTTAGCACAAGCACAGCAATTAATCTGGCAATTTAATCAAAGTCAAACCGCACAGAACTTTTATCAATATGCCCATGAATTAGCCGAATTTGCCGAAACGGTTCAAAATCGCCAAAAAGAAGCTGATTTAGCTTATAGAGAGGCTACCAGCCTACAAGCACAGATCATTATTGTGAGTATGGCACTATCAGTTGCGATCGCAATTACCCTAGCTGTATATACTAGTAAAATTATTGCTAGTCCCATTAATGCTGTTACAGATGTCGCTCGCAGAGTTACCCAAGAGGCTGATTTTGAATTACAAGCACCTGTAACCACAAAAGATGAAATTGGTACTTTAGCTCATGCTTTAAATTTATTGATTCAACAAGTAAAACACCTGTTAGAAATCCAAAAATCAGAAGCACAAACGAAACTTATTCAAAGTGAAAAAATGTCAAGTTTAGGGCGAATGTTAGCAGGTGTTGCCCATGAAATTAATAATCCTGTTAATTTCATTTCTGGTAATTTAGTCTATGCACAAAGGTATATTGACGATTTATTGATATTACTTAAAACCTACAAAAATACAATTCCTAATCCACCCATCCAAGTGCAAACTATAGCTGAAGAAATTGATTTTGAGTTTCTAGAAACTGATTTGCCAAAAATATTTAACTCCATGACAGTTGGAACTGAACGCACGAGAGAAATTGTCCGCAGTTTAAAAAACTTCTCGCGTTTAGATGAAGGTGCAATTAACTTAGTAGATTTACATCCTTGTATTGATAGTACATTATTGATTTTAAATAATCGTCTCAAACATAGTATTAAAGTTATTCGCACCTATGGAGAAATTCCCCAAATTCCTGGTTATATGGGTTTACTTTATCAAGTATTTATGAATCTTTTGAGCAATGCTATTGATGCATTAGAAGAAAAATCTCATGACAATCCACAATTTTTACCTGAAATCACCATTATTACAGAATGCCTATCTAATGATTGGGTAATAGTAAGAATTGCAGATAATGGTCGAGGAATTACGCCAGAAAATCAAAAAAAGATATTTGAAACTTTTTTTACCACCAAACCACGAGGTATTGGTACAGGTTTAGGTTTAGCAATTACTTATCAAATTGTGGTAGAAAAACATAGAGGTAAAATTAGTTGTAATTCTGAGGTAGATCAAGGTACAGAGTTTGTGATCGCTCTACCACTTAATCAACCTTAATTCCCACTAAATTTGACCTATTTAAGTATGAAATCTGTAAAATATCACAAGTGGAGAAAAAACTGAATGGGACTTTTTGATCAAATTCTAGGCTCAGTTACTAATTCCAATCAACAAGGTGGTTTAGGTCAATTAATAAAAATTGCTAACACCGTTCAGCAAGTGAGTAACACTACTGGTACAGATACTTCCACCATTCAATCAATTTTAACAGTAGTCGGTAAACAGGTGCATTCCTCTTTGCAAGAAAAGCAAGCCACAGAGGGAACTGAAGCTGTCCAAAACTTGGTGAATCAATTTGCAGGTACTTCTCCAGATTCCCAAGCCGTAAATACGCTATTTTCTCCAGCTATTCAACAACAAATTGCAGAAATTGCAGCCCAGCGCACAGGTTTAGATGCGGGAATGATTCAACAATTACTACCTACATTAGTGCCTTTAGTACTGAGTTTCTTGCAATCAGGCGGAAATCCGTTGCTGAATAAATTCCTAGATGCTGACGGAGACGGAGACGTTGATATTGCTGACGCGATGAAATTAGCTAGTCGGTTTTTAGGTAGGTAATTCTTAACTGAGAAATAGATAGTTATAAACGTGGATTAATCAAGTTTTGGACTTTTTTATCCACGTTTTATTTTTAAGAATTTCCCAAATTAGGGAAACAAATCTGCATTGATAACCTGAATTAAAGATAAGGATGACTCTTCAGGGAATAATTCTGAAGGAAGTTGATATTATGGTTATCGGCTATGCGATTCCTACAGAGCGCAGCTATCGCACTCATCATGCCAACAAAAAAGCGATCGCACATCCCCATAAGCTCCAAAAAAACGATCTACATCCCATCATCTGTGAGTCATTTCATTTAAAGCAGTATTAATTATTTCTTCACTAACTCCATGATGTTTTAAATTTTCAATAAAAGTAGAAATTCCTTGATTACGACTTTCTAAATAATATAAAATTGCTGGAATGGGAGACGGAGGTTCAATAGGATAATTTTGTTGTTCATAAACTTCTACTAAAGTCGTTAAAATATCTAATTTTTCATATTCTGGTGTATTAGGTTCAGCATCAAATATTTGTTCAATTTCTTTTAAAGCTTGTTGATAATCTGTTTCAGTTTTAATCGGTTTCAAATTCATAATATTAAACCTCCTTAAATAATTGTAGCATCTATCTTGTCATATTCTTGATGAGTACCGATAAAACGAATAAAAATAATGCCAAGTTCATAACGGATGTTGACAATTAAACGATAATTATTACCTTTAATATTAAAAACTACACGATTGTTGGCAATAATACTGGCATTAGCATAAATTTCTTTGATATCTGATGGACTTTCCCAATTAGCACAGGAAGCATCATCAAACCATGCTTTTAAAAACTTTTCTGTATCAGGATGTTTTTGCCAGTATTCTTTTAAAGTACTCCTAGCAATAATTCTCATTGCAATAATATTTATTCATCAGAAATTAGTTGAATTGGTATTTGCAGTTTATTTTCAAGATAATAGCAAAAAAGCGATCGCACATCCCCATATTCCCAAACAGCGATCGCTAATTATACTAAACCATATCAAAAAACTGGGTTTAGGTAATAACCAAATTATCTAACCTCAATGTGTATCCAGTATTAGTAGTAGCAACTCGATAAACGTGGAGGTAATAAGTTCCAGGCAGTGAACCAGAAAGATTAATTGTTTCCGATGCAGATCCTAGATTCGTTGAAGTGGCAATCACTTCACCAGTATCAATCACACCATTATTGTTGCTATCATAAATCAGCCTCATATCTGCATTATCAGTCAAGCCAACGAGATTAAAGGATGCAGTAGTATTTCCCCCTAAATTGAATTTAAAAAGATCGTCTATATTGCTATTACTTAGTGAGTAACTATATGCATTCCAAGGTGTACCATAATTACCTTTACCCAAATTATAGCTATAGGTGACAGGATTTAAGTTATTCACTATCTCTGGTTCTGAGGCAGCCAAAGATGTGAAATTCAATGCGTAGCCAGTACTGATATTAATCCTGTTGCCATCAGAGTCAAGGTAGTTAGTTGCAGAAACATCAACATAATAGCTACCTGCTGCCAAGTTATAGAAATCAAAAGATTCCGATGTTGTACCTGTATTGATTGAAGTAGCAATTATTTCCCCCGTATCAATTAAACCATTGTTGTTAGCATCATAAATCAACCGCATATTTGCATCAGCCGTTAAGCCATTAAGAGTAACTTTCATAGCACCAGTGCCAGCAAAGTTAACGCCATACATTTGGACAGGAAATTCACTGTTAACAGAGTTATTAAAGTAGTAAGAATAAGTACTCCCCACAGCAACATTTACAGTATTAGCACTCACAGAAGTTAAAGTATTTCCAGTGCCGCCTAGTAATGGTAAGGTATAGGGTTGAGCCGCACCATAATTAACGTTCCAACCAATATCTCGGAGAACTGCTAAGGAAAGTTGGCTGAGAGACGCAGTAGCACCCATCAGAGTGTGTGTCATTGTCTCATTCCCAAAAACTTCTTCTTTCCAATGTTTGTAATCAGAGCCACCACCTACTCCTGTAGTCATTGGTACAGCAGTTTGGGTAAAGGTTTCTTTTAATTCTCCATAAGCCCAACCAGCGTAGGTATTGGCATTATAAGTCCCATTGGATATATTCACCGCAGACCCATTCACAAGTCCCAAAACATGACCCATTTCATGAATTAATATCCCTGTGTTATCCCCTAAATTGCTATTTAAACTATTTACAGTGTCAACGCTTAATTTTACAGATCCTGATATCGGCATATATCGACTATTCGCATCCAATACCATATTTGTTGCTCCGCTAGGAAACGACGAATAGACTCACTAGCTGTACCACGTTCCCATTAGACATCTCCGAAAACTGTCAAACTCCTACTATGAATACTTTTTGGAAA
>NZ_JAYGGY010000144.1:0-8018 GCF_034931625.1 Anabaena cylindrica UHCC 0172 | reverse complement strand
TTGGGGGGATCTGAAAATATGTGATACACAATGAGGGACTTTTCAAACAACCTCTTACATCCAACCAATAACCACCATATCATATAAGTAGGTTGGCGTTAAAAATTGTCGTTATAACAAGGCAGGATGGAAGAGGTTTTCAGGCAACTTTACATTTAGTTACATACCTCGGTTTTTTTGCGCCTTTCTACTTAATTAGAGTAGTTTTTATAACAACATCTAGAGAATAATTATATTCAAAAATCAAAATCCCCATGAATATATTTACTGATCAATCATTAACATAAAAATCAAATATTGTCTTGGCAATTTGACCAGTTTTTCAATTATGCTTGTTGTATAATCAGAAAACAATTAATTTTATGGCTCTTGTTGTTTTTCTATATATAGAAAAGCAGAATACAATTTACAAATTTTGAATATAATAAGTAATTCCCAATCCCCACCAGGTTTATCTACCCTCCAAGTATACAAGAGTCTATTAAATGCAGGGAAAAAGCGGAAAAAACTTAACATCATTTATCATGAAGTCACTTCTATTTGCTCATGATCTGTTGTTTAAATCCCGATTGTCAAAAACCCCAAAACCCAGATGGAAAACAGTTTTGTCAAAGTTGTAATACCCCATTATTACCACTGTTAAGAAATCGTTTCCGTGTCATTCGTGTGCTTTCAGATGAAGGAGGATTTGGTAGAACTTATCTTTCCGAAGATACAGATAAATTAAATGACTGTTGTGTAGTTAAACAGTTAGCACCAAAATTTCAAGGAACTTGGTCACAAAAAAAAGCAATGGAGTTGTTTAGCGAAGAAGCAAAGCGACTTCGAGAACTAGGAGAACATCCACAAATTCCTACTCTATTAGCTTACTTTGAGCAAGATAACTGTTTGTATTTAGTACAACAATTTATTGATGGGCATAATTTATTAAAGGAGTTGCAGTTACGTAAAACCTATAGAGATTGGGATATTCAATCTATTTTACTCGATTTATTACCTATTCTCAAATTTATTCATAATCGAGGAGTTATTCATCGAGATATCAAACCAGAAAATATTATTCGCCGTAAAAGTGATGGCAGATTAACTTTAATTGATTTTGGTTCTTCTAAACAATTAACAGCCAGAGTTCAGAAAAAAAATGGCACTTCAATTGGTTCGCATGGTTATTCTTCAATTGAACAAATCAGAGATGGTAAAGCCTACGCTGCTAGTGATTTATTTAGTTTGGGTGCTACCTGCTTTCATTTGATTACGGGAATTTCTCCTTTTCAATTGTGGATGGAACATGGGTATAGTTGGGTAAAAAATTGGCAAGATTATTTGCGATATCCGCTAAGTAATGAATTAGCACAAATTATTGATAAACTATTACAAATAGATATTAAAAATCGCTATCAATCAGCTGATGATGTCATCAAAGATTTAAGTAAACAATATACACATTTATTAGCACCAGCTAGTAATTCATTTTTAGCTGTACCTGCTAAAAAAATAGGTGCTTATCCACCCAAATATATTTGGCTGAGAAATTCACTTTTAGTAGTTGCAACAATTTTATTTTTGGGTTTGGGAGAATTTGGTTATAGACATTTTCACAAACTACAAACTGCTATTTTGACTAGATTTATTTCTCCGTCAAATAGTACTGCTAGTAGTGATGCAATTCTCTATCAATCCTCACAGAAATCTTTAGAAAAATTTTCTTTAATAAAAACTATTTCCGAACCAAATAACTCAGTTTTATCTGTTGCTATTAGTCCAGATTCTCAGACTATTGCTAGTAGTGGTAATAGCATCATTAAATTATGGAATATCGCTACAGGTCAGGAAATTACATCTTTATCAGGACATACACGAAATGTAAATGTAGTAGCTATGAGTCCAGATGGTCAAAATCTGGTTAGTGGTAGTGATGACAAAACAATTAAAATTTGGAACTTAAGCACAAAAAAGCTCAGTTATACCCTAAAAAGTCATACTGATTCAGTTCATGCTTTAGCTATTAGCAAGGATGGAAAAACTTTAGTCAGTGCTAGTGATGACACAACCATTAAAGTCTGGAATTTAGCTACAGGAAAGCTGATTCGCACTCTCAATGGTCATTCTTACTGGGTGAGATCTGTTGCTATCAGTCCTAATGGAGTCACTCTAGCAAGCGGTAGTTTTGATAAGACGATTAAACTGTGGAATATCACTCAAGAAAAGCCCATTAATCAATTAACCCCAAATTCACAAACGGTAACATCTTTAGTTTTCAGCCCAGATGGTAAAATTCTTGCTAGTGCTAGCCGCGATCGCAAAATTAAATTATGGGATATTGGTACAGGTAAGGTAATTCATACTCTCACAGGATCAGATCACAATGTAACTACTGTCGCTTTTAGCCCAAATGGTAAAATTCTCGCTAGTGGAAACCGGGATTGTCTGGAGTGCGATACCTTGAATCAACCCGATCATCATAATATTAAACTATGGGATGTCGCCACGGGCAAGGAATTAACCGCATTGACAGGACATATTAATACAGTCACATCTCTGGCTTTTAGTGCTGATGGTAAAACCTTAGTCAGTGGTGGAGAGGATAATAAAATTAAAATTTGGCGTTTTTCTCAGTAATATTTATTACGGAAATGCTACGTAATTTAAAATTAATCAAAACTACTAAAACTTATCGCGTTCCCAATCATCAATCACCTTTTGCAAATACCATTCCTCCGACATCCCTGGATAAACATCTTTTTTTTGTTGAATTAATCTTTGCGCCATTTCCCAATATCCCCCAACCATGCGTAATAGTCTTTGACGTAATAGGTTATAGGTGGCTTTGTTTGTTTCTGGAATAGACGACTTGATTTTTTGCAGGCTATTTAATACTTGTTGATAATTCTCCCAATCTTCTTGTTCACAATAGATACTAGCTGCTTTTTGATAATCTGCGATTGCATTTCGCATTTCTTCTAAAAAGGTGTAGGCAATTCCACGATTGTAGTAAGATAAAGCGTCATTAGGATTAATTTTTAAAGCTTGGGCATAATCTTGAATTGCAGCTAAATAGTTACCCATTGACCGATAAATATTTCCCCTAGCAACATATCCTAAACTATCTTCAGATTGCATTTTCAAGGCTTGATTCATATCAGCTAATGCCCCTTGATGATCTCCTAATTGAGAACGGGCTTTAGCCCGATTTCGATAAACAATAGCATCTTGAAAGTTTAGTTGTAATGCTTGATTAAAGTCGGAAATTGCTTCTCGATAATTACCAATTTTACAATATACAACCCCACGACAACAGTAAGCTTGGGCATCTTGAGAATCAGCTTTTAATATCCAGTTTAAATCAGCAATTGCTTCTCGTGTATCTCCATGTTCTGCCTTTTCTAATAATTGCGTGAAATAATCTTTAGTGGATATGATTGGTGCAGGTTTTGAATTAACTGGATTTGTTACAGGTTGTGGTTTTGGTTGTAGCTGTTTAATTTTTTCCAAACAGAGGCGACAATTTTTTGTATCTTTTTGTTCTAAGTATAATTCTGCGGCTTTTTTAAAATTAGCGATCGCATTTTGAATATTTCCCTGTTTGCGCTGCACTATCCCCCGTAAGTCATAAGCAGCAGCATAATTAAGATGAAGCTGAATCGCTTTCTCTACATCTTCTAAAGCACCAGGTAGATTTTTGAGTGTTAACCTTGCTAAAGCACGACAATAATAAGCTTCTACATTTTGGACATCTAGTTTGATAGCTTCAGTATAATCAGATACGGCTTGAAGAATTATGCCTGAGTCATAATATGCCAAACCTCTTTTTACATAAGCTGCGCTAAAGTAAGGATTGGATTGTATAACTTGGTTAAAATCCTCAATCGCACCAGCATAATCTTTTTGTTGAGCTTTTTCTAAGCCTTGATTGTAAAATTCCTGATTCATAGTTTTAAAATCATGAAACGTATCTACCTCAGCTAATTGGAAATATTCTTTGATAATTTAGTATTTTTAGGATATTTGAATTTGCAGAGAAACTTCATATTTTTAATATTCATCACAGAGGATAATGCTTGGCTAAAAACTCTCGTGCTTCCACTTCATCCTTAATGATACCATCTAAAGTAGCACCGAGTAAATCATCAATAATTTGCTTATATAATGGACTAGGTTTGTAGCCCATTTTTTTTAAATCATTGCCATTTAATAAAGGTTGTACATTGGCTAAAGTAGTTAAAAAATGCCAAATCTTCCGCCTAATTTTTCTAGGACTTTTGGCAGCAATTAAAATCAAAGCTTGGATATCATATTTTCGTAGTAAATTTACAATTTGACTAGGAAATTGTAAATTTGGTAAAGATGTAATTATCGTTGTTTGCGTTTCTGCTAAAGTCTTTAATCTGGTAATACTATCATCAGCTAATTGGAGATTTTTAGCTACCTTTGCTCTATATTTTGGTTCTAAATGAGCAATTAATACTTCTAAGCGCAGTTGCCAATGATGTAGATTATATTGTTTGTCAAATCTTCGTAAACAAACTTTCAATAAATGTAACTCTTGTAAAATATTATCATCTAATTTTAGGCTGGAATGGATACACTGTAACGCCTCTAAATCATCTAATAACTGTAAAGCTGATTGCCAATAGGGGGCTTCGAGGATATGTTTTAGTTCTGTTTTTAACCGAGTTTGCAAAGCGGGTGTTTTAGTATTTTCTTGGGAAGTGCGATCATAAACACCGCTGTTAATTGCATAATGGATATATTCCTCAGTTCGCTTTTCAATTTGAAACCCGAAACGTACAGCAAAACGTACACCGCGATAAATACGAGTAGGATCTTCTATAAAACTATTAGCGTGTAAAGTCCGAATTTGCTTTGCTTGTAAATCTAGTAAACCACCAAAAAAATCAAGTAATTCACCAGCACGGGGAGATGTTAGCCTTAATGCCATCGCATTAATAGTAAAATCTCGACGATATAAATCTTGACGAATCGAACTTGCTTCAACTTCAGGATTAGCTGCGGGATAAGGATAAAATTCAGTTCTAGAAGTGGCAATATCTACCCATAATGAGTCTAATTCTGGATCTTTGTGCCACAACAATGCAGCAGTTTGAAATGCACCATGAATTTCTAACCGGGCATTAGTATAAATTTGCTGGAGTGCTTTTGCTAATTCCACACCTGCACCTACATCTGCTGATTTATGGAAACCATCAACTACTAAGTCAATATCATTAATCATCAAAGTGCCAGTTTCTGCTTTTGCTAATAGCAAATCTCGCACTGCACCACCTACTAGATAAAGATGCCAACCGCGTTTTTCTGCTTCTTTTGATGCGGTGGTGAGTAGTTGCCAAAGTTGGGGTGCTAGTTTATTTTGCAATTGTGGCAAATTAATATTAATTTCCCCATCTTTTTGTATTTCTCCATCAAATACATCTATTTGATGTAATTCCCTTAAAACGTCAGTACGGGTGACAATGCCAACAAGATTTTCATTTTCTAATACTGGTAAACGTCCAATATCATAAGTCACCATTAAGGACTCAATTTGTGGCAAGGTGGTATCTGGGGTGATGGTTTTTAAATTAGTTGTCATGTAGCCTTTAACTGGTGCATGACTAAAACCGTGATGTAAAGCAATATCCAAATCACGTCGAGAAATTATACCAACTAATTGCCCGTGAGGATTAACAACAGATAAACCAGAATGTCCGTAACGTAGTAGGATGCGTTGTGCTTCGGCTATTGTGGTTTCAGGACGAATGGTGCGGACTGGGGAAGACATTAAATCCCTAGCTGTGGGGGGATGGGGAATTTGGGCTTTTAACCCATTGAGAAGTTGCTGCAAGATTGGCTGTGAGTCTTTTGTGTGAACATTTAGGGAAGCTGCTTGAGAATGTCCACCACCGTCAAATATTTGAAATAAGAGGTTGAGATTTGTACCGGAAATGTGCGATCGCCCAATCACCGTTAATCGCCACTCATCATCGTCACCCAAAGCATATTCATTTGCCAACAATATGGCATCAATTTCTGTTAATTCCACCAATTCTGAAGCTAAACTTGATAACCCTGGCACAAAATCATCGGTTTTTAATATTACCCAGCCAATAGTATATCCCCGTAGACAGAGATAATCTAAAGTTTCTAAAGCCTGAGATAATAATTGTTGTAATTGTGGCGATAAACCAGGGTCACGATAGGTGGAAATTACTGATAAACTCGCCCCCTGTTGCATCAACCAGGCTAACGCTAAAGCATCTCTGGGTGTAGATTGATTGTATGTTAACGAACCAGTATCAACATGAATACCCAAAGCCATCACAGTTGCTTGGGCAGAATTTAAAGAAATATGACGTTTTTGTAATGCTTCCACCATTAAGGTAGTCGTAGCGCCCACTTGATCAACATATAATTGCGTCGTGGGAATATCGCTATCTTGTCCGAGGTGATGGTCATAAACTATAATTTCTTGGACATTGGGTAAATCGAACCATTCAGCAGCCTTACCCAAGCGATCGCGCTTTTGAGTATCCACCACCATCAAAGAACGAATCTTTTCTGGATTTACCGCACGTCTTTCAATCAGCGGATACTCATCTCGATGCAACGCTAAAAAATCTCTCACCGGCGGATGCGCTCCCCCAGTTAGGACAATCTTACTACCAGGCAGCAGACAAGTTAACCCAACAGCCGCCCCCAAAGCGTCAAAATCAGCAGTTGTATGGCAAAGAATTAAATCCATAGGGAATAGGTGTCAGGTGACAGTAAAGAGCGCCGAAGGGGAGCGTACAGCAAGCAGAGAGAAGAAGCAGGAGAGATCATGACTAATGACAATTGATCATCTGTTACAAACCGGACGTAAAATATTAATGGTTCAGAAGACCAAGTGACTTCACAGGGGTCACTGAACAACCCAGTCTGTCCATCATACAGCGACAGTCTTGGGACAATTTACGATATCGCTGTCTTGGGGAAAGTAAAAATGACCTTAGTATTCCAATTTGCTTTAGTATCACTAGTTCTGATGTCTTTTGTTCTAGTTGTTGGGGTTCCTGTTGCTTACGCTACACCTCAAAACTGGGTTGAATCTAAAAAACTGTTGTGGGTTGGCTCTGGAGTTTGGACTGTATTAGTGCTTTTAGTCGGTATATTAAACTTTTTTGTGGTGTAGGCGACGGCTGCAAACAGGCACAAGCACATAACATAAAAAACTAGAGGGGCAGAAAAGTTAACGTAGGAGGTTAGAGAAGAAAAAAGAAATTTTCTTTTTCCTTATGCCTTTTTCCTGAACGTGCTTTCCTGCTCCTCTATCTTGAACGCAGAAAAGTGTATTGGCTAAGAATTTATAGTTAATTTAAGAGGCAGTCATGGCAGTTTTTGAGGGCAATTTTACTCAAACAGAGCCTTTGCGGTTTGCAATGGTGATTGGTCGATTCAATGACTTAGTTACTCTCAAACTTGTGGAAGGATGTCAAGATTGTCTAAAACGTCATGGTATAAATCCTGATCCTCAAGGCAATCAAGTAGACTATGTTTGGGTTCCAGGAAGTTTTGAAGTTCCTACTGTAGCTCGCCAGTTGGCACTTTCCCAACGTTATGATGCCATAATTTGTCTGGGTGCGGTAATTAAAGGCCAAACACCTCATTTTGATTATGTATCATCTGAAGTAGCTAAGGGTATTGCTGCTGCAAGCTTTCAAACTGGTGTACCCGTGATTTTTGGCATTTTGACAACGGATACAATGCAGCAGGCGTTAGAGCGAGCAGGAATAAAAAGTAATCATGGCTGGGATTATGCCATGAATGCCATAGAAATGGCCAGCCTGATGCGTAATTTACGCCCTACCCTAGCAGAACCTTATGCTCGGAATGCTCAAACCTTACCAGCTTCAATACAAAACCCTGTGGAGTCAGAGGTGGTTTAAGGATGGGAGAGACGCGGAGATTGGGTACTGGTTTTTCACCAATTACCCATTACCCATTACCCATTACCCATTACCCATTACCCATTACCCATTACC
>NZ_JAYGGY010000143.1:0-10254 GCF_034931625.1 Anabaena cylindrica UHCC 0172 | reverse complement strand
AATATTATTTTATATTCTTATAGCATAATTTAATTGTTTTTCGGAGATGTCTAATGATTTTGAATCACGATTATTAATTATCTTTGATGGTTTAGATGAGTTGGCAATGCAGGGTAAACTTGGGGCAGAAGCCGCTAAAGAATTTATTCAGAAAGTTGATAAAAATTTAGCTAATTTCAATCAACGAGAAACTCGTTTACAAGTTTTGATTACAGGAAGGGATTTAACGATTCAAGAAAATAGCAATTTATTGGATAATTCATCACAAGAAATATTATATGTTTTGCATTATTTTGTAGAAAAAAATGAAAAATATAATTACATTGATGAACAAAAATTGTTAGAAACAGACCAAAGAAATTTATGGTGGCAGCGTTATGGTGAAGCCAAGGGAATAGAATATACTGGCTTACCATCTGAGTTAAATCAAGGAAAGCTGAGAGAAATTACTGCTCAACCGTTGTTAAATTATTTAGTGGCTTTGAGTTTCGCTCGTGGGGAAGTGGATTTTTCAGCAGATAGTAATTTGAATAGTATTTATGCAGATTTACTCAAAGCAGTTTATGAACGTAAATGGGCTGATAAAAAACATCCTACAAATCAAGAATTTAAAATTAAAGACGAGGAAGAATTTGCAGAGGTTTTAGAAGAAATTGCCCTAGCTTGTTGGCATGGAGATGGGAGAACGACAACAGTTAGTAAAATTGAAAAAATCTGTAGTGATAATATTCATTTTCAAAATCTTTTTACTGAATATCAGCAAGCAGCAGAAGCAGGTGTAACTCGTTTATTGACTGCTTTTTATTTTCGTCAGAGTGGGGTGAGGGAGCAAGAAAAAACTTTTGAATTTACTCATAAGAGTTTTGGTGAATATTTGACAGCTAGACGGATAGTGCGAGAATTATATTTAATTCATGAACAGTTAGAAGAACGTGAAAAGAATCACCGTAAAGGATGGGATGAAAAAGCAACTTTAAAACAATGGGCTATTTTGTGTGGGACATCCCCTCTAAATGAATATTTATTTAGGTTTATTTTTGATGAAATGCAGTTGCAAGAAATAGCAAATGTTGAAAAATGGCAGCAGACTTTATGTAATTTGATTAGTTTTATGTTACGTGAGGGAATGCCGATGGAAGAATTAAAGCTACCTAATTTTTATGAAGAAAATCGGCAAGCGCGAAATGCAGAAGAAGCGTTATTAGTTGTGTTAAATGCTTGTGCTAGAGTGACAAAGAAAGTTTCCGAGATTAAATGGCATTCTCTTCAAGATTTTGGTATATGGATTTCTCGGCTACGAGGACAAAGATTAGGTTATGATGATCGGATTTTTTGCTTAGATTATTTGAGTTATCTAGATTTGCAGAATTGTATTCTGATTCATCAAGATTTTTTTCGGGCGAATCTTCAAGGGGCGAATCTTCAAGGGGCGAATCTTCAAGGGGTGAATCTTCAAGGGGCGAAACTTCAAGGAGTGAATCTTCAAGGGGCGAAACTTCAAGAGGCGGATCTTCAACGGGCGGATCTTCAAGAGGCGGATCTTCAACGGGCGAAACTTCAACGGGCGGATCTTCAAGAGGCGGATCTTCAACGGGCGTATCTTCAAGACGCGAATATTCAAGGGGCTTATCTTGAGGGGGCAGATGTTAGAGGAACTATTCTGGAAGGTAAAGATTTAACGAAATTGAATACAGACAAAGATTCCAGCACCGTGTGACAACAACCGATATCATCAAAAGCTGTGTGAGTCAAAATCCTCGCAGTATAATTAGAAATTGTGCAAATCAGCGAGGATACAGATGACTGCTGCTGTGAATATTTCTCCAATTTCCCCTACTCGTGACACTGGTATAGCTTCTCATAGTCTCTTTGTTTGCAAAACCTGCGCCAGTGTTTGGCAAGATGGTAAGCGTGTCGGTGAAACTGGTGGTCAAAAACTTTTACAAGAAATTCAACAACTCGCCGAAAATTGGGATTTACGGGATGAGTTCCCTATTAAAGAAGTTGAATGTATGAGTGCTTGTAACCGTTCCTGTGTCGTCGCTTTTGCTGGTGAAGGTAAGTTAACTTATCTATTCGGTGATTTGCCGGTTGAGGGTTGTGCTGAGGCGGTGTTGGAATGTGCCAGCAAATACTACTCTAAGCCCGATGGCGTGCTGCCTTGGTCAGAACGACCCGAACCTTTAAAAAAAGGCATTTTAGCCAGGATTCCAGGAATTGCTTAAAGAATATGGGAATTTTCCAGTGGGTAGAAGAACCTCTCCCCCAACCCCCTCTCCGTAAACGGAAGAGGGGGCTACTGTTTTATCTTAGGACTTACGCAAAAAACGCTCAAACTCCTATTCCTCTGTGTCGCGCCAGTTGCTACAAGTCGGGGAACCCGCCCCAAGCACTGGCTTCTCTGCGTCCTCTGCGGTTCGTTATCTAGCTTTACTCAGCAAGCCCTAATTACCCATTACCTATTACCTATTACCCATTACCTATTACCTATTACCTATTACCTATTACCAGCCCTAACAGATATGATAAGTCTTCAAATGAAGATGATCGAGAATTGCTATGTTGCGTGTTTTGATTTTGGGTGGAACTGGTGACGCTGCTGAATTAGCTGCTAAAGTGGCAAATATTAGTGGTGTAGATGCGATCGCATCTTTAGCCGGTCGTACCCGTGAACCTTCTACCCCTGTGGGTAATTTCCGCGTTGGTGGTTTTGGTGGTGTGACAGGTTTAGTTGAGTATTTGCAGCATCAGCAAATAGATATGTTAATTGATGCTACTCATCCTTTTGCCAATCATATCTCCTGGAATGCAGCCGCAGCAGCAATGGCAGCGGGTATCCCTCGATTATTGATAAATCGTCCCCCCTGGGAAAAACAAGAGGGTGATATTTGGATTGAAGCAGAAAATATTACCGAAGCAGCCGCAGCTTTAAAAAACGAAGCACAACGGGTTTTTTTAACTATTGGTAGACAAGAAATCTCTGCTTTTTCCCATTTGCAAGAAATGTGGTTTCTGATGCGAATGATTGATCCACCAAATTCTGATGCTGTGATACCTCCTGGTTTGATGTTATTTGATAGAGGACCTTTTACTTTAGATGATGAAAGGGAAATTTTAAATCACTATCATATAGATACTATTGTCAGCAAAAATAGTGGTGGTAATGCCACATATCCTAAAATTATTGCCGCGAGAGAAATGGGTATCAAGGTAGTGATGGTGAAACGTCCACCTATCCCAGCGGGGGAACAAGTTGCAGATATAGAAAGTGCAATGAAATGGTTATTGGATAAGTTAGAAAACGATGAAGATAAATAGTCATATTTTAATCAGTTCCACCCCAAGTCCACACAGGATTACCATTTTTGATTCCCTGTTTAACAACTACTAAGGGATAATCATTAGCATCATAACCGCCGGCTAAATCAAGCATAAAATAAACTTTACCTTTGACAAAATGTAGCCTTAAATAATTAGTATTGTCAGTATATTTTTCGCCATTAATCTTGGTTATTCCAGCAGCAGCAGAGCATTTAGAATATTTGGGTTTTAATGTTCCTACCCATGTAGTGCTAAAACTATTTTTTGCAGTTATAGAAATATTATTTGCGTATTCACTCAAATTCACAGAACCATCAGTAGCAAAACCACCTTCTTGATAAGGACGGGGAATTTCAGTAACTATTACTTTCTCAGGACAGCTTTGTTTTTGATCGTTTTCACTATAAACTTTGAGTTCAATTTTATTTACTTCATTTTGCGCTTGGGCATTCAAGGAGGGGAATAGGGAAAGTAAAAAAATACTTATTCCTATGGTTAAAGATTGAGACGGTATATTAGGCATAAAGTTATTGATTAAATTGATTAAATATATTCATTTGTATATGATATCACGAAGGCTAAAAAGTTAATCTCAGTAGTTTTTCGGAAATATAAATAGGGTTTGCCATAAAAGTCTTTTCGTTAGGGCTAGGAGTCAGGAGGAAGAAGGAAGTAAGAATAGTCTTGAATCTGGTCAAGTGATAGATGCAGAGTGGGAGAGCGTGAAGGGGATGGAGATTAGGCTAGTTTATAAGGTTTTTCAGTGGTAGTTACAGCATATTTCAGGTAAATGAAGGCTCCTGACTCCTGCTGTATATTACCACTGATGAAATTAATTACTTTTTCACTACTTTTAAACGCTGGGTGATCATTGTCATGCCATCATTGCGGAGAATGACCGCAGAAATCCATTGGTGTCCAGGGGTTGATGGTGCGAGTCCGGTTTTAAATAGTCCTCCAGCAGTCAGTAATTCTAGGTTTACTGCTGTGGGGTTGAGATATTTGTTTGGTTGGATGTTTTCTTCTAGCGCACTTCCCAGGAGAAAATCATTTCCTAATGGTTCTTGAACGATCGCATCAAAGTTATATTTCTGACCAACTTTTACCTGTTGTGGTAATTTCATTTCTATTTGGGGCGGTTTGCTCCCAGAGGTTAGTTGGGTGCGTTCTGATAAGATGTCTTGACGCTGGATTTTTGTACCTGAAAGACGCTGACGAGAAGTAATTGTGGCGTTGAGGGCTAAGTTCTGACTGTTCGCAGAGGGTAGACCGGTGATAGTGGTGACTGTTTCTGCAATGATGTTCTTGCCTTCAGTTTTCCAAGATTGTAGGCGTGTGCTGTAGCGTAGTTGGGGATAACGCTTCCAAAAAGACTTCAAGGCTTGTTCCATCGTTTGGCGGTTTAATCCATCGCCATGAGTGAAATTGGGGCTGTAAAATTGCATTACGCCTTTAACATCACCCTTGGTAGAAGCGGCATCAATTTGAGTTATCAGGGTTTTGAGTGCTGCGGGTGCTGTTTCTGGTGTATTGGCTTGAGCAATTTGCCAGGTACTACTGAAACCAAGTGTAACTAAGAACGAAGCTAGGGAAATACCCACAGGAAAGGTTTTGTTGCGTTTCATTAATAAAGCAATAATGTTAGTCATTAGTAAGAGTTTACTGATTTGATAAGAGAAAGTAAGGAATTTGTTTTATCTTAGTTAAGCTAGGCGCTAAATGGTATAGCTTTGATGGCAAACGCACCAATACGATTACTGATAGCTGCTAGTGGGACTGGTGGACATTTGTTTCCAGCGATCGCACTGGCGCAAAAACTGCCAAACTATGAAATTGAATGGCTCGGTGTCCCCAACCGACTAGAAACGCAGCTTGTTCCAGACCAATATCCTCTGAATACGATTGCAGTTGAAGGCTTTCAGCAAGGTTTCGGTCTTTCTTCTCTGGGCATCTTGTTTAAGCTGATGGGTTCGATTTTAGATGTGAGACGCATCCTTAAACAGGGAAATTTTCAGGGTTTATTTACAACGGGGGGTTATATTGCAGGGCCAGCGGTAATTGCGGCTCGATCTTTGGGTTTACCTGTGGTTTTTCATGAATCTAACGCTTTACCAGGTAAAGTTACCCGCTTTTTTGGCCCTTGGTGTAGTGCAGTGGCGGTAGGATTTGAAGTTGCTGCAAAATATTTACCCCGTTCCAAAAATGTGTGTGTGGGTACTCCCGTGCGATCGCAGTTCCTAGATACAGGAGTTGATAGTACTCTAGACTTGCCAATTCCTGATGGGGTTCCCTTAATTGTCGTTTTTGGCGGTAGTCAGGGTGCAGTGGCGGTTAATCAACTAGTTCGCCAGTCGGCTCAAGCTTGGTTTGAAGTTGGCGCTTACATAGTACATTTAACAGGCGAGCAAGATCCTCATGTCGATAGTCTTCAACATCCACAGTATATAGTTTTACCTTTTTACGACAATATGGCTGCTTTGTTGCGACGGGCAAATTTAGCTATTAGTCGTTCTGGGGCTGGAAGTTTAACAGAATTGGCGGTATGTGGTACACCAGCAATTTTGATACCTTATCCCTTTGCGGCTGAAGATCATCAATCTTACAATGCAGCGGTTTTTACTGATGTTGGTGCAGCTTTAACTTTTAAACAGTCGGAGTTGACACCGGAGATATTGCAAAAGCGAGTTTTAGAGTTATTGCAGTCACCGACAGAGTTAGCGAAGATGGGAGAGAGGGCAAAAGCGATCGCATCTCCCGATAGTGCTGATAAGTTAGCAGCTTTGGTGCGAGAAATTGTGGAACAGTAGAAAATGAAGCGCAGAAAAAGGTGTGGGATTTATCTATTTATATGCAGGTTGCGAGCTAAGTAGAGTGGGTAATACCACTCTACAAGTTCAATAAAGATTAATATCGGTTTAAAACAATGGTCCACAAGGAATTGTTCCACGACGAATCGCAAAACCACTAGTTTCAGAATCATCTGCCCAAAAGAAGTCTTTGGTAGGAGGAGTGGTAGTGGTGTTGCATTCCGAATTGGGCTTCATGGCAATACCTTCATTGTTAAGGTTGGCCATTGAACTTGGTTTTTCATAAGCCTTTTTGCGGATAAATTTACCTTTTGTTGCAGAACCAACTGTGGTATCAATGGCAAGTAAATTCGAGCGGTTGGTGCAATTGTTGTCGCAATATGCCCATAAAGTATTATTGTCTCTATCGAAAGATAAATCCATGATCTTGTTATTACCACTGCTAATAGTGGCTATCTTGGTATAAGTAGAGTCGGATTTGAGCGCGTAGGCGTAAATTTTTCCATTCGCTTCTAGCCCAACGAAAAATAATCCTGTGCCGTGTGAAGAATACCTAGTGGGATCATAGGCAGCACTAGTACTTTCGTCTATGAATCCATTGGCAACCAAATAACTATCTGGAACCCAAGCGATCGCTTCCAATCCCGCGTTACTGCTAACTGATGGTAAATTACTAGTTAAATTCCATTCTTTAGTGGCATTAAGGGTGGTAGCAGAGCCGCTGGTTTCATACTCTAAAACGCTCAATTTGCTATTACCACTACCATCGCGCTCAGTAGCAACGTAGATAGTTGTTGAAGTAAGCTCACCTTTGGTTATGCCTTCCGCATCTGGCGCACCACTGCCATTAGGATAACGCAAGGTTTTACCAGAACTCCAACCATTAGTAGTATCTTTAACAAAATTGCTACCGCTTGGTACCATCTTAAAGAGTTTTGATGGTGAATTCTGCACTGCCCATAACGTTGCAGGTTCATAGAACAAACCGCTCATATTACCACCAAATGTACCAGTATTAACTGTTACGACAGTTGTAGTGGTAGGCCATGCGGTGTAGGCAACCTGTGCTATGGCTTTTGCACCCAATAAACTGATGGCACCTGTAAAAAACAGCTTTGCCATCAAGGAGGTAGATACTTTCATTGTTTAGTATTTATTGAGAATAATTAAGAATTGAAATCCACACACCGTTTAATTTTCGGTACGTAGGTTGTTTGGCTGAAGCGACATCAAAAAGGTGTGCGTCGTAATAATTGTTTCAGATAAATATTATAAATATGTTAAATATGTATTATAAATATGTTAAATATCAATTTCTATATATATTTATCTATTCGCAGAGCATCTCGCAAACAAGTCATCACCTAATAATTCATTCACCTACATTTTGTTTAGGTAAAACGTTACGAAAAGAGTTTGATAATTCTGTAAATTTGCAAATAATATCAGGATTACTATTAATATCTTTTTGTATGACTTATATTCGTGCATTAATATAAGCAGTTCTCGGTGTTATGAGGTACAAGAACCCCACCCACAAACGATGAGAGGGCTATCAATACTGCTCGGTTAAGAATTTTTGTAGGTTGGGTTGAACGATAGTGAAACCCAACAAATGCCTGTAAATGTTGGGTTTCGTTCCTCAACCCAACCTACCTAATTTCATTTTTTGAGCTTAACCGACAAGTATTGAGAGGGCTATGATGTACCTTATATAATTGGAAATAATTGGAACCCGCTGTATAAGCAGTCATAATTTGAGTATTTAATTGAAGGTAAGGATTCAGGATATAGAATATTTGATGTAGCAGGGAACAGGGAACAGAAGAGAAAAATATTCTTCTTCCTTCTTCCTTCTTCCTTCTTCCTTCTTCCTCCTGACTCCTACCTCATTTTCAAACTTGAGTTATTTTTTTAGCTACTGTTGATGACACAGGCATCACCGATAACCTATTTCCTGGTCTTACCAAAAGTAACTCATCAGCGCTAAACTTTTCTTTGAGTATTGATAGTGAAATAGGATTAGAGAAAATCTCAACAAATTCCACCATTACTGTTTGCCAGCGAGGGGATTCAGGAGTTGCTTTAGGGTCATAATATTTACTTGTTGGCTCAAACTGTGTTGGATCAGCAATGCCTGTTTTAATTACACGCATTAACCCCACAATTCCAGGGGGATTAGTATTAGAATGATAAAAAAAAGCTAAATCTCCTAACTGCATTTGGCGGAGAAAATTACGAGCTTGATAATTGCGAACACCATCCCAAATAGTCTCATGCTGTTGTTGCAGATCAGTAATACTATAAACTTCTGGTTCTGATTTCATTAACCAATAATTGACTGAATCCATATTTTTAAGATTTTTAATAATACTTACTTGTGTGAACAGCCGCACACCATTCCTGGTGGATACAGTGTGGGCTTCTGAGTTTATCAAATGTTGAAATCGCGCAAAGCCAGACGAATTTGCTCCATACGTCTGCGGTTGACTCCAAGATCAGAATCTCCCACGCGAGAGGCTGAACGTATATGAATTACTGGCTCATTAGGAGGTAAATAAAATTCTACATCGTCAATAAATTTGAAAATACGACTTTTAGAAAGAGCATGAATATAATCATCTGTCTGTTCTATCACTTCTGTTCGGGGAACAACTGTGAGAACTTTTAGTAATGCTGCTCTAGCTTGATCATGGTCTATATGATAGGGAATTGCTGCAATGGTGTGTTCAGAATCAGCATTATTTTGACTGACAACACAATTAGGGGAAGCTGGACAAGAAGTGAGATGACCTGACTTAATTCCTAAAGCCCAAGTAATTTCAGGAAATATTAGAATATTTATGGTTAAAAGTATTGCAAAAATAATACCCTGTAATTTCTGTGAAAACATATTTTTTCTGATTGCTACAATTACAATATCAAGTTTATTACACTAACCTAATTATTAGGCTTTTACTTTCTGACAATCTAGAAAGCCAAGAAGCAATATTAACATATATCGCTCCTCAATGAGATATCTATCCCTTGGAGTCGTAGGCATAACATCTATTTGTTCTCTGCCTCTGCGCCCTGTGAGTTTCCGTGTTATGCGCTGTATGAACGTTGAAATGTCTTGTTCACAAATGAAAAAGAATTGCTATACTGCAAACGGGTCAAACTTGGACTTATGTCATACTGACCGTAACGTAGTGCAGGGAAGTATCTCGGAGATTCTTCACTTCTTTCAGAATGACACTTTTAACCCGTTTTTAGTATATATCAAAGGTTAAATTAGCGATCGCATCCTATTGTTTCTGCATTGCCAGCTTTGAGTGTAATATAGAGTGGGGATCGCTATTGTCTATTCCCAATTCAAGCTACCTACAGCAACATCTACACTTTTGTCAAGACTAGACATAGGGGGTCTAACCCCTGCTATCTTAGTGATAAGGGGATCAATATTACACTATTACGGAGGTGCATCATTATGCTTAGGGGTAACACCAAGAAACAATTCACTCATTACCCTCTAATGACGTTATTAGTTACAGGGGTGCTAGGTGCATATTCAACCATTGAAAACATTGGTTATGGAAAGGAAATCCATACTGACCTAAAATTAGCTTACTTAACATCTCCAGCTAAATCTAATAAAGCTACTGCGGTGAAAAGTTCTAACCCTATCAAAACGATAGACGAAAAAAAAGCTTTCAATTTAGTCTGGAATTTACCACAAGTGCAACGCAAAGCACGAGAAATTGCCAGCCTTTCTAGAGGGAGTATAAAACTTGCAGCGGTTGTTGAGAGTTCTCCTACTATAGATACACCCTTTTATGTAGTTAGCGTGTTTGAAAATCATTCAGACAAAACTACTAATCCAGTTTATTGGTTTCGTGTGTCCAGTTCTAGCAGTGTCATTGAGCCTTTAGATTTGGTGCAGAACCAATATATAGCATTAGACAAATGGAATCCTGATGGACGATGAGACAAGTTCTCAAGTTGTAGTGGACTAACTTACTACTACAAATCGGTTTCCCTTTATTTCTACTCCTTGCATTTTGCTTTTTTTTAATAAAAAACTCTTTTTAGTAATAACGTAAGTTGCTAGTTAGGGAAAATGTCTGATATGGCTAACGCCACGCTT
>NZ_JAYGGY010000142.1:0-10481 GCF_034931625.1 Anabaena cylindrica UHCC 0172 | reverse complement strand
TACCCATTACCCATTACCCATTACCCATTACCCATTACCCATTACCCATTACCTAAATATTTAGAGTCTGCGCCAACGGCGACCATCTTGGTTAATTAAGAATTCTGCTTCTGCTGGTTCCCAAGTACCGGCTTCGTATTGAGGAACAGTGAGAGGATCTGCGGGTGCGTCCCAAACGGAAAGTGCTGGTGTGACTACTTGCCAAGCTGCTTCCACTTCGTCTGCCCGTGTGAAGAGTGTTTGGTCGCCCATCATACAATCAAGGAATAGGCGGTCATAGGCATCAGAAGTAGCTTGAATACCAAAGGAACCGTAACTAAAGTCCATGTCAACGGCACGAGTACGGAATTCCGCCCCTGGCATTTTCACGTCAAACCGCAAGGAAATTCCTTCATTTGGTTGAATTCGCATCGTCAGAATGTTGGCGTTGGTCTGTTGGGCAGCAGAGGTAAACATTCTGGAAGGAACTTCGCGGAAGTGGATAGCAATTTCACTGACCTTTTTCGGCATCCGCTTTCCAGTTCTGAGGTAAAAAGGAACACCTTTCCAGCGCCAGTTATCTACTAGAAACTTCATGGCTACATAGGTGGGTGTGGTGGAGTCAGGATTAACTCCTGGCTCGTCGCGATATCCTGGTACTGGTTGTCCTTTCATCCAGCCAGCGCTATACTGCCCACGAATTGCCGAACGTGACAGATTATGAATATCAGCTAGACGAGTAGCCTGTAGTACTTTAACTTTTTCTGTGCGAATACTGTCAGCATCCATAGCGTTGGGTGCTTCCATTGCTGTCAAGCAGTAAAGTTGCATTAAGTGATTTTGCAACATATCTCGCAGTGCGCCAGCGCTTTCATAGTAGCCAGCCCGGTCTTCTACGCCGACGGTTTCGGCTACGGTAATTTGTACATGGTCAACAAATTGGCGATTCCACAAAGGTTCAAAAATGGCATTGGCAAAACGGAATACCAGCAAGTTTTGAACGGTTTCTTTACCTAAGTAGTGGTCAATGCGGTAGACTTGGTTTTCTTTGCAATATTTCTGCACTATTTGGTTGAGACTTTGGGCGGAGGATAAATCTCGTCCAAAGGGTTTTTCAATCACCAAACGATGTTTGTAGGGATCTTCTAGCATTCCTCCGCTGCCTAGTTGCCTAATAGCTTCGGGGAAGAAGTTGGGTGCAACGGAAAGGTAGAACATCCGGTTGCCCCGTGTTCCCCGTTTTTCGTCTAATTCAGTTAATAAGGTTTTTAGTTTTTGGTAGCTTTCTGGGTCGTCTATGTTACCAGGACAGTAGAACAGACCTTGGGAGAAGTCTTGCCAGAGTTCCCCTAATTCGACACTGCTATGAGCTTCTTCCATGCCCTTCTGCATTTGTTCACGGAAGTATTCATGGCTCCATTCTCGACGTGCTACACCGACAATGGTGGTTTCTGGGGGAATACGTCTTTCTCTACGTAATTTGTACAGTGCTGGTACTAGTTTGCGCCAGGTAAGATCTCCAGAAGCGCCAAAGATAACTATAATTTGGGGTTCGGGCATCCCTTGCTGTTGTAGACCAACGCGTAGGGGATTTTCTAGCAAACTGACCATAACAATTTAGGATTTTAGATTTTGGATTTTGGATTGGGGAGGGAGGTAATTGGTGATTGGTAATATTCCTATTAGACATCTCCAATTACCAAACCTCTATACTGGTGACAATAGCTTGATTTTGCCTTCTAAAGAGTTCATTAGTGACTGGAAGGGCTGGACAAATTTGTCAATACCTTCAACGAGTAGTTCGTCCATTAGGGCTTGCCAAGCATTAGTGATGGTGATTTTCTTGTATTCTTGGTAGACTATCTTGGCATTTGCGATCGCTATGTCCCGGCTCAAATTATCCATCCAGATACTCTGACCGTATTGTTTAATCTCTAATAAATGATTGGTTGCCATAACTATTTTTTAACTCCTAGTTAACAGTGTTCTTGGTGAAGTTGAGAAAGTTCCTCAGTTGATGGCAGCTTTTATATTTGGCATTAACCAACTGAGATGAATCTTTAAATTCACAAACAAACATTGCTAGTCCTACATTCCCATCCCTAACTGCCAATTTTGAGTTTCATTACTGGTCTATCCTAGTACCGCAGGGCGGAAGTCAAAAGTCAAAACGAAGACAGCATAGGATTGTCGGAGATTGAGAATGGTTGGTTTATTGACACCGTGCTGTACTAGACACTTTTTAAACTGCCTCTAATGACCATTTTGAATAAAAGACTCGACTTTAGCCACATCTTTTTTACTACCAATAATTAGAGGAGTACGTTGATGTAGTTTTTTCGGAACTACGTCCACAATCTCCACTAATCCTGTAGTTGCTCTACCTCCAGCTTGTTCAATCACAAATGCTAAAGGCGCAGATTCATAAAGTAGGCGCAACTTACCTTCTGGTTTTTGCAGTGTGCCTGGATACAGAAACACACCACCTTGAACTAAAATTCTATGAATATCACTCACCATCGCACCACTGTAACGAGCGGTATAACCTTCAGTGCGATGAACATAGCGAATGTATTCTCTAATGGATTCATCCCACTGCCAGAAGTTCCCTTCATTAACGCTGTAAACAGAACCGTGGTCAGGAATTTTGATATTTTCTTCTGTCAGAATAAATTCCCCTAAACTGGGATCAAGGGTAAAGGAATGAACACCCTTACCTATAGTATAGACCAGCATTGTACTTGGCCCGTACAGTATGTATCCAGCGGCAATTTGTTTGTGTCCGTTAGTCAACAGGTCAGTGGCTTTACCATCGCTATCGTTTCCTTCCTGTTGACGGATGGAGAAAATCGAACCTAAGCTAAGATTAGTATCCGTATTAGATGAGCCGTCAATTGGGTCATACAGCAAGGTATAACGACCAATAGGACAGTTTTCTGGAATATAGTAGGGATTTTCCATTTCCTCGGAAGCAAGGCGACAAACTAAGCCACTTTGCTTAAACACTGAGATAAATACGTCGTTGGCGTAGACATCCAATTTTTTAACAGATTCTCCCTGGACGTTAACTTCTCCAGTAAATCCCAGAACGCCTTCCATTAAGCCAGCATTACTCATGCGACGCGCCACAAGTTTACCAGCCAATGCAATACGATTCATCAACGCACTTAAATCCTGTGCGTCTGCGGAAAAACTTTGCAATTGCTGGAGTACATGACGGGATAAGGTTGTACAATCACGATCTAGGGCTTTATCTGTAGCGTAGTTGACGGACAAATCTAAAGATTCAGAGGTTTGAGCCATTTTTGTTATTCCCTAGCGTTTTGCTTCTGGGTTAGTTTTCTCAATGGCGATTTTTGGTCGCTACCTCTATCTTAGAAAGGTATTTTGATAACTAAAGATTGATTTTAGATAAACTAAAGAATTGAAATCAGGACTTAGGCAAAACATAACGAAAGTAGCAGTAATTCATGAATTATTGCTACACAATAATCAGGCTTTTGGTTACATTTTGCTTAATTCATATCAGTTTTTATTCATTAATTCATTATCGGGAAATACTGAGAGTGAAACCATTGCTCGGTTGCAAATGTCTTGTTTACCATTCCCTGAAGTTCAAATGATTCGTCTTGTTCTTTACTAAAGATACTTAGTTAATTGCTTGACGGTATTGCTATGGTTTCAAACCTGCTTGATTAAAATGGCAACTGCTATATTAACCGTTAACGTTTAACAGTTAACGGTTAAGAAAAGGTTAATCAATTGAAATTTGTTGAGGGCCAGAGGCTTTACCATTCTGAAGCCCAGAAGTAGTGGAACCGCTGGAACTAATATGTTGGTCTAGCCAAGTTTTAACAGGATCATCTGTGAGGTTAAGTCGCAGCACTCCAGAGAATAACCCACCAAAAAATGAGACTGGGTGCTGGGTAGCTTGTTTAAAGATGGGGGACAATTCATCTATGAACATTTAAATGTCTCCTGGTATTGCTGTAAAAATTACTATTTCTTAATCAATCGTAACTTGGAAAATGATTTCATAGGTAAGGAGATAAGGGAGATGATTTTTCTTCCCTATCTTCCCAATCCCTATGAAGTTGGTTGTTGATCAGGAAACATACATTTATCAGAGTCACAACCG
This sequence comes from Anabaena cylindrica UHCC 0172, assembly GCF_034931625.1. Classification (GTDB taxonomy): domain Bacteria; phylum Cyanobacteriota; class Cyanobacteriia; order Cyanobacteriales; family Nostocaceae; genus Anabaena; species Anabaena cylindrica_A. The sequence goes on along the minus strand of NZ_JAYGGY010000142.1, from coordinate 6,364 downwards.
CTGGGGCCTGCGTCTGTTAATTCTCCTAAATCGTAACGACTTAAAGCCGCACAAAAATCATCTGTTTGTCTTCGTGCTTTGACTTCTTGAGACAAGTATTGATATGTACCTTTGTCTATGGGTTCAAAGGGTAAACGAGGGAATGATTGTAAATCATCAAATCGTGCTAATAAAGCCGCAGAAATGTACCCTTCATCGTTTTGAATGGCTTCATAGATGCGTGTTCCTAAGGTTTCTACTTCCTCAGAACGCAGTTCTATGGTGGCACTTGTGTTATGTGCTGTGTAAAATTTCTGTACTTGCATGACAAAATCTAATTGGGCTAAGGCGGAGAACTTAGACACATCAATTACATCAGCACCGGGTAAATCTGCCCAAGATACAGCGACGGGTATTTCTACTAACCATTCTGTACAACGGTAATCAAATGGGTCATTTAGTAAGTTGCCGTTTTCGTCTTTGTCAGATTGGGAAGGTATGACGTTGTAACCATAGTCTATGCAAGCTAGGGCTACGGGGTCATTTTTGCGGAAGGTGATCCGACGAATGAATCTTTGGGCTTTGGGAGGATGCCATCCGGGAGACGCTCCTGTTAAGAGGGATTTGGTGCCGGCTGGCTGAACCGTAGTACAACGATTGGGACGTTTAATGTTATGGCGATCGCAATATTCCCACACAACTTTATGAACTACATCTTTCCAGAAGCTGAGATATTTTTGTTCGCCGCGTTTGAAAACCAGTCCTGCGGGGGTTTCTGGTCTTCCTGCTTCCCACCAGCGTAACCAATCTGTCCCAAAAGCATGAACAAAGAAGTCAAATAAACCAGTGAAGGAAACACCAACAATAGGATCTAATTCCCGGCTGTATTGATAGCGGGGTTCGAGGAATTGGTGATTTAACAGCGCGGCCACTGACAAAGCACCTGCGGTAAATGCTTCTTCTTGTTCTTTGTAGTTGTCGGGATCAAGTTGGTTTAAGTGTACCTCCGAAAGATTACAGTTTCCAGTTAAAGTATTACCAAAAACACCTTTATGATATTCCGGCTCATTGAAGCAGTAAGTATCATGTAATCCTGGTAGTTGTTCAACACTTTTCACAACTTGCCATTTACCTTTACATTTAGCGTCTGTACCTTTACTTACATCTAAACGTTGACAAGGAATCTCGCCACAGTCAGTTATTTGCAAGTAGTATAAATCTCTACTTCTGATTCCATAATTAGTGACTGCCCCTTTATGAGCGCAAAGATTTACAGATGAACGAATACCGCATTTAGTTAGTAGTAACTGCACTCGGTATGCTCGATCATAGTCAGAGATATATATTCTGATCCCGTTGTTCTTTGTATTTGAGCCGTCTGTGTCTGCTAAACCAGCGATAAAGTGCAGAATTGCTTGACGGTTCCAACTAGCAATACCGTTCAGTGCTGCTGAATTTGTTTTTAGGCTTTTGAGAAATTCTCCCGAAAAACCTAAATCTGTAACATCTGTAAAAGTGGGTAAGTAGTCATAATCTCTGATAGGAGATTTATTTCCTGAGAGATTTAAAACAGCTTTCTTTTCATACAACCTAACTTTGGCGTTATCTTTTTTATCGGTTGTGCCATCTCCTACAGCTACTCCTAAAGTGTAGGCATAACTTAGATCGATATTTAATCCATCTTCGTACTGAATAGTAAAAGGTTCAGTATGAATAGCATATCGACTAGTATCCATCAAATCTTTTGTTTGTACTTCTTGATAGACTTGCCCAAATCTATCTTTAACAAAAAAGCGATGATATTCAGTTGCATCTACATAAGAACCATCTCCAAAGCGCACGCGATAGAGAATACGAGAAGCACCGGTTTTAAATGGTTGGACTTGGCTCCAGTTTTTACCGTTCCAAATTTCAACTTCAGAATCGACAACATCCTCAATTTTGTGCATTCCATCTTTAGTAATGAGCAGAGTATCACCACTGACACAATGGAAGTTAGCACCAATAATTTCCAGTTTTGTTATCCTAAAGGCTCTTTATCCTCTAGTTCTAGTGCTTCTTATTCACACTAGCTCGGAGTACATTTTCTACAGTTTCCTGTAGTCCGGCACTCGTGGAAGTTTTTTATTCTCCTAAGAGGTTCAACTTCTACTCTCTACAGTGTTACAGGCTCTTTATTTCCTGCAATTACCTCGGTATTAGCATCTCAGCCTTCACCGATTTTGCCAGATTTTTTACGTGAAGCAAGTATTAAAAAGTACCACACGGGTTTAAACCATATCTACCCAAACGATGCTCTAATTCTTGAGCATTAATACCTGGGTGATGTTCTTCTATCCATTTGTTAGCTTTTCCCTGATCATAAGCTTGCAAAAAGTCTTTTTTCAGTTCTGGTGTATTTAGTAAATCAGCATTAGCTCTAGCGACAGCTTCACCAGCCCATTGAATTGCCCCTTCACCGCTGTAATATTGTTTACGTACAGCCGCAATGGATTCTTCTAGAGTGGGTTTGCGATGAAATACTCTGGTATGGTTGGCCATTCTCAGAGAATCGCGCTCTGGATCTATATGCCAGTTGCCTTCTGTGTTTTGTTGCCATAAGTTATCTTTAGCAGCCGCGCCCTGTTCATCTTCAGAAACAAACTGACGAATCCCCGCGCTTCTACGTATATTACCAGCAACAATTGTTACCGCTGCTTCGTCAATTAATAAACAGCATTCAACTGAGTTTAATTGTCTGCCTACAGCCTTATTGAGAATAGAGGCACAACGCTGATACAATCCAGGTAATTTTACAGGATTAGCCATACCGCCAAAGCCTTTGAGGGTTTCCCCAGATTGACGCACGTCGCTAATATCTACAATTACTTCCACGTCACCTTGAAAGCGGTTATCGGTGGAGAGTTCTAAAAGGGTTTGATAGGATTTTACCCAACCTTCCCTACTGTCTCCAACGTGGATAGTCGCGGTGTTAGCTTCTATATGGGTTTGTGTATATTCACGACGCTGTTCTTGAGGAGTGCTGCCAATTTCACCTATGACAGTGATATTTAGGCGATTACGGATAGGAGGCAGTTGATTAATATATTGTGGTTCAATGATGGCTCCCGTGCCACAGCCCATCATGGCTAGATCCATCATTAAGCCAAAAGCACTCCAATCTACTAGGTTAGTAGAGGTGCAGTTATAAGCGCCGGAGAAGTTTTTGGGTTTGGTTAACCAATTTGTGCCACCAACCCACATCCAACGCCCACTGGGAAGGGCTTTCATGTTACGCTGCATCTTATCTAAAATGGCAGCTTCTTCACGGGTGAGTTTTCCTAGTTCGACTAAGCCTTTAAGAGTGCGATCGCACACCTGATCATAACTCTCCCTTAAACCTGCCTCTGTACGGCGGCTGTAAGTTCTAAAAAACACAGGATTGGCTGCTGGGGCAGATTCGGGAAAAGATGCACTCTGACGTTTACGTTCCAGTTCTTGAACCATAATAAGGTCTTGTTGCTGACTAACAAATTAAGACTATAACGCCAAGTAGTTAGAGGATGGAAGATTGATAAATTTACCACTTTGCGCTATGTCTTAGTTTGTGTAAATTATAACTATATTTTAGCCTCAGTATAAAACCCTGACTGTGTGCCAGGGTTATAGATCATAAAGGTTTTATCTATCATTTTTATCAAAAAAGCTTATACATCGTACTACTAAGCATTTATAGCTAGTAAAGATTCTAATTCATTGATATCTGTTACAACTTTACGTAATTGCTCACTGAAATAGATAACTTCATAATTAGGTGCAAGTTCTTTTTGCAGTTGCTTCCACAGACTAATTCCTTCTTGTTCAAAGGCTGCTTCTGCTTCTGGACTCAAATCTGGTGAATTACCAGGATCTTGCCAATTTAATGTGGCACTATAAGCAGTTGCCCATTTTCTCAAATGTTTAATGGTTTCTTGTCTGAGGGGAAGTCTTGCTGGGTCAATGTTACCAACTTTATCAGCATCTGCCCACCATAAAGGGTCGCACCCATAATCAGCCATTAGTTTAATTTTTATTGCCATAGCTACTACGGTGGAATTATGGTAATGAGGCTGGATTAGCTCCAACTATATAACCATTATCGCCTACCGTCACTGCTATATACTGCTTTTTTCCATTAAAATTTACTTCATATATTTCTCTTCGAGGTTCTACTGTTCCTTGATAACCAAGAAAAATTCCACTGGCTACAGCAGCTATAACAACATCGGCGATTTCATCTTCAGAGATTCCACGTTTGGCGAAGTCTTCTTGATGTCTGTCTAAAATGTGTAATAATCCGCTTCCTGTTTTTCCAGGTTTTCCTTCTTCTAAAAATATGATTTTGCCATCTGCTTGTTTAGCAATCTTTACTATTTTTTCAGGAGTATGCTTAATGCCAAGTTGGGAAAGTTCGGAAATCAAGGCTGATTTTTCATCGCTATCCATTTTTTATCCTTAAATTGGGGTGTTTATTTAACTAAACTTTGTCAAGTGCGATTCCGAAATCGTGCTTCGCTATCGCACACCTGATCAAAACTTTCTCTTAAAAGAGCCTCTGTACGGCGGCTGTAAGTTCTAAAAAACCCAGGATTGGCTGCTGGCGAAGATTCGGGAAAAGATGCACTCTGACGTTTACGTTCCAGTTCTTGAACCATAGTTCAACCATAGTTCGGTTTTCTTGCTGAATTAATTACGAACTAAGACTATAACGCCAAGTAGTTAGAGGATGGAAGATTGATAAATTTACAACTTTGCGCTATGTCTTATTTAGTATTAATTGTAACTATATTTTAATTTCAGTACAAAACCCTGACTATATGCCAGGGTTGTAAAGTCTCGAAGTTTTATCGTTCAGTTTTTCTGAAATAGCTTATATGTGTAATCTAGAAATTCCCATTCAAGTGAGGTACAAAAATTCATAATTAAACGCAGATAAACGCAGATAAAATATTTTGTATAATGATATAATATGCAACAGTTTTATATTTAATTGTTACCAAAACGGAATCCTGCCTTCATTAACAAAACAAATCGGGAATTTAATTAATGCGTAGAGACTCTATTTTTTATAAACTCTTCCAACAATATCCATTTGTGTTATTTCAATTATTGGAAAACCCACCCCAAAATGCAGAATTATATAAATTTGATTCTGTAGCGGTGAAAGAACCTAAATTTGAAATTGATGGCGTTTTTTTACCTCCAGAAAGTGAAACCAAAGGTACAGTTTATTTTAGTGAAGTGCAGTTTCAAAAAGATGAACAACTGTATGAACGATTATTTGCGGAATCTCACTTATATTTCTACCGTAACCGTCATAGATTTAGTGACTGGCAAGCGGTTATAATATATCCATCTCAGAATATAGAACAAAGTGATATTTCTCCTCATCGTTCTTTGCTTAACGGCGATCAAGTGCATAGAATATATTTAGATGAGTTGGGAGATATTCAACAATTACCTATATGGGTAGGATTAATGGTACTGACGACTTTAAAGGAAAGTCAAGCACCAGCAGCAGCCAGGTATTTGTTAACAAAAAGTAATCAAGAATCATCATCAAATGAGATGATTTTAGAGATGATTACTACAATCATGATGTACAGGTTTGAAAATCTGACTTTGCGGGAGGTTCAAGTCATGTTAGGAATTTCATTAGAAAGAAGTCGTGCTTATCAAGAAATTAAACAAGAAGGAAGACAAGAAGGAAGACAAGAAGGACTTAAAGAAAGTGCTTTAAATTTAGTTATTCGACAGTTAACTAGACGTTTAGGAGATTTACCGGAGGAAGCAAAAAATAATATTGCTCAGTTATCTTTGAGCAATTTAGAAAATCTTGGTGAAGCGTTGTTAGACTTTACCAGTTTACAAGATTTACAAAGTTGGTTAAGTCAAGTGCAAGATTAATTTATTACTGTTCAGATCCCCGAATTTTAAAGATAATTCAATGATTTATTCAATATTGATAGAAGTCGGGGATCTCAAAAATAGTAGATTTTAAATTATAATTATAGAGCTAATAAATCAAAATTAAATTACAAAAATATCACAGTAATAATAATGTCCATAGCACCTTGGCGAAGTCTTATTACTCGCGCACTACACAAAAACCACAGTCTTGTTTATTCCCGCTATGTACAACTTGCAACGGTGCGAGAAAATGGTCTTCCTGCAAATCGCACTGTAGTATTTCGTGGTTTTCTAGAAGATACAAACCAGCTAAAATTTATTACAGATATTCGTAGTGAAAAAACTGAACAAATCCTAAAACAACAAGCAGCAGAAGTTTGCTGGTATTTTCCCAACACCAGAAGACATCTCCGAAAACTGTCAAACTCCTACTATGAATACTTTTTGGAAAGCGATT
>NZ_JAYGGY010000141.1:0-10553 GCF_034931625.1 Anabaena cylindrica UHCC 0172 | reverse complement strand
ACAAATACTCAGCTTCAAAATGATTGAATTTCTTGTTGTAAATCTCGAACTTGTTTAACAGATAATTCAGTAACTTCAGCAATTTGCGCTAAATTCATACCGATTCGTAATAAATTTATAGCCAATTTTCTTGTTGTTTCAGCCTTACCTTTGGCTTTACCTTTAGCTTCACCTTCTTCGAGGATTTCTTGATAAATCACTGATTCGCGCATCATCTCACTCCTGAAAATTTTCTTGATTACACTTTTATTTAACACCAACCCGGCTAAAATACTGCTGGCAGCAGCTATATCCCTTTGTTGTTGTTGATCGTTAATTTTTTCGACTGCTTGTGCTACCTGGCTCAATACCATTGTAGGATCTTCTGTCTGACTTAGCACGGCAAATGGTAATAAACCGGGCGCAGTCATAAATTTTTCTGTCGGTTGTTCCCATAGACGGATTACTTCAAACTCATGGTAAGTTTTGTTTAATCTGAAACTATTTTCATGGACTAATTCAGAATCTGTTTTTCTCAAATAAATCACTACTTGGCGCATCTCTTGATCAGGAAAACGCCGATGACCTCTAACTCGATAATCTAACATCCGAAAGGGTATATTCTTCTCTGCATCGGTCCGAAATTCAATATGTAATATTAGGTTATCTGATTGTAATAAAATTAACGCATCAGCATGAATTGGTTCATTTGATAATTCTGTTGGGCTAAGTTTTGTTAATTTGACTGGTGAACCTAGTAACCATGTGGCTAAATCATCTTGGAAGTTTTCGGCGAGATATTTACAGATGTGGTCATACATTTGATTTAACAGTCTTGAATTTACATTAAATTTCTTGTCAGATATGTTTACAGTTTATGTCATCGCCTAAACCAACCGCGTAACCAGCGCCATAAAAACATTATAACAATCCACACTAAAGCAAAAGGAAAGGCTATCAGCCCGAAAATAAAACACAAAACTAATTGTAAGTACCCGCGTTGAGCAAAGTTTATATGGTTTAACTAGAATTATTCAAGACTTACGTAACTGGCATATTGGTAAGGTTCGTCAGATATCAAAAATCTGTTTATTTACTAAATTTATATAGTCTGACGCACCCGACAATAGATTTTTGGTGTGACACGCAACTTTAGGTGATTTCTAAGAGGATGTTTGAAAAGCGATGACTGATGTATTAAACTAATTACCAATAAACAACCTTAATTGCTAACAGCTTTAAGTACCCGATTCAAAATTACCCTACCATTAGGTCTAATCACTTCAACACGAATAAAATTCGGATCATTTGGTCGCCAGGTAATTTGATATTTCAAGCCGTTATTATTCCATGTGTAAACTTGACGTTGTTTATTTCCGGAAGCAACAGCACCAGACAAATTGATATTAGAGTTATTATTACGGTTCTCTCCGTAATAGTAATAAACATTATTGCTAAAAGATAAACTTACTGTCCAATCTTTATCTCTAAATTCACCTGCTGGGTAATCAAATCTTTGCACAGCAATAGCTTGATTAGGAATAGCCATATCAATAATTGCAGGTGTGGAAATTCCTAAAATTGTAGCTAATATGATTGATTTGTAGTTCATAAAACTCTCTTTGGTGAATGTAAATTGTATGGTTGTGTATTTAGTTGTGGACAAGCTCATTGCTGTTAGGTAGTAGTTTCTTTTTCCTGAATATTCCTAGAAATCAATAGTTTAGGAAACAAAAGCCCAGAACGTTCTTTGTATTCTTCAAATTCAGGATATCGAGACAGAGATTTATCTTTTTTGATCATGTTGGGAACAAATACCATAGCTATAAATAACCCAAGAATTAAGAAAGGTAGCCAATGTTGAGCTAACATAGCAAATGCCAGATAAATCAATACTTCTCCCAGGTAATTAGTGTTACGACATCTGGCAAAGAAACCTTCTGTAATTAGTCCAGTTTTATACTTGAGTGTATAATATTTTTGGGCATCACTAGTAAAATGTAAAAACACACCCACAATATTCAAAGAAATAGCAGCAGCTACTAATGGTAAAAGTGGAACAGTACCGCTACTAATGAGAATAAATGGTGCTACCCAGTATAAGCCAAGTAGAAGAAAGGTAATTATTCCTTGGAAAGTGGGAATTTCCTGCTCCCATTGTTTATCTGGAAATATAGTATCTTTTATTAACCAAAGAAAACCATAAGTACCATGAAGGGCAAGATAAACCCAAGCTCCAATTGTAAAATTATGATATAAAACCATTAGTCCCAACAGGATAAAGAAAGTTAAACCTTTGTGAAAATTAATGGGATACTTTATTTTCATATTTTGGCTTTTGGTGAGATTTTTTAAGTTAGTGAAAAAAATAGAGAGATAGGCAAATCTAACCTACCCCTCTGCAATAATTATTTCTTTGCAATAATCCAAACTGCGTGGATAATACCAGGGAAATAGCCAAACAAAGTCAAGACAATGTTAATCCAAAAGTCTGCACCGAAACCTACTTGCAAAAATACTCCTAAAGGTGGCAGAAAAATCGCGCATAAAATCCGTACTAAATCCATTTCAGCCTCCTATTAATCTTTGACATCTCTAGAGTTAACATCATGTTCTGTAAATACAATTCCTGAGATGATACGGTAAACCGCACTCATTAACCACCGCTGATTTTGGCTTTGTAACCAAGCTTAATTAAAATCTCCAAAATCTTCTGCTTATGATCGCCCTGAATCTCAATTTCGTTCTCTTTGACAGTACCACCTGTACCACATTGGGCTTTTAACTGTTTCAGCAAAGCTGCTAAGGTTTCTGGTTTGGTTTGGAAACCAGTAATTACTGTCACAGTTTTACCTTTGCGTCCAGCGCGAGTGGCTTGTATTCTCACATTTTGCTGGTTTGGGGGTAAATCTTGGATTCCGCGTTCTACAGCGCGTTCTAGTGCGGGCGAGCTACCGTTACCAAATTCTTGGTAGACAAAGCGTTTGTCAGATTTGGGATTGGAGGAAGACATAAAATTTAATTCAGGGAAAATAAATGTTTGGGGAAGTAGTCAGTGTTACAGGATGGTACTGAGTTCTAGCATTTCAATTGACTCTGTTCTGTCATTTTAGCCAATCAATCGCCCACCTTATGCAGATGTAACTAGCATTCTGGTAAATCTATGTGACTACATTAATTTTTTTGAGGATGAGAGGTTTAGAGTAATATAAATTACCGAAAAGACTAATTTGAGATATAATTATGTTCAAAATTGCATTATCAACTTCCTCTGATTCCGGGAAACCCCCCATTTCTAGAGAGTATCGTCTTTTGGGTGGTATTGCTGCTTTAATCTTAATTAGTCTACTGAGTTCATCCGGTGGAGCGCCAGTTCAGCATACCATTTCTAACTGTTGGGAAGGGTTGATTTGGGGGATAGCAGATCCAGTGATTGGCTTAAATCGTCTAGCTGGTATAGTAGCTATCGGTTTACTCTCTGCGAAGTTTGCAGGTGGTATTTGGATAATTGGATCTTTTTTACTAGCGGCTTTCTGTGGACAATTAATTCATCTGTGTCAACTAAATGTACCAGGTGCAGAAATAGTACTTGCTATTTGCACTATTGTCTTTGGTGTAATCTTAGTTCTGCCTACTCCAAACAGTAGGTTAGCTTGTATCATAATTAGTGCAATTAGTGCGATCGCAGGTTTATCTCAAGGTTACGTTGATAGTCAAGCAATTCTCGGTGCAGAAACTCTAACTCTAGTAGTTTATATTGCTGGTGTTACTTTAACTCAAACCGTAATTGTGATGAGTGCTAGAAAAGTTGGCACAATTATCAGCAAGGCTGCAATTAACCAGATGTTCCCGAAAACAATTCGCTGGATTGGGTTAACTTTTTGTGCAATTGGGATCGTATTTTTGGGCAACGCAGTAATCTAAGATTAAGAAAATACTTCTAGGGTAGTTTTTGCAACTTCGATCATCGCCAAAATAGTTCCCAGTGCTGAGTGGAGAGTGCTGAGTAAAACAGTAGAATTAATTGCAAGGATTAAACTTCCTGCGATCGCTCACTCTAAGTGCAGCTATGCCACCATTTACAGTCAACTTTATGGGAGATGGAAAGGGTAAAGTCATACAACACTCAGCACTCAGGACTCAGCACTTTTAAATAGGTTGGTAATTGTCTGTAAAAAAATGTTTAAACAATTACCCGCTTAGTATTATTTTTCAACATCCCAACTACTGCTGAAAAAAACGCCAGTATTTTTACCAAACAACCACAAATTCCAGGATTTTAGTAATCCTTAATCATTCATGGATTCACAAATCAAATAGCATAGCTATAAATACTATTTCTATTTGATTTTCAAATCTCGATTAACACAATTTAGTGCTGATTATGAAATTATTTGATGAATATTAACCATATTACTATGATGATTTCTCAAAATTGGGGTGGACAGGAAATGATTTCAACAGCAGTCGAAGCTAAAATAAGTAGATTAGAATCCATTGTTGAGCAAATCGGAGAAGCAGTACTATCTACTACTGAGACAATTGATAGTCTAGCTCAAAGAGTAGATGCACTGAGTTTGCAAGTGGAAGCTCAAGGAAAACAGGTGCAGCAACAAGGTTATCAAATTTTTGCTCTGTGTGATGCTGTTCAAAGTTTGGCTGAATCTCAGAAAGATTCACTACAAGAAATTAGTCAATTGACACAAACTGTAAACAAAATTGTGTCTTTGTTACAAAGTGTAGATGAAGAAACATAAACTTTTAATTCAAACTTTTAACTGAGTAATCGCAATATTTCCAGAAAAACATACATCCACATCACTACCTAAAGTGCGATCGCGTTTACCATATTCCCCAACATAATAAAAATTATCACCTTCTATCCGGTAATTAACAGGTAAAGGTTTGGTACAAGGTTGACAAAATACCATCTCAGGATCTGGACTTTCTGGTAAAAGATGGGGCAAATTTACATTCCAGAAACTACCAGGTTCTAAAGGACGTGGGAGTAAATCTGCCACAATTGCTGATGTCCATTGAGCAGCTAATTCCCAATTATAATTAAGCTTGGCTTTGCGATATTGGGAAATAGCAATTCCAGGAATACCGTGCATTGCTGCTTCTCTGACAGCAGCGACAGTACCAGATATATAAGCATCAACTCCCAAATTTCCTCCAGCATTAATACCTGAGAGGACATATTTGACATTTTTATCTATTTGTGTTATGGCAATTCTCACACAATCAGCGGGAGTTCCGTTAATAGCATATTCAACTTCAGAACGACGTTGTAGGTTAATGGGATGAGTAGTTGTAACTTGATGCCCACAGCCTGACTGATGTGTTTGCGGTGCAGCAATAATTACGTTTTTGCCTTTTACAGCTTTGAGTAAGGCTTGGATACCAGGTGCGTCGATGCCGTCGTCGTTAGTTAAGATTATGGTCATTATTATATTTTCAAACGCAGATAAACGCGGATACACGCAGATGTTTTTGTCTGTAGACTCAAGCAGCCTAGAATTAATTATCCACAGATAAGATGCTTTTGGTATAGGTTCTGTAGTATTTTGATTGCAATACTGTCTGAGGATTCATCCAATGAAACAGCTATTCAAGCCATTATTTAGTATGCAAAAATACTTTATTCGCCTCATTTTACCCTTAATGGTGATGATGATGGCTAGTTCTCTGTTTGCTGTACCAGCTTTGGCTACAGGTGTGTATCAAATACCCAACCTGACACCAGATACCTGGATTGTCGATCAAGGTGACGTTATTAGCCGTTTTAATGAAGGTCAAATCAGCAGTGCTTTCAAAGAATTGGCAAAAGAAACTGGTAATGAAGTCAGAATAGTCACTGTTCACCGTCTTGACTATGGGGAAACATCAGCAAGTTTTGCTAAAGGACTATTTGAAAAATGGTTTCCCACTCCTGAAGCGCAAACAAATCAATCTTTATTAGTGATTGATACTGTTACTAATAACGCGGCGATTATTAGTGGGGATCAAGTCAAGTCTACTCTGACTGACTCTATAGCTAATAGTGTGGCTGAGGAAACCTTGGGTGTACCATTACGAAATGGTAATAAATATAACCAAGCATTTGTTGACGTGAGCGATCGCTTGGTTGCTGTCATCTCTGGTCAACCAGATCCTGGCCCTCCAAAAGTAGTAGAAAATATACAGGTAGAAGGTACATTTACAAAAGCCGAAGATACTGATCAAGGTAATGCTACAGCTTGGGTAGTCGGATTATTAATTGCTGCCACTGTCATCCCCATGGCAACTTACTACATCTACCAAATCAATCAGCCATCAAATGAGGCATAGGTGATTGGGGGATTGGGGATTGCATAGAAAATCTTACCCATTCCCTATTCCCTAAGAGACTTCCAACTCAAAAAATATCCCGTCGTTGTGACAGCAGGGGGCAGGGGGCAGGGAGCAGGGGGAAGAAAAGTCGCTTTGATTTGGTGAAATTGGATAGCGTATCCTACGGAGTACATCTTTTTTGTGGATTTCTCTAAATATTTGATGAATTTTCAGATGCAAGATGTGAGTAGAGACGCTTCATGAAACATCTCTACATTGACAATCTGTAAAGTTTAAACTATTTACTCACCTTCTACCAAAGCACGATATTCATCGGCTATCATGGCTTCATCAAGTTCACTGGGGTCATTGATACGCATTTTGATAAACCAACCTTCACCATAGGGGTCATCTGCTACTTGTTCGGGAAATTCAATCAAAATTTCATTGCGTTCTACTACTGTACCTGTGATTGGTGCATTGAGTTCTTCAACTGCTTTCACTGATTCTATTGTACCAAATGTGTCTCCCAGACTAATAGCATCACCAATTTCTGGTAGTTCTAAAAATACAATATCACCCAATTGATCTACTGCAAACTCGCTAATACCAATAGTAGCTATTTCTCCATCTAGGCGTACATACTCATGAGAATCTAGATATCGCAAATCTTGCGGATATTCAAAAGACATAAAACTTCCTCTTCCACGTTCAAAAATTAGTGTTACAACAGTAACCCAAAAAACATTATTCCTTAAAACCTTCAAAGGTTATCAATTAGGCACACGATTTTTTGAGCGATAAAAGGGACGTTTGATAACTACTGCGGGGTACGCTTTACCCCGAATTTCCACTTCTAGCTGCTGTTTGACGGTTGCTAATTGGGTAGGAACGTAAGCTAAGGCTATGGGATAACCGAGTGTTGGTGAAAGAGTTCCACTAGTTACTTCTCCAACAACTTGACTTGAGGATAACACTGGGTAGCCATGACGAGCAATATTCCTGCCTTGGGTTTGTAAACCTACGAGTTTACGCTGCACTCCTTCAGTTTTTTGTTGTTCTAAAACACTACGCCCAATAAAATCGCCTTTAGTATCTAAATGAACCAACCAACTTAAACCGGCTTCTAAGGGTGTTGTATTATCGTCGATGTCTTGACCATAAAGCGCCATTGCTGCTTCCAGACGTAGAGTATCTCTGGCACCAAGTCCGCAAGGGATGACACCAAGATGATGGAGACGATGCCACAATTTTACACCTACTTCTGGATTTACCATGACTTCAAAGCCATCTTCCCCAGTGTAGCCTGTACGGGCAAGGAAGGCAGGTTCACCAAGGATAGTTGTTTCTAAATGCCCAAAGGCTTTGACTGGTGTTAAATCTGCTGATACTAAGGACTGGAGATGGCTGGTAGCTTTTGGACCTTGCACGGCAATTAATACTTTATCCCGTGACAGGTCTTGAAAGTGGACTGTATCAGGGTCTAAATGTGCCAATATCCATGCTTTATCTTTATCGGTGCTTGAGGCATTAACGATAATTACTACATTTTGAGTATCTGTGGTGTCTTTGCCTAAGTAATAAATAATGATGTCGTCAATAATTCCGGCTTGAGCATTTAACAATACGGTGTATTGGGCTTGACCGGGTTGTAAGCGACTCAAATCTGAGGGAACTAAGTTCTGAAGTTGGTCAATGAGGGTTTTACCTTGGAGGGTAAATTTACCCATATGGGAAATATCAAACATCCCGGCTTTGTTTCTGACCGCTTCATGTTCGCTGCTGATACCGCTATATTGTACGGGCATTTCCCAGCCACCAAAACCGGTAAAGCGGGCTTTGAGTTCTACACCCGTTTGATATAAAGGGGTTCGCGCTAGAGATTGGGAGGTAATATTTTCTTGATTAGTCACAGGTAGTTAGTTAGGCGTGCCATACCAGGTACGCTTGCCGTAGGCATCGCACCTCAATATCTATCCTACGAGATGACTTATAATTTAGAAGATAATTACTCAACACTCCGTAGTGCGGTTTAATAATTAATAGTGGAAGTGTTGAGATTTATTAAGCAGAAATTATGAAGTATTGGCAAATATTAGCTAGTTTTGTTTTAGCTGTGGTGCTGTTGGTGTCTCCCTTACCAGCAGAAGCTGCGAGTTCTTCTAGTGTTAATAGTTCTATTGGTAACATTGATAATAAAGGAGCCAGTGGAAAGGACTATTCTGGTCAAAACTTAGCTGGGACTGAGTTTACTAGCGTGAAATTAGAGAATACTAATTTTAGCAATGCTGACTTACGCGGTGGTGTATTTAACGGTGCTTTATTGGAGGGTGTGAATCTACATGGTGTAGATTTTAGGCAGGGTATTGCCTATCTGGCAAGGTTCAAAAATACTGATTTCAGTGATGCGGTGTTGACAGATGCCATGATGTTACGCACAACTTTTGATGATGTTGATGTCACTGGTGCAGATTTTACCAATGCAATTTTAGATATGACACAGGTGAAAAAACTCTGTGCAAATGCCAGCGGTGTCAATTCTCAAACTGGTGTAGATACTCGTGAATCTTTAGGCTGCAAGTAAAAACTAGACTATACTGCAAACGGGTGAAATTTGGACTTATGTCATACTGTTCGCGTAGCGTGGCGTAGCCATACGTAACGTAGTGCAGCGTTCGCGTAGCGTGCCGTAGGCTCTAGTATCTCGGAGATTCTTCACTTCGTACCCTACGGGAAGCAAGCTACAGAATGACACTTTTAACCCGTTTTTAGTATAATTTTATCCCCCTCCTCGTTGTTTTCTGTGGAGGGGATTTTTTCAATTTACAGATTAGTGAATGGAGCTAAGGGGAATCGAACCCCTGACCTCTTGAATGCCATTCAAGCGCTCTACCAACTGAGCTATAACCCCGTGAAACGCATTTACTATAGTGCCTTAATTATTGGTATTTTGTCAAGAAATTAATTGTTAAATATTGAATATTGAATATGAACTATGTCTTTACTTTATTTTAGATGTGAGTACTCGTCTAAGAAACTTGCAACAGATAAGTCATACAATGACCCATCAAGAAATAGACTACTAACATAGCGGCAGCAGCTAGGGCAACCAATGTACCAGCCAACATGAGAGAAAATTCTTTGCTCTCGTAGGCTTTTTCCATCAGGTGCAGCGACCAGGCTACTAGCGCCACATCAAAAAGTAAAATAGGAATCAACATAGTTCTTAATATTTATTCATACTAGTAAATATAATCTTAACATTGTTTTGGGTAACTGTGTCGAATTTGAAAGAGATGTGGCTAGTTTCCATGTGGTACTAATAGGGGATTCGGACTGGAACAGATCGCTCTTGCAAATAATTTTTAATTTGGGCTACGCTTAACTGGCCGTAATGTAACAAAGAGGCTAATAATGCCGCTTCTGCTTTGCCTGTGGTGAGGGCTTCGTGAATATGTTCACAATTACCTGCACCGCCAGAAGCAATGACAGGAATTTCTACAGATTGAGCGATCGCTCGTGTTAACTCTAGGTCATAACCGGCTTGAGTACCATCTGCATCCATACTTGTCACTAATAACTCACCTGCCCCTCGTTGTTCCACTTCCTGCGCCCACAATAAGGCATCCTTGCCAGTGTTTTCTCTTCCCCCTCTGACATACACATCCCAGCCTGGATTATTGGGGTCAACCCTTTTTCTGGCATCAATTGCCACAACTATACATTGATTACCAAAGCGATCGCTGGCGCGATTAATTAAGTTGGGGTCACGGACAGCCGCAGAATTAATACTAACCTTGTCAGCGCCGGCTCGTAACAAACCTTTAACATTTTCTAAGGTTTGAATCCCACCCCCCACAGTCAATGGAATAAAGACCTGTTCAGCAGTCCGGTAAACCACATCAATAATCGTGTCCCGGTCTTCATGAGTCGCTGTAATATCCAGAAACACTAACTCATCAGCACCGGCTTCGTTATAAACCTTGGCCAGTTCTACCGGATCACCGGCATCCTTCAAATTTACAAAGTTAACTCCTTTCACAACCCGTCCCGCCTTGACATCCAAGCAAGGTAAAATTCTTTTAGATAACATAACGACTTTCGTTCTCCTGGTAATTGCCGGAATTTAAATTCTAAATTGCCTTGCGTGTTTCCAACAGAAAATTTTTGGGAGGAGGCAGAAGAGTACTGAGTACTGAGTAGCGAGTCAATACTGCTCGGTTAAGGAAATGTAGGTTGGGTTGAGCGACAGCGAAACCCAA
>NZ_JAYGGY010000140.1:0-10668 GCF_034931625.1 Anabaena cylindrica UHCC 0172 | reverse complement strand
GTCTAATACGTCAAACCACCCTCTACTTGGGGCGCGTCCAACTGCGATGGTCATTACAAAGAATCTCCAAAAGTTTATAAGTACAGGTTTTATCTATATATAGATGGCTATGACATAACCGCCTATATGCAGAAAGTTAACCGGGTTGTTAATCCAGTTTACAATTTTTTACGCTCTTTAATCATAATAGGTGCAAATCTCTAATTTTTCCAGGGCTAATGGAAATAATTTCATCTTTGAGACACCTGTAATCCCTTCAGGGTAAGGAAACAACGATATAAAACAAAATCTCATAATTCTTCCCTCTTTTCACAATTCACACCGAATCAACCAGGTAACGCTAGAATTAGTCCTACAGTCAGTGAAATGTGATTAATTCTAAATGTTTACCATCGACTTAAGCATCAAAAATACTGCTTTCCCAATATCAGTACAACGTAAGTCCACTGAAGATGCTGAAGCTGTTTATCAGCTGATTCTGGCAGCAATGCGCTCTGGGAACCCTGATATTGTGGAACTCAAGTGCGAGGGCAAAACAGAGAAAAAAATTGCTGTCCGTGCTAGTGAAATTTCGGGTGTACAAATTGTACAGAAAGATGGTTCTGCCGTTGGTGGTACTAGACCACCCGGATTTTTCGCTTTAGCAACTGAGTAAACCAGGTGTAAAAATGGCGGCTGTAGGCATCGAAGTTCAGGATTTAAACTTCTTATGGCCTAATGGGGAGCAAGTGATCAAATCTTGCTCTCTTAAAGTACCACAAGGCGAATTTTGGATGCTTTTGGGTACTAATGGCAGTGGCAAATCAACTCTGTTGAGACTGATAGCGGGGTTATTAGCTCCCCAGTCTGGCGAAATTGGTATTTCACCCCCCGTTGGTTTTGTTTTCCAAAATCCTGATCATCAATTAGTTATGCCAACGGTTGGTGCTGATGTGGCTTTTGGATTGGTGGCAGAAAAATTGCCTCCTGCTATGGTGAGAGCTAGGGTAGAGGAAGCTTTAGGGGCGGTAAATTTGCTGTCCTTACAGCGTCGTCCTATCTATGCTCTTTCTGGTGGACAAAAACAGCGTGTGGCTATTGCTGGTGCGATCGCTCGTCACTGTGAAGTCTTATTATTAGATGAACCCACTGCTCTACTAGATCCAGATAGTCAACTCGACTTAGTGGCTAGTGTTCGTCGTCTAGTCAAAAGTCGCGGAATTACGGCTTTATGGGTGACTCATCGCTTAGATGAGTTAAATTACTGTGATGGTGCTTTTTTATTGGAAGAAGGCTCTTTAGTTGATCAAGGTGAAGCCGAGCGTCTCAAACAGCGACTCATGAAAACACACAACGAAACTTCGTAAGACAAAACTCCAGCAGCATCTTACCTGTCAGATGTTCTAGAAAAAGTATTGGCAGACTTTTTATTTGAAAGTCCCTAATATCAATATTTTCAACAATTTTTAATCATCAAAAATTAATGACCAGATACCAGATAAACACTTTGCTGTATAGGTATCTGGTTTTTCATTATGGAATTTTGATGACTCAAAAAATTATTTATTTCCATAAAAAACTGCAACAACCCTTATTTAAAAAGGCTTTTTAGACATTGTTGCTTCTACTTTAAGGTTTAGTTTTTCGGCAATGGGGCATTTTTATTCTCTGTAGCATAGTGTTACAAGTGATGCTTCAATTACTATAAGTCTTATGAATGATTTTTGTTAACTCTAGATAATTGTGATTAAAAACCATGCCCCGTTCTATCATCCCGTCCATTTTATTAGTGGACGGCTACAACATTATAGGCGCTTGGACTTGCTTAAAAAAAACCCGTGACCATGCCGGACTAGAGGCAGCACGGGGGGAACTAATAGAAGCAATAACAAACTACAGCGCATTTCAAGGTTATGAAACTCAAATAGTTTTTGATGCCCAATATCAAAACACCCCCAGCAATAGAGAAAATATTACAGACTTTCTCACTGTTCATTACACAGATTTTGGTCAGACAGCAGACACCTATATTGAAAAATCTTGTGCTTCCTTGCGTCACCAAGTAGCCCAATGTTTAGTTTCTCGCGTAATTGTGGCCACATCAGACCGAGCGCAGCAGTTAATGGTACAGGGGTATGGTGCTGAATGGTTGTCAGCGCATCAACTATGCGGAGAAGTAGAAACAACTGTGTGCCGGATGCGTCATAGATATCAACCACCCAAACAATCGAAAAGCCGATTTTTAGCTAATGCTATTGATGATAAAGCAAGGCAGCGTCTAGCTCAATTGCGAATGGGATTATAGAAAAGAGTATTCATAAATAGCTGGACTGCTCTTCTAGAGGGAATTTGGGCTGTCAAAAATTATAACTTTCAGCCGCCACGAAAGAAAATCCAAAAAATTTTCCAAAAGTGCTTGCCATATTATAGATTTAGGTTTATTATAGAAAACATTGAGAGCATTCCTCAGTAGCTCAGTGGTAGAGCGATCGACTGTTAATCGATTGGTCGCTGGTTCGAATCCGGCCTGGGGAGTTAAAAAAATAAAGGATAAGGCATGAAGGAAGAAAGCAGAAATTTCTAACTTCATGCTTTTGACTTTTATAGAGATTGTCAGCTATTCCTTCTCATAATTCACCTGTAGAGGTCAACTTCAGCCAAGCTGGCATTATCGAAGTTAGCAGTAGTCATATTGCAGTCTTTAAAGGTGGATTGCCACAGATTGGCTCGCTCCCAGTTAGTATTGCTAAAGTTGCAGCGAACAATGTAGCATTCTACACCATTGTTAATCCCAGTAAAGTCGGAACCACTGAAATCGGCTTCTTGCCAACTACAATGGTCGCCCCAGACAGTATATCGAAAATTAGCTTCTCTCAAAATAGCACCACTAAAGTCAACACTGAGGGCGGAATCCTCCAGATTAATGCCACTGAGGTCAACACCTCTGAACAAACCTTCACGCGAGTCATCAATGGCAATACAAGTAAAATCTCGCTCCCCAGCAGCATATCTACTCAACAATTCCTCAACAGTAATTCTTTGTCTTTTGACCTTCATGATTCAACACCATTACTCAGTAACGTTTACTCTACTGTATACACCAAATAGAGTCACCTGCTCAATCTAACCTTACCCTCCAAATCAAAAACCTCCCTACCGGACTACTAGACGAAGCCCAAATCACCAACTACGATTGATTCCTTGCCCCAGGAATAGTTGCCACCTGACACTGCAAAAGATGGCAAA
This sequence comes from Anabaena cylindrica UHCC 0172, assembly GCF_034931625.1. Taxonomy (GTDB): domain Bacteria; phylum Cyanobacteriota; class Cyanobacteriia; order Cyanobacteriales; family Nostocaceae; genus Anabaena; species Anabaena cylindrica_A. Next base: position 7,443 of record NZ_JAYGGY010000140.1, on the reverse strand, counting down.
GTGATCAAGAAACGAAGCGATAAATTTTTGAGAATGTAAAAATAGCAGAATTATGTAATTTTCTAAAATATTAGTTTCAATTATTTTAAATCAAGCTTGATTTTAAAAGTAGCTGATTTCACAAACGATATTTGATGAAATGTTTACCTAAATTGCATCTTATAACCGCTAAGTCATAACCATTAAAGGTAACAAGGATAATATTTTTTAGAGTTGAAAAATAATTTATTTAGAGGCTTATAAAATATTGATATCTATGTTATTGTTGGGATAGGAATCAAAAACATCAAAGTCAAAAAAACTTCAAGGGTAAATTGAGGTCAACGAAATCAAGTTCTTTTGTTCTGCTAAATCCACTTCAGTTTATATATCTTTTCTGTACGAAGAGATAAGGACAAATGAATTAGAAGAGTTACCCTCGTAACAACTTGAAGTCAATCAGAATTCCTTTGAGTATTTGCCGATAAGAATTGGCTCACTAGATAACATTATCAACCAGATGGGACTAACCTTGGAGTTTGGGAAGAAAGACTCTTCGAGGATGTCTGGTAAATGTATAGGAATCAAAACTGTTAGCGACTTAGAGCCAGCAAGAAAGATATTTTTAACTGTGAAGCAATACAAAAATGAGATTTATCCTCATGTCATGTATCAATCAAAGTGAAATTTATTGATCCTAAAAAATATCCAAAAGCAACATCAATAGAGCGAATTTTCAGAAATTAGGAAAATAGTTTTTTGGACTGGAAATTAGAAATTTTTGGCAGCCAAAATACAAGCAAAATCGTCATAATTGTAGCAATCATTGAGAGTGAACTACAATGTTGGTTGATTGGGTGGTTCAGGGGGAAAATCTGCATAAAGGTGAATCCCTATTGTAACCACTCTCCAGGATTAAACATCCTCCGAGGATGCCGCGACAACAAGCGATAATGCCGTATTTAAGCCGTTAAATATTTCTTGATTTAGGAGATGTGGATTTCTTCTGAATAAATTTCCTGCATCCATATCTTGTTTTCCTACAAAAATCTGAATCTGCGTTTGGTAGTGCCTTGAGTATGCCTTAAGTCGCTATACAAATTCTGTTTCCTAATCGAACAAAATCTCAAATCAAGTTTCAGACCCATCAACACAATAATTGTAGGAATAAACTCATCATGGCTACTGACTCAAATATTAGACAGATTGCTTTTTACGGTAAAGGTGGTATTGGTAAATCTACTACTTCTCAAAACACCCTTGCAGCAATGGCTGAAATGGGTCAACGCATCATGATTGTAGGTTGTGACCCTAAAGCTGACTCTACCCGTTTGATGCTGCACTCTAAGGCTCAAACCACCGTTCTTTCCTTGGCTGCTGAAAGAGGTGCTGTTGAAGATTTAGAACTTAGTGAAGTACTATTGACAGGTTTTCGTGGTGTTAAGTGTGTAGAATCTGGTGGTCCAGAACCCGGTGTTGGTTGTGCTGGTCGTGGTATTATCACTGCTATTAACTTCCTAGAAGAAAACGGTGCTTACCAAGACTTAGATTTCGTATCTTACGACGTATTAGGTGACGTTGTCTGTGGTGGTTTCGCCATGCCAATTCGGGAAGGAAAAGCGCAAGAAATCTACATCGTGACATCAGGTGAAATGATGGCGATGTATGCTGCTAACAACATTGCTCGTGGTGTTTTAAAATATGCTCACACTGGTGGTGTGCGTTTAGGTGGCTTGATTTGTAATAGCCGTAACGTTGACCGGGAAGTCGAATTAATCGAAACCTTGGCAAAACGTTTGAATACCCACATGATTCACTTCGTACCTCGTGATAATATCGTTCAACACGCAGAATTGCGTCGGATGACTGTTAACGAGTATGCACCTGATAGTGATCAGGGTAATGAATATCGGACATTGGCTAAGAAGATCATCAACAACAAGAATCTGACTATTCCTACACCTATCGAAATGGAAGAATTAGAAGAATTGTTGATTGAGTTCGGTATTCTTGAAAGTGACGAAAATACTGAAAAGCTAGTTGGTAAGTCAGCTACTGAAGCACCAGTTAAAAAGTAGTAACACGAAGCAATTAGTGCTTGAGATTGGGGAGGGTAACTCCCACCCTTTCCCAAATTGATGAAGATGTGAAAATGCAAATAAGTTTTTTCACATCTGATTTGCATTATTTGGGCAAGAGGATTACACCACAAGGGTTATATCTTATTCTGTATGCAAATTAGAAGCCTTTTGATTTCCTATTTTAACCAGAGATGCTTCCTGAATCTAGTTTCCATTCATGCTTGAGTAATTGCTGATAAGTTATCTCTTGAATCATCATATGCTCGTACAGCTTGAGTAAAAATACCTGAGCTTGTTCACGAGACATTTGATGTACTTGGTCAGCAAAGGTTCTGAGGCCAAATTCTTGTTCTAAAGATAATTTTATAGGCTGATTCATTGCTGGCTCCTATGCCCAATTGGGGCAAAAATAAAGGGTTAATACTGGCTATTTAATTTTTAAGCTTTTAAGCATTCATACACCCATTGAGTTTGAGGGGTGTAGGGCAAGAATTTTATGTTTTACTAACTTATGTTAATAAGTATAACGAATTATTTACAATTCTGACGTGATGGGAGTCAGATCAACATGAAAAAAGATGAGCAACTAGTGATACGGCACATTAGCCCTGAAGTGAGATGGTTGATTAAGGTATATGCAGATGTTAATAACTGTACACAGGCGGAGATGTTGGAACGCATTGTTTTGGAGTGGCACGCGCAACAAAGCCTAAGTGAAAGGCCTCCAGGGGATGAAGATGAGTAGGATAATTTAAAAAACTGTAGTTTTGTTCCGAAAAGCTTTCAGGCTTTCATCTTGCTGTAGCACACGTTGACTAATGCGATCGCACGCTAATTCACAAAGCTCAAAAATAATCGGGTCTGCAATCTCGTAATAGGCACTAGTACCTTTGGGTTGACGAGATAAAATTCCTGCATGAGTTAATACTTTCAGATGCTTAGATAGATTTGCCTGCCCCAACCCAGTCGCTTCTGCTATCTCCATGACATTCATCGAACCTGATTTGAGACAGGTCAAGATTTGTAGCCGACTTCCTTCTGATAGCACCTTAAAATAGTCAGCAACGGCAGCAAGAATAGCTGGATTAGTCGGAGACGGATTTGTTTTTGGCATAGGGCAACTTGAATCATCAGCAAAAAAACTTCATCACTATTTAGTAGTATAACTAAATATACATTAGTAGGGAACAGAGCAATAAAATGATTAAATTTTACCATTAAAATGCTAAAATTACTCCACAGTTATTTAGTTAATTAATCAGGACTTACGCAACTGGCACAAGCGATCGCCAATGGCTGCATAGTTGCAAATACCCAAAAACTAAATAGGACTTACGCAAGTGTCACACTAAAAATCTGTTGCAGGGTGCGTCAGACTGCATAAATCCTGCAAATAAACAGATTGTTAATATCTGACGCATCCTACCAATGTGCCAGTTGCGTAAGTTCTGAAACATTATGTATCCTGAATCCTGACATTTGTAACAAACCGCCCCCACAGGATAGAGAGAAAGTAAATCAAGTATGAAAAACGACTGTTAGTAAGGGGAGAAACGCCAACAAAAAAATATGCCAGGATTGTAATTGAGCTTCTGAAGTTAGTTCTGGTGGTGTTAATAAAGCTTCTATTCTCTGTTCCAAGCGATCGCCTGCACCCAAAGCGGCACAGCAAACTTCTTCTGTTATAGGGTTGTTACTGACTACTAATAACAATGATTCCGCTAACACCAAGGGATCTACTTGGGATGCAGCGTAACTATCAGCCCGTAATTCTCGCAAAACTAACAATTCTTGCCATAGTGGTTCTGTATTGGGCAACCAAGCCGTGCAGGAACGCATCCAACCCAGCCAAAAGAACCAGAACGTATCCCTATATAGATAATGCCCTTGCTCGTGGGCTAAAACGCTTTTTAAATGGGCAGATGAGAGGGTTTGTAGTAATCCTTGACTAACTACCAATTCCGGCTGCCAAAAACCCATTTGTCCGGCAAATAATGCTTTAGTTTGCAGGAGTCGGGCTTGTTTACCTGCGAGATTCACTTGCGGACATTCACGGGCTGATTTAATGGATTTCCAGCCTTGGAAAGCTAGTTTGATACCTAAGATGTTAAAAAATCCTAGAAAAATTGATGCCAGCAGATAACTGAAAGAACCAGTATACATTCCACCCATTGTTCCTTGTGTACCCATGCAGACTACAGCCATTGCTGTCATAAAAATGAGTAAGGGGGGAAAGAGGAATAAAAATAGCGATCGCTCCCAACGCAAATTCCAATTACCCTGGGGTATATGGCCAGAGTATCTTAACCAGCAAGCAATGGTTACAGCAGAGACAATCATGAATAGATGCATAATTCTATTTTTCCCCTCTGGCTTCCCGTGCTGCTTGAATGCGTTTTGCGATCGCTTCTATTTGGTCACTAGCAGCTTGATCTAAACTATCAGCAAAGGCGGCCACAACATCAGGATTACCCACTGCGAGGAATCTTTGCAACTGTTCATGAGCTTTAATCATCTCTGCTTGTTGCTTAGTTAGTAAAGGCCGCCAATAGAATGCTTTACCCTGTTTATCGCAAGCTAACCAACCTTTTTCCGTAAGACGACGGAGAACAGTAGTCACAGAAGTATAAGCCAATTCGCGGTTTGGGTCAGCTAGAATGCGATCGTGTACATCTTTAACTGTTGCTGAATTCAGTTCCCAAACAATGCTGAGAATTTCTGCTTCTAAAGGACCCACAGATAGTTGCTTAGGACGATAATCGGGTAAGGGAGCCATATTGATAATTGTGGCAGGTATGTTGTTTCTATTTTCGCATCTTTTATCTCACGCAGAGGCGCAGAGCCGCAAAGAGTTAAAAATTCGCTTTAATCCTGTTCATCCTTAAATCCTGTAAATCCTGATTCAGACAATATGTGCGAAAATTGTCAAAGCAGGTGTGAGGAAGTGACATGATAGATAATAACAACTGGCAAGATGAAGATATATGTATTGTAACTGCAAGCACTCCAGACGATCGCACTCAAGAAGGGATGAAAACTGTCATAGGTAACAAAAATCCTTATAGCAGCCCTACGGTGACGGGTGAAGAGATCAAAGAAAACCATATAAAAGCAGGAAAATTAGCCACGCAAATGTCGCAATTTGTGGCCATAGTTAGTCATTTATTTAACCATGTCGAGAAGCAAGTCCAACCCCAAGCCGGAATCCAATTAGACGAAATCACCCTCACAGTAGAAATTGGTAGTGAAGGAGAAATTAAAGTGCTAGGTACTGGTGTAAAAGCTGCTGGTAAAGGCGCAATCGAGTTAAAATTTAAGCGATCGCCTAAAGCCCCGGAAAATTAATCGCAATATGGCCAAGAATTGCGCCGTTATCATTGGCGTTAATAAATATAATCGAATTCAGCGCCTCCAGTATGCAAAAAGTGATGCTGAACGAGTGTGTAATTATTTTGCTAATGATTTGGGCGTACAACCAGATAATTTATATTTTTTCTCTGATGATTCCCCACCCGATAAACATGGACTCGATACTCAACCAACTTATGGTACATTAATTTCGTTTTTAGGCGATCGCTTTGCACAGCCTTTTTTAAACCCTGGAGATACTCTCTGGTTCTACTTTAGCGGCCACGGCATCCCCCACGAAGGACGAGATTATTTATTACCCATAGACGGAAATCCCCGCACTGTTCCCGATTTAGCAATTCCCATACACTACATCACCGAACGCTTACGGCGGAGTGGTGCAGATAACATCGTCTTATTTATTGATGCCTGTCGCAGCACTGGAGAAAAAAGTGCAGGTTTAGGAATTGGTGAAGAAAAACAGCAAGGTGTGATTACCTTCTTTTCCTGTAGTCCCCATCAGGTTTCTTACGAAATTGAGGAAATTCAACAAGGTGCATTTACCCACGTTTTACTCAATGGTTTGCAAATTCAAGGTGAAAGCAACTGTGCCACAGTTGAACGCCTGTATAACTATTTGCGCCATCAAGTTCCTCAATTGACTTTCAAGCATAAAAATTATATTCAGACACCCTATGCAGCCATAGAACCCGCTACAAAACTGCATTATATTTTACTGCCCAAGTCTGCTAACGACAGGGATATTAGCGCCCTGAGAGAAGATGCTTTTCATGCAGAAATTGAAGGTAATTTCGATTTAGCTTTTCAGTTGTGGGTACGTGTGAATGTGGCCGCAGGTGGACAAGATATGAAAGCCATTACAGCCTTTGGGCGATTGTCAAACAAGCAATCTCAAAGTCAACAAGAACAGCGTCGAGAAGCAGAAGCACAGGGACAGAAAATAGCAGCAGCAAAACGCCGTGAATTAACTGTAAATTTATGTCAAGGCTTAAACCTGGAACTGGTGCGCGTCCCCACAGGGAAATTTACAATGGGAATGCCACCAGCAGAACGCAAAATAGCCCTAGAGAATGCCCTGAAATACGGCAGCAAGCGTGAGGATGTTGAACAATGGTTAGACCGGTCTACCCCCCAGCATGAGGTGTATCTGCAAGAGTTTTTAATGGGCAAATATGCCGTAACCAATTCTCAATGGTACGCTGTCATGAAAACCAAGCCATCTGAAAAATATGATGCCAAGTTTCAAGGCAATAACCAGCCTGTAGTTGGCGTTTCCTGGCATGAAGCACGGGCATTTTGTGAAAAGCTATCTGAGCAAACAAAACGCGCCGTCAGATTGCCCACAGAAGCAGAATGGGAATATGGCTGTCGTGCTGGAACAACCACAGCCTTTGCCTTTGGCAAGACCATTACAACAGATCAAGTCAACTATAACGGCAATTATCCTTATAGCGATGCCCCAAAGGGCAAATATCGAGAATGCACTGTAGATGTAGATAGTTTCACTCCCAACGCCTGGGGTTTATATCAAATGCACGGTAATGTCTGGGAATGGTGTTTGGATGAATTTCACGATAGCTATAGCGATAAACCAGCGCGTTTAAGAAGTAATGGTAATGAGGTCTGGGGGAACAAGAAAAATCTATGGAAAAACTTGATTAATAAAATTAGTGATAGTGAAAATAATACTGAGTATTTTATTATACGGGGCGGTTCTTGGTACGACATTGCTATCGGTTGCCGTTCGGCGTTTCGTGGCTGGGACCTCGCGCGTTATCGAGTCAATCTTCTCGGTTTTCGTGTTGTGTTCGGGTCTTGCTCGCCAGGACTTTCTTAGCCCTCTGCCCTCTTGCCCTTTTGCCCTCTGCCCTTCTTTCCTTTACCCTTCCCCTCGCCGTCAGGCGATAAAATTTTTTGGCAATTTTTAATTCTCCAAATAATATCAAGTTCGGTAAAATGCCTTAACGGGTGACAAGGGGGTTGAAGATGAGATGTGGCAATAATTTGAGAAAAT
>NZ_JAYGGY010000139.1:0-10730 GCF_034931625.1 Anabaena cylindrica UHCC 0172 | reverse complement strand
AGTAGGCATTTCCAGACCATCTTGCAGGTTTTTACACGTATCTCGGCTCAATACCTAAATCTTCTAAAAGTTCATCTAGAGGAATTGATACCCACTCAAAAGTTGGCGTTTGTGCGGTGTCAGTTCTTGCTAACAGAAGTAAATCTTCCACTAAACGAGTCATTTGATCAGTAGCAGAGGCGATCGTTCTCAACTTATTTTCATCAGTGGGATGAATTCGCTCTGGATGATTCATCATGACTTCAACAGAGGTTTTCACAACTGTGAGGGGACTTCGCAATTCATGAGAAGCATCCGCAGTAAACTGTTTTAATTGTTGAAAACTTTGTTCAACAGGTTTTAAGGATTGTCTTGTCAACCACCAACTGCTAACACCAGTTAAAATAACAGTAATGAGTCCTCCATAACGGAACCCCCACAACAGTCGATCAAGTTCTTCTTGCAAATCTTCAGTGGATTCACTTACCCGCACATATCCTTGCAGTTGTTTTCTTTCTGGAATAAAACTAGCAGAGTGAACTGGAACAATAATACTGCGAATTCTTTCCTGTTGAGAAGTTTTTATATTTGGTTTAAATGGAATTTGAGGAATATAACGACCTGCATTACCCAGTAACCGACCATTAGCATCAAACCATTCCACAGTTTGATGATTTTTGTGTAAATCTTGCCAAGGTATATCTAAATCCTCATCATAATCTAAATTCCGAGGAGTTCTACGCTTAATAGCTTTTACATCAGCCTTAATTGTCAGTAAACTATGAGCCGCTGCATCTGCTAATGTAATCATCTGGCGGTCTAGTTTCTGATAGAGTCTATAGGTAACAAACTCATAAACGGCTAAGGTAGTTACTGCTAAAATAGCCACCATAAAACTTAGGTAATAAAGTAAAAGCCGCCAGCGTAAAGTTTTAAACATAAACTTAATAAAATTGCTTGAGGCGATAACCCAAGCCGTAGATTGTTTCAATAAAATCAACTGGAGCATCTGCTGATTGCAATTTTTTGCGTAAACTCCTAATGTGAACTTTAACTGTTTCTTCTCCTGGAAGTTCCTCAAAAGACCAAAGATGATCGAGGATTTCACTACGACTAAACACGCGATGACTATTACGCAGAAATAACTCCAAGATTCGATATTCTTTTGGAGACAGATGTATCGGCTTTCCGTTATATGTCACTTCAACTTTACTAGGATCTAAACACAAATTTCCCCATTCCAGAACAGGAGGTAAAATAGCAATTCCACGCCGCAATAAAGCGCGAATTCTAGCCATGAATTCTTGTAAATCGAAGGGTTTAACTACATAATCATCTGCACCTACATCTAGCCCCATAACTTTATCAGTACTGGTGTCTTTTGCTGTCAGCATTATAATTGGCATAGAATAACCTCTTTTACGTAATCGTTGGCAAAATCTGATACCATCTAAGTGAGGTAACATTATATCCAATACTATTAAGTCATAGAAAAATAGTTCTACAAAATCCCATCCTTCTTGACCATCCAACACAATATCAACCACATAATGTTGGTCAGTTAACGCTTCTGCTAGTGCCAAGGCAATCCGCTCATCATCTTCCACCAAGAGAATTTTCACAGTTTTCTTTTCTTTGTTTTACTAGCCAAAAATAATGTATTCAGTATTAACAGTATTTTGAAAACAGAAATCTCTGCCATTTAATCCTAATTACAACCGATTTATAAAGTCTGAGTAGTTTCTCCCAGTCCCTTTGACATTATTCGATATGTACTCATTATTATGCTGCTGTATTAGGTTTTGCTATCAACAGATTATCCCTGTCTTAATCTCTGTAGCTTCAGCATCGTAATACATATCATCAACCACAAAAATCCAACACCATATCCGGCAATTACATCTGTGGGCCAATGGACGCCTAAATATAGCCGACTAATCCCAATTACCGCTATTAGAAGAACCGCGAAAACATAGATTAGCCGCGAAAATTTAGGATAATGAGTAGCTAGTATATAGGCAATAAAACCATACAATACCATAGAGCCTAGTGCATGACCGCTAGGAAAACTGAAAGACTTTTCAGAAATCAAAAGATTCCAAAGTTGTGGACGGGGTTTAGAGAAAAATAACTTTAAACCTGTATTTAAAATTAAGCCTCCTAAACAGGTAAGCACAAAAATATATGTTTCTACTCGGTAACGTCGCCACCAAAGTATTCCTAAAGTAAATGCTGCGACTACTACTACTGTCTTTGGATTACCAAGATTCGTAATAAATAACATTAAATTATCAAGACTCGAATTGGCAAATTGATGTAGCCATAATAAGAAAGATGTATCAAATGCAAAAGCTTCTTTTTCCAGAACTTCTCCAGCAAGCTTGGCGACAAGAAACAGGATCAGCAGACAAATAGCAAGTCCAAGTATACCAATTGTGGCAATTAAAGGAGCTAAACGAGGGTATATATGGCGCAACCAAAAGGTAGAAATTTTTCGGATCATTGAGTATGTCTAAGTCTGTTATGGACTTATAGCTTACAGAACAATAGTTAAGAACTTGAAAAGACGATCTTGAATCAAAAATTGAGTTATTTTGCTCAAACTAGGCTTCTAAGCACCTGGTTTAAAGTAATCTAGTAACCTATCCCCTGAATCTGCCCTTACTAAGGCTACTACTACATCGGGTAGTGCAGCTAAATTGGGATACACTAAGTAACGAGGTTCCCAATGAGGGCTAAACTTATCTTTAAATGTATGCAACCCCTTAAAGTTGTAAAACTTATTTAAGTGGTCGTAGAGATATTTTAATACTTTTTCTAAGCTGGGAGAATCTTGTGTTTCTCCAACTCCAGAAAGTGCAGATAATCCCAAATTGAAACCGTCATATTTGAGTTGCTGAAAGTGCTGAAATATTGAGACAAATAAAAATTCCATTGTCCCTTTCTCAATTTCTGTACGTCGTCGCATTAAGTCGATAGTAATTTCATTTTTCTGATACTCTGATATCACATTTGCGAAAGCGCTGATTATTCCTTCTGGAGTGTGTACAGCCACAATTTCGCACTCACGCAAGTAGGTATTATCAAACCAACCAACAGAAAACTTTTTCTCGGCTCCCTGCATCATCTTAAGCCATTCATCACTTACGGATCTCAATTCTTTTAATAATTCATCTGCAATAGGTGGTTGATAAAATTTAACTTGATGACCCGACTTAGTAAGTCTATTGAGAGCATTTCTTAAGTTTTGATTAGCTTTGCCTTGAAGGGTGAAGCTATGTAAGTCAACAATTGCTTCTTCACCAATTTGAACAGTACGGTAGCCTAAAGATTTATATATATCTAAATCATCTGGTAAAGTTTGATAAAATGCGGGATACCAGTCATTTTTCTCACAAAATAGTTGAAACCCAGTAATTACCTCTTGTCTTTCTTCGAGTGGGCCAATTGGATCACCTAAAGCTATTGCACCTCTCCCTTTTGCTACATAAGCGATGAAACTTTTCCTAGAGGGACTGAAATAATAAGTTTTATCCTCAAAGAGAGTAAATCTTGCTAACGAAGATTTACCATATTGTTCTACAATTTCTTTTGCCCGTTTTCTTTCTACTTCTAAAGCAGGATTTCTTAATAAAACCGGACGCAAGAGCATGAATAAAGCATAAGCTAATGTGGAAGCCCCTACGAAATATATTGAATCAGCAAAAAATTGTCCAAATCTCGTTGTTGGTTCTAACCCCGCATTATCAGCCGTGAAAAACATTGCCAAAGTTTGCAGCAATGCTTCTGGTAGGTCAAAATTAACTGTATATTGCCTATCTAGTAGAAAGAAACCTACAGTGCCATAAGCTAATGTAAACAGCAATGCACCAATCAAAACTCGAATTCCTTGAGCAATGGAAGGACGGTCTGATTTGGCAGTGAAAATGTGACGCATTAAAATAAGTTGACTTAGCAAGACTCCAGCCAGCAGACTTTCTTCATAGTCTAATCCTTTGATTAAATGGCTAATAATAGTTATAATTAGTAATCCAACTGTTAGCAACCAAGCTACTCGCTTGCGTCGTAATAAATTAGCTGCCAGAGTTAACAATATAAATCCAGTAATTGCTGCAAAAAAATGTCCACCAGCGCGGATATCAAAAGGGACAAATTGCTCTATTAATTCTGTGCGTCTAGGTGAATTAGGAGTAACCGCAGATATCAAATTAACAATCCCTACTATGGCGGTTAAAATAGAGGCTGTCCACAATCCAATCTGTTGACGTTTATTTAGCAATTGCTTTTCCTCATTTCGCTTAATTGTTTGATTGTGTCGTGAAGCGAGTCTAATTTCAAGCTGGGTTGAACGGAAATTAAGCTAGTAACGCACCTTTAAACGTTGATTAATTTCATATAAACCCAGCACTGCCACTGCAACTATCAAGGGCAGGATGTAGTAAACTCCTCGGTAAGCTATTAGCGAACCCAAAGCTGCTGGGGCTGTTACTTCTGATGGCAGCAGCAAAAGTATTACGGTTTCAAACACCCCTAAGCCTCCAGGAACGTTGCTAACAATGCCTGCGATCATTGCTAGTAAATATATCTCAGCAAAGCCGAAATAGGACAAAGGAATACTTGGGGGTAAGAGAAGATAGAGAACAGCGATCGCCAATCCCCAGTCCAGCAAAGAAACCCCTATTTGCTTTAAGGACAGATAAAAGGAAGGAAAAGAAAATGTCTGTCCACGAATACTCAAGGTTTGATTGTAAAAATAACTTCCCAGTAAATATGCCACTACAATGAGTAAAAAAATAACTCCTATTGGATGAACAGAGACAAAGGGTAAATTTAGTAGGGTAGGAATGGTGAGTGGTTCAAGAAGAAATATTATCCCACTTACGGCGAATAGTCCTAACCAGAAACTCAGGTTCTCGAAGGCAATTACTTGAGCGATCGCTCCCACTGATACCCCCCAATTTGAATAAAGACGGTAGCGGATAGCACCACCTGTCAAAAGAGCAAAGCCAACAGAATTACTGATAGCATGGCTGATAAAAGCTGTAAAAATAATTGCACTAGGAGGAAGCGAATGACGGATATAGCGGAAGGCTAGAAAATCATAACTAGTGAGTACTAGATAGCCTCCGATGGAGCATCCAATGGCTATAAACAAGCGATTTGAGGGAATTTCTGTCAAACTACGAAGAACATCACTTAGGTTATGCTGCCGCAGTTCGTTGTTGATTGTCCAAAGAGAGAAAGCAAACAACAACAAGCCAAAAACAGATAAACTAATTTGAGAAAAGCGTTTTCGATTCATCTTTAAAGTCAAGAATGTATAAAGCAGATTGATTAATTCTTCTGCGCTGAGGCTTGCTTAAATTGCTTTCCCACATAAGTAAGTTGGTCTGCTAGATGTTTGTGCCAATAGTTCCAGCCAACATCTGCGCCAACAATACCATGACCGCCAGGAAAAGCATGGAATTCGTTTGCAATTCCTAACTTATCTAGAGTTTGATGAAACTGCTGAGTTGAGGTAAGAAATTCTTTATCTTGCTCTCCAGCATCCAAATATGCTCTAATGCGTTTACGTTCTGCAACTGGTATTTTTTCAATAAAATCTTGGGGACTATTTGCCGTACCACTGCTATCGGTAAAGTAGCCGCTAGAACTAAAGAAAATATTAAAGTTATTCAAGTGGCGTAAACCAATATTAAAAGCTCCCCAACCACCGCTTGACTGTCCTCCCATTGCCCAAAACTGCGGTTCATTCAACGTCGGATAACGAGATTTCACAATTTTGACTAACTCTGAACCAATCAAAGTGCCAACTTTACCATTGGGGCCATCATAGTAATCTGAATCCCAAAACGGACTTGTACCGCGCTTGTCGTTGCCATCTGGGGTAATAACTATTGAATAAGGTAATTTGTCACTTTTGTAAAGGTCATGTAGCACGGAGGTGACGGCTGCTTTATCCTGATAAGCACGAGCATCGCCATGTCCCCCGTGGAGTAGGAAGATTACTGGATAGCGTTTCTTTAGGTTCTTGGCATAATCGGGAGGGAGAATTAAGCCATATTGTCGCATTTCTCCCATTGCTTTGCTGTTGAAAGTCTTTAGCTTAAATGACAATCCTGTATTTTTCTCTACCTGCGGAGGGTCAAGTTGCGGCGCACCAGCAATGAACACATACCAATAGCCAGTTGCCAACAAGGTAGCAACTATGGCTATACCTGCTAGTAAAATATTTGACCATCGTAACTTCATCTATAATTTCCTTGGTTATTATCTCAAAATAATATTAAAATTAAACTTTTCTATAATTGCTCACACTCAAAACAGCAGATAATTATTTGTTAACCAGCTATAAAACTAATAATCAGCCCAGTCAAAACAATCAAAGTCAAAATAATATAGGTGATATCTCGCTGACGTATAAAAGCTAACAGAGAAAAAGCAACTCTAGCAACAGGAGTAGCAATTAATAACAACAATCCAAGTTGAATGATGCCACGACGACGACCTGATAATGCTGAGGTTGCAACCCCTTCAGGAGAGCGAAAAGCTGGAGGTTCACCGCGAAAGATTTGATAATTAGGAGTTTCTTTACCGTGATAAATTAGGTATAAAACTCCGCCGAACAAGACTAAAGCTGAAGCTAAAAGTACGCCATATCTTAACAAATTCCCGACCAAAATTTCGACTTGCCTTTCACTCAAGTTGTGTCGATTTTGGGACATTTTAAATTCTCCCAGTCAAGCCGTTATAAATCATTTGAATTGCCAATAGCACAATGACTAAACTAAAAATATTTCTTAAAACGCCTACTCTTGCTTTTACCAATACCTTAGCTCCTAACAATGCGCCTAAAAGTACTCCTAACATGACAGGCATTGCTAGTCCAGGGTTGATGTAACCTCGTTTCAGGTACACACCCGCGCTAGCTGCTGCTGTCACCCCAATCATAAAATTACTGGTAGTAGTAGAAACTTTAAACGGAATCCGCATGAATTGATCCATTGCTAGTACCTTGAGTGCGCCAGAACCAATACCAAGTAACCCGGAAAGCACTCCGGCGACAAACATCAGACTAAATCCTACGGGAACAGCATAGACATTGTAAGATTGTTCACCTTCAGGAGTTGGGTAAGTGCTATTTAGCTTTAAACGAGTTGCTAAACGATCAGGTGGAGTATCAGCTGAGTGTTCAGGACGGGATTGACGCGAGAGATGGGCGCTGTAAAGTAAAACAAATCCAAACACCACAGCGAGTATTCTAGTGGAAACAAAAGCGGCTATGGTTGCACCTGCGATCGCTCCAAATGTTGTTGCTACTTCCAAGAACATTCCCAAGCGTAAATTAGTGTAGCCTTCTTTGACGTAAGCAGAAGCCGCACCGGAAGAAGTTGCAATTACGGATACTAGCGAAGCACCGATTGCGTAACGAATGTCAACACCAAAAACCAAAGTTAACAGAGGGACAAGCACCACTCCACCGCCTAAGCCTGTCAACGCTCCCAAAAAGCCTGCGATAGCAGAACTAATCCAGACTAGTAGGGTAAATTCTAAAACATTCAAGCGAACACCTCCAGTGGGCGCGTCACGCCAACGCACCTTCGCTTCTAAATTAAACGTTGCTTATTGAAAAACTCAATAGCAACACCTGCATTATATAGTAAACAAGTTAAGAAATAATTAATTACACGGAATCATTAGAGGTTGCAAATAAAACTCTAATAGCACTAGTAATTAGTAGCAAGGCGAATATTTTAGTTAAAACCCCATTCGGTAAACTCGTTCCTATTTTGGCACCGAACCACCCACCTAAAATAAATCCTAGACAGAGAAGTGCAGCTACTTTTATATCTACATATCCTTGCTTGTAATAAGTCCATGCTGCTAATAAATCTATTGGTGGAACTAACAAAGCCAATGTAGTTCCTTGTGCTTGGTGCTGAGAGAATCCTAAGAAAAAAATCAAAGCAGGTAAGATAATTATTCCACCACCAATACCTGTCATGCCACTAACAATTCCTGCTACCAATCCCAAAATTATGCAAAGCCAAATATTAGTCATAATTAAACTTATTCCTCATTAATGTACTTTTGCCAGTATCACAGAGTTTTTTATTAGCTGAAATTGATGTTGCTATTCGTATTATGCTCTCAGCATCAACTAGCCAGATAACTACGCACTTGTTCTTTATACCTGCGTAGAGTACTCAAAGCTTGTAGCTCTATCTGTCTTACTCGTTCTCTACTAACACCCATGCGCTGACCAATTTCCGCTAAGGACAGTTCATTTCCATCTACTAAACCGAAACGTAAATTTAATATTTCTCGTTGCTGGGGAGTTAGTTTTGACAATAAATTTTGAATATTTTGTTGGAGAAACTTTTGCTCAGTGTAAAATTCAGGAGAAACTCCTTCATCCTCCAACATATCTTGTAATTCCGTCTCTCTTTCTGCGCCAACTCGTAATTCCAGAGAGACAGGTTGACGTGCTAAGAGTAAATAATCTCGAATTTGTTTGGGGTCTAAAGATAGTTCTTCACCAATATCAACTGCGCTAGGAGTATGACCTAATTTTTGAGCTAGTTCACGTTGGGTTCGCTTGATTTTATTGAGTTTTTCTGTAATATGAATAGGCAAGCGAATAGTACGCCCTTGTTCGGCGATCGCTCGTGTAATTGCCTGACGAACCCACCAATAAGCATAAGTTGAAAACTTATACCCTCTGCTAGGGTCAAATTTTTCAACTCCTCGCTCTAAACCTAAACTTCCTTCCTGAATTAAGTCGAGAAATTCTAGATTACGTCTTTGATATTTCTTAGCAATAGACACTACAAGTCGTAGATTAGCCCTAATCATTTTTTGCTTTGCTTGATGTCCCTGGTGTAGTTGTTGCACTAGTGATTTTTCACTAATATTTATATTTTCAGCCCATTCTTTTTGTGTAGGTTGACGCTTTAATTGAATAGCTAGTTTTTCTTTAGCAGCGAGTAAGTTCATCATTTGTTGTACTTGCTTGCCCAAATCAATTTCTTGTTCATGAGTTAACAAAGGAATACGTCCGATTTCGTGTAGATAAGTACGCACAATATCAGCATTGGATAAGGGTTTTTCATTTTTATCGCTTACTTCTATAGATGGATGAGATATATTTTTCATAGTTTTTTGAACCTTTGTAAATACTGATTAACTTGGAATGAATGATTTTTGGCTCTGTGTAGTTAGTATGACATCAAGAAATGAAATTAGAATGAAATAATGAATTTTATTCATTGAACTGCTTCTTTTTTCTGACGGAATAACATAAACAGTAATTAAGTCTTTGGGAGTAAAATTTTAAGAATTGCAGTCTAAAGTATTCATAGCTTTTAATTCCTATAATCTCGTTTTGTAACTTCACATTAAGGGGTAAAAGTTAAGAACTCGGAAAGATTTCTCTGGTGGTGAGCAGATATGCTTAATTCAGCCAAAACTGATATTTTTTAAGTTAAGAGCTTGATGTTGCAGGATTTTGTCAAAGAGTTTAAAAAGTGATGTCTATCGAAATTAAATAACTACAATCACGCATTCAGTAAGCGTACTCAATCTTTATGAAAAATATCTAAGGGTTCAATTAATTGACTTGACCTATAAATTGCTGCTCCTTGAGGAACTGATAATGTTTTTCCTAATAAGGTTCCAATTATGACTTCAACTCCTACCAGAATCAACAACATTCCTGCCAAATTTATTAGTACTCCAGTTTGCAGAGTACGAACTGTCTCCTTTCGACTTGGATGTAAACTAGATTCAGGAGCTTCTAGTTGTTTAGAAAGACGAGTATAACGAAAAAACCAATAGATACTAAAGCAAAGTATTAAGATTCCACCAAGTGCAGAAAATACCCCTAACCCAGACTTGAGATTTATATTAAGATTAGTATCTGCAATAGCAAACAGCAAAACCAGTCCAGAAGCAACTGTTAAGACTAACTGTGTCCAAAACCCAATCCATCCAAAAGTACGAAGATTTACAGCAGCTTGCTGTGTTCTACCATTTTTTTGTATATATTTCGGACAGGTCTATTGTACAAGTATTTAAGAGATTGCATACACTTCAAAATAGGTATTGCGATGTAACTGCTTTAAGCTAAACCCCACATGATATTTTTGTTTCCAAGACCTCAAATAATTACTTTTCTTGCTTGAGGCTGTTGTGTGATTTTTTGGGTAACTAGGTGGGGTCATCTCTCAAACTCCAAAAGTAGTCCAATGTTATCTATGATTAGTTGCTAATGTAATAGTCAACTAATTTGTGTATCTAGAGCTTGTTTTTGTGAGTACCAATACCTCAAGCATTGAGCGTACTCAAGTATCAGAAAGTCTAAGTATTACTATTTAAAGACCTTCTCTAGATTATCCACTTCATCTAGTACAGGGGTAGCAAGACGACCATAATCTTTAGATGATTTAGCCGCCTCAACACTAGCAACAAGTCCATCAAATTTCTGTACTTGTGCAGTTCCTCCACGCGCTAAGATAGATGGTCTAACTGCATTCCAGGTGCGGCGCATCTCCGATGCAGTTTTTTTCAGCTGGCTTGTATTTCCTGTTGCTGACCAAATTTCCAACTCGCGTCCATAGTAATCAAGTAGCGTTACCTCAACTGGTACTTTTGGTTCAAATTCCTTGGTAATATTAGCAGCGAGTAACGTCACTTGGCTTAACGGGTGACAAGGTGGTTAAACAGCTTGTTTCATAAGGGATAGAGCCTGA
>NZ_JAYGGY010000138.1:0-12075 GCF_034931625.1 Anabaena cylindrica UHCC 0172 | reverse complement strand
TGGTAATTGGTGATTGGTAATTGGTAATTGGTGATTGGTAATTGGTAATTGGTAAACTTCCTCGGTTCTTAGCTTTGTAGGGTGCGTCAGACTTGATAATTTACCAACAATCAACAGATATTTAATATCTGTTGCACCTGACGAAAGAAAAATATTCTTCTTCCTTCTTCTTCTTCCTTCTTTTTCCTGACTACTGACTCCTGACTCCTGACTCCTAAATTCTTATATTGACTGATTTATATTATTTGTTTTGTCAAATTGCTCCCTTTTTGTCTGTATAAATTCACCAACTGTTACATTTAATTGGTTGCCAACAAGGAGAACAGAGGCACTCATCCACAACCACAACATTAGTACTATAAAAGTTCCTACCGTACCATAAACTTTATTATAGTTTCCAAAATTGCTGACATAAAGCCGAAATAGTGCAGAAACTAACGCCCAAAATATAGCTGCTAAAATTGCCCCTGGCATCAATGGTATGCCTGGTTTCCACACGCTCGGTCCATAACGATAGACTAAGCTGAATGTGGCAGCAACAATAACCAAGGCTAAAGGCCACTGTAACAGTTTCCAAAGAGGTAATAAGAATGCTAAATAAGGATTGCTATTTACCACCATTCCTAAAAGTAAATCACTAATAAATACTAAAAAAGAAGCCAACATTAAAAGTAATATAGTACCAATTGTTAATCCCAAAGAAATGAGTTTAGCTTTCCAAAAGGGACGCATATCTTCGGGAGAAATTTGTTCGATTTGATCAAAGGCAGTCATGGCGGTACTGATGGCACCAGAAGCTGTCCAAAGGGCGATCGCAAAACTAGCAGAAAACAAACCCCTATTTTTAGGTTCAGTAATCTCTGTAGTAGCAAAATCGCTAATTAAAATCCACGCATCTTCGGGTACAATCTGACTCAGTTGCACTGTTAGTTGAATAAAGGTGTTTTGCAATGATTCCCCTGCTAATCCAATGGCTGTCAGCACAGCAATAACAGCCGGAAATAGGGATAACATGGCATTAAAGGCAATTTCTGAAGCCAGTCCCAAAAGTCTTCTTTCCATAGTCCTGGCAAAGGTTTTCTTCAGTGTTCGCCCATTGATGTGACGAAAAAACCTGATAAAATGAGTTTTAAACATATTAACGTGGCTCTGGCAGAGTTTCCTGTGGTGGCTTATTCAGTGATTCTACTGTAATTTGAAATTTGACATTGCGAGTAGGTTCTGTACCTATTTGCGTATCTATCCTGTAGTTACTGATTTGCCACTTTAATCGTAGGTAGTCTATGATGGCTTGCGATCGCGCTTGAATGATATCTTGTGGCTCAGTTAGTTCCTGGTTAACTATCACCTCTAGGTTTAAATTAGGCTGTTGCTGTAAAATTTCACCAGCACGATCTAACAACTTAGCATTAGCTGGTGTCACTACCGATTTATCTTTTTCAAAAGAAATAATTCCTAAATTAGTTCCTATTCTCTGCATGATCACTTTAGCAGACTGGTAATCAAGCCTATTTTTAATATTATTTGCCAAAAGCATTTGAGCATCTCTATCAATGTCTCTTTCACTCAAATAGATTAACCGAATACTTAATGGTTGCAGAGGACTACTAATTAATTCGTAATTAATTAATTTTGCTGGCAAGGGAAGTTGTATATCACGTAAAGAAGACTGCACTTCTTGAAAAAAATTGGCTTGTAACTGAGCAATATTAACAACTTCTTCAACAGGTTTTTCTACATTTAATTGGCGGACAAGTTCATTTGATGCTGTCGGAATTTCAATCAGTTTCAATGCTAATAATTCTGGTGGTTTATTCAACCGAGAAGCCAATATTTGGATATAATTATTTTTTTCTTCATTCGTATATTCTTTACTGCTAAATACCTGAATTTGAATTGTCAGTCTATTATTTTTTTCTAAAGTCGAAATATTACTAATATAAGAACGTGTTTCACCATTAGGGAAATTTTCAAATTCCTTCTGCCATACTTCTGTCGCTGTTCTCCGAACTTTATTTTCCTGTTGCTGCAAAGCAATTTCGCGCCTGAGTTGGTTTAGAGATTGATTGAGTGGGAAACTAATTATGCCAATGGTTGTAAAAATCAATAAAAATCTACCAGGAAGACCTCCAATTTTTTTCAATTTATTGTATGCAGGTAATTTTTCTAAAATACTCTGCATCCACAAACTTTCTTTATCTGTTAGTCGCCATGCTTTTACTGTTTCTTTTACTTGATTATCATCAATATGTAAACTAAAAAAAACCAGCATTGCAGTGAATGTAATTGCTACTAAGTTGGTCAAAAATAGTAATCCCCCACCACTAGCTACCTGTAGTCCTTTGACTGAATCCACGCTAATTGCTACACCAATACCATAACCAACAACACATAAGGGGGGCATTAAGGCCACTGCAATAGCCACACCAGGAACAGAAGTTGCTACTCCTTTGGCTTCTTTACAAATTGCCACTGAACCGACTGCACCAGAAAATAAAGCCACTACCAAATCTAAGATATTGGGGCGAATTCTAGCTGCAATCTCAGTAGTCATTTCTTTAAATGGTAATACTGATACCAGGAAGACAGCAAAGGAAATGGCAATTATACAACTGAGAACAAGATTAAAAAGCGATCGCATAGCGAGGATGACATCACCCGTGGCCAATGCTAATCCATTAGCCAGAATACTCCCCATCAATGGAGAAATTAGCATTGCACCAATAATTACGGCAGCGCTGTTTAAGACCAATCCTAGTGTAGCAATGCCCGCAGCAAATAAAACCTGAATCCAATAGCTAACATCTTCCAGAGTTACTGATCTACATAGATCCAGGTATACTTGTTCCTTCCGAGCTTGACTAATTCCCAAGTTATCAGCAAACCACTGTCTAAACATATTTAACTGCTAACTAGATTTGAGTATCAGTAACAATATAGTTCCAAAAAGCATAGACAAATATCTCATGCTATTTGTTTGCCGGGAATAACCCCGATAGGGCGAACTACAACGCCCTCTATCCCTAGACTAAAAGCTGTCGGGACTACTTTTCTTAAAATATTCAAACTACCATTCATATCAGCGTGAATTAGTTTACCATTACCTGCTTTATAAAGCTTAGTTCTGATTCTTCGACCACTAAATTTAACTTCTTTCGAGTCAGCTTGTCCATAAGTAGGAATAGTATCTTGGTCTAAAAAAGAAGCTACAGAAGTGTAAGACTCCTCAGAAACCAATACCTTTATCCCCACTAATTTCGCCTTATAAATTAATTGCTGCACAAATCGAGTATGGGGAATACAAACAAAGTTTTGATTATTTTGTTTACCCAAATTAGCATTTTGCTTCCATAGTGGATTTTGACCAATTACTAAAGTTCCAATCCCGTACTTCACTAAATGATCAATAATTAACCGACTGGCTTTATGCAGATAATCATCAACTCGAAAATTCCGTCTTTTAGTTAAACTTTGCAGTTGTTTAGATGTCTTTTGATGACTTGGTAGTAAAGATTGCAATTGAGCTTTTCTTTGATTGTAATAACGATTAATTGATTTGATAATCCGCCCGGAAACCAGAACTGGGAAAAATCCCGGCTGGTTAGATGTTAAGGTTGCTAGATTATCTATGCCTAAATCAATCGCTGCTATAGAATTAGAGTCTAAACCATAATCTATCTCCTCCTTTTCATATACAGCTTCTACCACATAATGGTCAATTTTTGGGATAATCCTCACTTGATTGAGATGCACATACTCTACTTTTGTAGGAATGTGAATCTGTGTATGTGACAGATGAATCACACCAGCTTTCATTTTTGGTTTACTCACTGCCTGGGCTGTGTAAACTAATAAATGTCTACCTTTTTCTTTGTGTTTATATTTGGGTAATTTTGGTCTGCCTAAAAACTTCGATTTATCTTCTGTGTATGCTTTAATGGCTGCAAAAAAACTTAACCAGTTGCGATGTAATCCTAATAATACTTGTTGGGATACTTTAGCAGGTAAAGCTTGGTATGGTTCTGTGGATTTTAATTGTTGAGCTAAACAATTGTAGTCTAGATATTTTTGAGCAAGAATAAAGCTTTGGCGGATGTGGAAGTTAGCATAATTGTAGAGGTTTTTGGCAGCAAAACATAACTGATCAATCTCCTGATAATGGGGATGATTTTTTTGAATGATATGCCGCTCGACCACTTGCATACACTAGCTACTCTCTGTTGATATTAGTTCGTATATACTAACATATATTCCTACTTGTGTCTAAAAACATTCTCGCTCAGTTCCCTTTGCTCTGCCTGTATAGGTGATTTTAGCTGACTTCTCTGTTAGCAATGACTATATTTGTCTATAGATTCGGCGAAGTTTTACAATACAACAGAAGTCAGGAGTAGGAGTTTAGCACTGCGTTTTACCCCTACAGGAATGAAAGCATGATGTATGCCATATTTTGATTTCAACTTTGTATCTCATTTACCTACAATGTGCTGTAATAGCAGTAGCAATTTTTTCTCTAGTCTACTCATCTATTGGTTGTATTAAAAAGATTAAATACTAATTACTACAAAAACTTTCTATGACTCAAGATTTAACACAAAAATGGTTAGCGGAAATTCAAGCCCTGAAACAGCAGATGGCTGAACTTCAACAAAAACGTGATGAGGCTTGGGAGAGTTCACAAAAATGGCGACAACTATATAATACTGAATCGGAACAACGCCGTGCAGATGCCAAAATGCACCAACAAGCCATAACATCTATCAAGGCTGAACTTCAAAAATTGCAAGGTATAAACGCCGATACCATTGCTGAAAGTGCGACAACGACGATTGAGCCAGAATTGGCAGAACCAAAATCTTTAGAGCAATTGCAAGCCAAACTCATCGCTATTACTAAAGAACGCGATCGCTTAACCCAAGCTTTGAAAATCGAGCAAGATAACCATGCTCAAACTCGTAACAGCCTAACAACAGCCTTAGGTGATGCTATTGACAGTTTGACAAAGTTGAGAGGAGCAGGGGAGCAGGGGAAATAAGTCAGTGAACAGTTATCAGTTACAGCAACAGTCGTTTAGCTTTTGCTAACTCACCTTACCAAATAGAGACAGAAAGGCAAATAATGAACAATCTCTAATCAATGAATACAGCTGCTCAAGAACTACCTAACTTAACAGGAAAAACTCGCTCAGAAGCCTTAATAATTCTTATCAACCAAAGATTTGAATTTAAAACGCAAACTGAAGGGGGCTATGAAACATTTCAGCATCCTGATGGTAGCCAAATTCATATTAGACCAAATGGAGAAATTGTCCGCACAGGTCCTAAAATTAAAGCAGTAGATGCCAGACCTTACCGTCGTCGCTACAATCAATATGGGAATCAAATAGAATTTGTTTCTGGAGCTAATACTCATAATACTGGAGAAATTCTAAATTTATGACAACAACAATTACACCAAACCTCACCAGTTTTCTTGAAGATTTAAAAAGTGCTGATTTAGTTGGTATTTCTTTAAATCCTAAAAACCTGGGATTACGTCTTGATTTTACCTTTGGTCCTGAAGCTGATGATGTCGGTATTGAACTTTACCAAATTATTGATTTTGTTTTTTCTCAACCTCTAAATCCAGATGATGAAGATATTTGTTTTTGGGTAGGAGAAGTTAAACTCAACAAAATTGAAGACAATATTCATGGATTCTTATCTAAATTAGGATTTAAGCATAAATCGCGGACGAAAAAACCGTTTAAAGAGATTTTTAGAAATATTTTTCGTAAGTCCTTAAAATCCAATACATTTATTGATCAAAATGAACGGGTTAACACCAATTTACAATCACTCATTTATTTTCATTTGCAAGGCGATATTGATTTAGAGGTTGTGTGTAAAGATTATAAAATTTTTCAACAAATCAAAAATTAATAGGCGATTTACGTAGTCAAAGAAATGAAGCTCAACAAACATTTATTAACATAAATAGCTCAAGCTTTGTAGTAATCTGTACTAAGAGAATGGAATTATATTTATGGTTCAAACTCCTCAAGCACCAGTCAATTATTTTTCCTTTGAAGATTACTATGCCTATGATGATGGCACTGATAATCGCTATGAATTAGTGGATGGAGAATTAGTTTTAATGCCACCAGAATCAATTTTTAATTCTGATATATCAATGCGATTATTATTGGAATTGGGTAAGATAGTCCCTCTTCATTTATTACGATATAAAGAGATTATGATTGAGGTAAGTGGACGTAGAGCTAAGGTAAGAATCCCTGATTTATTAATCTTGGGTGAAGAATGTCGCGCTGCTTTAGAAACTACGAAAAGAGGAACAATTACCCATGAGATGCCACCACCATTAATAGCGATAGAGGTAGTGTCACCTGGTACTGAGAATGAAGTCAGAGACTATCGTTTTAAACGTTCTGAGTATGCAGCCAGGGCAATTGCTGAATATTGGATTGTCGATCCTGTACAGAACAAAATTACGGTTTTATCTTTAGTAGAAGGCTTTTATGAAGAATTTATCTATACAGGTGATGATTTAATTAAAAGTGAAGTATTTCCAGAAATTGAGATTAAGGTAAGTGATATTCTCGTTCAGTCAATACCTTAGCCAAAAAAAGAGCCTTGATAATTTTTAGCAAAAGTTGATTACTGATTTAAGTCTTTAAAATGCCCAAATTAAATAAATGCCTAAAATGACTATTCCTATAACTATCAACTTACCAGAAAGTTTAATTGCATCTGTCCAGCGTCTTGGAGAAGCAACCGCACGAGAGGTATCAGATGTTTTGGTTGATACTCTAGAAATAGTATTACCGACTTTAGATAACCTCTCAGAAATAAGTATTCATACAAAAATTGCTGATATTTCCGATCAGGAAGTCCTAGAATTAGCTAATTTAAAAATGGATGCAGTCCAAAATCAACGTCTGGGAGAATTGCAAGCTAAAGGAAAAAATACTGGATTAACAACAGCAGAACGCTATGAACTTTTAATCTTAATGTCGCTTTATCAAATTGGACAGTTAAGAAAATCTGAAGGTTTAGCTGAAGCAGTTAGACGGGGAATAAAAACTCCTTTATCACCATGAGTTCTCTATCTGAAAAAACACGCCAGAGGGTTAGAGAACAGGCAGAAAATCGCTGTGAATATTGCCTCAGTCATCAAGATTATATTATGGGCAGATTGCAAATTGACCATATCCAGCCTTTAGCTAAAGGAGGAGATGATAGAGAAGATAATCTGTGTTTAGCTTGTGAATTATGTAATCAAAACAAATGGACACAAACTGAGGATTTAGATCCTCAATCTGGCGAAATAGTTTCTTTATTTAATCCTCGTCAACAAAAATGGCAAAAGCATTTTGCTTGGAGTACAGAGGGAACAGAAATTATCGGTCTAACTGCCTGTGGTCGTGCTACAGTCAGGGCGTTGAGATTTAATAATAGTTTAGCTGTTACTGTGCGTAAAAATTGGGTTAAGGCGGGTTGGCATCCACCAAAATAATCAGTCATTACCCAACCTTTTTTAACCCCGAAAATTCGTTCAAAATCCCATTGCTTCAGCTACGGCTTTAACTTCCGCTGCGATACCCTGTTTAAATTGAGCATGACTGTGTTTAATTGCGGTATCTGGGTCTTTTAAACCATTACCAGTTAAGACACAAACCACTGTTGCACCTGTGGGAACTTGGTCTTTTACCTTTAACAACCCAGCAACAGAAGCCGCACTAGCAGGTTCACAGAAAATCCCTTCTGATGATGCTAAAAGCCTATAAGCGTCGAGAATTTCTTCGTCTGTGACAGCGTTGAAACTGCCTTGACTAGCTGACTGAGCAGCGATCGCTTTATCCCAACTAGCAGGATTACCAATTCTAATTGCTGTGGCTAGGGTTTCCGGATTTGCTACAGGTTGACCATATACCAAAGGTGCAGCACCAGCGGCTTGGAAACCCATCATTTTCGGCAAGCGATCGCACTTCCCATCTTGATGATATTGACAAAAACCCATCCAATAGGCTGTGATATTTCCCGCATTTCCCACGGGAATACACAACCAATCGGGAGCATTACCCAAGGCATCAACAACTTCAAAAGCCCCTGTTTTTTGACCCTCTAAACGGTAAGGATTGACAGAATTCACCAAAGTGATGGGATAACTATCTGCCATTTCCCGGACAATTTCTAGAGCGCGGTCAAAATTTCCTTTGATTGCTAATACCTCTGCCCCATAAAGCAACGCTTGGGCTAACTTACCTAAAGCCACATAGCCATCAGGAATCAACACAAAGGGTTTCATTCCCCCACGTCGAGCATAGGCAGCCGCAGCAGCAGAAGTGTTGCCTGTACTTGCACAAATGACCGCTTCAGCCCCTGCTTCCTTGGCCTTAGAAATTGCCATTGTCATCCCCCGGTCTTTGAAGCTGCCAGTGGGGTTAAGACCATCATATTTAACAAATACCTTGACCTGTTTCCCAATGCGTTCTGCGATCGCTGGAACTGGGATTAAAGGTGTGTTCCCTTCCAGCAGAGTCACGACAGGGGTATTTTCGCTGACAGGCAAGTATTCACGATAGGCTTCTATCAGTCCTGGCCAGGGTTGGCGATGGGATTTAGCAACAGACAAGCTCAAAGTCACAGGATTCAAAACTTCTTAACTAGGGATTTAGAATGGGAAAAATGGGCTTTTATCAAACAGAATACAGGAGTCGGGAGTCAGAATTCAGTTGGGTATTTTATACGAATAGCGGATGTATAAGTGGGTTTAAACCCCTACCAAATCTATGATTTAGTGATTTTTAATTAGTAGGGGATACCCCTGCGGAAAGCAAGCTACAGACTCGCTACTAATTAATTCTGACTCCTGGCTACAGACTCCTGACTCCTTCTTTAAATTATTGTGTCAATAACTTTACCACGCTGAGGTGTTATCTCTGGAACAGAGTTGCTATCATCGTAGTCTCTTATGGTTAAAGGGAAAACCCATCAGACTATGTGATTGGAGGTATACAATGTTTTAAGAAAGTTTAAGATGACATTATTATAATATCTCCAATGGTGTGAGTTCAATTTGCAAATGAATATAACTATGTCCAATTTGTCATCCAGTGTTACCAGTTGCGAATCCCATAGCGAACTAGTCAAAAAGCTCACCAAAGCTTATTATCGAGACGACCAGCAAGAGAAATTTATAGGCTTGCAAGCAGAAGTAGATTCTCTGCTCGAACAATTACAGAACCTGAAGAGCCAAAAGACAGTATCTTCCAGCCACGAATAATAAATCGAGTATCGAGTATCAAGTGCTGAGTACCGAGTACCGAGTGTTGAATAACCCCAAATAGCTAAATGCAAGGTGGTTAGTAAAACGTGTCGAAGTTAAGTTCTATTAATTTTACTCAGAACTCAGCACTCAAAACTCAGCACTATTCAAAGCGCTGATTAGTGTCTGACCAGCGCTTTAAGCTATATGTATTAGCACTTTCCACTAATAAAGCTAGAGATTGATCACTAGTTAGTTTAGCGATTGCAGTCAAATTCTGCCCTGACTCAGAGATAAAATCGTTATAGATAGTCTTGCCATTAGTCCTAAAAATCAGAGTCCGGGGGCGAATCTTATCATCTTCATTCCCCAAGTTTTCATTTTCTGGCTGAGTCAAAGAAGCGATCGCAGAACCAGAAATAGTCAACACCACATCAAGATTACCGTCATTAGTGACATCAACCATCTGCACAGGCCAACTACCCATTTGTGCTTTCATCTTCTCAAAGCTAGGAACTTGACCAGAAGGAACATCCCCAGACTGCTGCAAAGTACGCCATACATTCGGTAAAATTGCTTGTACTCCTTGGGGATTCTGTTGATTCAGTTCTTGAATAGCGATCGCAGATGGTTGTACCCATTCTAATGCAGCCGAAGTCAGAGCTAGAGGTTTAGGGTGAATAGAATCACTTTCCTGTTCGGGAATAGAATCACCAACCGCTAAAAGTCGCAACACCCCGCCTCGCATTTGTACTGCTTTGATAGTAGCAGTGTTAATTTTTTGTTCTCCATTACTCTCCCAAACAACTATCTGAATAGACTTATCAGTTCTAATTCCTAAAACTCTTGTCCAAAATTGGCTAATCTGAGTTTTCGGTAATCGCAAATCAGAAAACGGGTAACTCAACCAACTTGTACCATTATGGAATGCACTCACTTCCACCTGATACCATACTTGGTTCTCCGTAATTTTAAAATCGGCTTGAGGATCTATTGATAGCCAATCAGCATTATTAACTTGAGTGATTTTCTTTACCCCACCAATAATCTGACTAACATGAGGATTATTTACCTGCTCATCGAGTTTAGCGAACAGACCTTGAAGATAGGGTAGAGTTTCTTGAGTAATATTTGCTTGTCCCTCTATCCACAAATCAGCACGATCTTCTCCCCTTTGTACAGCAAAGATCAGATATGCCCAAGCTAACACAGCACGTCTAGTAGGATTGAGTCGCAACGCCACCGTTGTCCGATGCCATAACTTACCCTTATCTGTTTTGAGTAGATTATAAATTTCTTTACCTTTTTCAGGCGATTCTATCAATATCTGTAAAGCTTGCTCCCAGCGACCATCAAGTAAATATGTCAGCACTTGTTGACTAGGACTAGCCCAACTTTGATCAGCTTGAGTTTTGGTAAATTGAGAATGCAGGCGAATTAAATCTATTTGCGCCTGTGCGGCTTCTGGATAAGGCTTTTTGCGCTCTTTCACCAGAGATGTCAACCAAGCATCAGCAGGTGTCCACAGTCCATTGCGAGCTAATAACAGAGAGTTTTTATAACCAAAATCTTCACTTTCTGGTTTTTTGAGGTCAATTACTTCCAGTAACAGGGAATTACTAACTAACTTGCCAGGCTTAACTTGATAAACTTGCAAATGCGGCTCTAAACCTACTGTCTGATCTATAACTAACTCTTTAGCACCACCACCAGTCACTTCCTGCCATTTAGGTAGCTGTCCATTAGGATTTTTCCAGGCTAAAATCTGCTGTAAACTGCGATTTTGTGGATTGTAGTGAACAATTCGACCATAAGCAGTTTTATTATTATTGTCTTGTGTGCTATTACCCCACAAATCAAACCAGAAACCTGCTGATGTCGAATTCTCTAAAGCTTTTATCTCAGTTAAAGGTAAGTTCATACTTCCCTCCTGAGTTTCTGACTCGGAAACATTTTCACCCAACACAGACTCCACAAAAGACTCTGTCAGCCCAGTAACAGACAGTTGCGTGACTAGATGGTAGTATTTTGTTGGTTGAAATTGAAACTCTAGGTCTTTTGATAGCGCATAAACCCTCAATTCCACAAGTTCTTGACAATCAGACTGACAATTTTTGCGTTTTTGAAAAACTGGTAGTAGAAATAACTTTTTTTGCTGATTATCTAAAGATAAACTTTCCCCAGCTATACGGTTTTGTTTACTTAAGGTGAGTTGAATTTCCGGAAGTGTGTAGGAGACATCTTTCTTACTCAAAGGGATTTGCGCCCATTTTGGTAAAACTTCATTTAGCCAGCTAATCTGTTCTGGATTCAGGATGTAGAGAATGCTAATCCAGCCAACACCCACAATCATACCAGTACTGCTCAACAAAATAGTCAGCGCTAAAGTTGATATTAACCAACTGCGCCATTGAGGTGGTTTCTGAGATGTTTGATTCGTCTTTTTCAATGCCTCATCTGCACGGTGCTGATTAGTTCGAGCAGCTTTTGGCTTCAGCTTACGCCTGTTGTGTGCCATTTTAGTTTTCAGTCAATGCGAAGAGTCTTTTGAGGCTGAGTATTTTTGCTTTGATACTCGTGCTTTGGGCAATTGCCCATAATGATGAAGTTTAAATTTTTACATTGTACAAAAAAAGTACAATTTATAAGAGAATAGGCTGACAACCCCGAAGTTTACTCCTCAAAACCCAAAAAGTTAAGTAGGCAGCAAAAAGAATATTGCAAGAGATTAGCATATTCCGTGATCCAATCTCGTAAACTACCCACCACCAATTGCTAAGAGCAATATGGTGGGGGCTTTAAAAGTCC
>NZ_JAYGGY010000137.1:0-12849 GCF_034931625.1 Anabaena cylindrica UHCC 0172 | reverse complement strand
TACGTTACGGTCAGTATGACATAAGTCCAAGTTTGACCCGTTTGCAGTATACACATCTAGCGGGCAAAATGCCCGCACCACAAAAGTTTCATTATTTAAGTTTCCCAAAATATATTTAATACATCTGGGTATTTTATTTTTTGTATCTCTCTTAATAGTACTCAACTTCAGCCTCTAAGTAACAAAAATTATACATAAAATGGTATGGTAAATTTATTTATTGTATATTGTATAAGGTCTTAATATATACAAATTAAAACTTGATGCTAAAACTCAATCGTCGTAAATTTTTATTACGTAGTGCTTTGATGTTGGCAGCTACAACTTCCTATACTCAAGTTCGAGCAGAATCATCTAAAACCCCAGGAGCATTAGAGCCAACTGCATCTCCTCAAAACATCATAATTATCGGTGCAGGTATTTCTGGTTTAGTTGCTGCTTATGAATTAGCTACTGCCGGTCATAAAGTCAGAATTATAGAAGCTCGTGAGCGAATTGGAGGAAGAGTTTTAACTTTGCGAAATCAATTTAGTGATGGACATTTTGTAGAAGCAGGTGCTGCAAGGATTCCTTCTAATCATGATTTAACCATTGCTTACACTCAACACTTTGGTTTAGGTTTGAAACCTTTTTATCCAAATAAAGGTTTGTATGTAGGATTGAAAAAGGGTCAACGGACTCTAGTTTCTCTAGAAACACTAGAAAAACAAATGGCAAGTATTACAAGATTAACTACACCACCAGGAAGTACACAAAGAGAAGATGGAAGAATACGAGAATGGAAAAAAATAGATCGCGGTTCAGATTTATTACCAACTGCCTTTGCTGCATCATTAGAAGGAAAAATTTATCTTGGAGATGCAGTTACTCGTGTTGAACAAAGCTCTTTAGGAGTAAGAATTATTTGTCAGTCAGGAAGAATTTACTATGGTGATTGTGCAGTTTGTACTGTTCCATTACCTGTACTTGAAAAAATTAATTTCTTTCCTTCCCTTTCTTTACCAAAGCAGAATGCTATTGCTGGTGGTTATAACTATCGCGCTGCAACTAGGATGTTTGTAGAATATCCAGAACGCTTTTGGGAAAAAGATAATTTAAATGGTTGGGCTTTGATTGCTGATCGCTCAGAAGAACTATGGCAACCTACTTGGGACAGTAATAGTAAAACTGGAATATTACACGCCTATCTTAAAGGTGAAGATGCTTTGGCAATGGATGCCCTCAAATCAGAGGAAAGGTTAACTAGTTTATTGCAAAGATGGGAAGAGATTTTACCCGGAGCTAATAAATATCAAGTCAGTGCAGTTAATTATTCTTGGAATAATGATCCTTGGTCAAAAGGTGGTTGGGCATATCCTAGTTCTTCTCAAGAAGAAAAATTATTTAATGAAATTGGAAGAAGAGAGGGAAAAATATATTTTGCTGGAGAACATACTTCTATGATTAGAGGATGGATGCAGGGGGCATTAGAATCAGGGATTAAGACCGCTCAACAGATTCATAATTCTAGAAAGCATTGGTAGTCACACAAGCATCAGAATGTTTTAATCTGAGTCAATGGAATAAGTGTCACAATTTGCGTCAAAATATACTTTAATGACCATCAATATTAAAGTATATACTTATACGATTGCGGCTTATGTCACCTCCTTTTGAGCGATCGCCAACTATTACAGTTAGACTACCGTCATCCCATGCTAATTTATTAGAGGGACTGGATGAATTACTCGACTTGGGTTTGATATCTGATGCCCAAGTTAGGCAAATATGTCGAGAGTCCCTTGTCTGTTCTGTGATAGTGCAAACACAGGCTGAAACTGAACCACAGGTAGTATTTCCCACTTCTCAATCTGCACAAATACCTGTAGTTGCCAGTTTACCTCCAGAACCGAAAGCACCAGCAAAACCCAATTTCGTCACTTCAATGTTGCAGTCATTGGGGGAAGAATTAAGTGTCCGCTGGTTACTGTTTTTAGGGATATTTTTGGTAGTAGTTTCCTCTGGGGTCCTGGCCGCAAGTCAGTGGGAGAGGTTTCCAGCAGTTGGACAGTATGGGGTTTTATTAGCTTATACTTTGAGTTTTTGCGGGTTTAGCTTCTGGGCGGGTAAACAAAATAATTTAAGATTGACAGCACAGACTTTGTTAATTGCGACTTTGTTGTTAGTTCCTGTCAACTTTTGGGCAATGGATAGCTTGAGGTTGTGGCAAAATCCTATTAATTGGGTAGTGATAGCTTTTGCTGCTGTATTGTTATCGACAATGACAACTTTACTTTGTCGCGATCGCACAATCATCACTCATTTCCCCATTGGTAAATTACCTCTGGTAAATATTCTGGGTTTGAGTTATCTGCATTGGGGTTGGAATTTAGCTGGATTTCCTCTAATTGCCGTATATTTGGCAATACTAGGTACAACTATTATCACTATTTATCAAAACTCACAACAAAATCAAGGTGAACAGCGTTTTAGTGGGAATTTTGGTATATATGGCTATGTAATTATTTATGCTTTACTATCTCTATTAACACGGGCAATTTTTCTAGCTGGGGTAAATGTCACTCAGTTGGGTTTAGCTATTGGTATGTGTGGTGGGTTAGTGATTTGGTTATCAGAGAAGAACCTCACCCCCAGCCCCTCTCCGCAAGCAGAGAGGGGGGTAAGAAATGTAATAGATTCGACTTCACCTCCTGAACTCAACTTACCTTGGGAAAAGCTAGGGGAAATTTTGCTGTTTTTAGGTTGGTTGATGTCGGTATGGACTCAACCAGCACAAGCTGTGGCTGTGAGTGGTTTAAGTTTGTGGTTTTGTAGCCGTCGTTTACAAAGGTGTAGTTTTAAAGTTGATGTCGGGGCTATTTTCTTTATTGGGTTACAAACAACTTGGCTATTTTGGCGGTTAATACCTGATGAATTGCAGAAATTAGCAATTAATACAGCAACTTATCTTACCAATTCCCAAAATCAACCTTGGGCATTATTGAGTATTGCTTTATTTCCTTACATCATTTTGATGTTGGTGTTAACAGATCGTCTCTATCGTGATCAAAAGCCGGAATTAGCAACGTTTGGCGAAGAGTTAACCCTATTATTAGGGGTTTGTTTAACGATGTTCGCTTTACAAACTCCTACATTATTAACTCTCAATTTACTATTTTCTACCATCACTCTGGCTATTGTCACTAAACGCCATGACTCCCTCCCATTACTGGTGTATTTCACTCATATCACCGGCATTTCGACACTTTTTTCTACTATCAATTGGCTGTCACCAAATTTAAATCAGGAAATTTGGGCAGCAATTTTGTTAACTGTGATGGTTGCAGAATGGGTATTTAGTCTGGGTGCAGGAATCTGGAAACGTAGTGCTTGGTATATTGGTTTAGGGCTTGCTGTTTTAAGTTTTGTCTTATTATTTGTAAATCTGCAATCATCTACCCATAACGTGATTTACAATTCCAACCGCTGGGGAGTGATTTGGTTAATTACACCTATAGCACTAACAGGTTTAGGGATTCGCACTACAGAACAGCGTCGCATTATTAATACTTATTTGAGTGTTTTAGCTATTATAGTTGCCCAATTTCTCACTTTACTCCTACCAGAAACCCGATTAATTGGTTTAGGTGTGGGTGTAGGTGTGATGTTTGTGAATACTGGCTATTTGAGAAAAGAAGAGATGGCCAGGTTAACACTTGGTTTTGGGTTGGGTTTTATTACGAACTTATTGTGGAGTTTCCTCAGTTTAGCAGTATCTACTTGGTTGATAGTGGGAGCTATAACTAGCTTAAGTTTATGGTTAGGGCGTACTATCCTTTTACAAAAAGGGACAGAATTAGCGGTTATTTATGCAGCCGCGAGTGATAACTGGGCGATCACTCTCACTATCCTAGAATTATTAGGCATCACTGTACATTCATTCCTAATTTATTCAGGAAATACCATTGCTGGAATTCCCTATTTTATCGTTACAGCGATCGCTTTAGGCGCAATTATCTATCGCACTTGGCAACAACCAACAAACTGGGCATTTTATGGTATCGGTTGGTGTTTAGAATTATTAACCGCCGAAATACTAGGGTTTGGAGAATACTCAATTATTAAAATCGGCATTGCCAACATCGCCCTCGGCTTCACAACCCAACTATTCGGGGAATGGTGGCAACGAAAACATCAATTAACAAACTTACCTAGTAGTTTCCACATTCTCCCCCTCATTTATGGTGCATTTAGCGTCATCTTCAGGTTCAACACCTTTAGCGACTGGACAGGTTTATATAGTTTAGGTATAGCCTTAATTTTAATTGGGATCGGACGCAGACAAGAAGAATTCAAACCCCTGCTTTATTTCGGCATCATTGGCGTATCTATCTCTGCTTACGAACTATTGTTCTATCAAATGTCCCAAGCCACAGGAGGGGCATTAGGTGATGGATTAATTGCCATGTCAGCCCTTGGTGCTACCATCATGTATGCTTATCGCATCCTCTCACCTGTGTTGATTAGTTACTTGCGTTTCACACCCGGAGAACTCAAAAATATTGCTAATCTGCATTGGGTGTGGAGTAGTTGCTTATTCCTGGCTGCAATTATAGTTCCCATTCAAATTAACCTCTATGTAGGAATAGGCACAGGGCTATTTTTGATGCGTTATGCCATTTGGCAGGGCAGACAAAACACCTTGAATATTCCCGTACAAAGGTATTGGGGTATAGAAATAGATGAAATCTGGGTTTATCTGGGTTTGATAGAAGCAGGTATTCTCGGTATTTATTTGCAGAATTTACTCACAAGAAGTTTGATAACACAACAGTTACTACCTTGGCGTGGTGCGATCGCTTGTCTAGCCGCCTATTTCCTTTATATCCTACCTTGGGAAAATTGGGGTTGGTCAAAAACACCTTGGCAACGAACCGCATACATCCTGCCATTAATCATTATCTGGCAAACTCAACAACAAATCTACCCGATTGCTATAGTTATCAGCGCTGGATTTTATATCTTTCTAGCTACAGCCACATCACAATTGCGATTTACATATGTGAGTGTAGCATTGATTGATTGGGCTTTATTTCGTGGGTTTAATGATTTACACCTTACAGATAGCTTATGGTATGTCACACCCATTGGCTTATCTCTCTTATATATTGCCCAAGTAGATCAACAACTCAGACTACCCGAATCTAAATCAATTCGTCACAGCTTACGAATGCTAAGTAGTATTTTAATTTGTGGCTGGCCAGTCTTTTTCCACCAAAATCTCCCTCTCATACCTGGAATTTTCAGCCTCATTGCCATTTTTGCTGGATTAGCTTTGCGAGTTCGTGCGTTTCTCTATATTGGTACAGCCGCTTTTTTCACCACCAGCATCTATCAATTGGTGATTTTCAGCCTCAGTTATTCCTTCTTAAAATGGATAGTAGGTTTGCTAGTTGGTATTCTCTTAATTTACATTGCTGCCAACTTTGAAACCCGACGTACCCAAATAAATATCTTCATTCGTAATACCATCAACGAATTTGAAAATTGGGAATAGGAATTACGCATCGACAAAATCTATAAAATATGGATTATGGATTTTATCTCTTGTAGGGTGTAGGGTGCGTCAGACCTGATAACCTAGCACACAACAGATATTCTTTATCTGACGCACCTTCCGAATTGACAAATATCTCACCACAAAACTGAGTGGGTTATTGTTGGATATGTTATTTAACGTAGGAGTTGAATTATGGATGGCAAAGAGTTGTTCCAGCGATATGATGCTGGAGAGCGGGACTTTAGCGGTGTTGATTTGAGAGGAGCTAGTATTTTCACCGAAAATTTGAGGGATGCCATTTTCAAAGGTGCTAACTTGAGTGGGGTTAGCCAATATCACATTGATTTCAGTGGAGCCGACCTGAACAATGCTTGTTTGGAAGGAACTAACATTAAGTACGCCAACTTGAGGCGGGCTAACTTGAGTGGTGCTGACTTGAGGGGTGCTAATTTGGCTGAAACTGACCTGAGTTTTGCTGACTTGAGGGGTGCTGATTTGACTGGAGTTGACCTGAGTCGCGCTAACCTGACTGATGCTAACTTGCTGGGAGCTAACTGTAGTTCCATTATTACTGAAGGAACCCTTTTCTGTAATACCACTATGCCAGATGGGAGTATTTATAGCGACCCCACCAGGGTAATTAAGGTTGAGGAATTGCTCCAACGTTATGCCAATGGGGAGAGAAAGTTTTTCGGCGTAGTTATCCATCGCGCCAACCTCGAAGGAGCTGATTTGCGCGGCATTGCATTGAGTCGAGCTATCTTGAGTCACGCTAACTTGAGGGGTGCTAACTTGGAAGAGGCTAGCTTGAATAAGCTCAATTTCTGGGGTGCGAACTTGAGCGGTGCTAATCTCGCTGGTGCTGAAATGAACCATGCTGACTTGAGGGACACTGACTTGAGAGGTGCTGACTTGAATAGTGCTGATATGGTCGCAGTTGACTTGAGTGGTGCCAATATGACTGATGCTTATTGGAAGACTGCTTGGCTCTTGGATGCCAGATTGTGGAACACTATCTGTCCTAATGGGGAAGTTGTTGTTGAACGCTGTTCCATTGGTACTCAACGTCGAAGAAGTCTCTGTTAAATCAGTTACATATTCTTCACTGGCTATCCTTTCAAAGCATTTCTAATATTTTCATCACGAATATTGGATAAAAAATTAAATCGAACATCATCTGTTCTCTGAGCATTAAGGATTTTTTCAAGTGCGATAGCGCGATCGCTGACTTGTCAGTTCGCTCATCTTGTAGGTTGGGTAGAGGAACGTTCACGTAGTGTGCCGGAGGCATAACCCAACATTAACGATATCTAAAAGAACTGAAAACTATAAATTAACTATACAAATATTTCTACATCAACGAACTTTTGAAAGAAATGTAAAAGGGGAAAAGGAAGAACAAAGCATCCCTTCCCCAAATTTAGGAACAATCAAAAAATATTTGCGTGGAGATGCCTCAACTATACAAACTTTTAATCCACTCCCATTCCTTACTCAAACCATCTCTCAGAGAAACTTGTGGCTGATATCCCAAAATTTTCCGTGCCTTAGACACATCAGCAGCAGTGTGACGCGCATCTCCCATAGCTTTTTCAATATGGTTGCGTTTGATAGGCTTACCAACAATTTCCGCCATTGTATCTAACACTTCCGCCAAAACTACCCTGCTACCACCACCAATATTAAAAATTTCCCCCACGGCTTCTGGTACAGTAGCAGCAGCTAAATTGGCAGCGACGGCATCACTCACAAATGTAAAATCTCGCGTTTGCTGTCCATCACCATACACAGGAATTGCTTCATCCTCTAAAACAGCTTTAAAAAATTTATGAAATGCCATATCTGGGCGTTGTCGGGGTCCATAAACAGTGAAATAGCGCAAGGATACAAAAGGGACACCAAAATTTTTGTGATATAGTCCACACAACCTTTCGGCCGCTAACTTGGTAATGCCATAGGGTGAGACAGGTTGGGGAGCAATTTTTTCATTAGTTGGTAAAGTTTCAGCATCACCATATACACTCGATGTAGATGCAAATACTAACCTTTTCAGAGATTTTGTATCTTTTGCCGCTTCTAACAATACTTGTGTGGTACTAATATTGCGTTCAGTGTAAGCCTGAAAGCCTTGACCCCAAGAATTTCTGACTCCTGCTTGTGCTGCCTGATGATAGACTACCTCTACATCTTGGAGAATTTTGGGTAAATCTAGAAATTGAATATCGCCTTCAATTAAGGTAAAGTTAGGCGAATTTTCAAAATTAGCAATGTTTTTTCGCTTTAACAGTGGATCATAGTAATCATTAAATTCATCAATGCCAATTACTTCTTCTCCTCGTTGCAATAATATCTCAGCTAGGTGAGAACCTATAAACCCAGCGGCTCCAGTAACGATAATTTTAGTCATGTCACTTAGTTTTTGATTGTTTTGATTTTTTTAAGCAGAGTCAAGCTAACTATTTAACAGTTAAACTAATTAAGGATATATTTTTAAGTACTCGTGTTCATCTTTACTTAAAAAATACAGGAATTAACGCAATCATTACAATTTTAATTCACAGTGATGAATTTTACTTGTGAATAAATTCATCAAAATACCAATTAATTCAGTCGCATAATTCACGAAAATATCACCCAACTGGATTTTAGAGCAGTTTTTACCCAATTCCCAATCTCCAGTTACTCTTGATTAGAAGGATAATTAGTGAAAAAATTGATCTGCGAGTAGCCTTGAGGCATTCTCGTTTCGCAAGAGACGCACGAGGAAATCAGTGAAGGTTTTAATTGTAGGTAATGGGGGACGTGAACACGCTCTAGCGTGGAAACTGCTGCAATCAAAGAAAATTGAGCAAATTGTCTGTGTTCCTGGAAATGGAGGTACAGCGAGTATGGAACGTTGCCAAAACTTGCCTCTCACAGTTGATGACTTTGCAGGTATCAGTCAATTTGCTCTAGAAAATGATATTTCTTTAGTAGTGGTGGGGCCAGAAGTGCCTTTGGCTAATGGCATTACAGACTATCTCCAAAATCAAGGACTAATGGTATTTGGCCCAATCAAAGCAGGAGCGCAAATTGAAGCTAGTAAGGCTTGGGCTAAGGATTTGATGCAGAAAGCCGGAATTCCCACAGCTAAGGCAGCGGTGTTTACAGAAGCAGCAGCAGCAAAATCCTATGTAAAAGCAGAGGGAATACCAATAGTTGTCAAAGCTGACGGATTAGCCGCTGGGAAGGGTGTGACAGTCGCTCAAACTTTAGAACAGGCAGAAAATGCCATTGATGCGATTTTTCAAGGGCAATTTGGCAATGCAGGCAACTTTGTTGTTATTGAAGAATGTTTGGTAGGAGAAGAAGTTTCTGTCTTAGCATTAACAGATGGGTTAACGATTCGCCCGTTATTACCTGCTCAAGATCATAAACGCATTGGGGAAGGGGATACAGGAGAAAATACTGGGGGAATGGGAGCCTATGCACCAACGCCTATTGCTACAGTAGAGTTGATGGCACGCGTTCAAAGCGAAGTTTTAGACAAAGCGATCGCAGCTTTAAGAAACACAGGCATTGACTATCGAGGCGTACTGTATGCTGGGTTAATGGTTTCACCTAATGGCGATTTTAAAGTTTTAGAATTTAACTGTCGCTTTGGTGATCCAGAAACGCAAGTCATTTTGCCATTACTAGAAACTCCTTTGGAAGATTTAATCTTGGCTTGCATTCAACAGCGTTTAGGAGAAATGCCACCAATTGTTTGGAAACAAGGATCAGCGGCTACGGTAGTCGCAGCTTCAGGTGGTTATCCTGGAGATTATCAAAAAGGCAAAGTCATCACAGGTATTCATGAAGCAGAAACTGCTGGGGCAACTGTGTTTCACGCCGGCACGAAGTTAAATGCAGCCCAACAAATCGTCACAGACGGTGGTAGAGTTTTAAATATCACTGCAACGGGCGAAAATTTCCAACAAGCGATCGCACAAGCATATACTAGTATCAAACACATTCAATTCCCAGGAGTGTATTACCGTAGAGATATCGGTCATAGAATCCTGAAAAAGGAATAATTAAGTTAGCAGGTTAGTAGTTTTTCGATTTTTTCACCACCCTATCATCCCTCTTCCCAATTTCTCCCTAACACTTTTATATAATTAACTGTTAATTTTTAAGTTGTTAGGGTAGAAAACACAGAACTATTAACAATAATATTTTAAGTATATTTTTAAGATGCTGGCTTTTTTAACAACAATCCGAGATGCGTTTGCCAATGGCGTATCGAAAACACTCGCTCATTGGTGGTATGAGTTCACCCTCCAAACCAAACTCCTAGCTGTCGCCACCTTGGTCGTTTCCCTGGTGATGAGTGGTCTGACTTTCTGGGCAGTAAATACAATTCAGCAAGATGCACGTCTCAACGATACCCGCTTTGGTCGTGATCTAGGACTACTACTTGCATCTAACGTTGCCCCACTTATTGCTGATCACAATCTCACAGAAGTTGCCCAATTTTCCCAACGCTTCTATAGCAGCACCACCAGCGTGCGCTATATGCTTTACGCCGATGAAACCGGAAAAATCTTTTTTGGCATTCCTTTTTGGGAACCAGAGGTAGAAAACTCCCTCACCATTAAGCGAAAAATACAACTACCAGAAGATTATGCTGGAAATGATGACCAACCAATGGTACGTCAACATAACACTCCAGATGGTGCAGTCACCGATGTATTTATCCCTCTAATAGTCAATCAAAAATATTTAGGTGTCTTAGCAGTCGGTATCAACCCCAACCAAACCGCAGTCATATCTACCAACTTCACCCGTGATGTCACCATAGCCGTCTTCATCACTATTTGGGTCATGGTAATTTTAGCAGGGGTAATTAACGCCTTAACCATTACTAAACCAATTAAAGAACTACTCGTAGGGGTCAAACAAATTGCTGCTGGAAATTTTAAACAGCGAATTGACTTACCTCTAGGAGGAGAACTAGGTGAGCTTATTTTTAGCTTTAATGAAATGGCAGAACGGCTAGAACGCTACGAAGAGCAAAATATTGAAGAACTAACAGCCGAAAAAGCCAAGTTAGAAACCTTGGTTTCCACCATTGCCGATGGTGCAGTATTAATTGACAATAATATGCAGGTAATTTTAGTCAATCCCACAGCTCGGCGAATTTTTGCTTGGGAAGGGATTGATGTAGTCGGTAAAAATGTATTGCATCATCTACCTCAAAGCGTACAAATGGAAGTCACACGCACATTGTACGAAATGGCCGCAGGAGAACGTGACAGTGCCGAATTTCGCATCCCCCTCGATCAACCAACCAAACGCACAATCCGTATTCTCTTAACTACAGTACTTAACCTACAACGAGAAAGTATTAAAGGTATCGCCATTACAGTTCAAGATATCACCCGTGAAGTAGAACTGAATGAAGCTAAAAGTCAATTTATCAGCAATATTTCCCACGAACTCCGAACACCCCTCTTTAACATCAAAACCTATATAGAAACACTACATGATTATGGTGAAGACTTAGATATAGAAGAACGACGTGAATTTCTCGAAACTGTCAATCATGAAACCGACAGACTTACCCGGTTAGTCAACGATGTCCTAGATTTGTCAAAACTTGAATCCGGCCGTACTTACAATTTTGATGGTGTTGATTTAGCGCAAGCAATAGAGCAGACATTGCGTACTTACCAACTCAATGCTAGAGATAAAGGAATTGAACTTGTTCAGGAAGTTGCCCCTAACCTACCTCTAGTTATAGGTAATTATGATTTATTACTGCAAGTATTTGGTAACCTAATTGGCAACGCTCTGAAATTTAGCCCAGCAGGCGGCAAAGTAGTAATCCGAGTCTACCAGATAAATCCTCAACCCTACTCTCCCTTTTCTGCTCCTGACGGCAACTCTGCTCTAGCAGAACTGCGACACGAAGATAATTATCGTTCCAAAGTGCGAATCGAAATCAGTGATACAGGAATTGGTATTGGACCAGAAGACCAACAAGCCATCTTTGACCGCTTTTTCCGAGTAGAAAATCGAGTTCACACTCTCGAAGGCACAGGATTAGGTCTGTCCATTGTCAGAAACATCATGGAAAGACATCACAGTCAAGTTAATTTAGTTAGTGAAGTTGGTGTGGGTACTACATTTTGGTTTGATTTAGAAATTTTTGATGAAGAAGTATCACCACCCCTGCTAGAAACTACTAATAAAGCGTCTGAAGTCACAACAACCTGAAGTTATTGAGCAATACAATACCTTGTTCATTTTCTGTAGGTTGGGTTAAGCGACAGCGCAACCCAACAAATGCGTTGGGTTATGCCTCCGGCACACTATGTGAACCTACCTCCACCCAACCTACAAATCAAGGCTTTTTCCAATTTGGACAAGGTATTGATTGAGTAGAGAATTTATTTGGAATTTTGAATTGTATACCTCATCCATCTTGAAAACTTGAGTTTTCACCATAAAAAAACTATAGGTTTCAATGTAGACAGGGTTTATATTCATTTTAGAATGCTAGGATGCGGATAGAGTAATAAGCAGACATACCAAGAATATAAAAATTAGTAGCAGCAAAGCTTGATGGCGTTGAAGCCAGTTTTTTACAATTACTAATCCACTGTTTTCACTCTGCTCTAGGAATAACTCTAATTCACGCTCTTCCAAATTTTGATAAAGGGT
The DNA here is from genome assembly GCF_034931625.1 of Anabaena cylindrica UHCC 0172. Taxonomy (GTDB): domain Bacteria; phylum Cyanobacteriota; class Cyanobacteriia; order Cyanobacteriales; family Nostocaceae; genus Anabaena; species Anabaena cylindrica_A. Next base: position 623 of record NZ_JAYGGY010000137.1, on the reverse strand, counting down.
GCAATTTTTGGCATAAGGACGTTGGGGAAAATTACAACTATCATCTTGGTGATAGACGCAGCTTTCGCACAGATAATAGTCCCCATTAGCTCGGTGTAAGGGAATTCCAGGGTGTCCATAGGCCTTGAGAGTAATCCGGCAATAGGGGCAAGTAATCGCCTGACTATCAATAGTTTGATGACAACGGGAACAAGATACAGTACTCAAAACCTGACAGAACATATAGGTTCAACATTTTGATTCTAGCCATTTACATCAATAAAAAAGGAATGCCCACGTAAAAAAGACCCTTTTTTATATACAGCCAATGAAGTAAACCCTTTATCCATAAGGACACCAGCCACAAAAGACCTCATTTACAAACCAAACCTAAAAAAAAGTTTTCAAAAAGACTTGACAGAAAAGAGGAAGAGTTGGTATGTTTATTGAGTGAGGGCAAAAGCCCAACGCGCTGAACCGAGAAAAGATAATAATACTTTGAAAGAATAGAGACGACCATTCCTCGTCAAAAAGAATGAACTGAACAATCCTGGAAAGAGAAATAGAGGATTGGAGAGGTTAAAGAATTAGAGCTTAAACAGACGAACCAAAATGGAGAGTTTGATCCTGGCTCAGGATGAACG
>NZ_JAYGGY010000136.1:0-13019 GCF_034931625.1 Anabaena cylindrica UHCC 0172 | reverse complement strand
AGCAAGTGAAGGTGAAGGAGGCAGGGGGCAGGGAGCAGGGGGCAGGGGGCAGGGGATAAATACAACTCACTACTCAGCACTCACTACTCAGCACTCACTACTCGGTACTCGCTACTCGGTACTTTCTAACTCAGTCGTATTATCTTTGACTCTGCGGATAGGTAGATTGGCAATCAATGCTGTTGTGCGCTGATTGCTTTCTAGGGAAAATTCCAAACCGTCCGTCTCAATTTCTACATAGCGACAGACTATTTCCATAATTTCTTGGCGCATTTTTTCCAAGGTTTGGGGGTCTAAGTCAGCGCGGTCGTGGGCTATCACTAGTTGTAAACGACGCTTAACTTGATTGCGACTGTTATCAGGTGTGCGAACAAAAAGTTTTTCTAAAAGTTCAAGAATCATTGCGGCTAGGTCTAAGGCGAAGACTGGGAAATGAGTTAAACGATCTTTGTCCATAACAACTTCCGCAATCGCGAAAAGATGTTGTCGTTGGATGAGTCAAGCTCAAGGAATTCGACAGTTTGCCCTTCCAACCTACGAGCAATGTTTTCAAAGGCTGCGGCAGCTAAGGAGGGTGTGTCTGATAGTACTAAAGGTTCACCACGGTTAGTAGAAACAATAACTCGCTCGTCGTCAGGGATTACCCCAATTAAAGGGATGGCGAGAAGTTCCTGCACATCCTGCACAGACATCATATCATTTGCTTGTACCATTGCAGGTCTGATACGGTTAATTATTAAATGTATCTTTTTGACACCTTGTGCTTCTAATAGCCCCACTACTCTGTCAGCGTCACGAACGGCGGAAATTTCGGGAGTGGTGACAATGAGGGCTTCTTTGGCTGGTGCGATCGCATTTTTAAAGCCCATCTCAATCCCGGCAGGGCTATCAATCACGACATATTGGTATTTTTGCGCCAGTGCATTTACTAGCAGCTTCATTTGCTCAGGAGTGACTGAATCTTTGCCGCGATTTTGGGCAGCTGGCAAAAGTACAAGATTTGGCTGTCGCTTATCTTTAACCAAAGCCTGTTCTAGCCGACACTCTCTAGCCAGAACTTCTACGGCTGTGTAGACAATTCGGTTTTCTAGTCCTAATAGCAAATCTAAATTTCTCAGCCCAAAATCCGCATCAACCAAGGCAACTTGGCGGCCGATTTTGGCTAAAGCCATACCCAGATTGGCGGAAACTGTGGTTTTACCTACTCCTCCTTTCCCGGAGGTAATTACAATAATGCGAGTCATAATAGCGATGCGCTCGAAATAGGGTTCAGCAAATAATACTAAATATTTAGAGGTTCTGATTAACTTTACTTAACTGACTGCGAGAAAAATCAGTAGCTTTGACGATGCGAATTCCTTCGGGTGTGATATGTGCTACTTCTGCAAAAAATTGTGTCGGTGATTTCTCCGGCGCTCTAGCCACAGCATCTGCAATCCGCAATTGGGTTGGTTCCATTTGCAAAGACATAATCAGACAATCACGATTACCCCCCGCACCAGCATGAGCAACACCTCTCAAACGACCCCAAACTAGAATATCCCCATCGGCGATGACAATGCCACCGGGATTAATATCCCCCAAAATGATGACTGTACCAGGATGACGAATTTCTCCACCAGAACGGACTGTCATTTCTAAATAGAGGGCATCTGCTTGAGGTTTGGAGGTAATTTGGGGATTGGTAGCAAAGGATGGTTGTAACTCTATTTGTTCTACAGAATAACCTAAAGTACAAGCTGCGATCGCTGTTTGCCTCCGACTAGTAGCTACAGATTTTAGCTGAAGTTTGACTTCATTTAAAGTTTCCGCTAGTTCTTGCAGTTGTCTAGTATCTAATAAGCGGTCTTTTGCTACTAGATGTACTGCGGTATTCGGTGTCCGCAAACGATCTCCACCATTTAGCCGCTGTCTCATTTGTTGCCAAATTTCTGACCAACTAACTTCTGAAGCAGGTACTTGAGATTCAGTTGGCAAAATTAATAACAGTCTTCCTTCCTCAGTTGTTAACTGGACTTGGATATGATTGTTAAACTTTGGTTCTGGTAATCCTAACTCATTGCTGTCCAAATCAGTCAACTCAGAATTAGATTCTTCAATGATCTTCGCTTCAGAATCAGAATCTACATTTGCTGCTGAATTAGCTTGTAAATAGTTAACAACAGAATTTACCTCTCCATTGGGGATAATAGAATTACTATCTCCATCATCAACAGTAATATCTGCCTCTATCTCGGTATTTTTGGCTATTTTTTCCTCTAAATCGGCTTGTTTAGAGATTAATTCCACATCAGAAAGAGTAGAATTTGACTCCGGTTCCAAATTTTCGAGGGAGTTAGTAGAATCAGAACTCATTGGTAATTGGTAATTGGTGATTTGTCAGACTTAATTATTGATTCTCCCTATCTCTCTATTTTTCCATCTTTATACTAAAAACGGTTGAAAAGTGTCATTCTGTAGCTTGCTTCCCGTAGGGTACGAAGTGTGCCACGTCGTGGAGCTTTGCTAACGCGTAGCGTGCCGTAGGCTCTAGAATCTCCGAGATACTTCCCTGCACTACGTTACGGTCAGTATGACATAAGTCCAAGTTTCACCCGTTTGCAGTATACTAATTCCCAATTCCTTTTGCAGTCAATCTTTGATAACTTGTAGCCAAGGCATCAGCATTACCGACATTACCGGGAAATAGAACAACTGGCAAGTTAGGAAATTGGGGATGGTCAGATGGAGTCAACACCATTGAACAACCTGCTAAAATTTGACCAAGTAATCTGGCTGAAGTTAAAGCCAATCCAGTACTCAAGACATCGTTTGAGGTAATGCCACCTTTACTGATTAAAAATCCTATATCAGATGGTAAACCTTGGACAACATCCATCAGTAATCTCGAAACTTTGACTCCAAAATCTAACCTGGTTTTGACATCTTTAAAAGTCAATTCCTGACGACTAGTATAAACGACAGGTGTTTTATCAGCGTTATGTGCTGCTTGGACACTGACGAGAATCTCCGTTAGCAGTTTAGCTGATTCATTCACTCCATTATCAAGTAATCTCCCCACTGGAACTTCGATTCCCACCGTTCCCTCAACTTGCAATAGCGATGCTAATTGCTGAGTTGTTTTTTTCACATGGGAACCAACAATTACTGCACCGGGTTTACCACCACGCACATATTCTGCCATATTTTCGGCGGCGATGGGTTGGGGAGGCAGGGCAGCTAATGCTGTTAAAATGCTGGCAGCAGAACGAAATAGAAAGCGTTTTCCTTGACTTGCGGCTGTTAATATATCGACAGCAAAGGCGTTGAGATCCGCTTGGATTTCACCATCTACCACAGCACACTGATTATTATGCAGTTGTAGTAAGCGTTCTAAACTACCAGCACGAATATCTGCCAATAAAAATCTGGTGACAGTATTTTCTGGAATACGTCCTTTGGTTTTTTCTTCTACATACTTGGGAAGATAGCTGTAATTATAACTAAAGACCGAATCACGGGCAAATTCTGTTTCATGGACTGGAGTAGGAACACCATCAATAATTAGATAATGGATGCTATCGCGGGTGATACGTCCACCTTCTGTGAGAGAGGTTTCACCAACAAAAAATGCTGGGACGAGAAAATGAGCATCAAAAGGACCGAGTTCTGCGGCGATGACATCGGTTTCTATGGGATAATGACCGCGTAAGGTGGAGTCAGAACGACTCACCACGAGAAAATCGTCTATTCCCTCCGCTGCTAGTGCGAGTTTGAGATTTTGACAAACTTCTCTAGTCACAGATGCGGCTGATTCGGGAGTCAGGGAACGAGTATTAGTTAAAATGAAGAAGATGGGAGCATCGTCTTTTAGTCCCAACCGGAGAGTTTCCACATCCCAGTGCATCAATAATAAGCAACTGTGGACGGTTTGGGAACCTGTGGGATCATCATCTAAAACGATTATTTTGGGTTTGTTATTCATTTGTTTTTTGAGGAAATTTAAATTAGACTTTCTGTAATTTTCTGAGTTCTGCTTCCACTTCTAACGCAATTTGCAATGATTGATTTAGGAGTCGTGCGTATTCACCAGCTTGATTACTAACTTCTAAGGTTTGCAGATTGGCTAAGTTATTGATTAATAAATCTTGGTTATTAGCAAACAGCTTTTTATTATCCCGCAAAATCCGTTCACTTTTTAAGGCGCGGACTAAATCTTCTCGAATTAGTTGGAGTGCAGATATTACTTGTTCTCGGTCGTTAATGTTACTTTGAGAATTGCCAGAGGTGGCGAGTTGATCATTAATATCAATAGCTTGGACTACGGTGTGATATTTATCAACTTCGTCTAGGAGTATTGTCAGTGCATGGGGACAGGTTTTTTTTCGCCAGAGCGATCGCCCCACAACTACCCCAACAGGTACAATAATCAGTAAAATAACGCCTAATTTAGTGGAAGATCTCACAGTTGGCAAAATTATAAAAGCATAAATAAAGCCGACAATAATCGGTGTAAGTGCTAAAGCAACTAAACCTTCATTGAAGAAAAAGCCCATCCGCTTTTCCTTATCTGCCATAATTGAGGGTCTAAAAACGTCTTCAGTATCAAAGCCTGTTAAACGCCTCAATTCCCCTTTACTAATTTCTAGACCTACTAAATCTGGCTGCACCGCTAGATACTCCTTGAGGAAGGGTGAGTTAAGTATCTATTTTAGTCGGCTTTACCATAATCATTGAGTAATTCGGGAAACCAGTTTTCATCTAAAATTTGTTCTAAAGAACCAATGGGTATAAAAGGAAATCTGTCAATAGAAAGTTGAGAGCGATCGGATGCTTCTTTTCTTGCATCTTGATAACATTCATCAAATATTTCTAATATGTAAGGCTTCAAACTAGGACTATCTTTGAGAAATTTTTTAATTTGTCTGCGAAATGTTCTAATTTCCCCTTGCCAATATCCTTGATTACGTTCTCTTTCACTATCCCAATATTCGATTTTTAGTAGATGGATAAGAAGATGAATTAATAAATTTTGAATTGTTCATTTTTGACTTCTACCTAAAGTTTCTAATTCTTCTAATAAATTCTCTAAATCAACAGCAGAAAATTGTCCTGTGCGAAGTTGGTTAATGGTTGTTCTTAGCCACAGGTAATAATCTTGATCGTAGAGGGTTTGAGTCGTTGTTTCAATTATTGGTGTTGCCATAGAATAGCCTTGGTTTTGCTATTTTTTGTTATTTTAGATTAATTTAGTTATAATCGGATATTGGCGGGTATTATTTGGTAGAGCAATATGCAGTATTTGAACTAACTTTTAAAAAATAGATCGCAACTATTCGAGTATTAGACACTATGCTTCCCTTTACATTTACTTTTGATGCCAGTCTTGAAGTATATGAGCAGTCAAAGCAGTATCTTGAAGAACATCCAGAAATAGCCCATAAATTATCAGAATTAGCATGGACATACCACAGTCTTGGCAAAGTTATTCCTATGACCACAGAAAATATGTTTTCTGGACATTTTTTCCCTTGGCATGATTCATGGGAAGAAATTCAGGTTTCATATAATCTCTGTCTACTGGGTTTCTATAAACAGGCAATGACCTCTTTGCGTAGTAGCTTCGAGTTAGGTCTTTTATCTGTGTATTGGAATTTGAACGATGATGGTCATGAAGTTATCCAAAACTGGCTTCAATCACAGGACGACACACCTACACCTTATTTTGACAAGGTTTGGCGAAAACTTGAACAACATCCCAACTTTACTACTTATCAGCACAAGCATAATATCAAGAAGCGGATGCTGGATCTCAAATACCTTCACGATTATGTTCACTCACATGGACACAAATTCTCAAATACCATTGGACTTCTCAAATCCAATAAACAAACTTTTGAGCAAAAAGGTTTTAATAAATGGGTAGATACCTATGAAGAGATAATTAAAATACTATCTATTTTGCATTTGATTAAGTATCCAGTAGGTGTTATTCGTTTCGATTACTCCGCTAAATTCGGTATTGATATACCTGTTTTTGGAGGATTGCATGAATTAGAAATAGATAGATTAGAAAAAATTATTGGTGAAGATGCTTTTGCATCTATCCAATTAATTGCGGACTCAGACTCTACAGTTCAAGATTTAATTATTTGGATTAAAAGTTTACCGAATATCTCAGAGGAAAAAGTTCAGAATCAGATGATAGAGAATGACAAATCATTTATTCTGGGCATGGGATTTGACAATTGGGTGAATATGACGAAACCAAATGTAGATGAGTTTTCTGATCATGAAAGGGAACTTTACGAGCAAAGAGTAGAGTATTTGCGCCTGTGGGCGAAAGAAAATGGTTACTAAAAGTGCGATCGCACCATCAAATTAACTCAAAGCTGAGAGCGATCGCTTATCATAGGAAATATTATGAATGCCTTATCTTCCTATTGAGGTCAGTTAACATGGACATCAGTGTAACTTTAAATGAAATCAAAGCCCTGAGTATTGCAGATAGAATTCGGATTGTACAAGAGATTTGGGAAAGTATAGCAGCAGAACAGGCTTATCCCGATTTAACAACAGCACAAAAACAAGAACTTGATCGTCGGATTACTGATTATCAATCAAATCCAGATGATGTAATGACATGGGAGGAAATTAAAACTTCAATTAGAAGAAAATAATGAATTACTTACTATTGTTAAAATGGCAATATCAACCAGAAAAACGGACAAATAGATGGCGTACAACCATTAAAGAACATCGTAACCGTTTAGAAGATGATTTTGCAGCTAGTCTGAGTTTAAAGAATTATTTTTTAGAAGTGTTTAATGAATGTTATCAAAAAGCGAGAGATTTAGCCGCTTCAGAAATAGGCTTATCTATAGCTGTTTTTCCGGTAGAATGTCCTTTTGATGCTAATTTAGTTCTCAAATCTGATTTTTTACCAGAATAGAAACAAATCAGGTTTTTCTTGATACTATTTGGGATAATAAGGAAGATAAAATTTATGTCCAGCTACTTAAAATAAGACATCGCTGAGTCTAGAAAGTAGCTGATAGCTTTTTAGTCAATCCTGCGCTCCAGCTTGCCTTAAAATCTGAGCAATTACACGATAGTTATTAAATTCGGCAATCATTAAAGCTGTGTAATTACCTTGGTTTTTTAAATTCACATTTGCCCCGGATGTAATTAACATCTGCACCGCTTGTCCATAACCCTCTGAAGCAGCCCACATTAAAGGTGTTGCTCCAAATGAGTCCTGAAAATTCACATCTGCTCCTTGTTCCAGCAGCAGTTGGAATATTCCTGGATGGTTGCTGGTTATGGCTTTGACTAAAGCTGTTTTGCCATCATCTGCTACAATATTGACATTAGCTCCGTGGTCAAGTAATGTCTTCACTGTCTGAATGTGTCCTTGGGATACTGCCAGTGTCAGAGCTACTTCTCCAAAGTTTTTCTTATCCATATCTGCTCCAGCACGCAGTAAAGTCCCAACTATTTCGCTGTGTCCCTGGAATGCCGCTAGAAGCAATGGTGTATCACCAAGATGATTTCTAATTTGTACATCTGCTCCCCGTTGAAGTAATAGTTGCACTACATCAATGTAGCCTTCAACAACAGAACAATGTAGGGCAGTTTCACCTTCTTTATCTTGGTGATTTATTTCTGCGCCTTTATCTAATAAAGCTGCGATAATATTACCATGTCCGGCAGCAGATGCAGCTAAAAGCGCAGTTCCACCATCGGGATTTTGTAAATTAGGATTAGCCCCTTGTGACAACAGTGTTTGCACTATATCCAAATATCCCAAGTCTGCGGCTATCATTAACGGTGTTTCACCTTCTGCATCTGGTTTATTGACAAAATCACTATTTTGTGTTATGTCTTTGACAACTGCTGTATAACCATGCTTAATGGCAAGTTTTAAAGCCGTATCATCATCTTTATCAGCAATATTTGCATCAGCACCCGCAGCTAATAAGACTTGCACTACATCCAGATGACCTTTGAGTGCTGCTGCCATTAAAGCTGTGCTGCCATCTTCATTAATAGCATTTACATCTACACCTTTAGATATGAGAAGCTTAACAATATCAATTTTATTAGCACTCGCTGCCAACATTAAAGCCGTTAAACCATAGGTTTTTCTAGGTAGATTGATGTTAGCACCAAAATCTAGGAGCGATCGCACAATTTCTGTATAACCTAAATTCGCCGCAAACATTAATGCTGTCGTGCCAGTGCGATCGCACACATCCACTTTAGCACCCGTAGCTAATATTTCACACAGCCGCTGAATATCCCCATTTTTCGCAGCCTTGAGCAGCAAGTTCTCGTTGTTTTCAGTCATAAATGCAATCCCGCTTCGGCAAATTTATTGATCTAGCCTCCAATTTCAGTCTGAGATTATTTCACCACTTTTGCAAGAGGGAATTTTTTACACCTGTACGGACGTATTGCAATACGCCCCTTCTTAACTCCTCAACAAAGGTATGCTAAATTTTATTAAGATTTAATAATTGGGAAAACACAATGAGTCTTGAACTTTCTCCAGACATAAAATTTGCTTTAAACTTCTTTCATCCAGCCATCATGTGGATCTTATTGGCACTCTCACTGTATGCTGCCTACTTGGGACTGCAAGTACAGCGTACCAGAAATGCCAAGGGCGAAGAAAAGAAAGAACTAATTCAAGGTAAATATACCATTAAGCACCACCAAATCGGCTCTATTCTCCTCGCTGTGATGGTAGCAGGTGCAATTGGTGGCATGGCTGTCACCTACATTAATAATGGTAAATTATTTGTTGGACCCCACCTATTAGCTGGTTTGGGCATGACAGCTATAATAGCTTTTTCTGCGTCCCTCTCTCCCTTTATGCAAAAAGGGGCAAATTGGGCGCGTGCAACTCATATTTTACTTAATTTCGGGCTTTTAGGGCTGTTTGTTTGGCAAGCTTTCTCTGGTGTAGAAATTATCCTCAGAATCATTAGTAAAGCATAGATGATATGTGGTTAGGAGGCAGGAGATAGAAGAAATATTCCCTATTCCCTGTTCCCTGTTCCTCATCACTAATGACGCTTTTTCTGGGAATTAACAGGAAAAGGGATATTGAGAGATTGATGAAAATCTTCCTGTACTTTGCGGGTTAAGCGACGGGAGACTTGGCGAACAATTTGATTAAGTAAGCGATCGCCTGTAGATTGAATTAAAGAATGTGGTAAACGCTGAATAAATTTGGGAAAGTGCAGCTCAACGATCAAATCTAATTCCCATTCTACCCGCGTCACCTGTTCCAAACCTTCTACTAAATGCATTGAAGCATTATAGTCCACATCATAACCAGGTGCTTGATAATCAGGAATGGGAATTGTACGGATACGGTATTTACCTTCCTCAGGGTCCAATAATTCCAAACCAATTTTCGGTTCTACCTCATAACCAAAAGAACCAAACTTACCAATCACCAAAGCATAACCATTTTCACCCAAAGCTTCCACCCTCATGGGTTCAGCACAGCGCACAAACCATGAAGAATGACTATTTAGATACTTGGCCACCTGCTCCATAGGAGCATACATTTCCATACAGTCTTGATGACGACTGTGAAATTTATTTGGCCCTACATGAGCCTCTTTTAATGGCGTTTCATTGACTGTAACGCTTGAACCCATAGGCAAAACTGACTCTTTTATATCTAAAGATTGATAATCCCACTTATTTGTAACCATAGATAAATGTATGTTTGTATAGTTGGCAGTTTGTCTATATTTATCATTCCCACTTCAGGAACATTTTTTCGCACAGAAATACAAATTTCACGAAAACCTCAAGAATCTGTCATCAACTCCATAGAATTACTAAACTAAAGAATGGAACAAACACATATTAGTTTCCTAGGATAACCTTAATTATGAAAGTATTTGTAGCAGGGGCGACAGGTGAAACAGGTCGTCGGATAGTACAAGAGCTAGTATCCAAGAATATTCCCGTTCGTGCGTTGGTAAGGGATAAAGATAAAGCTAAGGCTATCTTGTCTGCTGAAGTCGAGTTATTTGTCGGCGACGTATCACAACCAGCAAGCCTAACTGCTGCATTAGGTGATAGCACGGTGATAATATGCGCCACAGGAGCAAAACCAAGTTTTGACCCCACAAGCCCCTATAAAGTGGATTTTGAAGGTACAAAAAATTTAGTAGATGTAGCTAAAGCCAAACAAATAGAACATTTTATTTTAGTTTCCTCTTTGTGTGTTTCCCAGTTTTTTCATCCGCTCAACCTGTTTTGGCTGATTTTAGTATGGAAAAAACAAGCCGAGGAATACATTCAAAACAGTGGACTTACCTATACAATAGTGCGACCTGGAGGACTGAAAAATGAAGATAACTCCGATGCCATAGTCATGCAAAACGCTGATACATTATTTGATGGTAGTATCCCCCGACAAAAAGTAGCCCAGATTTGTATCGAATCCATGTTTGAACCTGCCGCACGGAATAAAATTATCGAGATTATCGCTAAACCTGAAGCTACACCAAAAAGTTTTCAGGAATTATTTCAAAGTACAGGGAATAGAGAATAAGGTTGAAAGTCGTTGTGTAAGTCCTGGTTTAGACAAATAGGTAGCAGATGATCAATTTCCCGAAATTAGATCATTGGTAATTGTTGTTTTAGATTAGAAAGTGAATTTTAAGGAGTCCAACTCTGAAAGGCTTTGAACTCAAAGGCGTAGAAAAACTGATTGCCCCCCTAGCGGCACTGCTCGGCTTTGTATATTTATTACAGTGGTATATTGGTGGAAATTTGCGTTCATCTTCAGATCCTGTGTTTGAGCGCAAACAACCTCCCTTAGTCATGCAAGACGGAGATCCTTATATCCGGGCTTTGATGCGAACTATTTCCACAAGTGAGGCAAATAGTAACCGTCCCTACTCTCTGCTATATGGTGGACAGCAAGTAAATGACCTCAGCCGTCATCCTGAAATATGTGTCACCATTGTCACAGGACCAAATACAGGTAACTGTTCCACTGCTGCGGGTAGATATCAAATCATTAATACCACCTGGTATCAAATTGCGCCTCGCTATCACCCAAAACCAACGCAGTTAATGTTATGGTCTAGTTATAGTTTTGAACCAGAGTATCAAGATGTAGTAGTTTACCGTTGGTTAAACGATTCAAAAGTGTGGGGAACAAATATTTCTCAACTGCTCAGACAAAAAAAGTTAAATGAAGTTTTAAAGCGACTTTCCCCCACTTGGACAAGTTTAGGATATGGCATAGAAACTAATTCTAATACACGTTTTCTACCTCAAGTTTATCGGAAGTTATTGCAAGAAGAATTACAGCAGAATTGAGGATTCAGGATTCAAACCCTAGTGATACTTGGGTTTTGGTTTAAATTTCATGGGAATATATTTTTACTAAATCAGAAAAGCCTGGACAGTTTTCACAAATGCCAATGTATTTTCTAGATGAATATTATGTCCAGCTTGATTAATAATTTTTAGTTGGGCATTTTTACATCTATCAGCCATTGCTGTATTAATAGAGATAAATTTTTCATCATATTCTCCAACTAACAAAAGCAAAGGTATTTTATTTTCTTGAATCTTTTCCCATAAAGAAGTTTGATATCCATTTCCCATAAATATCAATGATTTTGCGAGTTCTAGAGGATTATTATCTAACCTTTTTTTTAGCATCTGTTCATATAATTGATGATTTTTGATATCACCAAAAATTGCTTGACTATACCAATTGTTTAAAAATGTCTTTAATTCATTTTTATTGACCATTCTGGTGATTTTTTTGGCAATTTGAGAATCACTTTTAATTCTGGATAATCTTTCTAATTCTGTTTGTAAACCTGGAGAAGCTGATTCTAAGACAACTTTAAAAAAACGTTCAGGAAAATGAAGCATAAGGTATAAACCTAATCTTCCTCCCATTGAATAACCGACTAAAAAGCATTTTTCTATTTCTAATTTATCCAATAAATTGATTATAGCTTGAGCAGTAGGTTCCATTTTATAGTATTCATCACCTCCTAAAACTTGAGTTTTACCATGTCCAGGTAAGTCAATTGTGAGATAATAAAAATCTTCCCCTAGTAATTTTCTGGCTTCATCAAATTCTTCAATGTCACCCATGAAGCCATGTAAAAAAAGAATTAATGGTTTTTGGGAATTACCTTGCAAATAGCAGTGAAATTGATAATTTTTTAGCGTCATGTTTCCGAAGCCCAAGTAAAAAGATTTGTGGCTGTATAAATGAAATTTGTTTATACAGCTTAGTTACTTGTTTAACTTAGATACAGGGCAGTATATTGTTTATGCACATGGTTAAGCAAGATGCATATACTTAATGTTTACGATTTTTGTAATTGCTAAGGCAAAAACCGATCTAAAGCAGCTTTAAGTTGTTCAATTTCTACATCAATATTGCCATTTTTTGAAGCTCTAGCAATACATTCAGTTAAATGTTCATCTAAAACAATGCGGGCTACCTTATCTATAGCGCCTCTGACGGCGGCAATTTGCAATAAAACATCAGGACAGGGGGTATTTTGCTGCACCATTGTCTTGATTCCGCGAACGTGTCCTTCTATACGCGATAGTCGGTTGATAATTCGCCGTAAAGATTCTTCACTATGGACGTGAGGATGAACGGAATTGGTATGACCAGGAGTATGATCTGTATGTTGGTGGTTTAGATCGTGATAGTGTTCTGCTGGTTGAGAAGGCAAGGATTCGTCAGCTAATCGGTTTGATCCATTCATTGGTCATTACAGTTTTGGTATTAATTAAGATCCTACCCTAGAGAGATTTTAGATTTTACAGTAGTGGTCAGAAGGGGCGTATTGTGCCATACGCCTAGCACTAAATTTTGTACTGTATATTTTAAAGTTGGGGAAAATCCGAACTAGATCAGTCCAAATTTCCATACTAGCTTGAGAGATGATTGTTCCATTAACGTAAGAATTTAGGAGTCAGGAGTCAGGAGTCAGGAGTCAGGAGTCAGGAGTCAGGAGTCAGGA
>NZ_JAYGGY010000135.1:0-13031 GCF_034931625.1 Anabaena cylindrica UHCC 0172 | reverse complement strand
CACAGAAGTTGTATGAACCAAAATAGCTTAAAAAGGCACAAAGTCAACAGCCTAGATGCTGTCTCATGTACTAATGCTCGACTTACTGGTAGTTCAATCCGTTGTAGTTTATTGTATAGTGCTGTGGCACTGACACTTACCTCTACCGCTTTCTTCTGATAGGCGGCATGAACTGATGGATACATTCCACATACGACTAGACTCATTAAATCCACCTGCGTGGAAAACAGTAACTCTTGTTCGTATTGCCGTTCGCTGTGTGTCTTAAATAGCTGATCCATTCGTGAGGGGTTAAAAATATTTTCCATCAGCACTCGCATCATCACACTGACTGGACTGGCTTCTACAAAAGCATCAAATAGGGGAGATAGCATAAACCTTCAATTGTGGTTTTCATCTTACCTTCTTAGAAAACTCACATTGTGTCCTATTTGTCAATATTTAGAGGGCTGATTTAAAAACTCCATTAAAAATACAAACAAATATATTTAATATATATGAAATTTTACATAGGGGTCAGTCCATCAGTCAGAAATATAGATGAAATTTATACTTAATAGAATTATAAATAAGTCTTATTTATATATTAATATTCTAGGTGAGTCCATCCAGACCCACCTTAACCTAAATTATACCAAAGCCGCTTCTCCTTACTAATCACTCTACCCTCATCCTCAAAACCAACAATTTGATCAAAGTTCAAATAAAGATACAAATTATCAGCAAAAGGATGTATTTTCTCCTGTTTATAAATTAATCAAGCCACAGCAAACTCAGTCAATTTACGAGTTTCTGGATCATGAAAAGCCAAAACAATATCCTCTTTTGGTACACATTCCCGTAATAACTCAGTTGCAATTCCTTCCTCAGTCCAATCTTCCTCAATGTAAATTTTCTGATTTTTAATACGAACGTAAACATGAGTATTATTAACTCTTTTTTTGTTAACCCAATCAATACTACGCCAAAAATAATGATGATTGTTATCATCAAAAATTAGACAATTTTCCGGGTGAAAATCAGGAGATTTTTCAACAATTTGATAATATTCTGTTAAGATTTTTTTGATTATTTCTCCATATCTTGTGAGCTTATCCATGATACAATTTCCTCCTGTTCGTGATTAAAAACAATAAACTCTATTTGATGGCGTTTAACAATGGCTTGAATTGATTTCCTTTGAAAAAAGCTCTCAAATACCGTATCTTTGACAGCTAAATAAATTGCATAATGTTTTTCAGATAAATCTAAAATATCACGATATACAATATATTGTCCTAATGCCAATTCAAAATCCCTCATCGGAGAAGGATTAATAAAACTTTTTATTTCCACAACAATGGTACGATTATTCTGTTCAGCTAATAGCGTTTTTTCAGCAAGTAGATCAGCGTAAAGTTGGGCATCTTCATATTGTAAAAAATAAGAATCAGCTAAAATCCTCCAACCATCTTTAATTAAAGCATTTTTCACCGCATCATGGTAGATATCCTTTGCTGGCATTGTTTACCCTAGTAATAAATTGTTAATAACATTCAGGTGAGCCATCAAGACTCACCCCCAATTACATTACACCAAAGCCGCCTGTTCCTCCTGAGAAATCACCCGTCCCTCATCCTCAAAACCGGCAATTTGATCAAAGTTCAAATAGCGATACAAATTATCAGCAAAAGGATGAATTCTCTCTCCTACAATATCCATATATTCCTGCACATTAGGAAGCCTTCCTAACAACGCACAAACTGCTGCTAATTCCGCCGATCCTAAATACACTTGTGCGCCTTTACCCATGCGATTATTGAAATTACGAGTCGAGGTAGAAAACACCGTTGTATTATCTTCAACCCGTGCTTGATTTCCCATACATAAACTGCATCCTGGGATCTCAGTTCTCGCATTTGCAGCTACGAAAACATCATAAACACCTTCTTTCTTTAATTGGTGTTCATCCATTCTTGTAGGAGGCGCTATCCACAACCTAGCTTTCACCTCACCAGCACCTTCTAAAACCTTGGCAGTTGCTCGATAATGTCCGATGTTTGTCATGCAAGAACCAACAAATACTTCTTGCACCATATCATTAGCAACTGCCGATAATAACTTAACATTATCGGGGTCATTGGGAGCAGCAACAATTGGTTCTTTGATTTCGTTTAAATCAATTTCAATTATTTCTGCATATTCGGCATCTGTGTCGGCTGACATTAATACAGGATTTGCTAACCATTCTTCCATTTTTGCCACTCGGCGCATAATGGTTCGCTCATCATGATAACCCCGTGCTACCATGTTTTTCAGTAAGGCAATATTGGAACGCAGATATTCAGCAATTGTTTGTTCACTCAATTTAATTGTGCAACCAGCACAAGAACGCTCTGCGGAAGCGTCGGTTAATTCAAAAGCTTGTTCAACTTTCAAGTTTGGTAATCCTTCAATTTCCAAAATCTTGCCGGAGAAGATGTTTTTCTTGTTTTGCTTCTCTACTGTTAACAAACCTTTTTGCATAGCTACATAAGGAATTGCATTGACAACATCTCGCAGGGTAATTCCTGGTTGCAATTCTCCTTTAAATCTGACTAAAACTGATTCTGGCATATCCAAAGGCATGACACCCAATGCACCAGCAAACGCAACTAACCCAGAACCAGCAGGGAAGGAAATTCCTAAGGGAAAGCGAGTGTGTGAATCTCCACCTGTGCCTACGGTGTCGGGTAACAACATCCGGTTTAACCAGGAGTGAATGATACCATCACCGGGACGCAAGGCTACACCAGCACGTTGGGCGAAAAAGTCGGGTAATTCTTGGTGGGTTTTAATATCCACTGGTTTGGGATATGCGGCTGTGTGACAGAAACTTTGCATTACTAAGTCTGCGCTAAAACCTAAACAAGCAAGTTCTTTCAATTCGTCTCTTGTCATTGGCCCTGTGGTGTCCTGAGAACCCACTGTAGTCATGATTGGTTCGCAAGATGTCCCCGGACGTACTCCTGGTAAACCGCAAGCCTTCCCGACCATTTTCTGTGCCAATGTGTAGCCTTTGCCTGTGTCGGCTGGGGCTTGGGGACGGATAAATAATGTGCTTGGTTCTAAACCTAATGCTTCGCGGGTTTTGTCGGTGAGGGTACGTCCAATTAGTAGGGGAATGCGTCCACCTGCACGCACTTCGTCTAAAATGGTGTCAGGTTTGAGGCTGAAGGTGGAAATTATTTCTCCTGCGGCGTTGGTAACTTCGCCTTTGTAGGGGTAAATTGTGATTACGTCGCCGGTTTCCATTTTGCTGACATCGCATTGAATGGGTAATGCACCGGCATCTTCGGCTGTGTTAAAAAAGATGGGAGCGATCGCACTTCCTAAAATATAACCTCCAGCCCGTTTGTTGGGAACAAAGGGAATATCATTGCCCAAATGCCATAATACGGAATTAATTGCAGACTTACGAGATGAACCAGTACCAACGACATCACCGACGTAAGCAACGGGATATCCTTTTTTCTTTAATTCAACAATAGTTTCTAAACTTCCAGGTTGGCGAGTTTCTAACATCGCCAATGCGTGTAAAGGAATATCCGGGCGAGTTGTGGCGTGGGTTGCTGGTGATAAGTCGTCGGTGTTGGTTTCTCCAGGAACTTTAAAAACCGTCACCGTAATACTTTCTGCTAATGTGGGACGCAAGGTAAACCATTCTGCTTCTGCCCAGGAGTTTACCACTTGTTTAGCGTAGGGATTGGTTTTCGACAATTCCAAAACATCATGGAAAGCATCATATACCAACAAAATTCTGCTCAGTGCGTTGGCTGCATAAGCGGCTATCGGTTCTTTTCCCTGTCCACCCATTACTAGTGGTGTTTCCGAAGAGTCCGATACAGATACAGTAGCAAGTTGCAGTAAATCAATTAATGATTGTACGTTATAACCACCTATCATTGTTCCCAGTAATTCTACTGCATCCACAGGTAAAACGACAGGACTGGTGATTTCTGATTTTGCGATCGCAGTGAGAAACCCAGCTTTAACATAAGCGGCTTGATCTACACCGGGAGGAATGCGGTTACGTAATAAATTTAATAATAACTCTTCTTCGCCCTTTGGTGGATTTTTCAGTAATTCACACAACTCTGATGTTTGTACTGCATCCAACGGTAAAGGAGGAATACCAAGTTGAGCGCGTTCTGCAACGTGCTGACGGTATTGTTCTAGCATTTTTATGTTCTCCACTAGTATGTCCTCCCTTAATTATGAGCTAATTTTGGGGAGAATTTGGCTATAAAAGTTTACATTATTTTGATTATTCAAAGCATTAGTGATAAACCGTTGTATAGGTGTATTAACGCATCCTACTTATTAAAATATTCAAATAGTCTATTTACAATAATTTTACGTCTGAAAGCCTAAATTTTGCACCAACTCAGTCAGCGATATTCCATGTAACCGTGCCAAATCTGCTAAATATTCTAAACGATGTGCTTGTAGTTTATCTATTTGTTCACTTAGGTATAATAACTCCTTATATTCTTCATTCGTCAGTCTTTCTTCCTCTACTGTAGTTATCAATTTGTGATAATAATCATGGGTCTCAGAAGAAATATCATCATTTATTGTTAGAAATAGTTCTACTTCCTCTTTTAGCAAGCTTGCTGATTTTCTTTGAGTGTGTAAAATCATAACTTGAGAGATAAACTGCTCTAAATCTAGCTGGTTTAACTGCTGAACAGCTTGGAGTAAAACTTCGGAGGATAACTGGATTTCAATTTTCACTGTTGACATTTTCTAAGTCTCATCAGTTAAGTCGTTAAAATTGTATCAATCATATCAATAGATTAATAATAAATATATGTAGTGCTAACAAATCGTACAAATATGACTTTAAAGTAAAAGCAATCAAAATGAGTTTACACTAAGCATTTTTATTAAAAAAGTATCTTTTTAATAAAAAATATTAACTTTATTCAAGTTTTTTTAACTTACAGCAGATTTCATTTAAATGAGGTACAAACTTGAATAATTAAACTCTTGTAATGCGGGCATCTTGGCCGCAAGATGTGTACCTCCTAAGAGGATGGTTTAAAAGTTTTTAATACATCACTAACCATTTTTCAAACAAACTCTAACAGCGAAATCCGCTGTATGTTCATTTACAGCAAATTACAACTGAATAAAGTCCAAATTATTGTAAAACAGACATTCGTTCCTACCCATATAATTTATTTAACGTGAATTCGACGAATTTATAGAATCCCTCTCTGCGTCAGGAAGGGGGAATTTTTTACAAAAAACTATACAAAACGCAGCATAAACTATGAGAGATCAATTTTTGCTACCATTATCCTAATTTCAACGAAGTAAGAAGAGGTAGTTCATCCTATTATCGGCTGATGTTCTTCGCGCCATAACTGATATAACCGATTTGCAGGAATAGTCATATACAAAATATCTCCTGCACTCAAATTGGTATCTAGCAAATCCCAGCCGTGTAAAGTTTGATGATTTGTCTCTACATACAAAGGTACAAAATCAGCAGACCTAGCTACATCTTTTACCCACTCACCACAAAAAGGATGTAAAGGCGTAATCAAAGTGGCAAAAGCTACCCACAAACTATCGCCAATAATACCATTACCAATAATTCTACCTCCAAGGGCAGCAGCAGCAAAAGCCGGTGCTGCTAATTCTGCGGGACTGAGTACAGCTTCAAAATCAAATACCTGTTTTGTCATGCCGGCAAAATCAGGATCAGCATAATGAACAATCACAGGAATTTTTGGTGTTAAACCTTTAGCTTTGAGGGCAATTTCTAAATTAATAGCATCATTATTAGTAACAGCCAAAACTGCGGCGGCGGTATCTATATTACTTGTGTGTAGAGTTGTGCGAAAACTCGCATCTGCAAGAATTACCGGAATACTCATTCCTCTAGCAGTAGTGACAAATCTATTATTAGGATCTGTTTCAATTACTACTACCTCATATCCACCTGCATGAAGTTGTTGAATAATTCTAATCCCAATTCCACTCAAACCACAAACAATATAATGATTACGTTGGGGAATTCTAGCAGCATCCCAAAATTGTTTGAGGCGACTACCTAAGACAAAATCTGTAAGCATTGCATACCAAATACCAAAAACTGCTGCCCCAGCCAGCATCATAAAAACTGTAAATAATTTAATACTATTAGGTGCTTGTTCTACAACTTTGTCATTACCACCAGCACCTGTAATCATGCCCACAGCAAAATATAAAGCATCAACAAATGAAATATTTAATTTAGCTGAAACATAGGTGAATGTGGCGAGTAAAATAATGACTATTAGCACCACTGCCATGACGACTACTGATTGGGCGTGTTTCTGAAACTGCCGAATACTTGTGAAGATTTTTAGAAATTTTCTGCCCCATGATTTGCGAGGGAGATTAACACGGGGTTGAGAGCCAATAATTAATCGATCACCTGCTTTCAACCTTTGTTCTGATAATACCGCAGAGACTAAATTTATCTTGCCTACAAGAGGTAGATAATAAATGAGCATCCGGGATTTCTCTTCCCACAAATCACTCAGTTTACAACCTCTCCAAGGATGATCTTCATCAATATATTCTTCCTGAATTGGCCAAGTTTGATCAAATAACTTGATTTGCCCAATTGCTTGATTTCCCAAGGCTGCAAAGGTAAATACTGGTGCTGCTAAACCGACAACACTCATACTTAAATGATCAACAAGAGTTTGATCTAGGCGTTCGCTCAAGTTCGGATTATAGAAGCGATTAATAATCCGAATTTGGGGATTCAGTATCCGCGCCTGCATCATAATTGACAAGTTTAACGCATCATCAGAGGTAGCAATTACTAAAGTATGTGCTTGCTCAATTCCTGCCGCTTTCAGGGTGGAAGCTGTGTATAATTCACCAATAATTACATCTCCCGTAGCTTCGCCAGGTATGGGTTTGCGATGAATACCGACAACTGAAGCACCCTGTTGTCTCAGCAAACGAAAGATTTTATATCCAGTACGTCCTAAGCCACAAACAATGATTCGAGGTTTCATGAAACAGCAGCATGATTTACAAGAAAGGCTGCATATCAGTTCTTTATTCCTATTGTTGCTTACTTGAGAGAGAGATAACTGTAGCTAAAAATACTATAAATTTAAAATAATTCGTAATATCCACTTTCCTTTGTTTTTTGTTGATAATCTAACTGGGGTTTCAATCCCTAATAGGGAGTAAGAGAAATTGCAATTTCTGCATTTTTTTTATCATGAGGAATTACTCTGTAGTTTCAATCCCTAATAGGGAGTAAGAGAAATTGCAATTCCTGACTATATCGCTTTGTATGATAAAGCCTTAATTCGTAGTTTCAATCCCTAATAGGGAGTAAGAGAAATTGCAATTCCTATTAAATGGTATTGAGGAAGGGGAATTAGGGTTTCAATCCCTAATAGGGAGTAAGAGAAATTGCAATTGCCAGACAAGCTGGCACACCCACAGTCAGTTAGAGTTTCAATCCCTAATAGGGAGTAAGAGAAATTGCAATCAAAACAAACAGAAGGTTAATTATGAATGAAGTGTTTCAATCCCTAATAGGGAGTAAGAGAAATTGCAATCCAACTGCCATATTGGTGGTATTGATCGTAGTGTTTCAATCCCTAATAGGGAGTAAGAGAAATTGCAATGTGGGGAAGTAAATTTACTCGAATAGACTAAATTACCTAAGTTTCAATCCCTAATAGGGAGTAAGAGAAATTGCAATTGTCCATTCCTTACCCTCCTCATCTACAAAATCTTGTTTCAATCCCTAATAGGGAGTAAGAGAAATTGCAATTTTACCCAAGCTTTGCCAAAACTCCAGGGTGTCTAAATCGAGTTTCAATCCCTAATAGGGAGTAAGAGAAATTGCAATTGGAAGATTACAATCAGAAAAAAGAAGGTGGAAGTTTCAATCCCTAATAGGGAGTAAGAGAAATTGCAATGAAGTCGAAATTAGAAATGATAATGCCTCTAATGTTTCAATCCCTAATAGGGAGTAAGAGAAATTGCAATTTGCTATTAACATCAAACTGTAGGTAGGCAATGTTTCAATCCCTAATAGGGAGTAAGAGAAATTGCAATTTGCAATTAATCACCTATGTTAGGGTCCCAAGTAGGTGAAGTTTCAATCCCTAATAGGGAGTAAGAGAAATTGCAATCAAGCTCAGAACCAAACTTATCAAAAGATACTAGGTTTCAATCCCTAATAGGGAGTAAGAGAAATTGCAATCTTCAGTATGCTAACGACCGCGAAAAACAAGTAGTTTGCGTTTCAATCCCTAATAGGGAGTAAGAGAAATTGCAATAGCGGGAGGCTGAAAGCCTTTGTGTATTTGGTTTTCAAGGTTCGATTGCGCGGATGGGATAATCATAGTCCATTTCAGAAATTGTGTCAAGCACAAAAAACGCTGAAACCCAGTCTGTGTAAGGTGCGCGGATGGTTCATTAATATTTATAGCCGCAAAGCCAAGCCCATCAAGAGATACAGCCATTTTTTACAACTTCTAATTTTTTACACCTACCCACCCGCGCTAAAAAGCTGATTCTTAATTTACCAAATCAGGGAAAACCTCTTGTACAGCCGGATGTATTAAACGATGATTCTGCACATTCAAACCTTTAGCCAAAGCAGGGTTAATATCCAAAGCCTTAATTCCTAAATTAGCCAACTGCACGGCATAGGGTAAAGTGCTGTTGTTGAGAGCTTGAGTGGATGTCCAAGGTACAGCACCTGGCATATTAGGAACACCATAATGCACCACGCCCTCATCAATATATACAGGATTGGTGTGAGATGTAGGATGTAATGTTTCTACACATCCACCTTGATCAACTGCAACATCCACAATCACTGAACCGGGATGCATTTGTTTAACCAAATCACGGGATACTAAAATTGGCGCTTTTCTACCAGGGATTAAAACCGCACCAATGAGTAAATCGGCTTCTTTAACAGCGGTTTCAATATGAGCAGAATTGCTATAAAGCAGTTCAACTCTAGAACCAAAAAGGGTTTCTAAGTAAGCAAGGCGTTCAACGTTGACATCTAAAATTTGCACGATCGCACCCATGCCCACTGCAATTTTAGCGGCTTCTGTGCCGACAACGCCACCACCTAAAATTACCACTTTGCCAGCTTTGACACCGGGTACACCACCTAAAAGTACCCCTTTACCACCTTGTTGACGTTCTAGGAATCTAGCCCCAAATTGTACCGCTAACCGACCTGCAATAATGCTCATGGGGGTAAGCAACGGGAGTCTGTTCACCCCTGGTTGTTCTACGGTTTCGTAAGCGATCGCACTAATGCCACAATCAATTAAATATTCTGTTAATTTGCGATCGGCTGCCAAATGTAAATAAGTAAATAATAATTGTCCCTTTTGCAAAAAATTATACTCACTTACCAAGGGTTCTTTAACCTTGATAACTAACTCCCGATTCCATGCAGCTTCCGGCGTAGAGACAATTTCTGCCCCCGCACTTCTATAGTCTTCATCTGTAAATCCAGCACCAGTACCCGCCTGTGTTTGGACAAAGATACTGTTACCATTTTCCCGCAGCACCCGCACACTAGAAGGACTTAACCCTACACGAAACTCTTGATCCTTAGTTTCCTTAGGAACGCCGATTTCCATTTACAGCCTCTGATATTTTTTTATTTACTTTAGCCTGCCAGTATCCATCCTGCTATTTCCGTATTCAGGATAGCTATTTTCTTACCTATTTCCCCTAAATCTACCTGAAAAACCGCCAACTCATACACTTGACTAATCTCCCAGTATTCTTACAATAGATAAAGAATCATTAAAAATTGTAAAGTCAGCCTTTGCATTGCTCTCTCCAACAACCTGTCGTTGGACTTCTCAAGTTAAAGCACTGCAATTAGCTAAAAGCTCAATTTAAAATTTCGTTGCCATCAAGAAGTGAGGAAAAACTGATAATGACACAACCACAACCCAGTATTAACCCCAAACTAGAAGATCCCAAATTTGGTTTTAATGAATATTCTGAACGATTGAATGGACGAGCAGCCATGATTGGCTTCATCCTAATGGTGTTGATTGAATATCTCACCAATCAAGGTGTACTCTCATGGCTTGGTTTGAAATAGTACCAGATCACAGGTAATGGGTAATGGGTAATTGGTAAAAACTCTTACCTATCACCTGTTACCTGCTGTATGATTGGCAGGAAATTACTAAACATCATAGGGAATTACTACACTTCCGCTCCAGCCCCAAAAAACTATAATATTATATGCCTTGATAGCCTTAGATCAGAAAGGTCAATTGCCTATGAGGTATTCTAGGTTAAATTTATACAAAAAGTTAACGGGAACTGAATAAGCTGTGATGAACGCTGTATTACCTCGTTTTTTGAAGTCAGCATATCGGAAAGAACCTATCATTAGTGCATTAGTCACAATGGGTGTAGTAGATGCACTGATTGGTGGTTTAGATGATAGCTGGTCGTTGTTCGCTTTCGGCTTGGGAACAACAGGAATAGCTCTGGTTTTTAAGTTATGGCGGATGCAACAGCGTCCCTCTTTACCAGAGGAGCCTGTAGTGCAACATTATTTACCTTCTAACTCCTCTAGTCCACCTTTACCAATCATGACCGTTGCCAAGAAAAAATCACGCCAGTAGGTAGTGCTGAGTATTGAGTACCGAGTACCGAGTATTGAGTGCTGAGTGCTGAGTACCGAGTATTGAGTATTGAGTATTGATTTAATTCAATGGGTGTCAATAGGTGAGGAGGAACTGTGAGAAATGAAGAAAGAAGGGGAAGCAATACGGTTATTCGCTCTTGTCTGAGCTTAGTATTCATGACATCTGTAGCTCTGTCAATTCCTATGAATCAAGAGTTTTACAGTCATCCTGCTTATGCTGCTGATGAATTAAAGACAAACTCCCCAGATAGCAAAACTTTTGCTAATCCCCAACTACTTCACACCTTAATCGGGCATACAGGTGCTATTAAATCTCTAGCTTTCAGCCCAAATGCTAAACTTTTGGTAACTGGTGGGGCAGAAAATGAGGGTATAATTCGCTTCTGGAATCCTCAAAAGGGAAAAATTTTGGGTACGATTAACAGAGCGCATCAAGGATCGGTAGACTCTATCTTAATTACTCCAAATGGTGAAACTCTGATTAGTTGTGGTAGTGACTACAGAATAAACCTTTGGAATCTTAAAAGTCTGGAATTTAGCCGTTCTTTGGTTGGACATACAAGTCCAATATTGTCTTTAGCAGTTTCTGCTGATAGTCGAATTCTTGTCAGTGGTGGTTTAGACGGGATTCGTTTGTGGGATTTAAAACGACAAATGCTTCTAGCCACCTTAGTACGCTTTGATAATGCAATTCATACCATAGCGCTTAGTCCTGATGGACAGACCTTGGCTAGTGGTGATAATAAAGGTGTAGTTAAGCTATGGGACTTGCGTAGTAACAAATTAATCCGAGCATTTGTGGCGCATTCTCAGGTAGTAACTGGGTTAGCTTTTACACCCAATGGCGAAACTTTAGTTAGTGCTAGTCGGGATACAAGTATTAAAGTTTGGAATGTCAACAGTGGTGAACGAATCCACACCCTTACTGGACATAATAATTGGGTGAATACTATTGCTATTAATTCTGATGGTAAAACCCTTGCTAGTGGTGGTAAAGATGGAATTAAGTTGTGGGATTTAACTACAGGTGAGTTAAAAAATACACTTGATATTCAGAGTAAATCTGTGAGTACTTTGATGCAGCCTATTGAAGATATTGCTTTTAGTAGTGATGGGCAATTTCTTTCCAGTGGTGGATTTGATGGGAAAATTAATATTTGGCGGAGTCGGTAATTTCTAAAGATTACGTAGGTAAGTACAATCTACTTATAAATCTTACCTGGAGTCTATTAGGATTGCTATATGCTGATTCTCCTCACATTTTCTCATAATCACCTGGAGTTGTTTACCAGTAGGGATGTCGATGTAGTACTAACAAAAGTTGATCGTTCTCACAATATCTGGTTGCGCTGTATTCATTTCCGCGATCGCACTGGAACAGCCAGAATTATGACATACTTTGGACTCAATTCATCTCGTGTTGACATGATTTTCAACCATTCTCCTATAGGAATTGATGAAGATATAGAAGATTGTTTATTTAATAACTATGAAATTCTGACTCATCAAATAAAAAATCGGGACTTTGAGGTGGCGCGTGGCAGTATTGTGGTGGGAAGCAATTTTATCATCACATTTGAAATCACCGAATTAAAAATATTTAGCATCCTAACTAATAATCTTCAAAAGCGAACTTTAGATGTTCAAAAGTGGGGAGTTGACTATATTTTATATCTAATTTTTAAAGATATTTTGAACAATTATCATACTGTGTTTGACTATATTTCTAGAAAACTTGATGACTTAGAAGATGAAGTTTTAGATAAATTGGGTGATGACTCAACTTACCAAAAAATTGCCACAATGAGGCAATCTACTCGTTTTGGAAGGCGCAATTTTCAAAGCATCAAATCACTTATGGCTATGATGGATTACGAAGATTTCCAATGGATCACCCCACCTGTGAAGACAATATTTACTCAGGAATTGGTTCATCATATTGATAATCTCTGGCAAGAATATCTGACTCTGAGAGCCTGGATGTCAGAATTAATGGAAATTCAACGGGATAATATTGCCAGCAAAACCGGTGAACGAATTAATCGCTTAACTATCCTCTCGTCTATATTCTTGCCAATCACCTTCATTGCTGGTCTCTATGGTATGAACTTCAAATATATGCCGGAATTAGATCAACCTTGGGCTTATCCTGCTGTTATCAGCGTGATGGCCTTAATTGTAATTAGTAGTATTGTTTATGCTAAACAACAACGTTGGTTGTAGTCAGGACTATACTGCAAACGGTTCATTGTTTAACCAAATATGGAACCCTTCTCCATACAATACTGCTCGGTTAAGGCTCAAAAGTCATTATATGGTAGGTTGGGTTGAGGCA
>NZ_JAYGGY010000134.1:0-13226 GCF_034931625.1 Anabaena cylindrica UHCC 0172 | reverse complement strand
ATCTTTTCTCAGTAGTTGTAACTTATATCTCTGTTTTTAGTCTAAACTCCAGTTAACACGAGATCATGTTTTTCCTTCTTCTTGGTATCCAGATACTACTCCTAACAATTTGCAGAGATGGACAGTTCCATCTTGTAGGAAATGCAATGAGGAATATGGAAGATTGGAAGAAGATTTACTGTTAAGGCTAGGTATGTGTATTGATATTGAAGATGCAAAATCTAGTGGAATTACAGATAAAGTATTGAGATCAATAGATCCAAACTATGCGACTGACAGAAAAGAAAAGCGAATAAGAGAGAGAAAAAGAGAAAAACTGATACAAGAAATAGTTAAATTTAAAGGAAGACCACCTGTACATGGATTTCTTCCAAATTTTCGATTATCAAATGTTTATTATCCAGAATATTTTTCTGTTCTAATATCAGCAGAGAAGTTAGAAAAGTTATGTCATAAAATAGTTAGAGGCATAACTTATATCACGGATTCTTCTTTAATAGAAAACTGCTTTGAGATTAATTTTTTTATTTTAGAAGATAAAGATGCTCAACCTGTACTAGAACACTTTCAGAAAAGTATTGAAAAATATGAGCTTCCAGGTATTAAAGTATTACGTGCTATGGCTGCGGATGACAAAAATTCTGGTTTCTATGCTATAGAAATATGGGGTAGATTAAAAATGTATTCCATCGTAAGACCACAACAGGTAGTTGGTTGAGTCAACGCGAAACAAACCTCTGCGTGAGGACAAAAAAAGGGCATAGTTCACAAACTACACCCCTACCTATGTCTAAAGCTGCTTCACCTCACTAACCAACTTAGCCACCATATCCTTAGCACTACCAAACAACATAGTTGTCTTATCCTTATAAAACAACTCATTATCAACACCTGCAAAACCAGCACTCATACCGCGCTTAATCACAATAGTCTGCTTTGCACGATCAACTTCCAAAATCGGCATCCCATAAATAGGACTATTCACATCACTACGCGCTGCCGGATTGACTACATCATTAGCACCAATCACTAACGCGACATCAGCTTGTTCAAACTGGGGATTAATATCCTCCATATCGTACAACTGCGTATAAGCCACATTAGCTTCTGCCAATAATACGTTCATGTGTCCTGGCATTCTTCCCGCAACCGGATGTATCGCATATTTCACATCCACACCCATGCGTTCTAGTTGATCTGCCAACTCGCGGACGCTATGCTGTGCTTGAGCAACCGCCATACCGTATCCTGGTACAATCACTACAGAACGGGCATAACCCAACATCATCGCCCCTTCTTCAGGATCGATACTGCGGACAGTTTGATTACTAGCACCAGCAGCAGCACCACCAGTAGCGGTAGAAACTGAACCAAAGGCACTAAATAAGACACTGAACAAAGAACGGTTCATAGCCTTACACATAATTTCAGTCAGGATGATACCCGACGCACCTACCAAAGCACCGGCGATGATTAACATATTGTTCATCACCACAAACCCAGCCGCAGCCGCAGCTACACCGGATAGGGAGTTTAACAGGGAGATAACAACGGGCATATCACCGCCACCAATAGGCAGTACAAACATTACACCCAACACTAGGGAAACAGCCACCACCGCTAAAAAGATGGGGAGGCTATCGGGTGACATGATTAAATATGCACTTCCCGCTAGATATGAACCCAATAGCAAGAGGTTAAATGGTTGCTGTAAGGGGAAGGTAATGGGTGTACCACTTACTAAACCTTGCAATTTGGCAAAAGCCAGAAAACTACCTGTTAATGTCACGCCACCAATCAACACATCCAATAACATGGAAATGTTGACATCGAGGGGAATCGGTTGAGAACTATCTAATAACCGCCAAAATTCAGCAACTGCAATAAGTGCGGAAGATGCACCACCCAAACCGTTGAGTAAGCCCACCATTTGGGGCATATCAGTCATTTGTACTTTGTAAGCTGCGATCGCACCAATAATAGAACCAATCGCCAAGCCTATCAATATCATCTCGTAATTTAATACCTGCTGATCTAGCAATGTGGCGACAACTGCTAACAGCATCCCCACCGCAGCGACAAGATTACCATTTCTGGCAGTAGCTGGTGAACCTAGTTTTTTCAAACCAAGAATAAATAATGATGCAGCGACTAAATACGTCAGCTGAATCCCAGTTGGTAAAAAGTCGCTCATGCTTTAACTTCCTTTTTCTTGAACATTTGTAGCATTCTGTCAGTGACGAGGAAACCACCGACAACGTTAACCATTGCCAAAATTACGGCAATTAAACCGAGAATTACAGATAAATTGGTGTTTCTCTCCCCAGCAGCTAATATTGCACCAATTACCGAAATACCAGAAATGGCGTTGGAACCGGACATTAAGGGGGTGTGGAGTGTGGGGGGGACTTTGTTGATGACTTCAAAGCCAATGAAGGAGGCTAAGACGAGTACGAATAAGGCTGCAAGTAATGCTTCTGTCATGATGAATTTTAGGTTGAGGAATTATGTCTCACGCAAAGGCGCAAAGGCGCAAAGGTAAGAAGGTTAAACTGCTACAGCTTGCAAAGCATCTTTTACTCGTTGGTTTCTAATTTCTCCACCATGCGTAACGCAAGCTGCGTCAACGATGTCGTCACCAAAGTTGATTTCCAATGCCTTGTCTTTAATTAGCAGTTGCATTAATGAGGTGACGTTCTTTGCATACAGTTGGCTGGCGTGTACTGGCATTGATGAGGGTAAATTGATGGGGCCAATGATTGTGACACCGTTCCAAACAATGTCTTTACCTGCTTCTGTACAAGCGCAGTTTCCACCCTGTTCTGCGGCTAAGTCTACTATTACTGAACCGGGTTTCATCTGAGCTACCATTGCTTCTGTTACCAGTTGTGGTGCTTTTCTTCCTGGTACTTGGGCTGTGGTAATTACTACGTCGGAGTTTTTGACGTGTTCGGCGACTAGTTCCTGGGTGCGTTTTTTACTGTCTTCAGAGATTTCTTTGGCGTAACCACCGGCTGCAACGGTTTCTTCTTCGAGTTTGACTTCGACGAATTTCGCCCCTAAGCTTTGCACTTCTTCTTTAACGGCTGGGCGAATATCAAAGGCTTCTACGACTGCGCCTAATCTTCTGGCAGTTGCGATCGCTTGCAATCCCGCTACACCTGCTCCCATAATAAATATTTTAGCTGGTGCGATCGTCCCCGCCGCAGTGGTTAACATCGGGAAATATTTCGGTAATGCCGCCGCCGCAATTAATACAGCTTTATAGCCCGCTAGTGAAGCCTGGGAAGACAAAGCATCCATACTTTGCGCCCTTGTAGTACGGGGAATTAATTCCATACTCAAAGCGGTAATTTGCCGATTTGCTAATTGTTGCGCTATGACGGGATTACCCAAGGGATTGAGGAAGCTGATTAAAACAGATCCGGCTTTGAGTAATTCAATCTCTGAACCTCCATTGTCTCTTTCCTGGGGAGGGCTAACTTTGAGTAAAATATCTGCTTCTGCCCATAATTTAGCAGTATCAGCGATAACTGTAGCTCCTGCTGCTTCATAGTCAGAATCACTGAAAAAAGCTTTCTCTCCCGCACCTGTTTCTACAAAAACCTCTAAGCCTTGTTTGACTAATCTGGCAACTGTGTCGGGAATCAATGCTACACGACGTTCACAAACTTCAATTTCTTTAGCAACTGCTATTCTCATGCAATCTCCTGAAGATAAATACCTAAATATCTACTAACTATGGAATTTCTCTGTTGATTAAGGATTTAACGCACTTATAAAGCATAGGTGAGTAATCTCAGCCATGAGTTCTTTTAGTAGATTTCACCTTTAACTTTGTCTTTCCCACCCTTATTTCTCCCAGCAAAGCTTCACTCTGCCGCTTACATAAGTCAAAATTCCAGATATTTGCACACAAACTAATTTACTTATTGCACATCTTATGGTTATTTCCTGATGTTATATCTATGTCTTCAGATTATTTTCGGGATTGATAATGTGGGGTCTTTCTGGTTGGCATCTTGAAGTATTCATCAAATTTCGTCGAATTGATATTTTTCCAATTAATTCTTAATTATTTAAACTTTCGTTGCTGTTGTTGAAAACTTTACAAAGTCCACAAAAACTGACAATTTACATTATGGCGAATTGAGGGGAGAAGTTTAAACGCAAAGTGGCGCAGAGGTAAGCGCAGAGGTACGCAGATAATTCCCTACGAAGTTAATGATCATGAAATGCTATGAAATTTATTAACTGGGTCAAAATTGTTAAATAAGCGACTGCGTATATCTAAGTAGGATGAATTTTTTACGTAAAAAGGCACTTTGACTTTTATTTATCGTCTATTGTGATGAATACAGTAGTAAAGTTTAGTTAAGAATACGAACTCTTTGTTACTTAAGATTATAATTTACCATTTCCTAGAGGAAGCGTAATTATGCGACGTGTACTTTCTGCCTTGGCTGTGACTGGCTGTTTATTGACGAGTCTTCCGGCTATGACTTGGGCGCAGAGCCTACCTGGTTTAACACTGTTTAGTGGTGTCAAAGGTGAAAATCAGCTACCCTTTCGATTGGATTTTGGCGGACAGACCAATTCCTGGGATAGATACATACTAAGACTTCCTGCCAAAAAAATGAAATTGGCAGTTGCTCAATTCGCCATTACTTATCCTAAGTATTACAAAGGCAGCTTTGATGCCAAAAAGGTTGAAGTCAGAGTTAAAGGAAAAAGCGTTCCCCTTTCTGAAGTGAAATGGGATAAAGAGGGACGGGTGCTGGAGATATTTCCTGAAGAACCAGTACCAGCAGGTAGTAACGTTGAGTTAGTTTTAAATAACGTGCAGAATCCAACCTTTGGGGGGATTTACTATTTTAACTGTCAGGTTCTCTCCCCTGGAGATGTGCCACTACTACGTTATCTTGGCTCTTGGATTATTAGTATTTCTTAAGCAGGGAGCAGGGGGAAATTTATTTATAACTTCTTCCTAGTCCCCAGTGCCTCAGCAACTCTATCCAGAAATCTGTTGAGATTGCCTGTAAAGTGGTAAGATAGCAGATTGTGACTTTTTATAAAAATCGTCTAAGAGGAGAACGATATGCAAAGAACATTGGGCGGTACTTGCCGTAAGAGAAAAAGAACCTCTGGTTTTCGCGCTAGAATGCGGACACCAGATGGCAGAAACGTGATTAGCGCCAGAAGAAGAAAAGGTCGTCATCGTCTGAGCGTTTAGGGTACATTCAGTCAATAGAGCAACTGTGGCTTTGCCCAAAGCATATCGACTAAAATCCCGCAGGGATTTTCAGGCAGTTTTCCGGGAAGGAATTCGGTGTCATAGCTCTCATTTTACTTTGAGAGCTTTAAAGCCGTCGCGTTCAAAAGAACCTTCTTTGGATACTGCCTCTGTAACTACACAAACAAATGGCAATAAAAATTTAGCCAGTACACAAATTGGCATTTCCATTAGTACCAAAGTCAGTAAAAGAGCAGTAGTTCGCAATCGAATTAAACGCCAAATTACAGGTGCTTTGTATCAATTATTGCCTAAATTATCCCCAGGATGGCGGCTAGTAGTGATTGTGAAGCCAAAATCAGCAGAATCTGAGTGCGTAAGCCAACAATTTCTGCAAGAATTAGAGCAGTTGTTGGCAAAAGCTGAGGTAATAAATGGGCATTCGTGAAGAAATTTATTATGAGGGTGGTCCCCATATTGGGGATTTAATTCTCAATCTGCTGATTGGTCTAACTGTGATTGGTCTACCATTAACTGTTGGGGCAATCGTGAGAGCGTTGTGGTTACGTTTCCGTATTACTGATCGAAGAGTTGGTGTAACGGGTGGTTGGCTGGGACGCGATCGCACTGATGTAATTTACTCAGAAATAGTCAAAATCGTCAAAGTCCCTCGTGGCATTGGCATCTGGGGAGATATGGTACTAACTCTCAAAAACGGTACTCGTTTAGAAATGCGGGCTGTTCCCAACTTCCTAGAAGTTTATGACTACATTAATCAAAAAATTGCTGCTAAAAACCCCGAATATAGCAGTTCTAAGTAGTCACAGTTCCGAGTTAGATATTTTTTCATTTTCACTTGACGATTTACTAACTCCACCACCACATTTAGCATTCTCTTTTCATATCATGTGCGGCTATCCGTAGCTCAGGGTAGTCGCTAACAAATCACGATTTAGATAAATTAGATTAAGTTCAGTTAACAGTACCTCAGGTTGGATTCAGAATAATGGATTTTGGTATCGGGTTCCTCTCGAACAACGTGATGCTGCCAATCATAGATTTTTTCTATGGTATTGTGCCTAGCTATGGATTGGCTATAGTTGCCTTGACATTGATCATCCGCTTTGCGCTCTATCCACTGAGTGCTGGCTCCATTCGTAGTATGCGACGAATGCGGATTGTGCAGCCCTTGATGCAAAAGCGCATGGCAGAAGTCAAAGAGCGTTATAAAGATGATGCTCAAAAGCAGCAAGAGGAAATGGTCAATGTCCAAAAAGAATTTGGCAACCCATTAGCAGGATGTTTGCCGCTGCTGTTACAGATGCCAGTATTACTAGCACTGTTTGCCACTTTGCGGGGTTCACCATTTGCGGGAGTTAATTATTCCGTAAACTTGCAAGTCTTCCCTGCTGAACAAATTGAGCAAATTCAACCCCAAGCCTTTGCCACTGCCCCACAAAATATTTATATTGCTGATGGGGATCACACCAAAATTACCGCTATTCTTCCCAGTGGTAACAAATTGGCTGTGGGAGAAAAAACTAAAATTCAGTATCAGACGGTAGAAGGCAAACCCTTTGATGTACTCTTGGCAGAACATCCAGAAACTAAGTTAACCCCTGAATGGAAAATTACCAAAGGGGAAGAAAGGGTCAGAATTGATGCTGAAGGCAATATAGAAGCCTTACAACCAGGAGATGTTGCCATCCAAGGTACAATTCCCGGACTAGCAGCAGATAAAGGATTTCTATTTATTGATGCTCTAGGTAGGGTAGGCGCACAAGATCCAGATGGTACAATCCACTGGGATATTGTAGCGATGATTGTCTTCTTTGGTATCAGTCTTTACGTTAGCCAATTGCTTTCTGGGCAAAATTCCAGCGGTGGTAATCCCCAGCAGGACACAGTTAACAAAATCACCCCAGTTATATTTTCGGGGATGTTTCTATTCTTCCCACTGCCAGCTGGTGTACTGATGTACATGGTAATTGGTAACGTTTTCCAAACCCTGCAAACCTACATTCTTTCCCGTGAACCTCTATCTGAGGAATTGCAAAAGATGGTAGCAGTCCAGGAGAAGGAAAAAGAAAAAGAAGCTGCAAGCGCAGATCAAAAGACATTGCCCTTTGAGCCAAAAAGTTCTAAGAAAAAGGCTACAGGCTGATTATGAGTGATATTTCCATGCAGCGTGGTGAAGAATGGTTAAAGCAACTGCTGCAACTCATTGGTGTTTCTACTAATGTTAAAGGTAATTTAGGGTCTGCTCCAGCTATCGGAGCAGATTCTCCAGAACCGGATAGCCACTGGTTGACAATTGAGCAAACCAATTTAATGCCGGAACAAATCAGGATTTTAATTGGTACTGGTGGTTCTGTGTTAGATGCAATGCAGTATCTAGCAAATTCGGTGCTGAACTTAAACCAAGCAGAAGATGAGCAAGCATCTTATACCATTGAATTAAATGGCTACCGCGTCAGACGACAAGCGGAAATTAACAATTTAGCGGAAATAGCGGTTCAAGAAGTGCGGTTTTCTGGTCGAGAGGTGGAAATTAAATCTCTCAGTTCAGCTGAAAGACGACAAATTCACAGCTTTTTGAAGGATTTTCCTGATTTGGAAACTTTCAGCCGTGGTAAGGAACCCCATCGCCATTTGGTGGTTCGTCCTGCGACTGAACCACCAACAGATCCTGGTTATGAGAGCTAAAATAAGAGATGTAGTGTCAGCAATTTTGCTGATGATCAACTGTAATTTTTCGTGAGGATTTCTCACAAATCCTATGGACGCTATTTTTATTCCGCAGCTAACTAAAGCCCCGGAGCGAACAGAGGAAATTCAAGTTAATGAGTCTCTGCCCGGACTGGAAACATTAACCCCGGTGCGTGGTACTATCCAAGTGCAGCATCAGGGTACTTATTTAGAGGTATCCAGTCAGGCAGAAACAATTATCACTTGTACCTGTAATCGCTGCTTGCAACAATATAATCAACGGTTGGCTGTTAATACTAAAGAAATTATTTGGTTAGAGGAAAATGCTAATCAAGCGGAACACTTACCGTTAGAAATGGAAGTGGCCGTAGAAGATTTAGTGGAAACGCTATCACCTAATGGTTATTTTTATCCTAGCGAATGGTTGTATGAGCAGATGTGTTTAGCTATTCCTCAGCGTCAGTTGTGCGATCGCAATTGTCCTGGTATTTTAGATACAGTTGCTAGTTCTGAGGAGATTATTGATAGCCGTTGGGCTTCTTTGCAAAGCTTGAAAAAGCAACTTCCAGAATCTTAAGTCATATCAATTGTTTACTTTAAGTTTTACAACTTATGTAGTAGTTTACTAACTTAAAATATGGCGTTTACCCGGAAACCTGGTTTCTTTTTGAAGCTGGGTTTCTTAATTTTTACTTGGCAAATTAAGTGAAATCGCTAATAATAGAATTAAAGGATATTGAATTAAAATATTCAGAAGTTCAACGCTATGAATAATTACAGTAATTGTTTATGATATCAGCGCAACCTGTTGCTATTGATTTATTTGCAGGTGCTGGAGGCTTTGGTTTAGGTTTTGAGATGGCAGGTTTTTCTATTCCGCTATCTTTTGAAATTGATGCTTGGGCTTGTGATACGCTGCGTTATAATCACCCTGAAATGACCGTGATTCAAAATGATATTCGTGACTTAAATGCTGCAAGCAGTGTTAAAGAAATCTGTCTCTACAAGCCGGATATTATTATTGGTGGTCCTCCATGTCAAGGTTTTAGTATTGCTGGTCCAGCAGAAAAAGACCCAAATGATCCTAGAAACACTTTATTCATTAACTTTGCTCAATGGATAAGTTTTCTGGAACCTAAAGCATTTGTCATGGAGAATGTGAAAGGTTTACTGTCACGCAAAAATGGTGAAGGGGTAAAGGTAATAGATATTATTAAAAAAACTTTTGAAGAACTGGGATATTTTGTAGAAGTATGGTTACTCAATTCTGCTGAATATGGTGTACCCCAAATTAGAGAGCGTGTTTTTATTGTCGGAAACAAACTAGGTCAGAAATTAGGTATACCGAAAAAAACACATTCCCTTAATTTATTAAATATTAATAGTTATCAATTATCGTTTGAGGAAATAAATTTAATCCCTGCTATTAATTTATGGGATGCAATATCAGATTTACCACCACTTAAGGCGCGTGAAGGTAAAGAAGAACAAGCTTATATATTAGAATCTCAAAATCATTATCAGGACTGGATCAGACATGGGAGCAAAATACTCTATAATCATGTAGCTATGGAACATTCTCAGAGGTTAGTAGAACGTTTTAAACAAATCAAATGGGGTGAATGTAGTTCAGATGTCCCAAAAGAATATGGTGCTAAACGCCGTAGTGGAAATGGTGAATTATCTAATAAAACTTATGACCAAAATAACCGACGTTTAAATCCCTCTAAACCAGCGCATACCATAGCTGCTTCCTTTTATGCAAATTTTATCCATCCTTTCCAGCATCGTAATTTGACAGCCCGTGAGGGTGCGCGTGTCCAATCTTTCCCTGATACTTATCGTTTTTTAGGAAAGAAAACTGTTGTATCTCATAAGTTATTACAACGGGAAAATAGATTTAATGAAAAGTTTCTTTGTCAGTACAATCAAGTAGGTAATGCTGTACCACCTCTTCTTGCTAAAGCAATTGCACTTCATCTTCAAGAAACATTAAAACTATGCCCACAACTGATAGAAACCCGTTAGTTCATGGTTCAAATCTGGAACAAAAGGAGAAACACCGCACAAAATACAGAGATGCTGATAGTAAAAAATATCTTCGAGAGATTAGAATTGAGTATGATAAATGGCACTTAGCTAATGTTAAATTAGTGGGTCCGACATCAACACCATCTGATAATGATGATGCAATTATTTCTAAAAGGTTAGAACTTTTATCAACATATAAGGATTTTTTAGATCAACAACATTATGCTGAGAAGTTTGACTCTCGCTCAAATCTTCACTCTAGTGTGTTGGAAGAATTTCTTTATTATTTATTTCGAGATTTAGCAAAAGATTTTGGAGAAAATGCTCTCATTGGAAAATCTCATACTTTCAAAGATATTTTCTTTGTTCCTCCAAAATATGCTGAGATGTTGAAACGTCCCTATGCACGTATTGAAAAGAAAGACCATGATTTTGTGATTGGTGCAACTATTGAAGCATCATTTGAAGCAGTTACACCACCTGAGGAAGAAGAAAATTCTGGTGAAATGCTGACAATTGTTAAAGAAGAACCTGAAAACTACTCAGAAGTTACAGTTATAGGTAATACAGAAACGCATATTTTTGATATTCCAGTTATTGTCATTGAATGTAAAACTTATCTTGATAAAACTATGCTCGAAGGTTCATCACGAGCCGCAGAGGATTTAAAAGCAAGAAATCCCAATAGTTTGTATATTGTACTAATGGAGTGGATAAAGTTGACAAGTGATGTCAATCTTCGGAAGTACAAGGTTGATCAGATTTATGTACTACGTCAGCAAAAAAACACTGACCGAGAATTTAGGTATGAAGAAAAATATATTAAAAATCCAATTAATCCAACTGTAGTTCAACATTTATTCCATAAAGTACGGAAGCATTTAACAATGGACTGGACTGGAGGAATTGAATATGGGATACAGCGCGGTTGGTTGATTGAAGAATAGTTATGTAAGTATTTCAATATAAAGTTGTGCGATCGCAATTGTCCAGGTATTTTAGATACTGTTGCTAGTTCTGAGGAGATTGTCGATAGCCGTTGGGCTTCTTTGCAAAGCTTGAAAAAGCAACTTCCAGAATAGTAAAATCAACTCAAGTAAGGAATTTGAGTTATGGCCAGTGAAACTATTACGACTCAAGGACAGGTAACTATCCCAAAATAAATTAGAGCGCCCGCACTAAATTTTATCCAGCGAATAAACATCCTTTAACAACTTTGGAGCATAAGAAACGAATTTTCTATTGCTCTTTTTTTCTTGTTCTTTTAAATCTTGATAAATTGCCTGTAAGTCATTATTAAATCGACTAGAATGGGCTTCCCTAATTTGATAAATTTCTTGTATAATCGGATCTTCCCACATAAGTTTTACCTCTCTATCAATTCTTCAGGGGTACAAATTATTACTGGCTCATAGCCTTTGGAACGACAAATGCGTTCAATTTCTCGCCTAATTATAGCATTAGCGATATGCTTACAATTCCATGTTAACAAATAATTGATACCATTGGTTACAGCAATAGCAATATGTAAAGCATCCTCAGCCGCTTTTTGTGGCATAATTTTTAAGTCAAGAAAAGCTTGGGATAGGCTCAGTGCATCCTCCGTAGTTGCTAATAATTCTATTTTTTCTAAGATTTTTAGTCTTTGTTCAGCGGCGATTGAGTCTCCAGCACTAGCTTCTTGAATAACTAGCTGTGAAGCTACCAAATCAAATGTTTCTCGATAATTTTGCCACCATTCTTGGGTAATTTGTTGATGTCCTGCAATAACAATATCTCGACTAGGACGAGAAGTTAGATAACTGATTACTGAAGTTTCAACATAGACTTTTTCTTTCATCTTTAATTTTCAATTTAGATATTTTTAACCATAATATATTAGTTGCTGAAAAGAAACATAATTAAAATTCAGCCAAGCCACGGGAAGATTGTACTATTTCTAAACATTCTTTAAGATCATCACCAACCCACTTTCCAGCATGGCGTAGAATTGATTTACCTGATCCTGGACGATGAGGTGGTTGAGGTTTTGAGAATTTGCTAGACTGTTTGTTTTTTATTGATTGGATAATATTAAGCGTTTCTATAAGCTCTGTTTCTGACATTGAGCTAATTTCTTGTATAAGTAATTCCTTAGTTGACATAATTTTTATCTCCCTATTTTCTGTATTTTAGCATTTTTGATATCAGCGATATCTACGGTAAGCTAGGCTAACTCTATTCGTCATTAACATCTGTTGAGTGTCTAACACACCGCTATACTGACTTTATTTAATTTTACTTGGCAAATTACGTACAATCGCCAATAATAGAATTAACTGAGTAAATAAATGACACAAGATGTATATCAAGAAGCTGCAAGTATTTAATTATAAGTCTTATTCCGACTCTGGCTCTGGGGAAATGGAATTTTCACCAGGTATCAATATTATTGTTGGAAAAAATAATGCGGGTAAAACATCTTTACTTGAGGTGCTGACTCTGGATTTTGAAAATCAGCGGCATAGAAGTTTAAAGAAATTACCTAACGGGAGCAACGCGATTTTGTGAAGTCGGGGAAAAACGTGCTTTTTGCTACGCTAACTACAGGCCTTGATGAAAATCATTAACGTAACAAATTAAGTCATTTTATACAAAACTTTTAGTAATATGCTTAAGTAGGTTGATCGGATTTTAAGTTTTGAGAGTGGTATTTCCTATTGTGGTCAAAAAAAAGGTAGGATTCCCAAAGATAAAACAGGAAAAGCCTACCATCAATGAAAAAAAATATATATTCAAATCTTGATTTGACTAAATCCTTGAACGATTTTCAAGGAAAAGTTACAAAACTTTTAGAAGTTACTAATATCAAAGAATGGAATGGGCAAACTTTTAAAGCTCGTGAAGAAAATATTAGAGAATCTGCATTAATATTGGCAGGAGAATGTATCAGCTTATTACTTCACAATCTGGCTCAATCTCAAGAAGCTCTATTGACAGCCATGAATCAAACCCAAGGTTGGTGGAATCAAACAACCAAAAAACATGGATATAAAACCAGACAAATATTAACATTAGGGAATGTTGAAGTCACACTGAAATTACCTTATGTAGTCGAAAATCAAAATCAAGCAGATATCGAGCCAGATAAAAATCAAAATAAAAAACCTATCAATACAGGATTCTGTCCATTTCTTAGATGGTTAGGAATAGAAGAAGGTTTAACTCCAAGTGTTTGGTCACACATTGCTCAATATGGTGCAATTGGTGGTTC
>NZ_JAYGGY010000133.1:3401-14305 GCF_034931625.1 Anabaena cylindrica UHCC 0172 | reverse complement strand
AAATATTATTTTATATTCTTATAGCATAATTTAATTGTTTTTCGGAGATGTCTAGTGAAGTATGTGTGAAATCTAGCCTACAAGATTATCTCACTTAGAGTTTATTCCAACGTTGTTTAAGGTTATTTTCAGTTGATAGTCCAGCATCAAGATTGTTGGCAGGTATAACATTTTGTTCACGACAATGTTGAACATAGTTTGTAACTACAATTCGCAACCAACGTGTTATCAAGTTTGGTCCAAAACTGATAGTCGTTCGAGCAGGATCTACGCTTTGAAGCACTCAATGTCATTAAGCAGAGATGGAGGCACATATGCTCCAGATGGCAGACTTCCAGCAGAATGCGATCGCACACAACCCTAATTTTAAACGAACTGCTTGCAGCAGCGCTATCGCTCTCTCAACTTATTCCTAAATGGCGATCTCTTTTTGTGATATTCTATAATTAGAGATGTGCTTAATTAAACACCAGCATTATATTAATATTGTAAGGATGACACAATTATGCAAGCAATTAGGTTACAAAAAACCATAGAGAAAAACGGTGAAATCTCTTTTCAAAATTTACCTGTGGTAGCAGGACAAGAGGTAGAGGTAATTGTTTTATTATCCGTTCTTCCTGCAAGGAAAAAGGTATTAAAAAACTCGGCAGCAAGTTCGTAGTCTTCAGCCATGAGTTCTAAATCAGGGAAAGCTCGGAGGTAATCTCGCAGACGGGTAAACTGTTCAAAATTGCGGATTCCAGAAAGAATTTCTTGACGAATTGCGCCTAGTAAGGCAACTTGGTCATCAGTGATTAAATTCTGCAATATTGTGACTGCTGGGGAAGAATCAGGTGGTGTTTTCCGACGTAGAGCCAGTGACCAAACGGAAGTATCAACAATAATGCTCATGCTTGATGACGTTGCTGCTTATAGTTATAGCCTTCGTCATACTCGATAGTGCCAAAGAGGTCTAATACTTTGAGCCGCTTACGACGTTGAATATATTCGCGCAGTGCTGTTTCTACTAAAGAATCAATGTTTACCTGATTGTCAAGTGCCAACGCTTCTTTTAGTAAGGCTTCGTTTATGTTGAGCGATGTAGCCACAATCAATTCTGATCCTAAAAATAACTAAATAAATGGTAGCGCACTCTAGGTGATTGATTTCATTCATACTGCGATTCCTGCGGAGCGCTTCTCTACGAGTCCCGACAGGGATACGCTATCGCTCTCCCAACTTATTCCTAAACAGTGATACCTTCGGTCAGCGCTTCGCTATCGCTCTTATGACCTTCATAATGGGGGTGAAGGGGTAATAAGCCGTAGATTGGGAATATCCAAGAAGTCTTTGATGTTGTGAGTAACTAGCGGTAAGTCATAGCGTAAAGCCGTTGCAGCAATCCAAGCATCTTGTGGAGATATTGGTCGTCCTGCGCTTTGTCGCTTGGCACGAATATACGCCCATTCCCGACAAAGTGATTGATCAACTGGAATAATTAAGTAGTTAGATAGGTATTGTTCTAGTTGTGTGAAACGGCTATCTCCCCATTTACGCAAAATTGCCCACTGAAACAGTTCAGCTACGGTCATGAATGACATTGCTAATTGTTGACCAGTTAAATATGGTAAGTAAGGGTCGGCATAATCACTACCTTTGAAGATGAAAGAAGCGATATCCGTATCAATGAGATAAAAACTCATGGCGTTTGGTTAGATCACTTCTTGGCGTTGTTGTCGTAGGAAAATGAGAAAATCTTCGATGGAGTCTTCTTCAGGCCAAAAGTCAGCAGCGAGATGTTTGAGGTTATGTACGGTGATAGGGGTCTGTGTGGCGAGTAGTTCTTTGAGGGTGGTATCTTGCGAAAACTGATGCCTGAGATTTTTAAGATCGGTTTGAGAGTGTGAGGATAAATTGTTTTGGGTAAAAATTTGCAACAGTTGTTGACGTTCTGTAGATGATAGCTGTTGGATAGCAGCGATCGCATCTTCGAGTCGTGAAGTCATAGTACAGTTTTGTGGTTATCTGATTCTATTTTATTTAAACGCAGGGGCGATCGCACCCCAACATCCTAAACAGCGATCGCCTATTTTTCTTGATTCAGAGGTGAACACAGATAAACGCGGATTAACACGGATTTTTTGTCTGAATCAGGATGTCCAGGATTTGAGGATGTACAGGATGTAATTTATCGGTTATTTGTTGATGGTTAATGTTGTATTTGTCTGAAGGATGGTAAACAAATAATCCACAACTTTCCACCAATAATCATTAAATGACATCCTGTAAATCCTTTAATCCTGGTTATCCTGATTCTGACAAAAATAATCCCCAATTTCCCACGACGCAATTATTGATTATTTTGTAAGAAGCTAACATGAAAACAACGGGTCAATCTTCATACTGATACTTCACCCCCTCTAGTATTCCTTTGAATTCACTTCCTTTAGTTGTATGCTTGTTCTGATTCCGCGAGAGTGTGAGACTAAAGTCCTTGAATAAGCTGAAAAATTCAGGCAATGGCATTTTTTCTTTAATGCGTCTTACCTGTAGTGGTACTTGTCCACCATCAATCTTTTCTCTTAGCGTATCCATATTTTCGCCTGTAATTAGCAAGAAAACTACGCTAACATTATCCTCGATGGACAACACTTTTATCCCAAACAATCGCTCATTTGATTCTTTCAGATTTTTTTTATCAAGCCAGCAAGATATTGAAGATTGATCGGCATTATCAACTGATACAGAGCCAACCATGTCATTATACTGGACGGACGCTTCAAACGTTTCTACGTTCATGGCAAGTTTAGTTTGCTAGTATTCATAAAATTTACATTATGATTATGCCACAAGCTATAGATTACTCAGGCTATCGCACACAACCCCCTAATTTTAAACGATCGCACCCCAAACCCCAACATCCTCAAACAGCGATACCTTCGGTCAGCGCTTCGCTATCGCACACAACCCCAATTTTAAACGAACTGCTTGCAGCAGCGCTTCGCTATCGCTCTCCCAACTTATCCCCAAACAGCGATACCTTCGGTCAGCGCTTCGCTATCGCACACAACCACCCTAATTTCGCCTAAATTCATAACCAGAATAAAAAATGATAAGATACTAATAAGATTTTATTCATATTAGAAACTTATGAATGTGAGTTTTCCGATACCAAAAGAACTTGAGTCTTATCTTGAGGTTCAGCTTCAATCTGGCAATTATGCTACTGTGGCGGACTATTTTTTGATGTTATTGCAGCAAGATCAACGGCGTAAGGATGCTCAAGCAAAATTAGCTAGTTTGTTACAAGAAGGTTTGGAATCAGAAGCAGAACCTGTAACTCCTGAATATTGGCAAGATTTGCGCCGATCAATCTTTGGTAAGGTGCATTAGTAAGTATGGCTTTTCAGGTAATTGTTCGCAATCGTGCTACTCAAGATATCAGACAACAAGCAAATTATATTTTGGTGAATGGTAATCGGGAATCAGGGGAAAAGTTTTTGGAGTTTGTTGAGTCGGCTTTTGCTCAATTGGCAATAACTCCCAATATGGGTAAAGTTGTATCGAATTTATCTGATATGGGAACAATTCGTCAGTGGCGGATTAAAAATTTTAAGGACTATTTGATTTTTTATAAAGTTCAAGAAGAACAAGTAGAGGTTCTACGGGTTTTGCATGGGGCAAGAGATTTAGAGGATCTCTTGCCATTTTTAGATGAGGAAGTTTAATTTTTTGATTCCTACGGGGCGCTATATCTACGAGTCCCGACAGGGATACGCTATCGCACACAACCCCAATTTTAAACGAACTGCTTGCAGCAGCGCTTCGCTATCGCACTCCCAACATACCCAAACAGCGAACTGACAAAAGCCCTCCGGGCATCCAAGAAACAGCGCTTACGCTATCGCTCATAACTACCCCAATTTTAAACGATCGCCTATTTTTCTTGATTCACAGGTGAACGCAGATAAACGCGGATAAACGCGGATTTTTTGTCTGAATCAGGATGTCCAGGATTTGAGGATGTACAGGATGTAATTTATCGGTTATT
The DNA here is from genome assembly GCF_034931625.1 of Anabaena cylindrica UHCC 0172. Taxonomy (GTDB): domain Bacteria; phylum Cyanobacteriota; class Cyanobacteriia; order Cyanobacteriales; family Nostocaceae; genus Anabaena; species Anabaena cylindrica_A. Next base: position 10,272 of record NZ_JAYGGY010000133.1, on the reverse strand, counting down.
TGTTGGTGGTTAATATTGTATTTGTATGAATGATGGTAAATAAAATCATCCCCAATTTTTAACCAACAATTATTAAATAACATCCTGAAAATCCTTTAATCCTGGTTATCCTGATTCAGACAAAAAAATTCTAACTGACCACAAACCAATTCTTGATTATTGATTTATCTGTAATTTTCCTACTTGAAGAAATAACGAACCACTCCAGACACAGAGGAAGAAAGTTACAAACTGGGTTGAAGATCCCCAACTTCTTCTATTCCGAGTCGGCTGAGAAGTTAGGGCATCTCAAAATAGCTGTACCTTTACGCAATCAATGTCGCAGCCTAATCACGCATCATTCATTACTACAACTGTTATATTGAGGGCAACAAGAAACCTTCACCCCCTCAAAGTCAATACTGGGACCACTATAGTAGGGAACCTCAAAGCGCATAAGTCCTCCACCAGCATCAATGGTCTCTCTCTTGTCTGGGGCACTTCTGGCATCAAACTTCAAGGTAACTGGATGAGAACAACGGTTACGGACATCCCAGTAGGTAACCCTACCATTAATACCCTGACTAGCTGAGACGCATTTTGGTAAAGCAACTCGATCACTCGTACCACAGTTATCAGCCAATGCGGGTGCTGCGGCAAATGCTGATACTATCACGCAAATGCAAGTAAAGTATAAAACAGATTTGAACACCTGATGGAGAAATTGCATCGGTCTACATCCTCAAATAGCTTTAACGGGCGCATCGGTTAGGTATAACGGCTGAGTTGGGAGCGATCGCCCAACTCAAAAGCAAAATATCACAATACTTATCAGCACTAACGTTTTGTTACATAACACCATAACTATTGTAAACAAAATTTAAAACTCAGGTGAGAGAATCTGCATTCTTTATTAAGCTTTGTAAATAAATATGTTGTTTTATATATCATTTTGTGTCAGATATAGGACAAAATCCCCACAGAATGGGAGTTTTCTGATAAAAAACTCTTATTGCCGAAAATAATTGAAGTTGCAAACGGCCATATTTACCGTGAGGAACTTCGAGAGAACACGCTTGAAAGGAGCTTATTTGAATGTTTACCCAAGTCAAGTCCACTATTAGACATATTGCACCTGACGATTTACGGGGACGTAAGTTAATCAAAGTCGTTTATGTTGTACTTGAATCTCAATACCAGAGTTCGTTATCGCAAGCGGTACGGGAAATTAACGCTAATCATCCCAGCGTAGCGATAGAAATTAGTGGATACATGATTGAAGAATTGCGCGGATCTGAAAATTATGCAGAATTCCAGCGCGATATAGCCAGTGCGAATATATTCGTTGCTTCTCTAATTTTTATTGAAGACTTAGCACAAAAAGTAGTTGCCGCAGTTGAACCCCATCGTGATAATCTAGATGTGTCGGTTGTCTTCCCCTCCATGCCCGAAGTTATGCGCCTCAATAAAATGGGTAGCTTCTCTTTGGCGCAGTTAGGACAATCCAAGAGCGTGATCGCTAACTTCATGAAAAAGCGCAAAGAAAAATCTGGCGCTGGTTTCCAAGACGGAATGTTGAAGTTGTTGCGGACACTCCCCCAAGTGCTGAAATTCCTCCCTATGGAAAAAGCACAAGACGCGAGAAACTTCATGCTCAGTTTTCAGTATTGGCTAGGTGGTTCAGCCGAAAACCTGGAAAACTTCTTGCTGATGCTGGCTGACAAATACGTATTAAAAGGCGCGGAAAAAGAAAGCTTTGCTGCTGCTAAGTATGAAGCACCAGTTGTTTATCCCGATATGGGAATTTGGCATCCTTTAGCGCCAAGTATGTTTGAGGATGTACGAGAATATTTAAATTGGTATTCTGCACGGAAGGATATTTCCAAAGATTTAAAAGATCCCCTTGCACCATGTGTAGGTTTGGTTTTACAACGGACTCACCTAGTTACCGGCGATGATGCCCATTATGTGGCGATTGTCCAGGAATTAGAGTCTTTAGGGGCAAAAGTTCTGCCTGTGTTTGCTGGTGGTTTGGATTTCTCTAAACCGATAGAGGCTTATTTCTATGAACCAATTACAAAAATGCAGTTAGTAGATGCAGTTGTATCTTTAACTGGTTTTGCTTTGGTGGGTGGACCCGCGAGACAAGATCATCCTAAAGCTATTGAAGCATTAAAACGGTTAAATCGTCCCTACATGGTGGCATTGCCTTTGGTCTTCCAAACCACCGAAGAGTGGCTAGATAGCGATTTGGGGTTACATCCGATTCAAGTGGCTTTACAGATTGCTATCCCTGAACTTGACGGGGCAATTGAGCCAATTATCTTATCAGGTAAAGATGGGACAACCGGGAGAGCGATCGCACTCCAAGACCGGGTAGAAATCGTAGCGCAACGAGCATTAAAATGGGCAAATCTGCGTCGCAAACCCAAATTAGACAAAAAAGTTGCCATTACCGTTTTCAGTTTCCCCCCCGATAAAGGTAACGTGGGAACAGCCGCATATTTAGACGTATTCGGTTCTATTTTCGAGGTTTTACAAGGACTGAGAAACAACGGTTACGACGTGCAGGACATTCCCGCAAACGCCCAAGAGTTGCTAGAACAAGTCATCCACGACGCACAAGCACAATACAACAGTCCAGAACTCAACATTGCTTACAAAATGTCTGTGCCAGAATATGAGTCACTGACACCCTACTCCCAACGCTTAGAAGAAAACTGGGGACCACCTCCCGGAAACCTCAACAGCGACGGACAAAATCTGTTGATTTACGGGAAACAATTTGGTAATGTATTTATTGGTGTACAGCCAACATTTGGTTATGAAGGCGACCCCATGCGGTTGTTATTCTCCCGTTCTGCTAGTCCTCATCACGGTTTTGCAGCTTACTACACCTATCTAGAAAGGATTTGGGGCGCTGATGCTGTGTTACACTTTGGGACACATGGCTCATTGGAATTCATGCCTGGTAAGCAAATGGGAATGTCTGGTGATTGTTACCCAGATCAACTAATTGGCTCAATTCCTAATCTGTATTATTACGCAGCCAATAACCCCAGTGAAGCCACAATTGCCAAACGTCGCAGTTACGCGGAAACAATTTCTTACCTAACACCACCTGCGGAAAATGCTGGTTTATACAAAGGTTTGAAGGAACTCAGCGAGTTGATTGCTTCTTACCAAACTTTGAAAGACACGGGACGCGGTGTTTCCATTGTCAATTCCATCATGGATAAATGCCGCATTGTCAACTTAGACAAAGATATTGAGTTACCAGATACCGATTCCAAGGATATGTCTCCAGAAGAACGGGATAATATCGTTGGGAACGTTTATCGTCGGTTGATGGAAATTGAATCGCGGTTGTTACCTTGTGGACTGCACGTTATCGGTAAACCTCCTACTGCCGAAGAAGCGATCGCAACTTTAGTCAACATCGCTAGTTTAGATCGTCAAGAGGAAGAAATTCAAGGCTTACCCGGAATTATTGCTAGAAGTCTGGGACGCACCATTGAAGATATCTACAGAAACAACGATGCCGGAATTTTGGCAGATGTGCAACTCTTACAAGATATCACCTTAGCAACCCGTGCGGCTGTCACAGCATTAGTCCAAGAACAAATTGACGCAGAAGGTAGAGTTTCCCTCGTTTCCAAGTTGAACTTCTTCAACATGGGTAAAAAAGAACCTTGGGTAGAATCTCTGCATCAATCAGGTTACACCAAAGTTGACACCTCTGCGTTAAAACCCCTGTTTGAATATTTGGAATTCTGCTTAAAACAAGTTTGTGCAGATAACGAACTCGGTGGACTTCTCCAAGGTTTAGCCGGTGAATACATCCTACCCGGACCCGGTGGCGACCCCATCCGTAATCCTGATGTATTACCCACTGGTAAAAATATACACGCATTAGATCCCCAATCTATCCCCACATCTGCCGCAGTCCAATCTGCGAAAATCGTCGTTGATCGGCTGTTGGAACGGAACAAGTCAGAAAATGAAGGAAACTGGCCAGAAACCATCGCCTGTGTTCTCTGGGGTACAGATAACATCAAAACATACGGTGAATCCCTCGCCCAAATTATGTGGATGGTGGGAGTTCGTCCAGTTCCCGATGCTTTGGGACGGGTGAACAAGTTGGAATTGATACCTTTGGAGGAATTAGGACGACCCAGAATTGACGTAGTAATTAACTGTTCTGGTGTATTCCGCGACTTGTTCATTAACCAAATGAACTTACTTGACCAAGGTGTGAAAATGGCTGCGGAAGCTGATGAACCTTTGGAAATGAACTTTGTCCGCAAGCACGCTTTGAAACAAGCGGAAGAAATGGGCATAAATCTGCGTCAAGCTGCAACTCGCGTTTTCTCTAATGCTTCTGGTTCTTATTCTTCTAATATTAACCTTGCGGTGGAGAATAGCACTTGGGATAGTGAAGCTGAGTTGCAAGAAATGTATTTGAAGCGCAAATCTTTCTCTTTCAATTCTGATAATCCTGGGGTTATGGATGAGTCAAGAGAGATTTTTGAAACGACTTTGAAAACTGCTGATGCAACTTTCCAGAATCTCGATTCTTCGGAAATCAGTTTAACAGATGTTTCCCATTATTTTGACTCTGATCCGACTAAGTTAGTAGCAAGTCTGCGTGCAGATGGCAAGAAACCTGCATCTTACATTGCTGATACAACTACTGCGAATGCACAGGTGAGAAGTTTATCAGAAACTGTGCGTTTAGATGCGCGGACTAAGTTGTTAAATCCCAAATGGTATGAGGGAATGTTGTCTCACGGTTACGAAGGTGTGCGCGAACTTTCTAAACGGTTGGTAAATACCACTGGTTGGAGTGCGACTGCTGGCGCTGTGGATAACTGGGTTTATGAGGACACGAATGAGACTTTCATCAAAGATGAGGAAATGCAAAAGCGTTTGATGAATCTCAATCCTCATTCTTTCCGCAAGATTGTTTCTACTTTGTTGGAAATGAATGGACGCGGTTATTGGGAGACTAGCGAGGAGAATTTAGACCGGTTACGTGAGTTGTATCAGGAGGTGGAAAATCGGATTGAGGGGATAGAATAGGTTGACATGGGCAGGTTTTATACCTGCCTCTTTAATAATGAAATAAAATTAACAAATAAAAGATAGATGATTCAAACATTTAAAAATAAAGCATTAGAAAATTTATTCAGAGAAAATGTTAATAAAGGAGTTCCTGCAAATTTAGAAAAGAAAATTAGAATTAGATTAGAAGTTATAGACTCAGCTTTAATCGTAGAGGATATAAGATTACCAGGTTATGATTTACATGAATTAAAAGGTGACAGAAAAGGAACTTGGTCAATTAAGATATCAGGAAACTGGCGGATAACTTTTAAATTTGAAGATGGTGATGCTTATGATGTCAATCTTGAAGATTATCATTAACTCCTGTGTTAATATAATATTAACTGGGTAGAGATTGCTAACTAACGGTAGTAAAATTTATTAAGGATTAGTGATTATGAATAATTTGCAAGATATTACTCAAGATAGATTAGTAAGACCAATACATCCAGGTGAAGTAATTGCAGATATTTTAGATGATTTAGATATTAATCCTAGTAATTTTGCAGATATTTTAGGAGTATCTAATCAAACAATTCAGGAAATTATTAATGGTGAAAAATCCATTACTGTAGATATTGCAATTCGTCTTGGTAAAGCTTTAGGTAATGGACATAAACTTTGGTTGAATCTTCAGCAAAAAGTTGATGTTTGGGATGCTTTACAAAGCCATAAGGAAGAATATGAACAAGTTATGACATTGGTTTAAAAATTAGTAACATTTAGATTTGTAATCTATTAATATATTTGATTACCTAATCGAATATTATCACCAATTTTTTTAATTAGTAGCTGCCATTTTTTATTTGTATGTTCGATAAAATTATAAAATAATCCTGTTATTAACAACATACAAAATCCAGATAATAAGACCAGAAAAGAACTCATAAACTCTGCTCTAACAAATAATACAAAAGAAACAATTAATATTATGAAGAAAGTGATTAATAATAAGCAATTGATAACAACTAAAAATGCTGTAATCATATTATTAATAAGTTTTTTTCTATATAAAAACTTCATTAATCTAGGATCTATAAATGATTGGTGAGCTACATACTTGATATTTTCGATATAGAATAGAATAGACTCAATATTTTTCTGTAAAAAACGCATTTTTGGCGGATGCTTTTTATTTTATCTTCCTTGTGATTATAACTACTTGCGGCTTCTCCAGCTAAATCTAATCCTAATCCAGCGACAGGTCCTCCGAATATAGCTAATAAACCTCCAGCAATACCAGCTATTATGGAAAAATTATTTTTTTCTGCTTCAGTAGCTCTAATTATTCCATTTATTTTGATTTGACATTCCTCGAGTTGAGATTGATAGTCATTAATTGACTTTAATTGTTTTCTCATAAGCGATTGATTACCAAAATCAACTCCAATATCTGCTGATATTTTGTTGATTTCTGTTTCTATGTTGTTTAGTAAAGTATTTAAGTTATCCATAATCAGTAATACTTAACGAACTATGTAATTTTTAATTATACTATAGGAGATGTGGGGAGAGTGCGATCGCTTTTTCAGGATGTTGGGGGTGCGATCGCTATTATGAGTATAGGGGTGCGATCGCTGTTATGGGATGTGGGGATGCGATCGCTTTTGGGGATTTGGGAGTGCGACGCTTTTGGGAATGTGGGGATGCGATCGCTGTTTGGGGATGTGGGGGATGCGATCGCTTTTTGGGGTGTGGGAGTGCGATCGCTGTTTTGGGGTTTGGAGGAAGTGCGATCGCTTTTTGGGGATGTTGGGGATGCGATCGCTTTTGGGATGTGTGGGAG
>NZ_JAYGGY010000133.1:0-3301 GCF_034931625.1 Anabaena cylindrica UHCC 0172 | reverse complement strand
GGATGTTGGGGATGCGATCGCTTTTGGGATGTGTGGGAGTGCGATCGCTTTTGGGATGTGTGGGAGTGCGATCGCTTTTGGTGATGTGGGAGTGCGATCGCTTTTTGAGGATGTGGGGAGTGCGATCGCTTGTTGGGGATGCGATCGCTTCTTGGTACTGTAATTATAGAATAAGCAATATAATGATAGATATGTATGTCAGCTAAAGATGTTTTTCATGAAGTTGTAAAAATAGCTTTACAAAAAGATGGTTGGGAAATTACTAATGATCCATTAAAAATAAGTGTAGGAGGAGTTAATCTTTCTATTGATTTAGGTGCAGAAAAGCTGATTGGTGCAGAACGTGAAGGACAAAAAATAGCAGTAGAAATAAAAAGTTTCTTAGAGAAATCTTCCGCTATTTCTGAATTTCATACAGCATTGGGGCAATTTATTAATTATCGAGGTGCATTGAAAAGGTTGCAACCGGATCGTATTTTATATTTAGCTGTACCTTTAACAACTTACAAAACATTTTTTCAACTGGATTTTCCCAAAGATATGATTTTAGAAAATAGTGTAAAAATGGTAATTTATAATGTAGAAAAAGAGGTGATTTCTCAATGGATAAATTAACTCAATATCGCCAAATTGTGCAAGAAATATTACAAGAATATGGTGAAGCACAAGCAGCTTATGGTAATATAGAAGTAGAGACAATTCTTGATAAAGAACGTGATCATTATCAAATTGTTCATGTCGGCTGGGAAGGTCAAAATTGGGTACATAGTTGTATTATTCATATTGATATTAAAAGTAGCAAAATTTGGCTGCAATGGAATGGTACAGAGGATGATATTGCTGCTAATTTAGTGGCTGCTGGAGTTCCCAAGGAGGATATTGTGTTAGGGTTTCAGTCTCCTTTTATGAGGAAGTTTACAGAGTATGCTGTCGGTTAATTATTTAAGGAATATTAATTCAGTATCAAGCTGATCTCTATAACAAATTATATGGATAATATCATATTGTATTTACCTCCATCAATTCAAATAACTGATAATCAATTTTTTGAATTATGTCAAATTAATGAGTTAATTAAAATTGAACGTAATACTGATTGTAGTCTGATATTAAAGCCTTTATTGGGTGGTATATCTAGCAATATTAATGCTGGTTTAACTGCTCAATTAGCAAATTGGAACGATGACAAATCACAAGGTGTAGTTTTTGGTTCTGATGTCGGTTTTATTTTACCAAATGGCGCTATTCGTTCTCCTAGTGCTGCTTGGATAAAGTTGGAAAGATGGAATAATTTAACTCAGGAAGAAAAGGAAAAGTTTCCTCCTATTTGTCCTGATTTTGTAATTGAGTTACTTTCTCCTAGTGATAGTTTGAAAACTACACAGGAAAAGATGAAGGAATATATAGATAATGGTGTACGTTTAGGTTTATTAATTAATCGTAAATCTCGTCAAGTGGAAATTTATAGCCCAGGAAAAGATGTTGAAGTTTTGGATTCTCCTGCTACTGTTTCGGGGGAAGATGTTTTAAATGGTTTTGTTTTGAATTTGGGGATGATTTGGTAAAATTTATCGCTGTTTTGGGGATGTGGGAGTGCGATCGCTGTTTTAGGGTGTGGGAATGCGATCGTTGTTTGGGGTGTGGGAGTGCGATCGTGTTTGGGGATGTGGGAGTGCGATCGCTTTTTGGGATGTGGGGATGCGATCGCTGTATTTCAAAGCACTTAACTTATCAATTGATTTAAAACCAACACAGTTAACCCTGGCAAAGAAAGTAAACGTATATCATTGGTTAAGAAAAAAGACGCACCACCATAAATAGCAGTGGCCATTTGAATAGCATCCGGTGTTCTTAAATTGTAATCTGCTCTTAATTTAGCTGCATTTTCAGCAATATCTGGTAAAACTTCAATAGTTGTTAAACCTTGAGAATTGAAGAGAATATCACGATATTGTTGAGCCAATATTTTATTTCCTGCACGTAAAGGATAAACTAAAACTTCTGATATAGTTAAAATCGAGGTGACAACACTAAACTTACCTCTATACATGGCTGTAAAAAAAGCATCTGTAACTTCTAAATAATGAGGATTTTCTTCTATAAAATAAATTAATGGTGCAGTATCTAAACCTACTATTTTATCCTGTAATTTATTTAACCATTCCATGAATCACGCTCCTGATTAATATATTCCTGAGCGTCAATATTCTCCCAAATTTCTTTACCCAAACCACGTAATTCTAGAATACTACGCTTTGGCTTTGGTGTCATTTTCACTTGTTGACGAATTAAGATAGATAAATCTTCAACTAATTTAAGCTGTTCTTCAGGAGTCAGACTTTTAGCTTGCTGTAACAATTCTTGATAGTTAGACATACGTTTTATGCTTATTTATAGTTTTAAGCCTAATTTAACTATACGCTGTTTTGGGTTTGTGGATGTGCGATTTCGTATCCCTTACGGGACCGAAGGAATAGAGATAGCTGACCGTTCGCATAGCGTTCCGCAGGAAAGGTATCGCTGTTTTGGGATGTATGGGAAGTGCGATGGTATTCACCTAAAAACTACCAAATAATACCAACTAAACCCAAAGCAGTTATATTTTGATCGCAGGTCAATAGCTGCACAATTTCACCTTTACTCGCTAAAACTAACACAGTCGCCGCAATTTGTCTATCGTGCATTTCATTAATAGCAGATAAGCTCATAGTCATTTCAATAACATCTTGATCAAGGGGATAAATTACCACACGAGGATCAGCTTCTACTGCTAAAATTATATCTTTAGGAGCAGGAATAGATGTTCTACCTCTTTCTACAATCCAAATAGCTTCAGCTAGAGTAGTCGCAGGAATAACTAACTGTGAATCAGGATCACAAAGGATAGCTTTAGCATTTGCACCTAACTTTAAATTACCTTCAAGAAACCAGATTAAAGAATGAGTATCTAGGACATATTTCATAATTTATTATGACCAGTCTAAACTGTCCTCACTATCCCCATGAAATTCAGCAATTTCAAAATCTGCTTCTGTTGACTGGTTATTACCAGAAAACATACCAAACTTCATTATTTTATTTTTTGGGTGATTTTTTTCCCACTTTAAAAAAGTGACAATAACCAGACTTTCTGAAATATCAGATGGTAATTCTTTAAGTTCTACTTTACCATCTTTGTAAATTCCTTCAATTGCTTGCAACATACTTTTTACCATGAGCCAATTTAGCTGATGTTATTACTTTAACTATACTCTACAAGGTCACAACTTGAGTTTTTTCAAAAGTCTGAAATTTAAGAGTG
>NZ_JAYGGY010000132.1:0-15796 GCF_034931625.1 Anabaena cylindrica UHCC 0172 | reverse complement strand
TACCCTACGGGAAGCAAGCTACAGAATGACACTTTTAACCCGTTTTTAGTATAGAATCCTTATGAAATCAGGAATGGAGACAAGTGATATTTTCTCACAATCATCAAAGTTGACTCAAAAGCCTTTATTCTCCTGACTCCTGTATTCTCTATCCTGAATGCTTACACTTAATTTACCCAGAAGTCCGCACCAGCGGGCTTATTTACTATATTCATAACTTCTCAAATTGAGTTCGAGATTTTTAGTTTTACCTGATACTGCATTTCTATTGCTGTGAAGACATAATAGTTAAATCAAGCCGCACCAACTACTATCACGGATTTTTAGGATTTCAGAGTTTTTTACCACCAATTACCAATTACCAATTACCAATTACCAATTACCAATTACCAATTAGGTTTGTTCCGATGTCAAAAGTTTATACTACCCAGGAACTCATCCAAATTTTAGCAAATGAACGCCAAGCTTGTCTAAAAGGAGAGCGTCTCAAGTTGGAGGTGACAGCCTCTGGCAATCCTGTTCTAGACCAGTTTATCACAACCGAAGGGCTGCAAAAGTTTACGGCCTATCAAGATTTTAAAGCTTCTATTCATGAATATCAACGAGAAAATCAAGTTTCTGGAATTGTTTGGAAAGATTTGACAATCAAGGGAAAAACCCTGAATTATCCAGAAGTTGACGCGCAGTTAATCGCATTAGATCATGATTTAGAAATATTGAAAAATGCAAAAAATTCTATTTTGGAATTTTGGGATGTAGTTACAGCACAAATGGAGCTATATTTGAGTGTGAGTAATGGAAAACTACACGAAAAAATTAATATATTAGATGTAAAAAGAATTGCTCAAAGAACAGAATGGGCAAGTTTGTTAAAATGGGAAAACACGAACTTTTTAGAAGTAATTTTACAAATGGGTTGGGGTCAACCAGAAGAAGCTGCTTATAAACGAGGAAGACCACATTCAGGTAGTGAATTTATTCATGCAGTTAATCCTGGTAATTATCCGATTGGCTGATTTCATCTGCGTTTACCTGCGTTTATCTGCGTTTAATTAATCAGGATTTTCATAACTTATATCCTACCCATTGCGTAACTTGAGACATTCCTTTCCAACCTAGAAATTTACCAATAGGTTCTGCACGTTGAATAGAAATGCGGGTGAAATTTCCTCCCACTTTTGCATACCATTCAAATAAGGTTTGTTCACCTTCTAAAGTGACAACATTAGCAACCATTCTCCCTCCAGGACGCAATGCATTCCAACAAATATCAAAAAGTCCTGGTGCGGTGACTCCACCACCAATAAAAATTGCGTCTGGTCTGGGTAAGTTTTGAATAACTTCCGGTGCTTTCCCGGTGATGATTTGTAAATTCGGTGTACCTAAAGCGGTAGCATTATCAGCTATATAATTTATTCTAGTTTCGTTTTGCTCAATAGCGATCGCCCGACATCGAGAATTACTCCGCATCCATTCTATCGAAATTGAGCCACAACCCGCACCCACATCCCAAAGCAACTCACCAGGTAAAGGTGCTAAGGTTGATAAAGTCACTGCTCTAACTTCCCGTTTAGTCAATTGTCCATCATGATGAAACGCACTATCGGGTAAACCAGGAAATCTCGATAAAGGCATTACCCCCACATCTGCGATACAATCAACTGCAATAGTATTTAAAGCTGCAATTTCCGTTTCTTGCCAAGATGCAGCAATACCTTCTAAAATACGTTCATGAATACCGCCCATTCTTTCTAAAACGGTAATTTTACTACCACCATAACCTCTATTTGTCAATAGTTCAGCCACAATTCCTGGTGTTTCCTCCCCCGCACTCAAAATCAATAATTTCGCACCAGGATAGATGTAAGATGGCAACAGAGAAGCAGGACGACCACATAAACTCAAAGTTTCTACTTCCGTTAAAGACCATCCTAATCTCGAACAAGCAAGACTAAAAGCCGAAGGTGCGGGAATAATAGTAATTTCAGAAATAGGAATATGCTTTATCAGAGTTGCACCCACACCGTAACACATCGGGTCGCCACTAGCTAACACGCAAATTGCTTGACCACGCCGTTGAATAATTTCTGTGATAGAAGTGCTAAAAGGAGATTTCCAGAGGATTTTTTCGCGTTGGTCTTCTGGGGGTAACATAGCCAGATGACGTTCCCCACCGACAATAATTGTAGCTTGATTGAGAAGAGAACGAGCGATCGCACTTAATCCCTCTAAACCATCTTCGCCGATTCCGACTATTGATAGCCACTTATTCATAATTTTTCATTGGTAATACCGCTACACGCCCTATAGCAATATCACAGTTTCAGCAGATTGGTTTAACCTATGACGAGGACGAAGATGTAAAGTGACGAAATATCCCCTGTGCAAAGTCTGAAGGATAAATTTGAAATTTATCTATTTCGCTGCTATTGATTCAAAGCGATCGCATAAATACCTCCTCGTGCTAAACTGCTAAATCTTAGAGTTGGGAAACTCCGGTTAAATTCCGGGACTGTGCCGCAGCTGTAAAGAAAAGGCAAAGAGTAAAAGGCAAAAAGCAAAAGAATTCCATTCTTCCTTTTACTTTTTATTTTCCAAGTCAGAATGCTAACTCTATGAATGTTATTGGATGTAAGGGAGGGATACCCCCACCCCTACTCTGTCTCTGCGTTGCACGGGGAAGGAGTTCTCATTTTGTTAACCGCGTCTACTGCTTGTCCAGGGTTGTTTTACAATATACCTGCCCAAGATGGCATCTTGTCTCGCATGAGAATACCAGGTGGGATTCTTAATAGTGAACAGTGTCAATTTATTGCAAACATAGCCGATAATTGTGGTGGGGGCTATGTTGATGTTACTAATCGTGCTAATTTGCAAATTCGGGAAATTAAAACTGGGATAAATATTGAAATTCTTCAGCGTTTACAGGAATTGGGTTTAGGTTCTGCCACCCCCACTGTAGACCATATCCGCAACATCATGACTAGCCCCACTGCGGGTATTGATCCTCAAGAATTAATAGATACCCTCCCCTTAGTTAAAGCTTGGGACGAATATATTACAACACATTCCCATCTTGCAGGACTATCTGCCAAATTTAGCGTTGGCTTTGATGGTGGTGGCAAGGTTTCGGTGCAGAATTGTGTTAACGATATCACCTTTGCAGCTGTCTCAGAAAATGGCAATGTTTACTTCCAGCTTTATCTGAATTTTGGAGAAAAGGGAAAAGCACCGAAAAATACAGGAATTTTGTTAAAACCAGATGAATGTTTACCAGCTTTAGCAGTTTTAGCTGATGTTTATCTAGATCACATAGGCGTAACGAGTCAACGCAAGCGACGTTTGCGAGAAGTTATCAATGATTTAGGTGTAGAAAATTATCTGCGTTTAGCTTTCCAAACCCTAGTTCCTAATTACTTTTCCCAATTACCAATTACCAATTACCAATTACCAGCCCAAATAGATATGATAACTGTTCCGGCAGACTCAATTGGTATTCATCCCCAAAAACAAGCAGGATTATTTTATATCGGTGTAGTGTTACCACTAGGAAGGTTGGAAACTCGGCAAATGAGTCATTTAGCTGATTTGGCAGCAAAATATGGTAATGGTAATCTCAGGCTAACTCCTTGGCAAAATTTACTTGTCACCGATATACCCCAAAAACAAGTTGCTGAAGTTGAGACAGAGATTGCCCGCTTAGGATTAAATATCTCATCAACTAACTTCAAAACTTCATTAGTTGCTTGTTCTGGTAAACGCGGTTGCGCTGCTTCAGCTACCGAAACCAAAGACCACGCTTTGGAATTAGCAGATTATCTAGAAAATCATATTACTCTAGAGCATCCAATCAATATTCACTTTAGTGGTTGTGTTAAATCTTGCGCTCAACACCAACAAGCTGATATTACCTTGTTAGGAGTCCGCATTCAGTCAGAAAATGAAACTATGGAGGGTTATCAACTCTATATTGGTGATGGTAATTTACAAAAATTTGGTTATCAACTCTATGAATATGTGACTTTTGCCGAATTACCGAACATCATTGCCAAAATGTTGTGTGTGTATAAAAATCAACGCTTAAACCTTAATGAGTCCTTCAAGGAATTTGTTTACCGTTATGACACATCCCAACTACAACGATTATTCACAGTTAAATCAATCCCAAAGCTCAAATCCCATGTCTAACTATATACGCGATGCTGACGAAATATACCGTAATTCTTTTGCGATTATCCGGGCAGAAGCCAATTTAGATATCCTACCACCAGATGTCGCTAAAGTTGCAGTACGAATGATTCATGCCTGTGGAATGACGGATATTGTGAGCGACTTGGGATATTCACCAAGGGCAGTGGAGTCAGGCAGAAAAGCCTTAGCGTCAGGCGCACCAATTTTGTGTGATTGTCGTATGGTAGCTGAAGGTGTAACAAGAAAAAGATTACCTACCAATAATCAAGTTATCTGCACCCTAAATGATCCAGAAGTGCCAGAAATAGCGAAACGGTTGCGAAATACGCGGTCAGCGGCAGCTTTAGAATTATGGCGTTTCCATTTAGACGGGGCAATAGTCGCAATTGGTAATGCACCTACAGCCTTATTTAGGATATTGGAAATGCTAGATGAACGTGTGCCACGTCCAGCATTAATATTGGGCTTTCCCGTTGGTTTTGTTGGTGCAGCAGAATCAAAAGCAGCTTTAGCAGCGAATAGTCGGAATGTCCCATTTTTAACTTTACATGGAAGGAGGGGCGGAAGTGCGATCGCAGCTGCTGCCATTAATGCCTTAGCAACAGAGGAAGAATAACAATGAACAGTGGAGGTCGTCTCTATGGAATTGGTGTCGGCCCAGGAGATCCAGAACTATTGACACTAAAAGCCCTGCGCTTATTACAATCTGCCCCTGTTATTGCCTATCAATCAGCAATAGACAAAGAAAGTATCGCCAGAAAAATAGTGTCGCCATATTTACCCGGCAATCAAATCGAGGTATCATATCATCTCCCCCGTGCCTTAGAACCCGAAAAAGCCAAATCCATTTACGACCAAGAAGTTGAACCCATTGCCGCACATCTGGCAGCAGGTCGTGATGTCGTTGTCTTGTGTGAAGGTGATCCGTTTTTCTACGGTTCATTTATGTATATCTTCACACGTTTATCTAACCAGTACCCAACGGAAGTTGTCCCTGGTATATCTTCACTCATGGCCTGCCCAGTGTCCTTGGGCGTTCCCTTCACCTACTACAATGATGTCCTGACAGTTTTACCCGCAACACTGCCTACAGAAATGCTCATATCACATCTATTAACCACAGATGCGGCCGCAATCATGAAACTCGGTCGCCATTTTACAAAAATAAGGGATATCCTGCATCAATTAGGCATGGCATCACGGGCAAAATATATTGAACGGGCAACAACAACCCAGCAGCGAATTATCCCCCTAGATGAAGTTAACCCAGAAGAAGTCCCTTATTTCTCAATGATCGTCATCCCGACCAAACAGAAACTATGAAAACAAGGGTTGCACCTGCCATCGTGGTACTGGGTCAAAATAGTGTGGCATTAGGACGGCAAATCATCAGTGTTTTGCCAGGAGCTAAATTATACGGGTTAGCCCATCGTACCTCAGATGTCGATGTGAGTTTTACAAATTTTGGCGAAACATTGCGGGAATTATTCGCTGCTGGGACACCTTTAATTGGCATTTGTGCAGCTGGTATTCTAATCAGAACTCTTGCACCTCTACTGACTAATAAAGGACAAGAACCGCCAGTATTAGCCGTAGCTGAAGATGGTAGTGCTGTAGTACCGCTTTTAGGTGGACTGAGTGGAGTCAATGATTTAGCACGTCAAATTGCCGCAGCTTTAAATGTGCAAGCAGCAATTACAACCACTGGAGATTTGCGTTTTCGCACAGCTTTGTTATCTCCTCCTGCTGGATATCATTTAGCTAACCCAGAAGATGCCAAAAAATTTATTGCTGATCTACTCGCAGGGGCAAAAGTTAAATTAGAAGGAATAGCCCCTTGGTTGAGTGAAAGTCAACTACCAATTGACCCCAATGGAGAGTTAACAATTCAGATAACCGAAGATTTGGGGACTCCTCAACCCAACTGTTTAGTTTATAAACTGGACAAGATTACTATTGACCCCGAAACCAATCAAAAACAACGCGGAAAATTAGCCATAATTGGTACTGGACCCGGTGCATCAAAATGGATGTCTCCCGAAGTTAAAGAAATACTTAATGCTGCAACTGATTTAGTCGGTTATAAAACCTACATAAATTTAATCGGTTCTCTAGCAGATGGTAAACATATTCATGAGTCCGACAACCGGGAAGAAGAAACACGGGCGAAAATGGCGCTAGACTTGGCCGCAGAGGGAAGATATGTAGTAGTAGTTTCTTCCGGCGACCCTGGTATTTATGCAATGGCCACAGCCGTATTTGAAGTCCTAGACCACTACAACAAACCAGAATGGCAAAATATTGATATTCAAGTTGCCCCTGGAATCTCCGCCATGCAAGCCACCGCAGCAGCCATTGGCGCACCATTAGGACATGACTTCTGTGTTATTTCCCTATCTGACATTTTGAAACCTTGGGAAATCATCACCCAACGTATTGCCGCAGCAGCCCAAGGTGATTTTGCGATCGCCTTTTATAATCCTGTTTCTAAAGAACGGACTTGGCAATTAACAGCAGCTAAAAACATTTTGTTGCAGTACAGAAAGCCAGATACCCCGGTAGTATTAGGGCGAAATTTAGGTAGACCTGGACAAGCGGTGAAAGTGATTACCCTTGAACAGTTAGAACCCACAGATGCTGATATGCGAACCCTAATTATTGTTGGTTCTTCTCAAACTCGGCAAATACAAAGTAATAATACTAATTGGGTTTATACGCCGCGCCGTTACCAAACCTAAAATAAATTAAAATTCTATCAAAAGGATCACGATGTAATAATGGCAGATTTACGAGTTAAGCAATAGTTTATTCGTCAAGATTGAGACTGTTTAGGAAGGTATATTTCAGGTGATGCTGGTAAGGGTAATTTACCTAATTGATATTTCACAGTTGCTTCCTACACAGAAACACAACTTAAATAGACATCATTGTTTAAATCACGAATATTATTTTGTAAATGAATCGGTAATTTTGCACAACCAATTAGAAATGTTTCTAGTATATCAAAAAGTTATGAATATTTTTTCTCACGCAAAGGCGCAAAGGAAGAATTTCAAGGTTTTAAGCAATTGCAAATTCTGTATATTGTCTGATATCGGCTGATTGGAAGGCTAAAACAATTTGATTTTTAGGAATACCAGCGTTAATAAGTTCGTTGGCTATACCGTATTCTGTTCCGTCTCTTTGAATCCAGATTTTATCGTTGATTATGTCAATATGAACTAAGCAACCATGCACTTGTTGATTATTTTCCCAGCAAGAGTGTTAGTAGTAGGTAATGGTTGGCGGTTTGGTCTATGATTAGTTGTATTTCTAGTTCACCGTAAGCGTAGGGAAGTTGGGAATATTCGGTTAAGATTTTTTGAATGATTTGGCGATATTTATCTAAGGTATCTATTGCAGTATAATCTCTTGTTTTGAGTCGAAGACAAGTAAACAAAGGCGTTGATTTTCTAATAATATTTTACCAATTGGTTATTGAAATTGTTGTGATTTTCGTTTTGTACAAAGGAAAAATGGAAACCGAAATAAAGGTTTTTGTAATGTTACCTATTGACAAATGATAAGGATTACGTACAATAGTACGTAATACTATCTTTAGCCTAACTCAGCGTTTCTTGAAAACGCAGGTATCATGTCAATTACAATTTTTAGCAATGCGTTCTCAGATGAGCTAATTACAGCCACTGAGTTGAATCGTCAACCTGGACGAATTCTAGACAAAGCTTATGAACATCCAATTACTATTACTAGAAATGACCAATCTTTTGCGCTGTTGCGTCGTGAAGATGTGGCTTATTTAGTGAAAGGGGTAACACAAAGTAAGGCTGTTTTTGAGGTGTTATCGGTGGCGTTTCGGTTATTATTAGGACAAAAAATAGGTTATGAGCATCCTTATGGATGGTTGAGCGTATTTGATGCTGATGAATTGCAAGATTTTATTAAAGAGGTGAGTGAGGCTTTTCGTTTAACTGATACTTCTAATCAGGCTTGGGATTTGATTGATGCTATTATTTATGAATGGAAAGAAAGTTCTATAGCTATTATTAGTCCTGAGTTAGCAGCAGCTTTTAATGATGAAAATAAAGAGGGAAAATTATGTTCCAATAATGGTAACAGTTGCAATTAAGCACAATTTAAGTTAAAATAATAACTAGAGTTGAGGTTAAAAATATGACTTACATAACATCAAAAAAAGTGGTAAGAAGAGGAAGAATTTTTCCTGAATTGACTATATCACCAGAAGAATTAGCCAGACGAGAAGCAGAAGATGAAATATTTTATCAGCGTTGTCGGGCAATTTTTGATCGTGTCCGTTCTGAATATATTGAAAGTCATTATGGTTGGTATATTGCCATAGAACCAAATAGTGGAGAATATTTAATTGATCAGGATAGGATGCAATCTCATAAAAGAATGTTGGAAAAATATCCTCAAGCTAGACACTTCGTTTTTTGTTTGAATGAAACGGGAACAACTGGCACGATATGATAGAGGGTTATTTTGGAGAAAATGGGCAATTGTTTTTTGAGATTGAATTAGTTACTAATGATGGCTTAAATCTTGCTGTAGATGCCCTATTTGATACTGGTTTTGCAGGTTTTATGGCTATTAATACACAAGATTTAGATGGATTAGAATGGGTGTATAGTGGGGAGGAAATGTTACGGACTGCTAAAGGTGAATCAAAATTTCAAATTTATTTAGGTCAAGTGATATTAGACGGAAAGCAGTATCAAATTCCTGTGAATGTAGGCAAAGGCATTAATGAAATTCTATTGGGTTCTGAGTGGTTGAAGTTGTTGCGTTTGGTGGTGGATTTTTCTGAAGGTATTTTAACTTTGGGTTGAATATTTTTATTTCTATCAAAGGACAAATGAAACCCGATACAAAGGTTTTTGTAAAGTTCTATATCTATTATTATTCCTGAGTTAGCAGCAGCCTTTAAAAAATAAGTTATAATAACAACAAACAAATTCTATAAAAACCTATGCCTACTCAAATTAATGCTCCTCCTGCGGTTGATTATGCACCTCTGGAATTACAAGGGGAATTAATCGCTATGCAAGAATTAACGATTGAGGAATTATTAACTATTGCTCAAAGTCAAATTCCAGAAAGTCAGCAAGAATTACATTTTCAACTATTAGAAAAAAATCAAAATAATCAATTAAGTGAATCTGATAGGTTATTGTTGAAATCGTTGCGGGTGAGTGCTGATTATTTAATGTTAAAAAAAGCTTATGCCTATGCACTTTTAAAGTGGCAAGGGTTTTCTCTTCCAGATTTTGAGCAATTAGTATAATACCAGTGTCATCTATTTCTAAATCTCTTCGTCAACAAGTTATTAATGAGGCTGGTTATAGATGTGAATATTGTCGCACATCTAGCCGTTTAATAGGTATGCCTTTGGTTATGGATCATATTTTACCTAGTTCATTGGGAGGAAATGATGAACGAGAAAATTTAGCTGCTTGTTGTTATCGTTGTAATGAGTTTAAAGGAGCGAAAATAACAGCTAATGATCCTGTAACGAATGAATCTGTATTTTTGTTTAATCCTCGTCAACAAGGATGGTTAGATCATTTTCAATGGGCAAATGGTGGTACTCATATTATTGGGATAACTGCTATTGGCAGAGGTACGGTTTTAGCTTTACGATTAAATAATGAAGATGTTGTCCAAGCTAGGGCTATTTGGATTAGTTTAAGTTGGCATCCTCCTAATGATTAATGATGAGTATTTTTGGGGTTTTTATCTCACGCAAAGGCGCAAAGACGCAAAGGAAGAATTGCAAGGTTTTAAGCAACTGCAAATTCTGTATATTGTCTGATATCGGCTGGTTGGAAGGCTAAAACTATTTGATTTTTAGGAATACCAGCGTTAACAAGTTCGTTGGCTATACCGTATTCTGTTCCGTCTCTTTGAATCCAGATTTTATCGTTGATTATGTCAATATGAACTAAGCAACCATGCACTTGTTGATTATTTTTCCAGCAAGAGTGTTAGTAGTAGGTAATGGTTGGCGGTTTGGTCTATTATTAGTTGTCTTTCTAGTTCACCGTAAGCGTAGGGAAGTTGGGAATATTCGGTTAATATTTTTTGAATGATTTGGCGATATTTATCTAAAGTATCCATTGCAGTATAATCTCTTGTTTGGAGTCGAAGACAAGTAAACAAAGGCGTTGATTTTCTAATAATATTTTACCAACTGGTTCTTGAAATAGTTCTGAGTAGGTTTCTTGACGAATAGTAAGATATAAGCGGCGTTCACGTTCTAAGCGTGTGAGAATGTCGTAATATTAAGATATATTGCCCTAAAGCATTTTCTAGGTCGGTGACTGGAGAAGCACCTATAAAGCTTTTGTTCCACTTTTAACAATGAGAGTGATGGAATAGTACTCAGGAAGGTAAAAACATGAATATCCATTATATAATGGCTCTTCGGTACTTGTTATGCTAAACTATTAAACATAATGCCAATTTAATAAGCATCTAATTCGGAAATTTTCAAAGTTTTTAAATCCATATCCCGATCGTTTTATTAGTTTAAGCTTGTTATTAATTCCTTCCACAGTACCACTGGTTGTCCTATTATCAAAGTAGGCTATAATTTCCTGATACCAACGAATAATAGTATTGTTGCTATTTGGGAAGTATTTTTTAGCTCTCGACAACCACATACCTAGTTTAAAAACTCCCGTATACCAATCCTGTGTAGTATTGAAAATTTTCCTAATCTTTTCTTTGAATTCGTGCATTTTCTTCAAAATAGGAGAGACATTTTTAACTTGAATCAGTTTCTCTAATTGCTCTTGGGTTAACTTATCTTCATTCTTAAGTAAGGGATATTTACTATTTTTTAATCCAGCTAATATTTCTTCATATTTAGATTTGTTTGTTGTATTTGCTTTTTTAATTAAATCTTCTACTTTTCGTTTTTCTCTTTTTCTTTGTGTATCTAATTCTTTATTGATCTGTGTCATTACGTGAAATCTATCGGCTACTACCTGAGCATTTGGCATTAATTCTGTTACCAAAGTTTTATAGCCACTCCATAAATCTATACTGACTTCTTCTATATTTTCTAAAATCTCTGTTCCCCATTCCATAAGGGTTTCCCGGATTATTTCTTGTGTTCGTCCGCTTAAAATTGCAATTAGTTTGCTCTGATCTAAATCTACTAATACTGCACAATAATTCCCATGTCCTTTCTTCACAGCTATTTCATCAATTCCCAGCCTTTTCAGATTTATAGGTTTTAAGTTTGGTAATTCTGATGATGCGTCTTTTAACATTCTTTCTATTTCATCTTTTGTTACTATACCTTTTGCTGCTACACTATGAATATCATTCTCTAAAACTTCTTGTATTGTTTTATGTGCCAGACGGTTTGTAAAAGTTCTTTTCTTTTTTACAAAATCTAAATCTTCACTAAACGGTTTTTTACATTGTTCACATTTAAACTGTCGGCGATTAATTTCTAAAAATATTTCTTTTTCTCCAAAGGGGAGGTCTTTAATAATATGTCTATGATTTTGATGTAATTTATGGCTGGTTGTGCCACATTTAGGGCAGATAGCAAACGACTTTTCTTGTTCAATTTGTAAAATCATTCCAATTCCGGTGTGAAGGCGATGTGATAGAACTTTTACACCGCTTAAATCCAGAATCTCTGTTAGAATTTTAATACCTCTTTTGCCAGTCATAACTTTAAGTTTATCTAAAAATAATTTGGATTGTATTTATAGTTAATAATGAATGCTATTTATATGTCAACCCCTACAAGACTTTTAGTCATTTATTGATGCATATTTTAAGATTATTTAGTGAGTATAGCTAATAGTTTAGCATAACAAGTACCGAAGAGCCTATATAATTAGCAAATTGTTTATTTGAATACCAATGCAAAATAATCAGAATGAATCTGTTAAGGTTGATGAAATAGCCAGCCTTTTAACAAGAGTTAAACCTCTAGAAGTCTATCCCCATGAAGAAGTGTTAGCAACAATTCTTATTCAGCAAGCTCTTGATAATGCAAAACGAACTTCTACTGCACCTGGAATATCACTAGCGGCTGCATTTGATTTAATTGTAGCTGCTGAATACTATGGAAAACTCGCTAATAAAGGATGGCTTTACTGTCCAAATGATAATTCTTCTCTTTTAATTTATCCGTATACTAATACTTGTCCAAGATGTATTTTGCAAGGAAGGTTTTCTTTTTATCATGCAAATAAGCCTCCATCTGGAACAATTGGTAAAACAACAAGTCGGTTATTATGTGTATTTTTAAAGCTATTATTTAAAATCAATTCCCAAGATTTAAAAATCTATCATGGTATTGAACCTATTGATGTCATAATTTATGATGAAAAAGAGAATATAGTGTTACTGTCAGAAGTTAAGGCTGCTCCACTTACTACTTTACCGTTAGCAGTACCTGTTGAAATACAAACTGAATTGGGAGAGGAAGGTGAATTATTATCTCGTTCACATTCGTCTACAGATAATTCTTTTCTTAGTTCATCTAATTTGCATATTATTCTTCCTCAATTGGAAGATCAGGTATATAAATATGAACTTATAAATTTAGGAATTAGAGGAAATAATAATTCCTCAGTATGGATATATGAGAAAATGGGAGCATCTTTTCATAAAGATAAGCAACTTTTCTCTCGTTATTTCCAGTTTTGGAGTATTGCTTATTCTACATATAATAAAGCTGCTAGGGTTAAGGGCGATTTACCAGAATCTATTTATTGGTTAACTAATGCTTGTGGACAACCTATTCCTAGACCTGTAAATTGGCCTCAAAGAAAAAGTGGTGAAGGGTACGAATCTATTTCTGATAGTAAATCTAGTGTGGGGATGGATAGAACTGATGATATTAAAAAAGGAATTTATCAAGTTTTAAAAATTGCCGCTTCGGAAAAGCCAAAGCATAGTAAAATAACAGTAAAGACGGCTCTACTCTCTAATATTCATGCTGTACGTCACTATAATGATTATTTGCTTGAACTTCAAGATATTGTATGGACAATAGATGAAACAAGACAAGCAAAAACCGTCGCCGATTTACCACCAGAAAAAGAAATTTTTAATCTCTTTGATGGTATAATAACCTTTACAGAAAGTCATATAAGAGATGAATGGATTAACCAAAAGTTTAGATTTTAATATTTCCTTAGAAGTGATTTCAAATCACATTGCTAGACGAGTAGGGGAGGATGTCCAAAAAAGAATTAATGCTCTGAAAATAGGGCAAAAAATGCAAGATTTACCTGAAGAACTTTGGCACGAAAGTTTTAAATTCTATGTAAAACATGATCCTAACCGACAAGGTGGACCAAATTTAAGAATGATTCGTCTTGATCCTGATAAACCTTCATTAACGGTTACAGGTTATATTTTTAATAAGTTTGTCCATCCCTATCAAGATAGATTTATTACTGTACGTGAAGCGGCTCGTTTACAAGGATTACCTGATGATTTACAGTTGCAGGGAACTTTAACAAGTAGTCAGCTTCAGGTTGGTAATGCTGTTCCAGTTCCACTTGCTAAAGCTGTATTTCAACAATTAGTTAAACAAGCTAATTTATTGGGATTTGAAAATCGTTCTTTGAATGCACTGAGTTTATTTAGTGGTGCGGGGGGTATGGATATTGGTGCTGATATAGTAGAGATAAAAACTAAGGTAGCTGTTGATAATTGGGGTGATGCTTGTGCAACTTTAAAGGGTTATTTTGGCGATCGCATTCAAGTTATAGAAGAAGATATTTCTCAGATTACAGATCCGTTAAGTTTTTGGCAAAATGTTTCTGCTGAAATTAATAAACCTGATATTATATTTGGAGGTCCTCCTTGTCAGGCGTTTAGTCAAGCTGGTAAACAAAGAGGTTTGCAAGATAAAAATGGTGGTATGATTTATGAGTTTTTAAGGTTTATTGAATGTTTACAACCTGCTTTTTTCGTGATGGAAAATGTTTCTAATTTGAAGGGTTTAGGAGGTGGAAAGCTATACCAAGAAATTTGGAAGAATATGATTGATTTAGGTTATAATGTTTCATCTGGTGTACTTTTAGCGGCTGATTTTGGGACTCCTCAATTAAGAAAGAGATTGTTTTTTATTGGTTGTAGAAAAGATATTGGTAGTATTGATTTACCGTTACCTACTCATAGTCCTAATTTTGAATTATTTGGATTATTACCTTATGTGAATGTAGGAGAAGCATTTGCTAATTTACCAGAAGCAGAATTTATTCGTTGTAGATGAATATTTTTTATTTCGCGCAAAGAGTTATGAAGCTATCTGATAAATTATAGGTTTATATCTTGCTTCGGGAATGGGTTTACCTGCTATTTTTGCAGCTTCTAACCAAGCAGCTTTAGCTTTGAGAACTTCTTGCTATCAATTTACAAAAATCTAACCCACTGCAAAACCAGTAAATTCCCTCACAAAAGGAGATTTAAAACCTAAAACTATATCGGTTTTTGGTACTCCTAATTCTACCAGTTCACTAGCTACACCTTCTTCAGTTAAATCTCGCTGAATCCAGATTTTTTCATCTCTAATATCTACATGAATAACTGTACCATAAGCCCTTTCGTTATTCTGCCATCCTACATGAACTACTAAATAACTATTTCTTTCACTATCAAAAATTAACTCCTTTTCTGTTCCTTCTGATCTATGATTTTCGGTATGTCTTGCTAACACGGTTTTTACTAATTCAGGATAATTCATTCTTTCCATAAAACAATCTCCTGTTTAATAATTTCAAAAATCAATAATTTTAATTTATGTTCAGCAATTATTTCTTGAATAAACGGAATTAGAAAAAACTCTTTGTATATGTCATTACCAATTGCTAAATATAAGATACGGTTGGGTTCTTTTTTTCTTAAAACAGTACGATAATTAAGTGTTTGTCCTAAAGCTGTATGAAATTCAGTAACTTCAGATTGTCCTAAAAAAGATTTTACCTCAACAGCTATTTTTTGACCTTCTTTTTCTGCTCCTAATAGTCTTTCTGCTCCTAAATCAATTCTAAAGTCAAGACCATCTACTGTAAATGATAAAGGATCATCAGTAATTAACCAACCATCTTTTTTTAAAGCTAATCTGACTGCATTATGAAAAAAGTCTTTTGCTGACATATTAATAATGAATTAAAAATCTAACCCGTGCAAATCCACTAAATTATAAAGTTATGAAGCTATCTGATAAATTACAGGTTTATATCTTGCTTCTGGAATTGGTTTACCTTCTATTTCCGCAGCTTCTAACCAAGCAGCTTTAGCTTTCAAAACTTCTTGCAGTGCTTCTTCTTCTGTTAAACCAAATCCTGAACAATATTTTAAATCAGGAATATCAGCAATATAACCTTCATCTTCTTTACTGTAGAAAATATTAATGTGATACTGCTTCATTGCTCATTCTCCAAAGTGAGTGCATATTCTTCAATCAAAATCAAAAATTGACGAACCTGATAAGGAATAGCTTTACCATTGCGATTTTGTAAGTTAATAAGTTCAGGGATAGTTGGACAGGGGAAACGCATCTAAATTATCTTGACAAAATGTAACTTATATGGATAGAGGA
>NZ_JAYGGY010000131.1:0-16027 GCF_034931625.1 Anabaena cylindrica UHCC 0172 | reverse complement strand
TGGTAATTGGTAATTGGTAATTGGTAATTGGTAATTGGTAATTGGTAATTGGTGAAAAATAAATATTTCCTCATCTTTCCCAGTCTCCAGTCCCCAGTCCCCAGTCCCCAGTCTCCAGTCCCCAGTCCCCAGTCCCCAGTCCCCAGTCCCCAGTCCCCAGTCCCCAATCCCCAGTCCCCAGTCCCCAGTCCCCAGTCCCCAGTCCCCATTACCAAAACCATGAAATATTCCCTTGCTGCAAATGCTGCTCAAGCACGTCAGACAAAACAGCGATTTGCTCAACCAGAAGAACAATTATCTTATGAATTGGGTAAAGCTGTACAAGAATTACCACCACTTTATACAAGATTATTAGCCGGAACAATTAGCATCGTTATATTTGGGGCAATTTCCTGGGCGCATTTTTCCGAAATTGATGAAGTAGCTACAGCACCAGGAGAGTTAATTGCATCTACTCAAATCAGACCTGTGACATCTTTGGGTAATGGTTCTATTTTAGCCGTAAAGGTGAAAGAAGGCGATCGCGTTACCAAAGATCAAATTTTAATTGAACGTGACCCCAATTTACAACAAACAGATGTGAATCGCTTGGCTAAAGCTAGTAAATTAATTGAGGAAGACTTACAGCGTTTACAAGCAGAACGGACTGGAGGAAAAACTGCGGGAACAAAACTACAAGATGAATTGTTGAACTCGCGTTTATCCGATTACAAAGCTAAACAAGCAGCCGCAGAAGCAGAAGCACAACGCCAACGTTCGATTATCAATCAAGCAAAAGTCCGGTTGACTCGGTTACAAGAAAATTTAGCCAGCGCTAAAACCAGTGTTATTAATGCTCAAACTAATATAGTTAATGCTGAAAATATCCGTGTTAAAGTTGAAAATAATTTAAGTATCGCTCAACAAAGAGAAAAAAATCTCCGCATTTTATTAAACCCTGGTGCAGTTCCCAGAGTTGATTATTTAGAAGCGCAGGAAAGATTAAATCGTGCCAATACAGAAATTATTAGAAGTGCAGATGAAGTAACTAACGCCAAAAACAGATTAACAGAAGCAAAAGATAAAGTTTCATCGTTAGAACAAGATATTGCTGCTCAAAGTCAAGAAATTAAACAGGTTGAACAAGCGTATCAATCGGCACTTAATCAAGTTTTACGTTTATCTTCAGAAAGACAAAGTGAAATTTTAACCCAGATCAATAAACGCAAAGAAGAATTAACCAATGTTGCCGGTCAATTAGAACAAGCGAGAAAGCAAAAAGATGGAGAAACTATTAAAGCACCTGTAGCAGGGACAATTTATAAAATTAAAGCTACGAAAGGACCTGTACAATCTGGTGAAGAATTGCTTTCAATTGTTCCAGAAGGAGAAGAAATGCTATTAGAGGTGAAAGTCCTCAATCGTGATATTGGTTTTATTCGTCAGGGAATGACAGCAAAAGTCAAATTAGCAACTTTTCCTTTTCAAGAATTTGGAGTTGTTGATGGTGAAGTTATGCAAATTAGTCCCAATGCGGTTGTTGATAAGGATTTAGGATTAATTTTTCCGACTCAAATTAAGTTGAGTAAACACTCAATCAATTTCCGGGGACAAGATGTGGAATTTACGCCCGGCATGACTGCAAATGCAGAAATTGTCACTCGTAAAAAATCAGTTTTGACGTTTATTGTTGAACCAATTACCCGCAGGTTTAGTGAAGCTTTTTCTGTGAGGTAATTAGAGTATATATGATTTTAGTTACCTAGTTTTGTCAGGTAATAAGTTACTGGTAAACGGTAATGGTATACAAGTAGTGATTTTAGAGTCTGTAAGCTTTGATATTTCGTTCTAATTTCACTACATATTTATCATTACCAGAAAATTTCCTTTTGCCTAAAGTAATGGAAAAAAATTATCATATTGGGCTATTGTAAATGTACCTGATACGTTTAATCACTTCATCACCAGTAAGGAAACCCTGCATTGTTTAAGCGATCGCCTTTAACCCATCCTATTTTTTTTAAATCTTCCCACAGCCATTGATATACTCGTTCAGTTACAGGGTTAGTCCCTAGCCATGTAAATCGAGTAAATGGAGTTCGTTTGAATCTTTGAGGAAATAGAGCAGTTTGGGGAAATGAAAAAGGTAGAGAACTTTCGTTTTCAATTAATTTAAAATCTACATAACTTTTTTGATTTTTAGATAAGGATTCCCAATGCCAACTCATACTAATTGAATCAGCATAATTTTTAGGTGGAACAATATAACCAACAAGTCGAGCAGGTAAAATTGATGCTAACTTTAATTTTGGAACAAGTTTGATAAATAAAGAATTAACTAATTGCTCATAACTTTCAATTGATTGCTGAAAAATATATGCTGTATAATTTAACAAATTTTCATGAGAAATATTAGAGCTAATTTTATAAATTTGAACATAAGGAGAAAAACTTAAATGAGTTTGACCTTTATCACTACAAGCTTCTATCTCAATTCTTAACTGGTTTAAACAGTGTTGCCTCATTGATGAAAATTGGTTTTGATTAACTTTAGATAGACAGTTTTCAATCTCGTCTAAAGCAATTGGCTCATAATATTTACTTGAGCAGGAGTTTATTAGATGTTTACGAGTTAAATAAATAGCCGCGTACCAAGCAGCTTCAAGAGAAAGATATCCTGATGAAACAGGAAGCGAACGTTCTTGTAACAATTTTGATAATTTCTCAATAATATCATTAAAAGTATACTGCCAAGCTGTAGATACATTAGGTTTGATAAATGATGATTTAAAATGATTCCAACCTAATTCAAAAAGTGCATTTACATCTAAATAACTAACAGTATAATTAGAATCAGACATTTTGATAGCTTCTGAAGGTAATTCAACAATGTTCTCTTGAATATCATTTCCAAAATACCAACCTGTTACAAGGCAAAATAGATTTGGATGATCTATTAATATTTGTTCAAATATAATAGCATCAAAATCAGGTAACTTATTAATGAGATCATCTCTGAAACTTATGCTATTTTTTTCAACCAAAGCAATACCTAAAACTGGTAAATTACCATCTACTGTAAGAGGCATTAATAATTTAGCTAATTTATCTAGTCCATTACACCAAGATTGACTGGCTATATAAACTTGCTTTCCCCATTCTAATGCTGATAATGGTGAAGTTGGAGGAAAGTTCCAATTTAATAATCCTTTTTGTAAAATTTCGGTAATACAGATAGTATTTTTAGTTGCAATATACCCAATTTTTAAAGCTACTGCTTCCATTAAATTAGTCTGTGTTAATTCAACTAATTTACTTTGAAAAAACTCTCTAATTAATTCATGGAGTTTATAAGTTTCTTTTCCTTCACGTTGCAGTAAATGTAGATATACTAGAAATTCATCTCTAGCTTCTTCTAAATTTTCTGGATCTTGCTCAGGAAAACACTGCTCTATCAACTGCCAAGAAATAGGTACTAAATCAAATATACACAAAAATAAACTTAACTCCTTGGCTGTAGAATTTAATTCTTGCCAACTCAAATCAAAAGCAGCCGCGACTCCCAATTCATACCTCATATCTGAAGTTAAATTTTCTGATTTTTGTAATGCTTGTTGCTTCAGACCTTTTGCTTCTAAACGTTCTAACATTTCTGCCAGGGATAAATATGGTTTACGTTCCAGGTAGCGTCCTACTAACTCCAAGCCTAATGGTAAGCAACCTAAAAATTGACAGATTTTTTTAGCAATACTGTATTCATTTTGTATTCTTTCTTTAGTAATAAATGACTCTAATAAAATAATGGCTGTATCTAGTTCTAATACTTTTAACTCTATCCTTTGATTAGACTGTAATAATTGTAATTGTGTAGTTATCAACACTCGAAAATGAGGATTTACTGAAGGAAGATAAGATTTAATATGTCCATAGTTATTAACATCATCTAGTACAATTAAAACATTCCCCTCGTGCCAATTTTGCCAACACCAACTTACTTGATTATCTAAACCTTTAATATGTTCAGGAATCTTTAAACCTAAATTGTTTTGAGCAAAATTAACAATTTGTTCACCGATATTCTCATCTCTTGCTCGTAACCAACAAACGCCACCAGGATATGTCCCTTGTTCCCAATAATGTGAGGCATATTGCAAGGCTAATTCTGTTTTACCTACACCACCCATACCAGCAATAGCGGTAATTGCAACTCGTTCTCTTTGTTGTAATTTCTGGTGCAAGTCTGTTAGTGCTGCTTCTCTACCAACAAATTTAATTACACTACTGCGGGGAATATTTTGGGGAGTAATTGACTTTGTGAACGGATTTTCACTATGTTTATCACCATCCCAAGTTTGATAAAAATAATATGTTGGTAATTGTTGTTTATCTAAATTTGCAAATTTTTGTTTAATATGATTTACAACGTTCAACATATTTGGAGGCCAAATATCTGGCGGTTCTTGTTCTAAAGCTTCTCTCACAGCTTGGGAACAATACCCCGATTTAGCTTTTTCTCCTTCCTTGGTAGCTAGTAATATAAATTGTTGACTTTCTGTTCTTGGTCTGCCACTAGAAAAAGTTCTCCCACCTAAATTTGTTGGTCTTCCCTCAGATTCTAAAACATAATTGGCACAAGCATCAATAATAACAACATGATGGCGAATTGCAAAAGTATGGGAATTTAAAAATAGCAATAAAGAATTTAAATCAATATTCTGCCAATTCTTTTTACTACTATCAGCACACAATAACCGCCGTTCTCTTTCTGAAGTAATTAAACCATGCCCAGCCCAAAATATATAAAGCAAATCTCCAGGTTTTTGTGATAAAAAATCTGTGATGATAGAAAAAATATTTGCTTCTGTTGCTGCTTCTATCTCTAAATCTGCTTGCGAAAATAAATCCTGATGTGCTTCTAAATAAGACAAACACAAGCGAATATTTGCTTTTGGTACTTCTCTGTGAATTAGCCAATGAGCAAATTTCAGCGCGTCCGTTGCTGGGGCTGTGACATTCCAAGCTTTTTCTTGATATTTCTCTATGCCAACAACTAAAGCATAAGTCCGCTCTGGTTTAGCGGTAAAATTGATCATGGTAGTCTAGAAATTATCGCTTTCCAAGTTGCGTTGTTTGTCCAATATGCACCATGTGCTTGGGGAAATGGTTGTTTATTATCTACCTGCACATCTTGCACTTGATTCGGGAAAACATTAGCACCAATATAACTGAGAAAATCCCGTAAATCATAGATATTCAACCACTGTGGGAAATGTGCGGGTAAAGGTTGACCAAATTCTAAACTGGGTAAAGCGTTAATTTCATATAAAAACGGCGCTTGAGAACCAACTGTAACTAATAATTCCACTGCGGGTAGTTGTTCTTTCACCAGCAAGTCAACACAAGCAATACCGCCTAAACTATGACAGAGTAAAACTACTGGTGGTTCAGCGTTGGCTATTGTTTCCTGAATAAAAGCGCGAATTTTTTCACCCCTGGCTTGATATAGCAAAATATCCCCAGGCATAGGCGATACTGAATTGGTAATTGCACCACGTCGGCGTTTTACCCAATTAGTACCAAATGGTTGTGCAAGTTGGGCAATTTTTTGTAATGTCCAGTTCCCTAACCCTAATTCTGGTTCTGTCAAAGTCAGATTTAGGCTTTCAACTAACTTATCTCGCAAATCTGCATCAGTGAGTATTAGCGGATAGTTGTCTGCTTCCTGACTGTCAAACATTGCCTGAGCAATTATCGCCCTTGATATCGCTAAACACAAATCATACAGGGAATCTGCTGCTGTGAGTAAGGCTGTGTTGTAGGGTTCACTGTGAGTAACTTTTGCTAAAGCTTCTGCAAATTCCTCACTAATACCCGCTGTTGCTAATTGTGCTTTTAGTTCTGGTGTGGGATTGTAGCTTGTTAAAACTGATTGTATGCGATCGCTCGGCTGTTCCCCAAAAGGGTTGATACTCCCTTCCACTGGCTTGAATGACAACACCCGCAATTCATACAAAGGATCACGGTACAATTGTTGCCAAAGGATAATTTCTGCGTCTTCTTCTTCGTCACCTAACGCTAGTGTTGCATCATACAGGGGAATAGATGCACCTTGAGCATTTAACTTTATCCCCAAAGTTTCACCCCATAAACACGGCAGCACTGTTAAATCAGCACGTTGGCTAAGTAGCTTTTGCTCAATTAACTTCAATGTTTTGTTATATTCTGTCTCTCTTACCCCTGTGCCATGAATAAATATTACGGTTGTCATTAGTAAATTCACACTCTCCACGAGAAATTACCCTGATATCAAATCTAAAAATTTATTTGTAGATATTTTTGTATTTAGTAGTCTCTAATAACTCTAACCAAGGCAGGTATTAAACAATGGTACGCTTAAAAATCTGGCAATGGATCATTATAGTTTTACCAATTGCGTTGATTATCTCATTCCTACTCATAGCCGCAGGAATGCAAATTCACATTTGGGGATTAAGTTGGATTTGGGGTGTATTTACTATTGTGTTTGTCGGTTGGCGTTGGTTGCTAGTACGCTGGACTAAACCGGCTGTTAATCAGATTGAAGCTGTTTTTGCAGAGATGCGGGAAGAATTGGCATCTGATACCACTAATAATAATCTAAATGTGTCAACAACAAGAGACAACACCCAACAAGCAGAAGCAGAATTACAAAAAATTCTCACCGCAGCACAAAATGATTCTCTGATTTGGGAAGACTGGCAAAGCTTTTGGCAAAGGTGTCAAGATTTAGTAGTAGCGATCGCACACATTTACAATCCTGAAGTAAAATATCCCCTATTAAACATCTACATTCCCCAAGTATACGGTTTGATTCGCGGCACCGTAGATGATATGGATCAATGGATGCAAAAATTATCCCCTGTTCTCAATCAAGTTACCGTCGGACAGGCTTACCAAGCATACCAAATCTACCGCAGGTTAGAACCATCAGCCCGTAAATTCTGGCAAGCTTGGAATTGGGCGCAGTGGGCATTAAATCCAGTTGCAGCAGTCGCAAAACTTGCCAGTCAAGGTACAAGTAACCGTGCTTCTCAAGAACTGCTGATAAATTTGAGCCAATTATTACGAGAAGCAGCTTTGCGAAATTTATGCAAACAAGCGATCGCACTCTACGCCGGGACTACAATTGAATTATCCACCCCCACTCTATCCCCAGACAAAACCCAAACCCTGCGCGACATCCTCACCCAAGCAGAACCCCCAGAAATAGTCGCCCAAAAACCCGTTAATATTCTCCTCGTAGGACGCACAGGTGCAGGTAAAAGCAGTTTAATTAATACACTCTTTCAAGCTGAACTTGCAGCAGTTGATGTATTACCCAGTACCGATAAAATTCAGAATTACCACTGGGAAACCTCAAGCGGTGAAACCCTCAACCTCTTGGATACTCCCGGTTATGAACAAGTAAAACGCGATGATTTGCGGGATGTAGTTCTTGATTATGCCAGTAATGCCGACTTACTATTATTAATCACCCCCGCACTTGATCCCGCCTTACAGATGGATGTAGACTTTTTAGAAGAGATAAAAGCCGAAGTCGCAGATTTACCCATCATTACCATTGTTACCCAAGTAGATCGTTTGCGTCCTATCCGAGAATGGCAACCCCCATACAATTGGGAAACCGGAAAAAAGCCAAAAGAAATCTCCATTCGAGAAGCCACGGAATATCGAAAACAACTATTAGGGAATTCCTCTAATTTAGTTTTACCAATCGTTACCAATGATATAAAAAGCGATCGCACCGCTTGGGGGATAGAAGAGTTATCTTGGGGATTAGTAGAAGCCATCTCTCCCGCAAAACAATTACGTCTTACCCGCTTTTTGCGTAACCTAGAAACCCGCATCCTAGCAGCAGCGAAAATCATCGACCATTATACCTTTCAAATGGCTACAACTCAAGGACTAACCACACTTCTGAAAAGTCCTGTTTTACAATTTATTTCCACTCTATCAACAGGTACTCCTACCCTTGCCTATCTCCTCGCAGAACAAATTCCCGTCGAACAATTACCCATAGTGATTGGTAAATTACAAATGGCTTATGAACTATTTCCTCTGTTAAATACAGATAATTCCAAATCACGTAACTTTGATTTACTATCCCTATGGCCATTGTTATTAGAAAATTCTACCACCCCAGATCGTAACGCCTGGGCATTTGGTCATGCTTTAATAGAGTATTGGACTCAGAATT
The DNA here is from genome assembly GCF_034931625.1 of Anabaena cylindrica UHCC 0172. Lineage (GTDB taxonomy): Bacteria > Cyanobacteriota > Cyanobacteriia > Cyanobacteriales > Nostocaceae > Anabaena > Anabaena cylindrica_A. Next base: position 7,812 of record NZ_JAYGGY010000131.1, on the reverse strand, counting down.
TAACAATTGAACAACTACGAGAACGATTTGATTATTATACTGCCAACGGGTGAAATCTGGACTTATGTCATACTGTTCGCGTAGCGTGGCGTTAGCCATACGTAACGTAGTGCAGCGTTCAGAATGACACTTTTAAACCGTTTGCAGTATATCTTCAGTAGTTACGGAGAGGAAATAGGGAAAAGGAAAAAAGGGATATAAATAAATTTGTTTAGAATGAAGATGTCTTGTTCCCATACTCTGTATGGGAATGCCTTATTTAAGGCTCTGCCTTATTTAATCTTAATAAAGTCTACATATAAAAAACCACCCTCATCTGTATTCAGAGAGAGTAGTTTTAACTAATACTAAAATTCATAATATTAGTCATCTTCTAACTCAAGTTGTGCCACCGTCACCGCATTAAATGCAAAAGCAAAAACTAACGGCATAGGACATCTTAAAACAAATGTATAAATAATAGCTAAAATGCTAATGACCACAGCGGACATCGACCATAACATTTCCTGATTTGTGAGTCCATTCTCTTCTTTAATAACTCTCAAAACATGAACTGGAATAGGTTCTGGCATTACTCCTCCAGGAGGAAACGCCCAAAAATTATCTCGACGTTCGATAAATAAATCTGTCCAGCCATTTTCCATACACCATGCTTCAATCCATTGAATAGAGTAATGATTATTCATCATAGGGGTAATACTTCCAGGGTTCAATTTGATTAGTTAGTGAATATAGATTTATCGACGATTCCTGACAAGCTAACAAATGCTTATAAGATTAACGCTAATTCCATAATCGTAAAATTGAGTTCAGCACTTGAGGCATATATATAAATCATGCTCACAGATTGCTTCCCTTAATTAGAACAATAACAGCATCAACCGACGGTTTCCAGCAAACGATAATAAACTTTACCATGTAAATGAATGTAAATAAATTAGTGAGTCACTGCTAAATTCTTAAGTAATTCTAAAACCAATAAATATATAACTTAACATATAACTTAACTATTATATTGATGTGGAGATTTAGTATTACTAAAACCCTACTTGTAGGAGTCAGGAGAAAGAAGGAAGAAGGAAGAAGAATGTTTTTCTCTTCTGTTCCCTTCTATATCAAATATTCTGTATCCTGAATCCTTACGGGAAAGGGTAATAGGGGAATTATATTTCATCCTGGTTTCACTCTGCTGATCTCAAAAATACCGATTTTCAACAGTTTTTAGCTGTATTTGCATTATTTTAATTATTGCCATAATGAAAAATTAAACCCTAGATTGACATCAGTCTAAAGTTAGAATTTCGCTGATATTTAGCTGAAAGTTTGAGCAATTTATGACAAATCTTTCAACAAAAGCAGCAACCCACGCCAACAGAATGCGATAAGCTGAAATAAATTAAACACTTTTTTTGGTTATTAAATATGTATTTACGGCAAGGATTAGCATTACTTTTAGGAATTATAATCTGGTGTGTGGCATCTCCAGCACTAGCAGTAGACTGGACTCACCCCTTATCATTTAGCAATGCAGAATTAGGAAGACACGATTTTTCGAGACAAAGTTTGCAAGCTGCGGAGTTTTCTAACGCTAATTTAGAACTGACTAATTTTACAGGTGCTGACTTACGGGGAGCAGTTTTCAGTGCTTCAGTGATGACTAAAGCAAATTTACATGGAGCAGATTTAACGAATGCAATGGTTGATCAGGTAAAATTAACCGGGGCTGATTTAAGTGATGCTATTTTATTAGAAGCTCTTTTACTGCGTTCCATTTTTACTGATGTTAATATTGCAGGTGCAGATTTCACTGATGCAATTTTGGATAAAGCGCAAATAAAAGAGCTATGTCAAAAAGCCAGTGGTGTAAATTCCCAAACTGGTGTTGAAACTCGTGATTCTCTAGGATGCTGATGCAACGTGTTGGTATAATTGGTGGCGGACAACTTGCCTGGATGATGGGAGATGCAGCAAAGAAACTAGGAGTAGAATTAGTAATACAAACTCCTAGTCAAGATGATCCCGCTGTATCTATTGCTCAAGAAACTGTTTTTGCGGCAGTTGATGATGCAGCAGCTACGGAAATTTTAGCTGCAAAGTGTGATGTGATCACCTTTGAAAATGAGTTTGTGAATTTAAATGCTTTGTCTTTTTTAGAGAAACAAGGTGTTTGTTTCCGTCCCAGATTAGCAGCTTTATCGCCGCTATTAGATAAATATGATCAACGTTGCTATTTACGGGATTTAGGTTTACCTGTTCCTCAGTTTTTTGCTTTAGAAAAGCCTGAAGATATTCAATCTAAAAAAGAATATTTGAGTTTTCCCATTGTTCTCAAAGCTAGACGACATGGTTATGATGGACAAGGGACTTTTATTATTCATGATTTAGCTGCTTTGTCAACAGTAGTAAATCAAAATAATACACGGTTTTTAGTAGAAGAATTTGTTCCCTTTACCAGAGAATTAGCTATAATTGCGGCGCGTTCTGTGAATGGGGAAATTGTCACATATCCAGTTGTAGAAACCCAACAAGAAGAACAGGTTTGTCGTCGGGTAATTGCACCAGCGGATATTACACCCCAACAAGAGGAAGAAATTCAAGCGATCGCGCATACACTATTAAATAACCTCCAAGCTGTAGGCATATTTGGTATCGAGCTATTTATCACCGCTAATGGCAAAATACTAGTAAATGAAATTGCCCCCCGTACCCATAACTCTGGGCATTTTTCCTTAGATGCTTGTAAAATTTCCCAATTTGAACAACACCTGAGAGCCGTTTGTGGTTTACCTTTGGTTCATCCAAATTTACATTGTGCTAGTGCCATTATGGTTAACCTGCTAGGGTATGAAAGTTCACATAGCGATTATCAAAACCAACGCCAAAAACTAGCAGATATTCCCCAAGCTTACCTGCACTGGTACGGGAAAACAGCATCTCGTCCAGGACGTAAACTGGGACATATCACCGTTTTGTTAGAACAGCAAAACCCAGATGCCATCAAGGCTATCATCAATACCATAGAATCTATCTGGTATCCCCAATAAAAATTTTCTCCAACTTTTGCATATTCAACACACAAACTGATTTTGAAAGTTATAATGAACTAGTTGCACTACGACGTTGGTGACTGCCCCCAAGTTTTTTGATCTATGTCTTTAAAGAAAAGGGAGCAAAAGAGTTCTTGTGGCAGTATACCGGGCTTGTACCCGGAAACTTTAAACGAGAAACAGCCGTTCCCCCCTGGTTTAACCAGGTCATAAACTTAGGCAAGACGGCGTTGCGGTGAACTCAAAATTTTAGCTCCCAGGTTGTTGTAACTTGGGGGTTTTAATTATTTAAAAACCTTGTATGCGCTAGACTTGATGATGGGATTTCTAGAAAAATTACGGTGAAAGCCTGTAAATATTTTAACTATTTTTAGAAAAGCAAGTCAATTTTAAATCACCAACTCAGGACTCAGCACTACTGAAAACAGTCTATTTATCCATTGAGGACTTACGCATTGACAGAATCCACTAAAAATGGTGTATGCGTTGTCTTATGGTCTTGTATGGTGTGTCAGACTCAATAATTTGGCAAAAATTAACAGGCTTTAATACATATCACGCTAAATTTGTACAGTGTGTAAATCCTACAATTTATCAATTTATTTATTTTATTGAGTCCAAAAATCTGTATAATTTGATTCTAATTGGAGTAAAATTCAGAGTTAAGATAGCGAAATTGGGCGAAATTGTGGTTGAAGCTACAAAAAATTGACAAAATACCTAACTAAAACAGTGTTTCCAGCTTCGGTTCTTCACCTAGACAATGGTTTGACTTTTATTCATCAGGAAATTCCTACTACCCCTGTAGTTGTGTCTGATGTTTGGGTTCGTGCTGGAGCCACTTTGGAGCCTGAACCTTGGTTCGGAATGGCTCACTTTTTAGAACACATGATTTTTAAAGGTACAGCCACCTTACCCCCTGGGGAGTTTGATTATAACATCGAAAAAATGGGTGGTGTGAGTAAGGCCGCGACAAGTCATGATTATGCCCATTACTCTTTGACCACAGCTACCTCTTACTTAGCCGACACCTTACCCCACTTAAGTGAACTTCTACTAAATGCGTCCATTCCCGACGATGAATTTGTTCGAGAACGGGATGTAGTTCTAGAGGAAATTCGCTCTTGCGCTGATGACCCTGATTGGATAGGATTTGAATCGCTGCTCAAAAACGTCTATCCACACCATCCCTATGGACGTTCTGTGTTAGGTACTGAGCAAGAACTGATGCAGCATTCACCAGAAGCAATGCGCTGTTTTCATCGTTCTCACTACCAACCGGAAAATATGACGGTGGTAATTGTAGGGGGAATTGCTCAAGAACCAGCTTGGGAACTTGTAAATCGCAACTTTTCAGATTTTAGTGGTGGCTCTAATTGTCCTCCATCTCAGGAAATAATACAACCAATAATTACAGGAATTCGCCGTCAAGAGTTGATTTTACCAAGGCTAGAGCAAGCTAGGTTAATGATGGCTTGGATAGCACCTGGGGTAGAACAACTCCGTACAAATCATGGTTTAGAATTTCTTTCGGTGTTACTAGCAGAAGGAAGAACTTCTCGCTTAGTTCATGATTTACGGGAAGAAAAGCAATTGGTACAGGCAATTTGCAGTAATTTTTCTCTGCAACGGGAATCAAGTTTATTGACAATTACTGCTTGGTTAGATCCAGAATATTTGGAGCGCGTGGAGTCTTTAATTTGTAATCATTTGTATGACTTGCAAACTATAGGTATTAGTGAACAAGAAGTTAACCGCATCTGTAGATCATTGTGTAATGAATATGCTTTTTCTACAGAAGCGCCTAATCAGCTTTCTTCACTCTATGGTTATTACAATACCATTGCCAAAGCTGAATTAGCTGTTACTTATCCCCAGACAATTCAATCCTTTGATGCTCAAGAACTACAACAACTAGCACGACAGTACCTTTCACTACAGAATTACGCGGTTACTGTTATTAAACCCTATTAGTCATTAATCACTTAGTCATGAGCTAAAAGTTTGTGACTTTTGATTAATGACCATTAACCATCAACCTTTTGACTAAATAATGCAAACTATAAATAATTCTAACTCCTCTATCCATCGCACCGTATTACCTAATGGCATTGTTGTTTTAGTAGCAGAAAATCAAGCTGCGGATATTATTGCCGGACGGATTTTTGTGCGTGCTGGTAGTTGTTACGAAAGCAGAGAGCAATCTGGGTTAGCACATTTGTTATCAGCAGTGATGACTAAGGGGTGTGATGGTTTATCTAGTTTAGAAATTGCCGAAAAAGTTGAGTCTGTAGGGGCAAGTTTAAGTACAGATGCGGGTACGGATTATTTCTTACTATCGTTAAAAACGGTGAGTGCGGATTTTGCAGAAATTTTAGCATTGTCGGGGTTGTTATTGCGATCGCCCACATTTCCCGAAGCCCAAGTCGAACTAGAACGCCGGTTAGCATTACAAGATATTCGCTCTCAAAAAGAACAACCTTTTAGCCTCGCTTTTGAGCAAATACGGCAAGCAATGTACCAAGAGCATCCATACTCCATGTCAGTTCTAGGACATGAAACAACTCTGAATAGTCTCACCCGCTCAGACTTGGTACAGTTTCACCAAACTCACTTTCGTCCAGATAATGTGGTAATTAGTATTGCTGGACGCATTACACCCTCAGTAGCACTAGAGTTAGTCACAGCAGTCTTTGGTGATTGGCTCCCCCCGTCCCAACCACGCCACATACTGGACTTACCAGGAATTTCTGTCACACCAAAATCTTGCCTCAAACCCTTAAATACACAGCAATCAATCGTCATGTTAGGTTATATGGGGCCATCAGTGAGCGCTCCAGGATATGCTGCCCTCAAATTACTGTCTACCTACCTGGGAAATGGTCTTTCTAGCCGCTTGTTTGTGGAATTACGGGAAAAGCGGGGTTTAGCCTACGAAGTCTCTGCCATATACTCCACACGCCTATTTCCAGCCTCATTTATCGTTTATATGGGGACTGCACCCGAAAATACTGGTGTTGCCCTCCAAGGACTACGCCAAGAAGTAGAACTACTCTGCACCACTGAACTATCCGCAGATGCACTACAAACAGCTAAAAATAAAATACTCGGTCAGTATGCATTGGGTAAGCAAACCAACGGACAAATTGCTCAAATATATGGCTGGTACGAAATTCTCGGCTTAGGAATAGGATTTGATCAAGAATTTGCCGAAATGATTAACAAAGTCACGGCTAAGTTAGCGATGACAGCGGCTAAACAGTATTTACAGGAACCATATTTGTCTTTAGTCGGTCAAGAAGAGGCAATTAAATCAGTGACTTAGCGGGCTATGGGAAATATCTTCACTGTGCGATCGCATAGCTGTAAAATCAACAACAGAATATTGCAAGTAAATTTTATGAACGGCAGTCAGATAGCAAGCCCTAACTACTCGAAACCAAATAATTGGTATTACTTGTTTTTGTGTACCGCAATACCTATACTGATTGGTTCCTCTGCCATGAGAGCGATCGCCAAGAGCAACTTAGGAATCGCAGTACCAGTAAAAATTGCCCAATTAAGCACAAACACTATTAACCGTCCCACCCTCAAACTTGGTAGCCAAGGTGAACGAGTCTCTGAACTCCAAGCAGCACTCAAACTTTTAGGCTTTTACACAGGTGCAATAGATGGCATTTATCAAGCAGGGACAGCCAGCGCTGTTTCCCAGTTTAAACAAGCAGCTGGCTTAAATCCAGATGGAATTGTCGATACTATCACCTGGCAAAAACTTTTTCCTAATGTATCCACCGTTGCTGCCAATATCCCCTTAGCCCCTACCCAACCTACCTCAGTCAATAGTTTTACAGTTCCTACCCAAGCCTATAGAATCCCCAAAGTTAGCAACACATCTATACCCAAACCAACGCCGCCAAAACCAACTACAATTGCCCGAAATAATCCCAATACAGCCTTTCAAGCAACTCCAATCAAACAACAAAATCCTAACATTCAATACACCGCAGAAGGATGGCCGATTTTGCGTTTAGGTAACAGTGGTTCAGAAGTGGTAAAGTTGCAAAAACTACTCCAAAACCTGGGATTTTTGAAAGGTCGTATAGATGGAGACTTTGGTGTCACAACCGAAGCAGCAGTCAAAGCCGCTCAAACCCGCTATGGTTTACAACCAGATGGGATAGCTGGTGGCGCTACTTGGGAAGCTTGTGTGCGACGATTGCCCCGATAAACTGAGACTGAATCGAAAATGTCATTTAAACACAAATGAAATCGCTCCATCACCTCCCCTAACTAGATAATTTATTCTCCCCAACTACTGAACATTGATATGAAAAACTTTTTATTCACTTGGCTTGGTACTGCGATCGCATTATTAGTTACCGCTAGAATTGTGCCTGGATTCATTATCAAAACTTTTGTCGCTGCCCTGCTGGCCGCTATTGTCATCGGTTTAGTGAATGCCATTATCCGCCCAATTTTAGGTTTGTTAGCATTTCCCATTACCTTAATTACATTTGGTTTATTTACATTTGTCATCAACGCTTTAACTCTTTGGCTGGCAAGCGCTATCACTCCAGGTTCCGGTTTCGAGATTCAGGGTTTTGTACCTGCTTTTCTCGGTTCTATCGTGCTTTCCATTGTTTCTAGTCTCATTAGCTATTTTCTGAGAGCAGTTGATTGAATTGTGGATGTAGAGACAAGAATCCCTACTCAATACTGCTCGGTTAAGAATTTTTGTAGGTTGGGTTGAACGATAGTGAAACCC
>NZ_JAYGGY010000130.1:0-16106 GCF_034931625.1 Anabaena cylindrica UHCC 0172 | reverse complement strand
CAGGCTCTATCCCTTATGAAACAAGCTGTTTAACCACCTTGTCACCCGTTAAGGAAAAATTTACATAGTTCGTAAAGATATTACGAATTATGTATCTATAGCAGGACTAGAAGCACTATTATGAATTGTTTTAACAGATTGTATTTACCCTGCTTCTACATATAGGCTTTGTAGAATTCAGGAGTCAGGAGTCAGGAGTCAGGAGTCAGGAGGAAGAAGAAGAAAGAAAGAAGAATATTTTTCTCTTCTGTTCCCTGTTATATCAAAGATTCTGTATACTGAATCCTTACGATTTATTTATATATTTTAAGAAGAAATTAACATCCGAACTGACCTAATTTATTTCCACAAATTTTGCACAAGTCTTATATATGATATTTGTAAATTTAAAACCCAATTTACCAATTAAATTCATGATGGTAAAGCACAGTATCACAAAATACTAATGGTTTTGAGCATTAACTTTACAAAAGTTTATAACTGCCACGAGTTCTATTTTTCTTAGGTATAACAGGTAACTTGACTATTGCGATGAAAATTTCTCACAAATTACTTAGAAGCTTTGTTGGTATTTCCTTGTTAACAGGTATTGTTGGTGCAGTTGGCATCGCCCAAAGCCAGAAAATTGCTGAAACTTTGGCAATCTCAGAAGCTGAACACGTTGTTCAAGTCGTTGCTACTTCGATAGCTCACGATGCTGATTATGATAACAAACCTATTTCTATTGAACGTGCAGAAGAACTACAACACTACGTTATGGTGTTACATGATTTGCAAAAACGAGATATTGAAGTAGTCAATAGACAGAAGCTAATTTTGGCGGATGCCGCTGTTGAAAATGTTGGCACTATTTTTGAGCATGACCAAGGCAATGAAGTCGAGCAAACGATGCAAGATGGTAAGATCAGAACTTTTTTGGAAAAGAGTGCTGAGTATCCCCAAGGAATTAAACTCATTGTTACTCCGCTAAAGAATCCACAAAATCAGGTCAATGGTGCAGTTATTTTAGAGTGGTCATTGCTGTATAACAAGGCGATAGCTCAAGCCAGACCGACAATGATTGTGATTGTTTTCACTAGTTTAGGTTGTGTGATTTTAGCGTTGATCCTGGGGTTGCAAATTTCGAGCAGCATTGCAAAACCACTTAAATACGTGACAAAGGTGGCGCAGCAAGTCACCCAAGAGTCTAATTTTGATCTGCAAGCCCCCGTGATAGCCAATGATGAAATAGGCATCCTCGCGACTGCATTGAACGATCTGATTGAACGGGTAAGAATACTGCTGACTGAAAAAGAGCAACGTTCAATAGAACTTCAGCAAGCCTTAACCCAGCTTCACAACACTCAACTGCAAATGGTTCAAAGTGAAAAGATGTCGAGTCTGGGTCAACTGGTCGCTGGTGTTGCCCACGAAATCAACAACCCTATCAATTTCATTCATGGCAATATTACCCATGTTGATAGCTACATTCAAGATCTATTAAAATTGCTTCAGACATATCAACATCACTACCCTAATCCACCCCAAACGCTCCAAGCAATCTTGGATGATGTGGAATTTGACTTTCTGAATGAAGACCTGATCAAAGTGCTGCAATCTATGAAAATTGGCACTAAGCGAATTCGGCAAATTGTTTTATCTCTCCGCAATTTCTCTCGCCTTGATGAATCCGAATTTAAAGCGGCCGATCTTCATGAAGGTATTGACAATACACTGCTAATTTTGCAACATCGCCTGAAGACAAGACCAGAATATCCGGCGATTGAAGTGGTTAAAGACTACAATAAATTACCTTTGGTTGAATGTTATCCTGGTCAACTCAATCAGGCATTTATGAACTTACTCGTGAATGCTATTGACGCGCTGGAGGAATCTGCTCAAGAAAAGATTAAAGATGACCAACAAATCCAGCCTGGTACAATTTGGATTTCAACTCAAATGATGACTGATAATCAAGTGCAGATTGCGATCGCAGACAATGGTGTAGGAATACCTGAAATAGTGCGATCGCGCATTTTTAATCCTTTTTTCACAACTAAACCCGTTGGTAAAGGCACAGGCTTGGGTTTATCCATCAGCTACAAAATAGTTACGGAAAAACATCATGGCCAGATGTGGTGTGATTCCATACTAGGACAGGGCAGCAAATTTGTGATTCAAATCCCCGTTGGCAGATAATTTTTATACCACTCTGATGCCTTTTTTAAATCACTATAGTTCCCCGAAAAAGATATTTTTACCTTTTGCAAAAATAGGGTTTGCTGTTAAGTTTCCTGCCGTCAAACGCCATTGACTACAAGTTGGGAAACCCATCCATGACGATGGCTCCCCAACCTACGAAATGCCAAATTTAAACAGCAGCCAATAAACCATTATGCTTGAGCAGGGCAGTGGTACTGGGTTCCCTACCCCGGAAAGCTTGAAAAACTTCCATTGGGTGCTTACTACCACCTAGTGCTAAGACTGTATCCCGGTAACGTCTCCCAGTATCGTGTATTGCTTCTTCATCTTCCAACCCAGCTTCTTCAAAAGCCGCGAAAGCATCTGCACTGAGAACTTCCGCCCACTTGTAACTGTAGTAACCGGCTGCATAACCACCTTCAAAAATGTGACCGAATGCACATAAAAACCCATCTTCAGGTAATGGTGGTAAAACAGTAGTGGTTTTAGCAATGCGATGACGTACATCTACAGGAGTTTCTTTACCTCCTGGACGATAACGGTAGTGTAGTTCTAAATCAACGCTGCTGAGGTGAATTTGCCGCAACATTGCCGAACCACTCATGTAATTACGTGCTGCTAAAAGCTTTTGGTAATAATGCTCTGGTAGTGGTTCACCGGTTTCGTAGTGTTTAGCCATACCAAACAACGTGGGGCGGTCATAACACCAGTTTTCCATAAATTGACTGGGTAATTCCACTGCATCCCATTCTACATTATTAATACCTGCTGCTCCGGTATAATCAACCTTGGTGAGCATATGATGCAAACCATGTCCAAACTCGTGGAATAATGTTTCGACCTCATCAAAAGTCATTAAACTGGGCTTGCCATCAACTGGGGGAGTTTGGTTGCAAATTAAATAAGCTACAGGTAAACGGATGCTAGTGATACCATTTTCTTTGATTTTGCGACGATGAATACAAACATCCATCCAAGCACCACCGCGTTTTTCAGCAGGACGGCTGTAGGGGTCTAGATAAAAGTAAGCGATCGCATTACCATGTTTATCAGATATTTGGAAATAACGTACATCCTCATGCCACACAGGGGCTTGACCATCAGCAGGAGTCACCGTTACACCAAACAACCGTTTCACTAGCCCAAATAACCCATCTAGCACCTGTGGCAGGGGGAAATAGGGATGCAATTCTTCCGCTGTAAAGGCAAATTTTTCTTCCTGTTGACGTTCTGCCCAAAAGCTGATGTCCCAATGTTGCAAATCTTCGGCTTCTGCTGCCCCCTTAGCTTTAGCAAAAGCTTTTAGTGCTTCTAAATCTTTGACAGCAGCATCATAACTCGCTTGACGTAGTTCTTCTAACAGCTTTTCTACCGCTTGGACATTCTTCGCCATCTTACTAGCTATACTCAGTTCGGCAAAATTCTGAAAGCCAATTAACTGAGCCAGTTCTTGCCGCAACTCTAAAATAATATCAATTAAAGGGTTGTTATCCAATTCCCCAACGGTAGCACGGGTAATATATGCCTTGTAGAGCTTTTCCCGCAAATCCCGACGGGTGCTGTGTTGCATAAAAGGGAAATAGCTGGGAAAATCCAAAGTGATGTGCCAAGGGCCATTTTCTGGAGTGGCGCTTTCTTCTCCTGCCGCACGAGCAGCTTGAGCAGCGAGACTGAGTAAACTACTTGGTAAACCCTCTATTTCTGCCTTGGTTGTTAAGCTTAAACTAAAAGCTGTAGTCGCATCCAAAAGATGGTTAGAAAACTTAGTAGCCAGTTCTGCTAACTGCATCTGAATAGCGTTGAAACGTTCTCTGGCTTTTCCTTCTAGTCCCACACCAGATAACTTTGCATCCCGAATCGCGGCTTCAACAATGCGCTGCTGGGCTGATTCTAATGTTACCCAGGTGCGACTAGCGCGGAGGGCTTTAAAAGCATTATAGATAGGCTTACTTTGACCAAGAGTGTTCATAAACTGCACTACTTGCGGCTGAACCTTTTCATAGGCTATGCGTAACTCTGGGCTATTTTGGACAGCCATTAAATGGTTCAGTATCCCCCAACTCCAGTGTAGCCTTTCTGTCAACCGCTCTAGAGGTTCTACCAAACCGCTCCAGGTAGGTTCTACATTAGCTTCTAAAATATCTAGCTGCTGCTTCAGGTCTGCTAACAGATGCCTGAAGGCTGGTTCTACTTGCTCCGGTGTAATATCTGCAAACGGAGGTAAACCACAGCCTTGAACAAGGGGACTTTGAGAAATAGTAGCAGTTGCACTCATGGTTTTAGGTTAGTAGCCAATAAATAGGGGAAACAATGATTTTTATTTATATAACTAATAATGTACCTTCACTACACAATTTAGGCTTGTGAGAATGGCACTCTTCTGAATTTATGAAAATCTACCGCAAAGCAGAAGCCAAATTTTCGCAATAATTAGTATGATGTGGCTGTCCTTTTTGTGGATTTTGTGGGGATAATTAAGCATGATGAGTGTTTTAGTATTTACAGCTGCATGAAAATTCTCCTTTCTATTTTTTTTACACCTGTGGTGATGTTGTTGACTGCTGGGGATGTTTTAGCAGCAATTAGAACCAAAACCATTGAGTACAAGCAAGGAAATACAATTTTAGAAGGCTATTTAGCTTATGATGACGCAATTAAAAGCCAACGTCCTGGCGTTTTAGTAGTTCACGACTGGACAGGCTTACAATCCTTTGCAAAACAAAAGACTGAGCAATTAGCCAAAATGGGCTATGTTGCTTTTGCGGCTGATATCTATGGTAAGGGTATAAGACCAAAAAATGCCGAAGAGTCAGGAGCGCAAGCGAAAATTTATCGTGATGATAGACAATTATTACGCGATCGCGCAAATGCCGGTTTACAAGTTTTACAAAAAAATCAATTCACTGACCCCAAACGAATTGCTGCGATCGGTTACTGCTTCGGTGGTGGTACAGTCCTAGAATTAGCCCGCAGTGGTGCAAATATCAAAGGTGTAGTTAGTTTTCACGGCAACCTCGACACCCCTAACCCCGAAGATGCCAAAAACATCAAATCCAAGGTATTAGTACTACATGGAGCAGATGATCCCCTAGTACCAGAACAGCAAGTAAACGGCTTTGTAAGAGAAATGCGGCTGGCTAATATAGACTGGCAATTAATTTCTTACGGTGGAGCAGTTCATTCCTTCACCAACCCAGCAGCTAAAGATCAACTCAAAGGCTCAGTTTATAACCCCATTGCCGAGCAGCGTTCTTGGCAAGCCATGCGGCAATTTTTTGCAGAAATCTTTCGGACACCAAGTTCAAATAGCAAATCCAGTAATTAGACACAACTTCAGTCATTGTTCCTAATTGTACTGTATTCGCCCCAGTACAACTACAGAACTTCAAATCTCCGCAACCCTTCCGGTTGTTCATACTCAACCACAACTTTCTTCACCACCGCAGCTGGTGGCCCAATGTGACACCAGCGCACCATCTCTTCTACAACCTCCCCGACCCCCTCAAACACAGCTTCCACCCGATGATCAGGAAGATTCCTCACCCAACCCGTTAACCCCAACTGGCTTGCTGTATCTACAGTGGCATAGCGATAGCCCACCCCTTGAACTCGACCAGTAATCAAGACATGGGCGCGAATTAGTTTTGGTAGTGGTGTCGAATTGTGCATAAACTAGTAAGAAAATACAGAAGGAAAAAAGCTTGTTTGATTCAACAATACCTTGTCCATTTTTTTTAGGTTGGGTTAAGCGAAAGCGCAACCCAACGCATTTGTTGGGTTTCATACCTCAAACCAACCTACAAACCAAGACTTTTTTCGATTTGGACAAGGTATTGATTCAAGTATTGATTATTTTCAGTTTACCTAGTTTATGAACACAGGTACTATGCGAAATCCAGTCAGAATCTTAAAAATATACTGAGGCTTAAATCCATATCCAATCAGGCTTTCATCTTAAAACCCATTCATAAATAAAATAATAGCTCTATATCGGGCAGGTGTGAACCGTTACAATTATTTCTATGGAAGTACCAAAGCCATAACAGTTCATTAAGTCTTTAACCTAAAAATAACAAAATCATCTAGGTAAAACTTATAAAAGGACAAATATCATGCACCAAAATTTATCTCATTGTGAACAAGTATTACTCAACAATTTAGAAATTCGGCAATATTTGATCAAAACGTCAGAAATTGTCAGAAAGCATTTTCCAGAGAATAATACTGAAGCAGAAATATGGTATGGAAGAATGTTTGAAGGATTTAAAATCTTCATACCTGAAGTACAAGAATCAATTAATGGAGTGATAAATATATGTTTTTGGCAACAATCATCTGAAGACGGCACTTTTAGCTTGATCGCCCCTTACAAATTAGATCATATAGAATTTCATTCCATTTGGGACAAAGCAAATAAAATAGATGCCTATTACAGCTTTTGTGGGGATTGGGTTTACAGCGGATGGATTACAGACGATCAAATAGCTAATGATCAAGTTACCGCTGTTTGCGTAGAACTTTTTAATTTGTTCAAAGACATAAAAATAACTCCATAGCTAACAAAACACCTTGTGAAAATAGAGTAAAGATTTTCAACAAATTCATCTCTAGGTTGTATCCTATAAATCTTTCCTTCAACTTCCAAAAAGATAAAATCATTTCTGTCTTCATAAATCTATCCAGGTAGTGAAAATAATTTATTATGACGACTGGATAGTATTTATTCTGCACATGACAACAGACCAATTTTTAATTGCTTATGTCTAACCTACCACCACTTAACACAGAAACAATTTGGGCAATCATCAACGATACAATTGATGATGCTACAGTTAATCAATTAGTCTGGTATTACTTAGGTTATCATTACAACTCCACAAATAAACAATGGGATACTAGCAAAGCAGCCGCAGAATGGCTGGATGAATATCCACAACCTATAAATTTTCTTGATTCTCGTCCTGCAACCATGAAATTGACTCGTTCTATTCCCCAAGAGAACAAACAACTACTCAAAGAAAAGCTCGGTTTTAAAGGTTACAAAATCGGTGAATTTGGACCTCGACAAACTCGCCGAGCAACAGCAGCAAATTGGTTGTTAAGTCATATGTTACTCACCACTGGAAAGATAGAGTAAACTTACTAATTGCTTAAGATGCTAGATACCCCTTAATTCCCTCTAAAAAATGGGGGAATTAATGCCATTATTAGCCCCTCACTAAATACGTGGATATAAAATTTAGTTATAATGGTCAATTAACTGCTAAACAAATCTCTCGCTGAGTTGGTGTTGCACCGATCAATCATTTGGACTTTGGACAATAATACTTTTGGAGTCAAGTAATGTTTCACAATAGATTAAAAAAATGGATTACTTTTCCTCTATTACTAATATTCGTATTTTTGAGTACAATCACCTTTAGTATAATTATTCAACATCAACCTGCAATCGCTGTTAAAGAACAAGACTGGGATAGATTTCTCAAAACCAAAAACTTTACTGAGGCCGTGAATGAAGTTGAGAAACATTGGGAAAGAGATTATGAAGAATATTTTAATCAAAATCTTGCTGATTTTTCCCTCAAGGCTGAAGACATAGCAAAAACCCTTTCTAATCTATCTCAACAAACTGCCACAAACCCTGCCGTAATCTGGATATGGCCGCGAGATAAACAACTGCAACTCGTAATAATTACCCCTGGTAAAAAGCCAGAAGTTTATAGTATCAAAGATGCTGATAATGAAACTTTGATTAATCTTGTCAAAAAACTAAAGGTAGAAATTACAAGTCCCAGTAGACGCAGAACCAAATCATATTTGAAACCAGCCCAACAACTATATGAATGGATAGTAAAACCATTAGAACCTACTCTCAAAGCTGAAAAAATAGATACCTTGATTTTCTGTTTAGGTGCTGGGTTACGGACTCTACCCCTAGCAGCATTGCATGATGGAGAGAGTTTTTTAGTAGAAAAGTATAGTATTGCTCGAATTCCTGCTTTTAACCTGATCAAAACTGACTACAATAAAATTAAAAATGCACGAGTTTTGGCTATGGGTGCGTCCGAATTTTCTCAACTGGAATCTTTACCAGCAGTACCGTTAGAATTAGAGAAAATTACTCAAGAATTGTGGTTAGGTAAACAATTTGTCAATAAACAGTTTACAATCAAGAATTTACAGGAACAGAGAAAAAAACAGCCTTTTGGAATTATTCATTTAGCTACTCATGCAGAATTTAACCCAGGAAAACCTCATCGATCTTATATTCAGTTCTGGGGTAATGAAAGAATAGGAATAGATGAGATTGAAAAATTGCAATTGGATCAACCACCAGTAGATTTATTAGTTTTGAGTGCTTGTAGAACCGCATTGGGAGATCAAGAAGCAGAATTAGGTTTTGCGGGGTTAACAGTTAAGTCAGGAGTGAGATCAGCGTTAGCAAGTCTTTGGAATGTTAGCGATATGGGAACTTTGGCTTTAATGACTGAATTTTATCAACATTTACAAAAGACACCACTAAAAGCAGAAGCACTCCGACAAGCGCAAGTTGCCATGCTAACCGGGAAAGTAAGTTTGCAAATGGGTAAGTTGCAAGGATCTAGTCAGGATTTACAACTCCCTCCAGAGTTAGCAGAATTGGGAAATGAAACTTTTTCCCACCCTTATTATTGGTCTGCTTTTACAGTTATTGGTAATCCCTGGTAACATCTGGAATTTTCATATTCATCCTTAAATCCTGATTCAGACTTTGCGCGAAATAAAATTACAAAATCACTCCTGAGCGAGTTTAGCCTTTGCCTGTTGCCAAAGTGCATCTAACTCTTCCAAACTATAATCTGTCAGAGGACGATCAATAACGTCCTCCATTTTTTGTAACCGTTGAATAAATCGCTGACTTGTACCTTGCAAACCTGCACTCGGATCAAGATTATGCCATCTAGCAACTTGAATTATTGCAAATAGCAAATCACCTAATTCCGATTCTTGTCTTTCCTTGGTTTCTTCAGCTACAGCCTGTTGAAATTCTCCTAACTCTTCGTGAAACTTCCCCCAAACTTCATCAACATTATTCCATTCAAAACCAACCTTTGCAGCCTTTTGAGATATCTTCATGGCCGCATTTAAAGGGGGAAGACTACGCCGATAACGATTAAGTTTATCACTCAGTTTTTGTGCTTCTGGTGTTTCTCCCTTTTCCGCTGCTTTAATAGTTTCCCAATTTTGACGTACCTCATCAATATTTTGTACCTTCACATCACCAAAAACATGAGGATGACGACGAATCAATTTTTGAGAAATACCCTCAGCGACTTCTTGGAGAGAAAAATCACCGGCTTCACTAGCAATTTGAGCTTGTAATAACACCTGTAATAATAAATCACCTAACTCTTCTGCGATCGCTCTTTTATCTCCAGTTTGAATCGCATCAACCACTTCATAAGCCTCCTCAATCACATAAGGAGTAAGGCTTTGGGGCGTTTGTGCCAAATCCCAAGGACAACCTCCAGGCGATCGCAATTTCGCCACCACATCAATCAACTCCTGCAAAGCCACCAAAACCCCATTATCTACCATAAAACCTCCGCGTCCCTTTGCGTTTACCTCAGCGTCCCTCTGCGTTTTTTAACCGCCTTTACTCCCTTCCGCCTCTTCATTTTGCCATTAGGAAGTAACCCTTGCATCCCCTGCTTCTGAAACCGTTTATAAGCCGAATTGCTCCAATCACTGAGAGAATGACTCATAGCCCCCAACTCAAACCCCACAAACAGAGCAAAAAATTCCCCATAATAGAGAAAGAGCGATCGTCCCACACTCTTCCACACATCCCCCCAATTCAACGCCACATTCCCCAACTTCGCAAACACCACCAAAGCCAAAATTCCGACAACCGCCAAAAAACTCGTCAGATACACCACCCGCAAAATCGTGCCAATAATCGGTCCATGCGACAAGAAAGACCGATGGCGCAAACTCTTTTGATAAGGTAGCCAAATCCACCGCAAAAACCCCCAACGTTGAAACTGACGGGAATAAATATCTAAGTCGGGACCAAACATCAGCCCCCCAAACATAAATCCACCTGCCACTAACAAAGTCATATTACTGCTGCGAGTGGAAACTAACGTCACCCCCGCCACCAAAGGCATAGACCATATAGTAATGCGATCGTGCGTCTGACCAGAGGGCATCTTTTAAGATAGAGTACTGTTAGCGGTAGCAGGGCGTTTAGCCCGTACTGAGTCAGTATAGTTCATAGACAAAAAAAATTTCAAAATACTTGCAAAATTTCCAAACCCTGTGCTATATTAAATAAGTGACAAAAACGGGCGGTTAGCTCAGTTGGTAGAGCGCCTGCCTTACAAGCAGGATGTCATCAGTTCGAGTCTGGTACTGCCCATTTCCCGTTTTTTTTGCTGTATTTATTTTTTTTGAGTGCGATCGCTATGCTCGCAGCAGTCATGGCACTGAGAGTTTATTTTGGTCGTCTTTAGACGACTTTTGCTATTAGGCTTAGAATTGATTCTGAGGCGGTTGTTGAGAATCAAATAGCCTTGGATATTGATGACGTGGAAATATTTTTATGGTTAATTATAGTTGATTAATGTTGGGTTAAGCGATCGCGCAACCCAATAAATGCGTTGGGTTTTATTCCTCAACCTACAAATTAAGACTTTTTTCGATTTGGACAAGGTATTATTTTAAAGTGAATATATATGATGTAGGAATATTTGTACAATTAATTTATATTTATCAATTCTTTTAGATATCGTTAATGTTGGGTTATGCCTTCGGCACACTACGTGAACGTTCCTCAACCCAACCTACAAGATCAGCGATCGCACTACAGATATGCCTGATGGTGTTCCTCTTCTAGCAGAGGAATTTTTGGGTTCCCAAAAGAATGAAATATATGCTAACAGCAATATTGTATCGTTTTCAATACCCAATACTGTCGTACCAAATACTTCCATCAGGCATGATGGTATTACAGAAAATAGCCTTATCAATTTCGTAGAAACCTTCAACTTCCCTCAAATCGGCATAGCTAAAGTTAGCCCCACGGAAAAAGGAGTCATCCACGAAAGCACTCCTGAGAATAGCATAGCTGAAATTAGCGCCATCAAAAACACATTGGTACATTTCGGCTCTGCTCAGGTTGGCGTTGACAAAGGAAGTATTGTTGAAGTTGGCTTGACCACCTCTAGCCTCGCTCAAATTAGCACCGTTAAGGATGGCTTCATTCAACTGAGTTCCTTCCATATAGGCTCCCCTGAGATTAGCCCCACTGAGATTGGTATTGTCCAGGTTAGCAGCTTCCAAAAAGGCTCCTTCCAAGTTGATCCCACTCAGGTCAGCCCCACTCAGATCAACCGCTCTCATGAACAAACCAGTTCTGCTGCAATTAACACTCCAAGCAAAGTTTCTTTCTCCCGCTTCATACCTATCCAACATTTCTTCAATATCCATAACTCAAACCCTGCAACAACCAACACGTATAAAGATAACCTACAAAATCTCTGGAACACTCTCTTTGACCCCACCAACCCCTTCAACTTAAACTTACAAATCACCGACCTCCCCGTCGGACAACTAGCCGAAGCCCAAATCACCACCTACGACACCCTCGGTCGCCCCAACAGCGGCACAATCCTCATCGACGACAACGCCAACGGAATCGGCTGGTTCATCGACCCCACCCCCAACGACAACAGCGAATACACCACCACCCTCACAGACA
The DNA here is from genome assembly GCF_034931625.1 of Anabaena cylindrica UHCC 0172. Taxonomy (GTDB): domain Bacteria; phylum Cyanobacteriota; class Cyanobacteriia; order Cyanobacteriales; family Nostocaceae; genus Anabaena; species Anabaena cylindrica_A. The sequence goes on along the minus strand of NZ_JAYGGY010000130.1, from coordinate 4,183 downwards.
CAGCCTACCGCGCCACCACAGGCGAAGCCGCAAGCAAATACGACCTGCTCACCACCATCCTCCACGAAATGGGACACCTAGCAGGAATCATCAACGGCTACAGTAGGTTGGGTTAAGCGATCGCACTGTGTCCCGCAGGGATACGTTCACGTTCCACAAACCAACCTACAAATCAAGACTTTTTTCGATTTGGACAAGGTATTGTTAGAGTGAATATATTATGATGTAGGAATATTTGTACAATTAATTTATATTTATCAATTCTTTTAGATATCGTTAATGTTGGGTTATGCCTTCGGCACACTACGTGAACGTTCCTCAACCCAACCTACAAGATCAGCGATCGCACTAATGCGTCTGGAGAAAACCCTTGGAATTCTTTAGAGACGATTGGCGAACTAGAGCAAAATCTTAACGTTAATAGCCTCCAATACAATTTCCTAAACGCAGGCTATAGTCAAGATATAATCTCACGACTCAAGAGTTCTTTCAGGGCGATACAACCGACAAGTGCTGGGGATAACACTATAACTAGAGGGATATCTGCCAATTTAATAGTCGGTTTCGATAGCTCCTTCAGGGAAATTTCTTCCTTCAGTCCACAAACAGTTCTCGAAGGTAACTTGGGCTATTCGAGTCCTGTGAAAGAAAGCGTTCCTAAAGTCACACTCTTCGATGATCAGTCGGTAAAAACTTCCATCGGAGAGGTCGGCATTACTGAAGTTACTTTTGGTAAAGGCAGTTTCAATTCCGACACCGCCCATCGAGGCATAGGTGAAATTAACTTTGGTAGCGTCACAATACATGAGAGCGGCATTAATCAAGTTAGCAGCAGTAAAGTTGGCATAGTCAAGCACCGCGTACTCTATCCTAGCTCGCTCCAAATTGGCTTTTCTCAGATAAGCTCTGTTGAAGAAGCCATGCGTAAAATTAGTGCAGACCGCTTGAATGGAAGCCATTACAGCATCGACAAATTTGCACATTATAAGATCGGCACAAGTCAAGTCGGCATGGCTGAGGATCGCTTCAGTCAAATCCAACTGAATGAGCTTGCTAAATCCCAGATTAGCTCTGCTCAAGTTGGCTCTTTGCCAATTAGATTCATGAGCTTCCAACCCTCTCAAATCGGCTCCAGTCAGATTGGCTCCAGTCAGGGTAACATCGTGCATCCCAGCTTTGAGCAAGATTGCCGCACTCAAATTGGCATTGGTCAAGTTAACCGAGCCAAGCACAACTTGAGTGAGATCGGCTCCACTGAGATCGATCCCACTGAGATCAATACTAGTGTCATTTATAGGGATGCTATTAAAATCAACCCCACTCAAGTTAATCCCACTAAAGTTTCTCTCTCCAGCAGCATATCGCTTCAGCAATTCTTCACCAGTCATGCCAATACCTTTTTACTAACTAACATCTACTCTACCGCTCAAACCCTGTGGCAAACTGCCACACCCATCAACCTCAATTTTGAAGTCACAAACCTCCCCACCGGACAACTAGCCGAAGCTGTTATCACCTCCTATGACTCTCTTGGTCGCCCCAACGGCGGAACCATCCTCATCGACAACGACGCTAACGGCTTAGGCTGGTTCATCGACCCCACCCCCTGGGAAAACAGCGAATACAGCACCACTCTCACCGACACAGCCTACCGAGCCACCACTACAGTAGGTTGCGTTAAGCGATCGCACTGTGTCCCGCAGGGATACGTTCACGTTCCACAAACCAACCTACAAATCAAGACTTTTTTCGATTTGGACAAGGTATTGTTAGAGTGAATATATTATGATGTAGGAATATTTGTACAATTAATTTATATTTATCAATTCTTTTAGATATCGTTAATGTTGGGTTATGCCTTCGGCACACTACGTGAACGTTCCTCAACCCAACCTACAAGATCGCTTGTAGGTTAGATTGATAAAGTGCGATCGCTTGTAGCTTGGATTAATAAGGTGCGATCGCTCTTAGGTTGGATTTATAAAGTGCGATAGCGAAGCGCTCCGTAGGAATCGCTCGTAGGTTGGATTGATAAAGTGCGATAGCGAAGCGCTCCGTAGGAATCGCTCATAGGTTGGATTTATAAAGTGCGATCGTTTATAATATATAGACAACATATATTAGACAACCATTCAAGTATAGGAGCTATCTATGTTGTTACAAGAACTTAAAGAGCAGATATTCAAACTACCATCAAGCGATCGCCTTGCCTTAGTAAGTGCCATAATTGAGTCATTACAAAATCAGCCAACTTTCGATGTTGATCGCTCTGGTGCAATTCAACGGATGCGGGGATTATTGAAAACAGACCAACCTGCACCAACAGATGAGCAAGTAGCTGTAATGTTAGAAGAGCGGCGAGCGGAGAAGTATCTTTAGTGAGAGTTTTAGTTGATACCAATATTGTCCTAGATTTTCTGTTGCAACGAGAGCCATTTTCCCAAGACGCAGAACTGCTGTTTCAAGCGATAGATACTAGTCAAGTTGTTGGCTATGTGACAGCAACAACACTAACGGATATTTTCTATATTTCTCGCAAACATACTCTCAGCATTGAGCAAGCACGGCAAGCAGTCTCAGAAACTTTGAATGTTATGGTTATTTGTCCCGTTAACCGAGCCGTTTTAGAATCAGCGTTCAAATCTGGTTTGGCTGATTTTGAAGATGCCGTTCAAATTTTTTGTGCAGTCGAGCAAGGATTAGACGCTATTCTGACACGCGATACTAAAGGTTTTTTGAGTTCTTCTATACCTGTACTATCAATACAGGAATTGTTGCAACGATTAAGAAGATAATTCTCTTGGGAGGATTAATTTAATTACCATTAATTAACTTCGGTAGAATTTGATTTTTATATTTGTTCCTAATAAAAATCATGGCAGGATATTCAACAAATTGGGAAATTAGCGTTGCCAAAGTTATAGTGCGATCGCCGATCTTGTAGGGTGAGTTAATGAAATATAACGCACATTTTGAGGCAGGTAATCATGGCAAGATTGTGACGATGATCTTTTGGTTTAGTTCTAATATTCTGGAGACATAAACTATGCAACTAGAAGATTACTTTATCTTTCTTGCTGCCAATGACATTCGCTTAAAAGACACAAGAATCGGCATTGAAACAGTTTTGTATGACTATATTTATCGCAGTCGAACACCTGAAGAAATTGCTAAAACCTACCCATCATTGAGCTTGGAGCAGGTTTATGCCACAGTTCTCTACTATCTTCATAACAAACAACAGGTCAGTGAGTACCTCACAAATTGGCTAGAGTGGGGAAACAAAATGAGAGAAGAGCAAAAACTTAATCCGCCGCCAGTATCCGAAAAATTGCGTCAACTTCGAGCCGAACGACTAACATTAGGAAAATCCTATGCGAGTCAAGTATTTGATGGATGAAAATCTCAACCCAATTTATCAAATACAGCTACGCCGCAAAGAACCTGATTTAGTAGTTTGGTCAATTGGCGACCCCAATACGCCACCAAAAGGTACTTTAGATCCTGATATTCTGCTTTGGTGTGAAAGATATGATTTTATTCTTGTAACGAATAATCGAAGTTCTATGCCTGTCCATTTAATCGATCATCTTGCTCAGGGGCATCACATTCCTGGAATTTTCCAAATCAATCCAAGCATGAGTTTGGGTGAGACAATTGAGGAATTAGTATTGGCTGCTCTTGCTTCTCTGGATGACGAGTACAGTGATCGAATTTCATATCTGCCATTGCCCTAGCATTTCCTATTTTCAGTAGTGGCCGAGACAAGCGATCGCTCGTAGGTTAGATTGACCAAGTGCGATAGCGAAGCGTGACCTAGGAATCGCTCGTAGGTTAGATTGACCAAGTGCGATCGCTTGTTGGGGTTAGGTGCGATCGGCGAACTGACAAAAGCCCTTTGAGCATCCAAGAAACAGCGCTTGCGCGATCGCCTTGCGTTAGTAAGTGCCGTAATTGAGTCATTACAAAATCAGCCAATTTTCGATGTTGATAGCTCTGGCGCAATTTAATGGATGCGTGGTTTATTGAAAACAGACCAACCTGCACCAACTGATGAGCAAATAGCTGCAATGTTAGAAAAGCGGCGAGCTGAATAAAATTTTACTGGATTGTTATAAAATCGTAAGATAAGTAGGTAGGCGAAAAAAAACAGAAGTATGTAACGAAACGTAAAGTTGCTTCA
>NZ_JAYGGY010000129.1:0-16119 GCF_034931625.1 Anabaena cylindrica UHCC 0172 | reverse complement strand
ATCGGTACAATCTGCATCTGATAAGCTTTTTAGACTATTTCGTCATCCCGTCAGCGTTCTACTACTCCCGTAATTGTTTCTTGGGGAACAGAAGCGTTAATTTGTTGAGAAGTTGGGTTTGGTACAGTGGACATTGTTTACTCAAATTATGGTGTAACCATGAAAAAGTAATATATTAAAAACATTTCTCGACCAACCTATTTAACTTTAAATAAGCTTAATTCTAATCACAATCAGGGGTTTTCAAATCTATCGTCCATTCATTTTGTATAAGATATACTATATATTCCTCCTCTCGTTCTGGAGGTTGACAATGAGATTCTAAAACTTATGATTCTTGTATTTCCCCATTATCGAGGTCAATTTTTTCTAGATATAAATCAAATTCCTATTCATTCCGTAAATCAAAGATAAATTGTAAATGATTTGCACGACTACTTATTTAGCCCATCACTCTTTACTAAAAATCTCTTCGAGTGTTAGGGGTTTACCCGCAAGTTCAGAAGCTAAATCTCTGAGTTTAAATAAAGTTTCAAACTGTCCACGATCTAACTGTCCTTTTTTAGCAGATGACAGAGTTCTCTTATCTAATCCAGTCATTTCCTTAGCTTTTTGAATAGATAAGTTTTTGTCTTCTGTCCAATAACTAGAAAGGTCAATATATTTAGTCATAAAAATACTCAATTTCTGTAATTAACTTAAATTACGCACCAGAATAAATTTTAGGTACGTCAATACATTAACACAGCAACGTTTAGGAATTTTCTTTTCTTAAAGTTACTAGAACTTACCATAACGTTGACACGTCAACACATCAATGTTATTGTATTCATAATAACAAAGGCGATCGCAACTTCTTGGCGGGAGAGCGATCGCCTTATAAACCTAGTAGTAAAAGGTTGATTTCATTATGACACGGATAGAAGTTAGAGACGAAGACCAAAGTTACTGCACCCGTTTTAGCGATGGTGTCAGTGGGATGAGTGTAACAGCTTTAGCTCAATTTTGCGGAACAGAACAGCATACTGTTACCCAGTTCTTAAACCGTCTTAGGGATTCTAACCCTATCACGAATGAGCTTGTAGAATGTCTAAAACCCTTTGTTGGTAGTGATTGGAGACTCATCACGAGTGACCCCTCCGGCAAGGTATTTATTATTGACGAAGTTTGTCATGCAGTTCTGGAATATTACGCACTGGAAGCAAGAAAGTATAAAGGTAAACAGATAGCGATTAACAATTATCGCATGATTGCCAAGGCTGGGTTAAGAATGTTTATCTGGTCACATACCGGTTACTCCCCAATCAATGTAGGTTCTCAAGGAATAATCAGCCAAGAAGAATTATCTACCATCATCACCACCGCTATCGAAACATCCCTGACTCCCATTACCCAACAACTCAGTGAGATTCAAGAGCAGTTGCAATCAGTCCCCGGTGTCAAACCTAAGCGTCCCTGGACTTTACCAGCATCCACACCAGAGGAAGAAGTGCCAAGCGATTATGTACAGTTAGAAGATGGTTCTTGGTTATCACCTGAAGGGTATCAATCAATTTTGAAACAAAGCCGACGGTCTTTACCTTGGGATTTGCGACGTTTTGATGATTTTAATTAACTATTTGGGCAGTTGTGGTGACTGCCTCATAATTCTTAGAGGAAAAGTTTTATAGTACACATTAACTACAAAATTCTTAGAGGAAAACCCTAAACAATAACACAAGCCAACCAAAACGGGTAAATTGCGCGCTAAGGCTGTAAAGTAGATATAACAAGGGTTTTCAAACCATCTTGCAGGAAATTTCCTTAACGGGTGACAAGGGGGTTGAAGATGAGATGTGGCAATAATTTGAGAAAATAAGGGGGTAAAAAAAATAGGGACAAGGAAGCCCCCAAAACAAAAAATGTTGCCACAATTATATCAAACAATCTTCCGGAAGCATTTGAGTGAACAGCAGTATTTGACGCTAGAGCTATTGTTGCTATTGATACAAGCCCATCGCCAGGTAAAACTGTCAAAATTGGCCAGCTTATTTCCCCAACCAATTAAATATGAAAGCAGGAAACGCAATCTACAAAGATTTTTAGGAATAGGTAAACTCTGCGTAAAATTATTATGGTTTCCATTGATAAAATATTGGATTAGACAATCGTTAACACCAAAGCAACTGAATCGAGAACAGCGGCGTTATTTTCATAAAAAACAGTATCAAAAATATGGTTATTGGATGGTGGCACTGGATCGAACGCAGTGGAAAGGAAGAAATATATTTATGGTGACATTGGTATGGGGTACTCATGCCCTACCACTATACTGGGAAACATTAAATCATGTCGGAAATAGTAATTTACAAACCCAAAAAAGACTGATAAAGACGGCAATAAAATTATTGAAAAAATGTCGGATTGTAGTCTTAGCGGACAGAGAATTTCATAGTCCAAAACTGGCTAAATGGCTTGATGAGCAAGGAGTGTACTTTGCTCTACGTCAGAAGAAAAACCTTTATTTTCAAGAAAACCATGAACAAGAATATAAAGTTCTTAAAAACCAAGGATTTAAGCCAGGAATGTCGAAATTTTATGAGGGAGTCAAATGTGGTAAAGGGGATGAATTAGGTTTATTTAATATTGCTGTTTATTGGAAGAGAAAATATCGAAATAAAGGACCAAAAGAACCTTGGTATATTTTGACGAATCTGCCAAATCTTAAACAAACTTTATGCCTTTATAGATGCCGATGGGGAATTGAACAATTCTTTAAGGATTGTAAAACTGGTGGTTATAATCTAGAAGATACCAAAGTGAATGAAACTCGTTTTTTAGCCTTAGTTTTATTAATTGTCATTGCTTATAGTTTAGCCACTATGCACGGTCAACGGATGAAAAAATTAGGTATAGAGACTTATGCCGGACGTATTCAACAACATCAGGATAAGTACCCACGCCAGAGTGACTTTAGCTTTTCTCTCTACGGACAACTCTGGATTTATGGCATGGAATTATGGGCTGATTTAGCTCTGAACTTAATCGAGCTTAAGCCTCATAAACGCCTCTTTTTTAAACGGGGCCTTCAGGCTCTATCCCTTATGAAACAAGCTGTTTAGCCACCTTGTCACCCGGTAAGGGAAATTTCACATATCTCGGCTTGGAGATTAGATTCAATATGCGATCGCTGCGCTCTCTGTTCCTTCCATCTTGTCAGGGATACGAAGGCATCGCCAATGACGCTGTAATTCTTAGAAGACAAAATTAATCTAAATTTGATTTAACCACCACTGCATGAGAACAGCACGACATTGTAAACAATGAAGATTGTTTAGTAAATTATTAATACCACTGTTATTTATTGGATATACTGCACCAATATATTCTTTATCAATTTCTAAATTAGGTTGAATTTCAGCTATACAACCATAAAGTTTCTGATTAGAGAAGGAACTATTAACTAACCAACCTTGATTATTCAAAGCAGAAAAATTTATAATATTCTTTTCACTAATTCCCAGTTCTCGAAATAGAATGGATGGTACTGTAACTTCTGGAGACTTACCATTAGGAACACGACCACCAGGAAAGTCCAAAGTTAATTCACCTACTCCAGGACGATAACTCGGTGGTGGCAAAATTAAATGATGATTCTGAATAGTTAAAATTATTACTGAATCAGCTTTTTCAACACGCCAATATTCTAATATTTGACCCTGATTATCTTGTATATGTTCAGCAATCAGTGTCATCCATTTTGAACGCAATTCTAAAAACCTATCTTCAATTTGCCAATGTTTCAATTGTTTCATAAAGTTTCTTATTTTGAAAAGTTTAACCAAGATAAGGGTATTGTTGTGGTTTCATTTTTAATAATTCCTCCCAGTATTTTATAGCATTGTATTTGGTGGTTTCTTTGTCTCTTTGTTTGTGAACCCTGCCGATTTCTATTAAACAATATGTCAATTTAATTGCTGTAAATAAATGACTAAACCCCACTACTTTAAAATGTTGTAAAAACAAATGTAAAACAACTTGTAGTTTCTGTTTGTGCCGAAAGTGTAGCCACCATTGCATCTGATGTATAGCAATACTATTCTGGTAGTTTAGAATAATTTCTACTTCGCTTAATTTATCCTTGACCTGATAATAAAACTGCATTTCTCTATCATAATCACTTGCTTTATAAGCTAAATCAGCTTCATCTGATAATTGATAGGATTGACTAATTAAATTACCTGCGGCTTCTGCTTGCTCCTGACTATAACCAAGTTTCAGATAAATGCTGGATGCTGCGATCGCTAATTCTTCAAATTTCTCAGCATCATGTAACCAATATATTTCTGCTTGTAGTTCCCCCAATGTCACGGCTAAACTTTGATTCATGGTTTCCTCTAAGAATCTATTGAAAGGGTTGACCCCATAAATCCCACATTTCTTTTTTAAAGGGACTGCGCCATTTTTGAATCATTGCTTGTTCTAATGCTTGTCGTGGTTTTCTGATTTTCTGAGAGGAAAATCCAAAAGCTACGTTATTCTTCCAAATAATCTATCACTGCCTCCAGGTCTAACATTGCCTGATTAAATCTATTTAACATCGCTTCTACTACTTCTGATTCAGTATTAACTTCTGCCAGTTTTTCTCTCATCACACAGTCCAGGGCTTCTGCCCACAATGCTAAATTCGTGTGTTGGGCTGCTTTTAATAACCCCATATTGGTAAGTATGGACAAATGAAATCCAAGCTGGTCTTGTCCACCGTAACCTAGATATCCATTACTCATTTCTAGTTTTTCTGGAGTAAATTCAAAATATTGGTCTGAAGTAATTCCACTGGGTTCTAATTGTGGTTGTGGTAATGGTGGTTGGGTCATATTAAGATTGTTTTACAGGTAATTGTGACATTTGCAAAACACGGTCATTCCAAGTGCCAAGTTCTTGATTAACTTGATTTCTGGCTTCTGTGTTGTTCCAGATTTGCTCTCACTTAAACAACCAACGAGTTAGAAACCGTCCTAAATTAGCTAACTCAAAAGCATGGTCAAATTCTATATCCGGGGCTATCCACTCCATAAAATACATTGTCTCTGTGATCAGACTTTTGACCACTTCATTATTAGCAGAGTTTTGTGATAATGTCTGAATCTGTTTTAAATGATTGCTTAGATTACTTAACCTGATAGAAACATCATCTTTAATAAAGTTTTCTTGTAAAGTGGTTGAGTAATTCATTATGAAAATTTTATTTTGCTTCTAATTATATTAACTCTATTGATATTTTTACCGAAAATATACGATAATTATAGCAGTTATTATCAAGATAATCCAATGGATAAAAATCATTACGATAAGTTAAGTGGTGAAGAAAAGTTAGCATTTTTAGAAGGTGTTACTGAGCATTTAACTATAGATGAAAAAGCTAAGTTAGTAAAGAAATTATTACCTGTCAAAGATGATAATAGTTTTACGGTAACAATGGGTAATTCTCAAGTTCATGCTAACACTGTTTACCAATTCAATCTTAACAGTAAAGATGAAATTGCCGATTTATGGAAGGCGATCGCTGACCGAATACGCAAAGATCCTGACAATGTTAAATAAAAGAAGATATGCCAAAATCAAAACAGGATGAACCAGATAAATCTCGTCATGCAGCAGCCGATGAAGAATGTTGTAACGATGTTTTGCCAGTAGACTGTGTATTTGACGGTGAAACGGAATTTCCACAATCAGGCGTTGCTGAATCATAGGATGATTTCGCCCAATTTAGAACGAATTTTCAATGGTTTCGACCGCCAATTCATCCCGCATTTATGCAACGCCCTTTTTTTATTCTTTTATTCAGAATACCCAAAAAGTGACAGAAGAGGGGTAAAATTCAGAAAATTGTAAATTTTTAATCATCTATTTATTCACTTTCTGGAACTGGAGAACGACGCTTGCGAAAAATTCCTGTCATACTGATGCCTGTAAATAGCATAGCAATCAGTCCTAAACCAACAAGAAAAACATAAATAGGTTTGCCAAAACTCCCGAAATAGCTACCTTGATGAATTGTCATTAATAATTCAATTTGTTCTTCTGGTAATCCCAGCCAGCTTTCACCCACTCGGTAAGCAATACCCGTAACAGCACTAACTAACAAGGGTAGAAAAATAATAGGTGCAACAATACTGTGAATGCTTCTGACGGTCAGTTTAGATTGTGCTTTATTTGAGGGAGATTGCTTGGATTTACGAATCATACCAAATCCGGTAATCACCAATACCACTAGTCCCAGTCCTACCAAAGATACATAAACTGGTTCTAGTGGTTTACCCAAAAAAGTACCCTGGTGAATTGCGAGGAAAATCTCGCCAATGTCTCTAGGCATCCCAAACCAACTTCTTCCCAGACGATAAGCAATACCAGTTAAGGCACTCAGCAGTAGAGGAATGAATAAAACTGGTGCAATGTTACGATGGAGTTTACGAAATTCACGAGACTGATTGATCTTAACCATTAGAACCTCTTGAATGAATACAACCTTGCTGAGGTTGGAGGTTTAACAATATTTATCCATCTAAAATAAATGTGCTACTTAACCTCAAACTAACTTTGAGCATAAGACAGCAAAAGTAAAGAACTTGGAAAGATGTACCACCAAGATAAAAATCCTCATATACTTCATTTATGTCTGATTTTAGGCTTGACTTGATTACCTGTATATTGTTTACAAACAATTAATAATAAATACTGTAATAGTAACTATGCAATGAAGTTTTTATTAGTTGAAGATGACGAACGGATTGCTGCATCTCTTGCAGAAGCTTTAACTGACAATAATTACGCGATTGATGTAGCTGGTGACGGCGAGGAAGGATGGGACTTCATAACGGCATTCACCTATGATTTAATTCTTCTGGATGTGATGCTACCGAAATTGAATGGTATAGAATTGTGTCAAAGATTACGACAGCGTGGTTATGGGCTGCCAGTGCTGATGTTGACTGCGAGAGATAGCAGTACTGATAAAGTACTAGGTTTGGATGCAGGTGCAGATGATTACGTCATCAAACCTTTTGATTTAAAAGAATTACTAGCACGTATTCGGGCTTTACTGCGACGTGGAAATTCGCCGTTATTAACTTTCTTGGAGTGGGGTGGACTGCTACTTGACCCAGCCAATTGTACTGTTACTTACAAAGATAAATTATTGTTGATGACACCTAAAGAATACCAATTACTAGAATTATTTCTCCGTAATAATGGACACGTTCTCAGTCGTCATCAAATTCTTGACAACTTGTGGTCATCTATTGACCAACCTGGACAAGATACAGTCAAAGTACATATTCGAGGAATACGTCAAAAACTCAAAGCCGCAGGAGCCAAAAATGATTTTATCGAAACTGTTTACGGGCTTGGGTATCGGCTTAACCAAAACTTCTAGAAATAAAAGCAGGTTTGCCGTTAGAAAGTTGATCGTACCTTGGCGGTGGGGAAATATTTTAGCGAACTCCCAGTTTCGGGCTACCAGCTGGCGACTACTATTATCTTATTTGATGGCGATGATGGTAGTTATGGGACTGTCATCAGTGGTAGTGTATCACTTTTTTTCTTATAGTCTTAGTCAACAATTAGATAGGCAGTTGTTGACGTTGGCGGATGCGGCGGCTCATAATTTATCAGCGATTCAGGTGGATAGGACGGCTGTAAATCGCAAGATGCCGCGAATTTTAGATAATGATGGGGATTTAGATATTCCTTGGCAAGATTTACGGTTATATCGTCAGAGTGTGGAATGGTTTGATGCTCTTAAGCAATTATTAGGAAAAGCAGGAAAGCAATTTCCCGAAACACCATTTGTTACTAATTTTCACTCGTGGCAGCAAAATGGCATCAGGACATTAACTATTCCGGTTTATTCTTCGGGAAAAAATCAACAACTTTTAGGTTATGTGCGTGTAAGTGCATCAACTGTAGAAGTACAAAAAGAACTGAATAGACTGTTGATGGGTTTGGGGGTTGCTGGTGTTTTGGGGATGGTTTTAATTGGTGTTACAGGTTGGTGGTTAACGAGTAAAGCCTTGCAACCGATTGAGCAGAGTTTCCAGCAATTACAACAGTTTACGGCAGATGCGTCCCATGAACTACGCAGTCCCCTAACGGCGATTAAAACGACTGTGGAAGTTATCCAAAGTCACCCAGAACGTATCCATCCCAGTGATGTCAAAAAAATTGCCATCATAGAGGGAGCAACACAACAGATGACACACTTAGTAGAGGATTTACTGTTGTTAGCCAGAAGTGATTCTGCGCCTGTAAGTTTGCCTACAACTGCGATTCCCATACCTGTAGATGAAATTTTGTTTGATTTAATTGATACCTTACAGCCGGAGGCAGAATCTAAAGAAATTACTTTAGAAGCCGATTTGATTGATGCAATATGGGTAAAGGGAGATGCACATCAATTACAACGACTCTTTGGGAATTTGCTAGAAAATGCCCTGCAATATACGTCTAATGGCGGTTTAATCAGGGTGAAAATCGTTCAATGGGATGATTTTGTAGTAATTGAAGTAACGGATACTGGAATTGGGATTGCACCTGAACATTTATCTTTAGTGTTTAATCGCTTTTGGCGAGCAGAAAAAGCCCGTTCTCGTCGTCAAGGTGGTTCCGGTTTGGGTTTAGCTATTGTCCAAGCTATTACTCGTGTTCATGGTGGTGAGATTTCTGTGACCAGTAAAACCGGTGTGGGAAGCTGTTTTCGGGTGAAGTTACCAGTATTTGAGGGAAATTATAAAAATAACTAATTTTCATGACGTTCAATGTAGAGTATCTGCAAAACTTTGAAGATATTAAAGACATAGTTGATTCCTGGGCTATTTTCAAGGTGCTTGATGCAGCACTGGAGGTGTTTAATAAACATCTTGTGAATGTGCGTGAGGTATGTGTGCATCAACAAATTGTGTATGAGAGTTGAAAATAACAATATGGGAATCTCTGATACCCTCGAAAAACCAAAGCTTTTCCCTCAGGGGCGCTGGTTTAGTGAACTTCGCGGCGATTTGACGGGAGGATTGACGGCAGCAGTAGTAGCATTGCCTTTGGCTTTAGCCTTTGCGGTAGCAAGTGGTGTGGAACCCAAGGCGGGACTTTACACCGCTATTGTGGCAGGAATTGTCGCGGCAATTTTTGGGGGTTCGCCGGTACAGATTACAGGGCCGACAGGTGCAATGGCTGTGGTTGTGGTGGGAATTGTCGCTAAATACGGCATTGAGAAAGTTTGGATTGCTGGGGTGATGGCGGGGATTATCCAGATTGCTTTGGGGATTGCCAAACTGGGACAGTTAGTAAAGTTTATTCCTTATCCGGTGACGGCAGGCTTTACTAATGGTATTGCCGTGATTATATTTTGTGGTCAATTAAATAATTTCTTTGGGTTACAGCTACCACGTAGCGAACATTTTCTACCGGGAGTTTGGCAAAGTTTAACTCACGTAGAAGCTTTAAACTGGGCTGCTGTCGGGTTAGCAATGGTGGCGATCGCTACTAAGATTTTATGGCCAAGGATAAATTCTATAATCCCAGGCTCTTTAATGGGGTTGGTATTAGCGACAGGAATAGCTACTTATTTCCATTTGAATGTACCAACAATTGGCACGATTCCGCAATCTTTACCGATACCCCAAGGTATTCCCCACTGGAATGATTTTAGTGTGATTCGAGAACTAATTAACCCGGCTTTGGTTTTGGCGGCGCTGGGAAGTATTGAATCCTTGCTGTCGGCGGTGGTGGCTGATGGCATGACGGTGAGTGAGAAGCACAATAGCAATCGCGAATTAATTGGGCAAGGTTTGGCAAATATTATTGTGCCATTTTTTGGAGGCATCCCGGCAACAGGAGCGATCGCTCGGACTGCTGTCAATGTCCGTTCTGGTGGTAAGACCCGACTATCTGGGGTAATTCACGGTGTTGCCTTAGCCATTATCGTTTTGACTTTAGCACCCCTAGCAGCACAGATTCCCCTAGCAGCACTTGCCGGTATTTTGATGGTAGTTAGTGTGCGGATGATTGAGTGGGAAGCCATTGGTTTATTGATGCGTGCTACCTACTCCGACTTTGCTGTGATGATTCTCACCTGGTTAGTGACAATCTTGTTTGACTTAGTTCTCGCTGTCGAAGTGGGATTGATTGCAGCCGGTGCTTTATTCATCAAGCGGATGAGTGATTTAAGCCTAGTCAAAATACCTGAAACCGAAGTATTTCCGCCTGGTACTCCTCTAGAATTAGGTAAAGAAATTGCCGTTTACCGCGTAGATGGCCCTGTATTTTTTGGTGCTGCTGAACGATTTGCTACCTTCCTCCGCGATGAACCGGAAGTGAAGTATTTAATTCTGCGGTTGCGATTTGTGCCAAATATGGACACAACTGGACTAGTAGCCTTAGAGGATATTTACCACGACTTAAAACGACACAATTGCCGCTTAATTCTCACAGGTTTACAACCCCAAGTCAAACAATTATTAGAACGTTCAGGATTGTTAAACACAATTGGGTTATCAAATTGTTTTGAAACAACCACAGAGGCAATTTGCTCTATCTCTCCTCAGATTGTCGGATGTTCTCAACCTGTAGCAACTAGTTTTAAATCAAAAGAATTAAGGGAATTAAATGATTGATCCTACTTTATCCGCTTACTACACCTTCAGAAATGACAACCCCAATCTCTAATCAAAGAGAAAAATACTATTTTTTAATCCTCTATACCCCATCCAGCTTGAAAACTTGAGTTTTCACCATAGAAAAAACTATAGGTTTCTACTTAGACGGGGTTTAATTGGCGAATGTGATTAGACTTCGCGCCGACTGACTAGTTTCTTTACTAGTTCCTTACTTTGTTTGTTTTACCCTGTGAGTTGTGGAGAGGTAAATCGATCTTCCCTAATAACTCGGTATATCTAACCCTGTTATTAGCTATGGCGATCGCAAGCATCGGCTAAATAAATACCCGTACACACGTAATTTTACTTCTGCACATATTAGGAGAGTTATATCATGGATTTTATCAAGAAAGTACCATTTTTTAATCTCAAAACTGGTTCTGTATTTGGAGCAACTGCCCTCAGTATTCTAGGTTTAAATGCTTGCACCCCACAAACTCCAGTTGCGATCGTTGAACCATCTGCGCCTGTTGTTCAACCTGATACCCAAGCCAATACTACACCTGAGTCTACCACAGTCAAAAATCTCATCTCTGCTTACAATGGCGAATCTAACGCCCATGTAATGTATCTGGCTTTTGCACAAAAAGCTGATGGGGAAGGTTACAAGGAAGTTGGTAGTCTCTTCCGCGCCACCGCACGAGCAGAAGCAATTCACCGCGATAATCATGCTCAGGTGATTCAGGCAATGGGCGGCACACCTAAAAATAATATTGCTACACCTGTAGTCAACTCTACTGCTGCAAATTTGACACAGGCTCTTAAAGGTGAGTCCTACGAACGCGATACTATGTATCCTGGCTTTATTAAAGAGGCGAAACAGTCTGGTAATAAAGCTGCTGTCCAAACTTTTAACTACGCTTTAGAAGCAGAAACGGGACACGCCAAACTCTACACCACAGCTAAGAATAACCTCGCTTCTTGGAAACAAGCAGATCGTCCTTTATATGTTTGCCCTGTCTCTGGTTATACAACACTTGAGGCAAATAGCAAAAATTGCTCTCAGCCTTTTGAGAAATCAATTTAATTAGGTTTTAGGTGTTCGATTGTTCCAGATATTGAGTTAATACAGATATAATTTTTACTAAAAATACGAAAATTATATCTGTTTACTTAGTTAAAATTGGCAATTTTGGTAACAGATATATATGAATAGACGTGAATTTTTCGGCTGGGTGGGTTTGGGGGCAATTTCTACTTCCTTACCTCTAGCGATCGCCGCTTGTTCTTCTCAATCTACATCTTCTAAGTTAACTAATGCTCCATCACGTCCTGATGATTTTAAAGCTATAGGTACTGTGACAGAGTTAGACCAAAAAGGTCATATTCTCAATCAGAATGTAATCGTCATACGTAATCCCACTGATAAAAATAATCTAATTGCTGTTAATTCTACCTGTACCCATGCTGGCTGTGCTGTGAATTGGGAACAAGATCAGAAATCTTTTGTTTGTCCCTGTCACGAGTCGAAATTTGCTCCAGATGGCAAGGTACTGGGAGGCCCCGCAACGGAACCATTACAAACTTACACAGCTAAGTTGGAAGGTGGGAATGTGTTGGTAAAAACAAAAGTTGTGTAATTCGTAATAAAACAGGACTTACGCACGGACTACATATTTCCGTCCCTATCGACGCTTCGGTTGCAATCCCAAAGTCTTGTTTTCTGGTATACGTAAGTCCTATAAAAAACCGGTGTTATTAATTGACAGCATGAAAAATTTACGCAGAGTTGCAGAGGAAAAATGGCTCATAAAATTGAACTCGAATCTATCACAGGTCTATCTGTATCATCTGTAGGCGATCGCCTGAAGCAAGAAGGGTACAATGAGCTACCATCTACCCAACATCGCAACATCTGGGGAATTGCTCTAGAAATCTTCAAAGAGCCTATTTTCCTGCTCTTGTTGGGTTGTGGTGTGATTTACTTGTTTCTGGGTGATGTTCAGGAAGCGTTAATCCTATTAGGCTTTGTTTTCTTCATTGTTGCCATTAATTTATACCAAGAACAGAAAACTGAAAAATCACTGGAAGCATTACGTGACCTCTCCAGTCCTCGTGCATTAGTTATCCGTGATGGAGAACGCCAACGGATTGCGGGACGGGAAGTGGTACGTGAAGATGTGATTGTTTTATCAGAGGGCGATAGAGTTCCTACGGATGCTGTGGTGGTGTGGTCTACTCATTTGAGCGTCGATGAATCTCTGTTAACTGGTGAATCTTTGCCTGTACGCAAGCAATCAGTTAAGGACGGCAAAGATTTAGAAAACACTACGCAAACGGCATCTCAGCACCGTCCTGGTGGTGAGGATTTCCCCTTTGTCTATTCGGGAACGCTGATTGTCCAAGGTCAAGGTATTGCCCAAGTCTATGCCATTGGTATGCAGACAGAAATGGGCAAGATTGGTAAAGCCTTGCAGACTGTGGAACCAGAACAGACGGTTCTGGAAAGGGAAACTCGGCGGATTGTGAGTAAGTTGACCTTTGTGGCGATCGCTATCTGCGTTGCTGTAGTCGTGATTTATGGGGCATCTACGGGCAATTGGCTACAAGGGGTTCTCGCAGGGTTGGCGCTGGCGATGGCAATTTTGCCTAATGAAATTCCTGTGGTATTGGCGATTTTCTTGGCGTTGGGTGCTTGGAGATTTTCTCTAGCTAGGGTTTTGACTCGTCGTGTCCCTGTGGTGGAAACACTAGGTTCTACTACTGTTCTTTGTGTCGATAAAACTGGCACACTGACTTTTAACCGGATGTCAGTTCAGCAATTATTTGTATCTCCCAATTTTTATGATGTCGCTCTGCACGCACGAGAAGCACTCCCAGAAACTTACCATGAATTAATCGAATTTGGGATTTTAGCCAGTCGCAAAGACCCCTTCGATCCGATGGAAAAAGCCCTCCAACAAGTGGGTGATGACTATTTAGCCAGAACTGAACATTTACATAAAGATTGGGAGATATTGCGTGAATATCCCCTGTCTGGTGAATTGTTGGCGATGTCTTGTGTTTGGAAATCGCCAGAAAATAGACTGGTAATTGCTACCAAAGGTGCGCCGGAAGCGATCGCTGATTTGTGTCATTTTAATGCCCAACAAATGCGAGACTTAGAGCAGCATATCAATACAATGGCTGCTGCTGGTTTGCGGGTTTTGGGAATAGCGAAAGCGATCGGACGACATCAAACGCAGAATAAGCCAAACTCCCTTCCTGAAAAACAACATGACTTTGTATTTGCATTTTTGGGACTGGTAGGCATGGCTGATCCCGTGCGCCCGACTGTAGCACCAGCCATTACTGAGTGTTATACTGCCGGGATTCGGGTCGTGATGATTACAGGTGATTATCCAGCAACAGCCCAAAATATTGCCCGTCAAATCGGACTGACACCCGCTACAGAAGTCATTACGGGAACAGAATTAGAAAAGATGCCAGAAGGCGAGTTGCTGTCTCGGATTCAAACTGTGAATATCTTTGCGCGGGTTGTCCCAGAGCAAAAATTACTGATTGTTAATGCCTTGAAACGGTGCGGCGAAATCGTGGCCATGACTGGAGACGGGGTAAACGATGCCCCAGCCTTAAAAGCGGCGCATATTGGCATTGCAATGGGTGAACGGGGTACAGATGTAGCGCGAGAGTCTGCGGACTACCCCTGTTAAGGTGTACTAAAAATATGGTACGTTTACGACTGTACCTTTTGTGTAGCAGGGATTTCAACCACGTTGCTTTGTGGCTCTGGCTGGATAGAAGCCTGATGAGAGGGTTGTTTAAGAGCAAGAAGGCGAGCCGTAGAAACATGTGGACGATGGGGTTCTCGTGGTCTTTGAGGCTGTGGTTTTTTTGGACCTCTAGGACTAGAAGTAAAACGTTTTAAGTCCACTTGCGCGGCCAATTGTTTCAAGAGTTCAACAAAAGTAGATAAATTCAAAGTAGAGACAAATTTCCATTCCGGCTCAGGAATTGCAATCATCATGCCTGTATAGGTACTTTGAATTTCCTCAACCAAATAATAATTGGAAATACCAGCATCAACTTTGCCCTGACCATGAACACCGTTACGCAAAACCGATAATCGATGCTCCGTAGTTGCCAAATTATTCCCATCAATGATTTTGATTCTATAACCAGGTAATATTTCTGGTTGTTTTCCTCCTAATTCTTCTACTATCGGCGCTAATTGATGGCTACTGTAACGTACCAATGCTTGAGATACTTGTGGCTCAATCCCATTGATTTTGCTGTATAAAGCTACACGCGATACTCCAATTTCTTTTTCAAATGCTTTGTATGCTGCACTTATTGATGGACGGATGTTGCACACTACTAAACTCATGATTCCTACCACTGTTGAAAACAATAACTCTTGGGTGTATTGCTTTTTTCTTGTGGCTTCAAATATTTCGTCTAGAAGTTCTGCGCTAAATATTTTTTCTAGTGTTGCTCTTAGCATTACTGTGATTGGTGATGCTTCGGCAAACCTTTCAAATATTGGGTTCAGCATGATACAACATCCATCCATCATTCTACTTTCACCCCAATCATCTCATATTGAATTGTTTGTGTACTTGACAACTTTTGCTGTCCTTTTCGGTTAGTACTGGTTTCCTTCCCCTTGTGGCAAGGATTTCAGCCTTTTATTAGTTCATTTCTTAGTACACCTTAACAGGGGTAGTCTGCGGACTTAGTATTGCTAGATGATGATTTTTCTTCCATTGTCCAGTCTGTCAGGCTGGGGCGACGAGTATTCGACAATCTGAAAAAAGGTATGGCTTATACCTTGGCAGTTCATATCCCCATTGCTGGGATGTCGTTGATTCCTGTAATCTTTCACTGGCCTTTAGTGTTACTACCTATCCACATTGCCTTCCTACACTTAATTATTGACCCAGCTTGTACGGTGGTGTTTGAGGCAGAACCAGAAGAAAGTAATGTGATGAAGCGTCCTCCCCGCAACCCCAAGGAGCCATTATTTAGCCGTCGCACTTTAAGATTAGCATTGCTGCAAGGATTGAGTGTATTAGTAGTGCTAGTGGCTGTATTTGCTGTGTCTTATTATTCTGGAAACGGAGAATTTGATGCCCGCGCTCTCGCTTTTACCACCCTAATTGTATCGAATTTGAGCATGATTTTGAGCAATCGTTCCTGGTCGCGTACCATTCCAGAGATGTTACGCACTCCGAATCAAGCATTGTGGTGGGTGCTGGGTGGTGCAGTAGTTTTTATGGGATTAGTACTTTATGTTCCTGTATTGCGGCATCTATTCCGTTTTTCTTTTCTGCATTTTGATGATTTAGTAGTTAGTCTCACCTCTGGGATTTTCAGTATTTTCTGGTTTGAAGTACTGAAAATTTGGCGGCGAAAAAAAGGTAATACACGACTGGGAGCAACGCGATTTTGTGAAGTCGGGGAAAAAATGTGCTTTTAGCTACTCGCA
>NZ_JAYGGY010000128.1:0-16483 GCF_034931625.1 Anabaena cylindrica UHCC 0172 | reverse complement strand
TCATCTTTTTATTATTACTAACTGTACCTCATAACAGCGGGAAGTGCTGTAATTGCTCGCTTTGCATTGTCGGCTCATTTTGTTGAAGGCATAATTGCGGCTTTTTATGCACCTGCTAAAAATTATCAACCAATTCAATATGGAGTTTATACTTTTTTTGTCGGCACAATTGGTTTGTTAGAATTGTTTGAAAATCATTCCCAGATTCCAGATGTATCTAAGAAATCAGAATCTGAGCCATAAATGTTATGTCTAATTCTATCAAAGCATCAACCACAGGATTAGAAATCGTCAATAAAGCCCGTCAACGGTTAGGATGGACTAAAACCAGTACTGCACGGTGGTGGCAAGATGCTCATACTTCTAAAGCTACTTTACGACGGTTTTGGCAGGGCGATCGCATTCAGAAAGAAATCTTCATTGCTATCTGTCAGGCTGTGGGTATTACTGCGTGGGAAAGTATCGCTGATTTATCGGAGATCCAGTCAGATGTGATCACGCCTTTGATTGACTGGAATGAAGCACCTAATATCGAAGGCTTCTATGGTAGAAATGAGGAATTATCAAAATTAGAGAATTGGATTAATAATGGTTGTAAATTAATCAATATTTTTGGGATTGGGGGAATAGGCAAAACTTCTCTAGCATTGATTATCGCAGACAGAATGCAATCTCAGTTTGATTGCTTGATTTGGAAGTCGCTTTATAATACTCCTTCGCTAAGTGATTTACTAGATAACTTATTAAACAGTTTTAATCAATCTATTGTTAATGATATTCAAAAAGATACTTTTAAATTAATAAATTCCCTGCAACAACGTCGTTGTTTATTGATTTTAGATGGATTCGATGCTGTTTTATCAAATTCAGAATTAACTAAATTTATTCAACAATCAAGTCTTCATATTCATCAAAGCTGCATTATTACTACTAGCCGAGAAAAACAAAATTCTCTGGAATCTAATACAAAAACTGTTTGTAGTCTCAGATTGAATGGTTTAGTAAAAACAGAGGCTTTAGATTTATTCAAATCGAGAGGATTTACAGGTAAAGAATTGGGTTTATCAGCTTTAATTCAACTTTATCGCGGTAATCCTTTAGCACTAAAACTGGTTATTCCTTTGATTGAGTCTGTGTTTGGGGGGAATGTGGCAGCGTTCCTAAATCAGAATAGCATCATTGTGGGTGATCGCTTGCGTGTCATCCTCAAACAGCAATTTCAGCAGCTTTCCGGCTTAGAACGAGATATTATGTACTGGTTAGCAATTTGGCAAGAACCCATCTCTTTCTGTCGATTGCAGAGCCATTTGCTGCTATCTGTTGATCCTGCTATGGTTTTAGAGGGCATTGTGGCGTTAGAAAAGCGATCGCTTTTAGAAAAATGGAACAGTGAACAAGAACCTGCATTTACACTGCAACCATTGGTAATGAAAGTGACAACTGATGAGTTAGTGGAAAATGCTATTGAAGAGATTCGTCAGGTTGTGCGGACTAATGATATTTCCCATTTTCATATCTTGCGGACGCATTGGTTACTACGACCGGGTACAGACGATATTGCAGGCGATCGTATTTTAAATCAACTGTGCGAAAATTTGTGGCGGGTATATGCTGCTACTCTTCCGCAAATTCTCAATCAAATTTTGCCGCTTTTACAAAATCAATCTCCTTTAGCAATTGGTTACATCGCTTGCAATATTGCAGCATTGATTAATCGGAATAATTAATTGCAAATTAAATGCAGTTTCTACTTTCTGTTAGTTTACATAACCCTTCCAAAAATAACCAAGGGTTGGTGGTAATTTTTTTTATAATTTGATTTAATTGACTAGTAGCAACAATAGATGATAAAGAGATAAATATTATATATAATAATATTTTGAGTAGTTCATGCTGACAACTAATATTAATTAAAAGGTAACAGTTTTTAAATGAATGAAGATAATAATGATCGAGTTAGTAATTCTGCGAAAACTAATAAATTTCCGATTACTGTATTTTTGTTAATGGCAATTGTTGTTCCATTGCTTAAATTAGGATATAATTCACCGACAATTCCGATTTTGGGTTTTCATGGGATTGTGAAATCTCAAAATAATCTTCGTCAATCTTCCAACTTAGAGATGGATTATAAACAGCAAGAAATGGAGAAATTATTAGAGTATTTAGTTACTCAAGATTATTGGTTTTTAACCACTCAGGACTTGTATGATTTTTTTATCACTAAATCTAAAGAAATACCTTATAAACATCGAAACAAACAAATGATTATGTTAACTTTTGATGATGGCTATAAGACAGTATATACAAATTTGTTACCTATTTTATCTAAGCTAGAAAAAAAATATGATAAGAAAATTAAAGTGGTTTTATTTATCAGTCCTGGTACATTAGCCAATAATGATGGCATACCTGCAACCCATTTGAGGTGTCAGGAATTAAGAAAAGGTTGGCAAAAAGGATTTTTTGATATTCAATCTCATGGAAATAATCATCAGAATTTAACCAAAATTTCTCAGCAACAGGTAATTAGTGAACTATTATTAGCTAGAATTAAACTGAGGAAATGTCTAGATGATTTAGATCCAGAACAAAAGGTAGCATCCCATATCGCTTATCCTTATGGTGCTTATAATAAACAGGTAGAAAAGTATGTCAGCAAGTATTATTTATCTGGTTATTTATATAATGACAAACT
The DNA here is from genome assembly GCF_034931625.1 of Anabaena cylindrica UHCC 0172. Classification (GTDB taxonomy): domain Bacteria; phylum Cyanobacteriota; class Cyanobacteriia; order Cyanobacteriales; family Nostocaceae; genus Anabaena; species Anabaena cylindrica_A. The sequence goes on along the minus strand of NZ_JAYGGY010000128.1, from coordinate 13,785 downwards.
ACTCAATTATACTTGTTTAAAAGATAATTACAGAATACCCAGACTAATGGTTAATCAAACAAAATCTAGCCGGGAATTGATCAGAATAATTCAAACATTCTCAACAGATACTCAAGAGAGTTTAAAAAAAGGTATTTGTAAATAAGTGAATTTACAACTAAAGATAGATATATAGCAATCCTATTTGATTTATATTAGTGTAGCTTTGCTCAAGTTTGTTGTTTAGCAAAATAAGTATCTAAAAATACTTCAATTTTAATCTATAGTTACAGGAGAAGCATCAATGCCTAGTATTTTAAGAATCAAAGATGACATTGGTACTACTATTTTCAAGCAAAGTACAAAACAATCTAGTGAATTGAAAAAATCTGATCCTATATATGTAGCACGTGCAGGTCAGACATATTTAGCAACAACTCTTGATAGGGGTTCTAGTGATCCTAGCAGTGGTAGTTATTATGGTGGTGATCATTGGAAGGTTACTTTTAAGGATAAGTTGAAACCTCAAGAGGAAGGTGAACCTATTTCAACTTGGTTTGTTTTTAAGGGTGATGTAGAAGAATATAGACTTGTGCCTTAAAATTATGATAATGGTGGGTTAGCGATAGCGTCACCCACCCTACAGATGTTTGATGTTTAATTAAATTAACCCTACCAGGTTATAACTTCTGATTTAACCATTCCTGGTGGTTTTAAACTCCGACTTCTCATCGAAACCAATATCTCTCCATGCCTCTTTTAATAGTTTATTATCTATTTTGTCCATTAATTCTTTGGTTTAATTCCCGTAGAGTTATCTTAATTAGTTGATGACGGACTTTATTTACCCTTATTTTGCTAAAATTATGTATAATTATTAAATTCATAAAATTGTCGTTTTGAAATTATTAACTACTTATGATTGGTGTTGCAGTTGTCGGTACTGGATTTGGTCAAAAAGTACATATTCCCGGTTTTCAAGCCCATCACAAAACAGAGATAGTTGCTATTTATCATCGAGATATTAATAAAGCTCAAGCTATCGCTGCAACAAATAATATTCCCTACGCTAGTGATAATTTAACAGAAATTCTCGCTTTGCCAGAAGTCCAAGCAGTCAGCATTTCTACACCGCCATTTTTACATTATGAAATGGCAAAACAAGTCTTGCAATCTGGCAAACATCTTTTATTAGAAAAACCCACAACTTTAAATGCAACTGAAGCTAAAGAACTATACCATTTAGCTAAAAATAAAAGTGTAATTGCAACTGTAGATTTTGAATTTCGCTTTGTTCCCGGATGGCAATTTTTTGCTCAACTTTTATCATCAGGCTATGTTGGTAATTTACGCTTAATTAAAATTGACTGGTTGGGTGCTTCTCGTGCCGATGTTTCCCGTCCTTGGAATTGGTATTCTAATCAAGAACAAGGTGGTGGTGCATTAGGATCTTTAGGTTCCCATGCGTTTGATTATATTAATTGGTTATTTGGCCCAGTTCACAAATTAAATGCATATTTGAGTACAGCTATTCCCGAAAGAATTGATCCGGTAAATGGAAAATTAAAGCCAGTGAATACAGATGATACTTGTATGTTATCTCTGGAATTAGCAAATGGTACACCTTGTCAAGTTTCTATTAGTGCAGTTGTTCATGCACCCAGAACTCATCGGGTAGAAGTTTATGGAGATAAGGGTACATTGGTTTTAGGTAGCGACAACCAAAAAGATTATATTCATGGTTTTCGTGTTTGGGGTTCTCAAATTGGTCAATCTTTAACAGAAATAGAAATTCCTCAACAATTGCTGTTTCCACAATATTATGCTGATGGTCGAATTTGCGCTTTTCTTCGTGTTGTGGATGAATGGGTAAAAGGAATTGAAACTAAACAAGAGATTACACCATCTTTGTTTGAGGGGGTTTATTCTCAATTATTGATGGATTTATCTCATCAATCTCATGAGTTGAAAACATGGGTAAATGTGCCGAATTTAGAAACTTTTTTAGAAGGTATTTGAAGTTGTTGATAAAGATGCGTTTTCAGTTCTTCCAGTAGAAGAATTCAGAAGACGATATGGCTACGTCATGCAAGCTATCGCCGACCTTATGAATATTTATCTATATCTTAAGACTAATATATTTTCCAAAATATTTAGTCAAAATTATCCTTAAGATAGTTTTCTTATTGATGCTGAAACATCTATAAAAGAAGAAGATTGTTCATAAGAAATCGTAGTTCACACACGAACCTTACAGAACAGTAATTACGTGTTTATCACAGGAAGCATAGGCACTATTACAACCCAAATTCCGCTCAAAGTATTGCATTTATCCAAACAGTATCCCGAAAAAATATGCATAATCTATCAGGAAAACACATTTCTTACTGGATTGACTCGACACCCACAGCTAATTTTTCCGCACTTAGTAAAAATCTATCTGTAGATGTGGCAATTGTCGGCGCAGGTATCGCAGGAATAACAGCTGCAACATTACTTAAACGTGCAGGTAAAACCGTTGCTATAATTGAATCACGACAAATATCTACAGGTGTTAGCGGTCATACTACAGCCAAAATTACCTCGCTTCATCAATTGATTTATGCAGATTTAATTAAAAATCATGACGAAGAAAAGGCACGTATATATGCACAGTCAAACCAAGCAGCAATAGAATTTGTTGCTAAAACAGTTACAGAAGAACAAATTGACTGTGACTTTAGTCGTCAAAGTGCCTATACTTTTGCAGAGACTGAAGAGAATCTTAAAGACATTGAAAAAGAGGTAGAAGCAGCGCTAAAATTAGGACTACCAGCAACACTTGTGCGTGAAACTTCTCTACCTTTTCCTGTTGCTGGTGCTATTAAGTTTGACAATCAAGCACAATTTCACTCTCGTAAATACTTGTTACATCTAATCAGGCAGATTCCTGGTAATGGAAGTTACGTATTTGAAAATACCAGAGTAGAGAAGGTAGAGGAAAATAATCTTTGTCAAGTCACTACCAATCAAGGAATTATTCAAGCGCAAGATGTGATAGTTGCGACTAATATCCCAATTACTGATGAGGGATTATTTTTCGCTAAGACTTATCCCAGGCGTTCTTATATTATTGGTGCGCGGATTGCTGAGGATAAAGCACCTCAAGGAATGTACATAGGCACAGGAGAAAAATACTATTCTATTCGTACTACTCCTGACAAGGATGGATTATTGCTACTTGTTGGTGGTGGTGGGCATAAAGTGGGAACAGTAGAAAATACTGAAGAAAAATATCTAGATTTAGAAAATTACGCCCGTTCTCGCTTTGGTGTTGAGTCCATCGACTATCGTTGGTCTACTCAAGACTTTGTCTCTTTTGATAAAATTCCTTATGTAGGAAAATTGACTCCTTTAAGCAAGCATACCTTTGTCGCAACTGGGTTTAGTCTGTGGGGTATGACTCAAGGAACCCTGTCTGGAATGATCCTTGCAGACAGTATTTTAGGTATTGAAAATCCTGCGGCTAGTGTATACGATGCCACCCGCGCTACTCCTTTTGTTAGTCCAGAAGGTATAAAGAAAAACTTGGAAGTCGGCACTCATTGGATAGGCGATCGCTTGAAAGGATTGAATAAATCTCTGAAAGATGTGGCGATTGGTGAAGGAAAACTCGTTACTGTCGATGGTGACAAGGTAGCTGCTTACCGCGATGAAACAGGAGAAATACACACTGTTTCTGCGGTGTGTCCTCACTTGGGCTGCATTGTTGCTTGGAACAGTGCTGAAAAAAGTTGGGACTGTCCCTGTCACGGTTCGCGTTTCACTTGCAATGGGGAAGTTTTGCATGGACCGACAGTGAAAGATTTAAAGAAGTTCTAGAGGAGAGAATATAGATTTCTCCAATCAAGAACTGCTCGATCTGAAAAGATTATCGGGATTATCACTCCTAAATTAAATCCCGTTACAGCGGGCATTTTGCGATCGCTAAGGAACGTGGATTTATTAACTTACAACACTTTACACTGCCCATAATGCCTTAACAGATGGTCACACAACACCAAAGCGACCATTGCGTCAACCATCGGTACAGCACGGGGTAAAACGCAAGGATCATGTCTTCCCTTGGCTGCCAAAAGTGTTTCTTCCCCTTCACGAGTCACCGTTTTCTGCTCTTTTCTAATAGTCGCAGTTGGTTTAAATGCCACTCGTAAAATGATGTTTTCGCCGTTAGAAATTCCACCTTGAATACCACCAGAACGGTTGGTTACGGTGCGAATTTCGCCTTTTTCATCAATGTAAAATTCGTCATTATGCTCAAAACCAGTTAACAAAGTTCCTGCAAAACCAGAACCAATTTCAAAACCTTTACTTGCTGGTAGAGACATCACAGCTTTTGCTAAGTCTGCTTCCAATTTATCAAAAACTGGCTCACCTAAGCCCTTGGGAACGTTCCGTACCACACATTCAACTACCCCACCGATGGAATTACCATCTCTACCAGTTTGTTCAATTAATTCAATCATGCGGTTGGCAATTTCGCCATCTGGACAGCGGACAATGTTACTTTCTACCTGTTCTAAAGTTACAGTATCAGTATCAATTACGCTTTCTAAGTCTTTAATGCACTTAACATAGGCGATAACTTCCACATTTGCGACTTGACGAAGAATCTTTTTAGCGATCGCACCAGCAGCAACTCTCCCTATTGTCTCACGGGCTGATGACCTACCACCGCCTTGCCAATTTCTCAATCCATATTTTGCATCATAGGTCGCATCTGCATGAGAAGGGCGATATTTCTGTTCCATCTCATCATAATCTTGGGAACGAGCATCTTTATTCCGCACCAAAATTGAAATTGGCGTTCCCAAAGTTTTCCCCTCAAACACTCCAGAGAGAATCTCACAGGTGTCTGCTTCCTTCCGAGGAGTGGTGATTTTGCTTTGTCCCGGCCTTCTTCTATCTAACTCAAATTGAATTTCCTCAGCCGAAATTTCTAGTTGTGGCGGACAACCATCAATAATAACGCCCACACCGCCGCCGTGAGATTCGCCAAAAGTCGTAATCCGGAAAAGATGACCAAAAGTGCTGCCCATGATGTTGAGGAAATACAGTCTGGAATCTGTATTTTACATGGAGTTGGAGGTTTTGCAGCAATTCTACTCTTATCCAGGTTTGTCAATGGTTTAGATGCGCCTGCCCTTTACACTTATATATTTAAAAGCTTCATAAATCCAACCTTCAGCTTGAAGATACCATCAATATCCTTCGACTTCAAGCGATCGCATAGCAAACCGTTGAGTTAACCATTTCAATTCGATAATCACGACTTTTAGAAAACTGTTTGTAGATTAATGAAGGGTTTCACCCCTCATAGCTAAAACCTTAGTTTCACATCATTAACTTGCTTTAAAATAGCTTTTAGGCAAATCAATAAAGGGGGTTAAATTCCACTGAAATCAAGTCAGAATAGGGATAAGGGGTGTGACCCCCTATTAGTTTATAAATAATCTCTTTCTAGCCATCCGGAAAATTTGCAAGAAATTTATCTACTATTTTTATATTGCATTAACAGAAATATAGGTGGTTAAATGTTAGCAATGAACAATATAAAAATTTTAAAAAAATGCCAATTTGGCAACCACCTTCTCACGAACCAAGTTAAATTGTATTAGACAAACGAAAGCAAAGCAGTTGTGAAGAAGTTCAACAAATTAGCAAATGACTCTTGTGAAGTTTGTCAGACAACTAAATAGAATTAGCGTTTGCTGCAATAGGAATACGCACTGAGTAGAGGCGTTATCGTTAATCTGTAAATTACCCCCCTAAGTGACGATTAGCGTTATGTGTATATTCCTGAATCGCTTCAGCAGCAAATAGTAGAGTGGGAGTGAAAGGCGCTTGATAATGCCTCCTCCCACTCTCTTTTTTGGGGTATTTTTGGGGATGTGAGTTTTTGACAGGCAGTAAGATTATGAATCAATTTCATCGCTTGAAGGCGATTTAGGGAAAAAGTCAAAAGGATGCCCACCACTTTTAATAAAATCTTGAGCAAACTGGATATCAATTCCATCACTCTTATATTTATTTTGACCAAAATCGAGTACTTGTCCTAGAGTTACACCCTCATATATTACTGTTGTTGAACCTACTTGGCACTCCACTTGAACAATTTTAAGGCTCTGGTCTATCAATTGGTTCAAGTTTTGGATTGCCCATTGCACATAAGCAATATCACCATCACATCTTTGTAAGATATTGTCTAAAGTACGATAATCAATGACAGCGCACTTTTCGTTTCCAAAAAACATTCCAGCATTATCAGATGTGATAATGAGTGAATTGCACATCATGAGAAACTGATTTCCAAAGTGAGGTAATCCCTCTTTAGGTAATTGATTTCTGAGGAAAATAATTCCTTCTTCACTAGCAAGAAATTTACCTATTCGTTCAATTTGTCCAAATCCCTTCATTACGCTATCCTTATTTAACACCTTTAATTGATCTTTAGACCATTTAGGTGGAAGAGGATTTTTTACTTCACAGCAGTACACCACATAACCAAGAGTAGGTTCTTCAGAAATAACTAGTAAATCTATATCTGGTAAAGATTTATCAAATTGACTTAAACAAACATTTTTAGCACAGGTAAAACCTTGATTAGAAAACATTTCTGAAACATGATTCACAAAATTATTACTTAATTGAGAATTCAGACTATTGAGAAAAATCTTGGGGTATTTAATTGCCCAAATCCTCAGCATACTGACTAGCCCTTCCCAGAAACAGAAGTCGCATGGCATCATTAATATATGATTTTTAGGCTGTAAGTTATAAAGAGAAAAATAAAGTGGCTGTATTTTATTTTGTTGAGCTTCGATACTGTAAGACATATCTTTAATAATAGCAAAACATACTTCTGGAGATAATTCAGTTGTTTGACTTAAATCATGGACAATTTCACTTATAGGCATATAAATCTGGCTTGCTATGCCGTTAGATTGTCCATAATATCGATGAAACAGCGCTTTTGTTAAAAGCGTTTTATAGATTTTATAGAACTGACTATAACTATAATCTCCTAACTTAATTTGGCTTTCAGGGTCAAGGAAATTGTAATAATTACTTAGTTTCATTTCAACTTCATCTACAATTAGCTCCCATGCTTGCTCTATTTTTTTTGATACAGAAAACTCTTCTTCTCCCTTAAGTAACTCTATAATTTGATTACTATTTTGATAATTTGAAAATAACATTATAGATCCTAAAATATGATTATTTGCAGCTATAAAAAATTGTCTTGGAATAGTAGGATTGGTAAATTTAATTTCAACCTTATTTTTATCAAATTTCCAGGAAAACGAATCTAATGAATTGTATGTATAGTAAAGATATTCTCTAATTATATAGTAATGATATCCAAAATTAATATCTGACATCAAGCTCTCAATGTTTGGATAATTATGAGAATTATTCGCTATAAAGTAAGGAGCTAAAATAGAAAGACCATTTCTTAAAGATTGTCCTATGAACGGGCTAATATTTGTGTAAGCATACTCAATTGTAAGTGATGCTAGTTCAAAGCATTCTTGGCTATCGCAAACTAAACTTGGTAATTCCTCAAGAGCTTTATCAAGTTCGTTAATCTCAAAGTTCTTAATTTTATACATATCATTTTCAGGATTCATATTTGGGCTAGACATTTATCTAAATCCTAATTACTAGTGTATGATTACATAAAAAATTTTGTGGGATAAATTACTTAGATTAGCTTGGCTTAATTAATACAAAAGATTAATCTTCACCCCTCACTCACAAGTCAAATACTTAAACACGAAAAATATCAAAATCGCAAAACCCACTGCTGCAAAAAACACACTATTAATTCCTCCAAAACCAAACACAACACCCATTAACAAAGGACCCAGAGTTTGTCCTAAACCAAAAAATGTCCCATTCACTGATACCACCGTCGCTAAATATTCTCTTGGTGCTAACTCCGCTAACAAAGTTTGAATGCTAGGAAACCCAATTCCTAAACCAATACCAAATATACTTGTCGGGATTAATAGTAACCAAATACTTGAGACAAAGGGAACAATTAACATTGCCAAAGCATACAAAATATAAGATGCTTTAATTAAATTTGTCGGTTGATATCTTCTCGCTAATCTCCCTAACTGAGAAGATGTAATTGTAATTGCTACAGACACACTCGAAAGTATTAAGCCAATAGTGGCAGGTGGTTCTTTAAATGTATCACTAATTAATTGTGGTAAATAGGTGACATAAGCACCATAAAGAAGTACAAAATTAGATGCACTGGCAATAAATAAACCAAGTAGTTGCCGATTTTTGATGATTATTCCCGCATTACTCAAATATTCTTGTAGGTTGCGTTGATTCTTAGGTTCTGGATTCTTCAAAGCAAACAACACCAGCAAACCTACAGGAATTGCTACCACAGGTAACATAAAGGGATAATACCACCCTACAGTTGCTAATGCACCACCAATTAACGGATAACTTGCAGTACCAACACTGCTAAAACTGGCATTATATCCCATTGCAGCAGCGCGTCTATCTCCTTTATATAAATCACCAATTAAAGTAATACTTAAAGACAATAAAGAAGCTGCACCAATTCCTTGCAATAAACGTAAAAATAACAATAAATTAAAATCACGAGCAAAAGCACAAGCTGTACCAGCAATTCCAAATAAAAAGAGAGAAGGGACAATAATTATTTTTCTACCCCATCTATCGGCTAATACTCCAATTACAGGCCCTAAAATCAAGGCAGGTAATGTAAATACTGTAATTAATAAACCTAGATTTTTGGGGTTGATATTTAAAGATTTAGCTAAATAAGGAAATGCAGGAGTAATGCTAGAAACTCCAATCACAGCAATCAGCGTAACTATACAAATAATCTGAAAATTCAATTCTTGATAAACTGGTTTAAGGTCTTCAAATTGTTCTTTTTCTTCTGATGAATTCATAATTATGCACCTCTAGATTTTTAATTAAAATCCTGCATTATTTATTGGATGAATAACCTTATGTGTTTGCTTTCAGAAATAAAATATGATCAACTATTTTTTGCTTGCCACTAAAAAGAGTAGTGTCATAATAAGTCAGGCGATAATGTTCACCAGAATATAAAATAAAAGTAATCCAATATAACTGACTATTAATTTGAATTTTTTTGCCAAACCTATTTTTAGTAGTTAAGGAAGAACTGCGCGAGTTAATTCTTACTGTTTCAATTTCAGAAAGTGATAATTCAATAACTCCCTGAGCAAATATATTTCTTTGTTTCAAAGAAATTCGACCTAGTGATGCATTGAAATTGCAAGTTAGTATTTCATAACAATTATCAATATCTAAAAATAAAATACTAATAAATGCACCCACTAACAAATAAAAACAAAGCATTGTCCAGCCACCAAAAATAGATAGAAGTATTCCCAGACTGGGTGTAAAAGAATGATAAAGTATATCTTGCCGAGAATATTCTTCTATTCTGTAAAATTTTTTTATTTTTGGCAGCATATTTATTTCTCTCTTCAGAAATATCACCTGGTTAGTAGAAAGCGAAATAAAATCCCCCTTCCGTATTTTAGATATTATAAAGGAAGAGGGATCAAGCTAGGATTTTTTGAAATTCAATTGTTCAATTCAGTTCTGTTCTAAGCAGCAACTTTTTCTTCAAAAGGTTTAAAAGTCTTTTTAGTAGCACCGCAAATAGGACAATTCCAATCTTCAGGAATTGCTGCAAAAGGTGTACCAGGTGCAATTCCTGAATCAGGATCACCAGTAACGGGATCATAAATCATGCTGCATTGTCTACAAATCCATTTCTGAGTTGCGGGATCTTCTCCTGTTACTTTGGTTACAGCTTGTCCTCCGTTTAATACTTCTAAAGCTTCAGAGTAGCGATCTGCATGGTAATTTTCAATGAATTTGAGCAAACCAAAACGGTGTGCTGCGGTGCGGAATGTGTTTGCGTGTTCGCTAGATTCTTGTGCTTGTTTGAGAAATTCTTCAGCTGCGGGATTATCTCTGTCGCTTTGAGCAGCAGCAGCAAAATCAGGATACATTGTAGTGTATTCGTAGGTTTCACCTTCAATCGCTAAAGACAAACAGCGAGAGATCATTTCTTTTTTTTGTTCTTCGGTTAAACTCGCTGCATCTTTAACAACTAGTTCTGGATGTAATAACTCAAAATGAGCGAAAGCGTGTTCAGTTTCTTGATCTGCTGTTTCTTTAAAAAGTTTGGCTAAGTCTGAAAAACCCAGTTGACGCGCTACGTTAGCAAAAAACAGGTATTTGCGATTTGCCATCGATTCACCACCGAAGGCAGATTCTAAGTTTTGAAGTGTAGTAAAATTTGACAAATCCATAATTATTTCTACGTGCCTGCGAAGTGATATTTCATAGAAAAAAACAGACTTTAAAACTAGGGTAGATGAGCCGATATATAATATATTTAGACAGGTTGGATGCAACCAGCCTCAGCCCTTCTTTAATTACCCGGTTTCTTAACTGTTCTAAACAATTATAAAACCGAAGATGGTGATTAGGTTATTGATTTTCTGCTGAAATTTATGCTTTTTTTGTTAAGATTCTCAGCTTCTAAGAAGGGATAATCTGTATGTCTTATGGCATCTAGAGCAGAAAATGTCTTCGGATCTAAGATACTAAATCTGAATTACTATTGGTGATAATGCGATCGCAGAATGTCTGCCTCAGCAGAAGCGCTCCGTAGAAATCCCTCTTAATGGCATCTAACTTCAGTCATGGTGGAATTCTGAACTCACGGGTAGCTAAATTAACTACATTATCTACTGGTATGAGTTTATTTCTCCCAAAACCTTTATAAATAAAGAGCTTTGTTGTTTTTGATGCAAATTTATGTTGAATCAACCGATGGATTAACCTACAATCCTTATATAGCAAGGATTTTTAATTAAAATCCGGATTTTGCTTTTAAAATTGCTTTCCCCAAAGGAATAGAATTACAATCTTATTTACAGCTTTTATCATTACTCAGTGAGGAAATGTAAGATAGGAATTTAGCTGAAGTCGCCAGGGCTGTAATAAATTAGACTTTTCAAACAACCTCTTACCTCCAGTCACTCTTAGCATGGGTGATGCTCTTTTAAATCTTGGTAAAAAACTGTAGGCTGTAACACCACTAAACGTAAATTATATCTAGTATCTGCTTGCAAATAAAGTTTTTGTAGTGGTTGCCATTCTTGCCACAATTGATAACGATTTGCTGCTAATAATGTAATTAGCCCTCGTAATTGAGTGTCAAACTCTGATTTGAAAACATTCACTAGCCACTCATTTAAGACCATGCTATCTTGCAACATACCCAAATTTTCTTGAATATGTTTTACGTTTGCAACATTTGCTGCAAAAGATTCACCGTATAACTCAGTAAATAACTCCATTTGGTAGCGAACCCGTTTGGCTTGTTTTCGCAAACTATGCAGAGTTTTACCTTGAGTTTTGAGATGGTGTTCTAGTTGTTCTGGTGTCCAGTTAGGTTGAATGACAACTTCAGAATCTATAACTTGAGTACCAATCATCCACCCTGGATGTAATAATAATTTACTTACTTCTGGTAACAGTAAATCTGGTAAAACTTGCTGAATTGGTAAAGATGCTAGTGGTTGATAATTAGGTTTTTCTAACCATTCTTGCAGGTCTTTTTTAAAAGATTTGTAAGTTTCATTTTTGAATATTTTCTGAACATGAGAAACTTCAATTTCACGCTGTTTAGCTAAATTGGAGAAAGCAATTTGTAGAGATGCTTGCTCTTTCTGAACTAAATGTGGTTTGTAATTATTTTCCAGGGTTTCTTTGAGTACATCTAAGTCTCGAAGTTTTCCTAGAATTCCAGCAATTTTACCAATATTTTTATCACTGACTGATTTGGGTAAATTTAAAGATAATTCAAATCTACTAATAGCTGTGCGTAGACGACGCATTCCTACACGCATTTGATGTAATGCTTCTATATCTTCATCTTTTTTGACTGATTTTTCCCATTTTATAGTTTTCTTAAAGTGTTTTTCAATTGCTTGATATGCACAGTCTTCTAGAGTTTTGATTGTTGTGGTTGTGGCTAAAGTCATACTTGATAATATTTGGGTAAGGAGTCAGGATTCAGGATTCAGGATTCAGGAGTCAGGAGTCAGGAGTCAGGAGTCAGAAGTCAGGAGTCAGGAGTCAGGAGTCAGGAGTCAGAAGGAAGAAGAATATTTTTCTCTTCTGTTCCCTGTTCCCTGCTATATCAAATATTCTGTATCCTGAATCATTACATATACCCCATCCATCTTGAAAACTTGAGTTTTCGTCATAGAAAACACTATAGGTTTGAACTTGAACGGGGTTTATTTACTAATTATCTCTTGTGTATTTAAATAAAATATTAGGTGGTTTGAGCAGTTTTAGAGATTAGTTGAGATAGCTTGTACCGGACAAGTGGGAATACACTGTTCGCAGACAATGCAGCGCGATCGCGTGAAGGTGAGTTTATAAGTCGCTGGATTGAGGGAGAGGGCTTCAGTCGGACACACTCCAGTACACAAACCACAGTCAACGCATACATCTTCGTCAATCACAATCTCACCTAAATTATGAGAAACACTAATGTGTTGCGATCGCATCCACTCAATCGCTGCATCCAACTGATCAATATCCCCTGATAGTTCTACCACCAATTTACCAATTTGATTGGGGGCAACTTGAGCGCGGATAATATTAGCCGCAACGTTGAAATCTTTTGCTAGTCGGTAAGTGACAGGCATTTGAATGGCACGTTTAGGAAAGGTAAGGGTGACTCGTTTTTTCATAAATGGGTAAAATGAAAATGCTTAATAAGTTTTAATAAATAAATTATGAGTACAGATGCACCTGTAAATTCTCCCGTCGAGCCTGAATCTACCTTTGGCAGACGTGTGAGAAATTTCCTCATTGTCATTGTAGCGATCGCATTAAGTTTAGCGCTATTTTTAGGACTCCGAACCCAGACAGACTCAGTTTCCCTCACCCAATTAGATCAAGATTCCACACCTTTAGAAGTTGCTCTCACCAATAATCAGCCCACTTTAGTAGAATTCTATGCTGATTGGTGTACCGTCTGCCAAAAAATGGCTCCAGATATGGCCTTATTAAAACAGCAGTATGCAGACAAACTCAATTTTGTCATGTTGAATGTAGATAATACCAAATGGCTGCCAGAAATGCTCAAATATCGTGTAGATGGCATTCCCCATTTTGTGTTTTTAGGCAAGCAAGGAGAAGGTGTAGCCGAAGCAATTGGCGATATACCTCGTTCCGTCATGTCCAGTAACTTAGAAGCCTTAATAGGTGGTTCTACCCTTCCTTATGCCAAAGCCAGCGGCCAGACTTCCAAATTCTCAGCCCCAATATCAGCTGATGGTAATCAAAATGATCCTCGTAGTCATGGTAGCCAAGTTGTAAATTAATTCGTAATTTGGTAATGGGTAATTGCTCATTACCTAACTTTTATCTTCCAAAACACCACTTTGAATCATGAGTTTTGGCCAGATTAACACAAAGAATCCCATCCAAATTAATAGAGGGATAGCCACGAGAATTGTTAACCAGATGATTTTAAATATTAACCAGCTACCGCTAATTAAAGTTATCCCCGTAAGTATGATTGACCAAGGTTGACACCACCAAGGTTTATAATTCCAAGGGTTTATTAGCTTTTGTTCAGACATTTTTATTAACTCAAGTTGCTAGTTATCTAGTTGAGAACGGTAATGGGTCATTGGTCAT
>NZ_JAYGGY010000127.1:0-17745 GCF_034931625.1 Anabaena cylindrica UHCC 0172 | reverse complement strand
CCATCACCAAACTGAGTACAGTTTTGGTGGGGGTCTCCTGGAGGTTTAGATGAAACGCCGTAAGTTGCTATGGTATTCTTTACTTTTTACTGTTGGTTGTGCATCTGGGGTTAATACTGCTAATAATGCACCAGATCAGTTAGCTATTACAGCACTAAAAAAATTAAGATTTGCAGTTACAGATGTGACTGGGCTTGAAGATTTACAGCGTGATTTTGGGGCATTTCGTACTGCTTTAGCAGAAGTATTAGGTATACCTATTGAATTTTTTCCTGTTGATAATCCTACAGCAGCAGCACCTGCTTTGCTATCTGGAGAGGTAGATATGGTGTTTGCTGGCCCTTCCGAATACTTAATTTTAAATGCTAGAGCAAAAGCTGTTCCTGTAATCGCAATCAAGCGGATTAATTACCATTCAATTATTTTAGTACGTGCCAATAGCACCATTAAATCAGTGAATCAATTGAAAGGCAAAACAATTGCTATGCGAAAAATTGGTTCAACTTCCGGCCATCTTTCTCCTACCAAGTTGCTTATAGACGCGGGATTAGATCCAAATAAAGACTTAAAAATTGTGATGTTAGACGATAAGGGTATATTAGCTTTAAAGAAAGGGGAGGTTGATGCTTGGGCAACTGCATCGGATAGATACCAAAATATTTTAGCTCGTGAAGGCTTATCTGAGCAGGATTTTTCTATAATTATTAAAGGGCCTCTGCTACCTAGTGATGTATTTGTGGTTAGTAATCAGATGGCAGCTGATTTTGTAGAAACTGTGCGATCGCGTATGATGGAAAATCAGGATAAACTAATTCAAAGTCTGATAGTTGCTCAAGCCAACCAAAAATATAAAGGTGGACAACTAGTTACAGCAGACGATGCGGAATATAATATGATTCGTGAAGTTTATCAAAAACTTGGACAAGGAAACTTCTTACAATAATTTCTCAATGAATGATAGATGTTGCCAAGAGAAAAATTAAACCTGCATTTCTATGGATCAGTTATTTAAGCAATAGCTGGAATATAGCCAAAAAAATTAGTTATGGTTACACTTTCACAATTGGCATTGCTGCTATTGGAACAGTGAGTGGTTTGGTAATTGCAAATCACTATGAAGGGACTGCCCAAAATCAATTATTCTTATCTTATCAGCAACAATCAGTTTTAAAGGATTTAAAAAATGCTGTAATAACAGTAAGATTGCATCCACAAAGATTAGCTACAGTATTAAATAATTCCATTTGGTTGGAATTTGAAAAAAACAGATTTTTAGGTGATGTTACTCAGGTTGATCAACAATTATCTGAACTAGAAATTTTTATTAACGCCTATCCTCATGATTTGGCAATCAATAATCAAGAATTCACTATTTTAGTAAATAAATATAAAAAAAATACAGATTTATATACTCAGATAATTAAAAAGTTTTGGCTGCAAATATCATCAAATAATTTAACACAAGAAACTACTAAGTCTTACCAAGAAAAGCTAATAGTATTACTCAATGAAAAGGAATATATTGATCTTAATATTAATTTTGAAAAATTATCAGATGATCTAATTATCATTATTAGGCGTGCTGATACTCAAAGAGAACAGGCTAATCTTAGTTTTAAAAATGCCAAAAAACTGCGAATACAAATTATTCTAGGGAGTATATTGCTTTCCTCTATAATTGCCGCAGTACTGGCATTATTTACTACTAATTTAATTACCCGCCCGCTAAAAGCAGTTACTCAAACTGCTAGAAAAATCACTGAAGAGTCAAATTTTCAACTCAGGGCTGATGTTAACAGTAATGATGAAGTAGGTACATTAGCAAAATCTCTAAATCGGTTAGTGGAATGGGTGGGAGACTATACCCAGCAACTAGAGTTAGCTCGTAAAATTTTAGAACAAAGGGTAGAAGAAAGAACTCAGGAACTTCAACAAGCACAGCGAACTTTAGAACAAAGGGTAGAAGAAAGAACCCAGGAACTCCAACAAGCACTGCAAGAATTAAAAAATACTCAAGGGCAATTAATTCAAACTGAGAAAATGTCTTCTCTAGGGGAAATGGTAGCAGGGATAGCTCATGAAATTAACAACCCTGTTAACTTTATTTATGGCAATATTCAATGCACTGAAGGTTATCTAAAAGATTTGCTTGATTTAATAAATTTATATCAGCAAGAATACCCTAATGAAAATTTTGTAATTGCAGAAAAAATTGCCGAAATTGATCTAGAATTCCTCAGTGAGGATTTATCGAAAATACTTTTTTCTATCAAAATAGGCGCTCAACGCATTCGGGAAATTGTTTTGTCATTGCGTAATTTTTCCCGATTAGATGAATCGGAAATCAAGGATGTAGATATTCATGAAGGGATTAATAATACTTTATTAATTTTAAATCATCGACTGAATAAAGAAATTGTAGTTATTAAAAATTATGGTAATTTGCCTTTAATTGATTGTTATCCAGCCCAACTTAATCAAGTATTTATGAATATTATTAGTAATGCAATAGATGCGTTAATTGATTATAAGGAACAAACTCATAAACAAATATTAATAAGTACATCAAGGGTAGAGAATAATTATATTCAAGTAAAAATTAGAGATAATGGATTAGGAATTCCACCAGAAATTATCAATAAGCTATTTGATCCTTTTTTCACTACTAAGCCAGTTGGTAAAGGTACTGGTTTAGGCTTGAGTATCTGTTATCAGATAATTGAAAAACACCAAGGTAAAATAGAAGTTGTTTCGGCTGTTACCCAAGGGACAGAGTTTGCAATTACTTTGCCGATAAAACATATAGGTATTTAGGGTTAGGAGTTAGGAGTCAGGAGTTAGGAGGAAGAATTAGAAGGAGGTAAGAATAGTTTTGAATCTGGGTTTTTGATGGTATCAACGCTTATTCTTTGCACCTTATTTACATTTTCAACTTTTAAACTATTGATTTATCTAGGTTTTTGCAAGCCCTATTTAAAAAGAACCGACAATCATGCCTGCGAGAATTAAAAAACCAATCCACACATTTTGACGGAACATTTCACCATAAGCAGAGTGAGCTAGTTCTGATTTTCTCAATTGCAGAGATTGCCAAAACCAACCAAGAGTGGCAATTACTAAGCTAATCCAGAAAGCTGTGTTGAGATGAACTAAAACACCGACTCCAGTTAGGAGAATGACAGTACCAACAAAGAAAATGCCAATAGCTGTAGGGGAGTATTTACCAAAAAATAGGGCGCTAGAATTGATGCCAATCCGTTGATCATCTTCGCGATCGCTCATCGCATAAATTGTATCAAATCCCAATGTCCACAGAACCGTTGCACCCCACAGCAACCAAGTAGGTGCGGAAATGTTTTGTGTGACTGCACTCCAGCTAATTAACACCGCAAAACCCCAAGCGATGGAAAGCACTAATTGTGGTACAGGAAACACCCGTTTTGCGCCTGGATAAAGTAGAATTACGGGTACTGCTGCTACAGATAACCAAAAACTCAATGGGTTAAGATAGAAAGCGAGGACTGCTGCACAGGCTAGGGCAACAATACCAACCCCTATACCAACTTTTACAGAAAGAGAGCGAGAAGCAAGAGGGCGATCGCGTGTTCTCTCTACTTGCGGATCTATATCTCGATCCCATAAATCGTTGACAACACAACCTGCGGCACTTGTGGCTAAAGTACCTAATATAATTACCCCCACTAAGGGTAAAGGTGGTTTACCAGCAGCTGCCAAAAACACAGCCCACAATGCAGGGATCATCAAAATCAATCTGCCTTCTGGTTTATGCCACCGTAATAGCTGGATAATTACAAGCCATAATGGTTTTTGGTCGCTTTCGGATGTTTTTAGCATATTTGATCGATTCACATATCTTCACATCTACATCTATAGAATATCGTTATTTGAACACTACAAACACATAAAGTGAAGTTGCAGCTTTGGATACAAATTCACTATTTTAATTGTGAGTAATGTTACCAAACAATTAACCTGACAAGTCTGTAGATTGCCAGTAATAAGTATTGAGTGCGGATTAAACCGACACAAAGTTTGACCATCTGTTGTTAAGAGAGAGAAATTTAAATGCTGAATTTAGTTTCAGCTAATTGGGAGAGTACACCTGCTCAACCAGTTAAGCAAAACCCGATTATTGCGGCCATTGATATCGGTACTAATTCCTTACACATGGTAATAGTGAGGATTGAACCGACGTTACGAGCTTTTACGATGATCGCCAAAGAAAAAGAAACAGTCAGATTAGGCGATCGCAATTTGGAGACTGGAGAACTGAAACCAGAAGTGATCAAAAAAGCGATCGCTTGTCTAGGACGTTTCCAAGAACTTGCTAAAAGCCTAGAAGCAGAAAGCATTATCGCCGTAGCCACTAGCGCCGTCCGTGAAGCCCCCAACGGTCAAGATTTTTTACATAGAGTAGAAACAGAAATAGGCTTAACCATTGACTTGATTTCTGGTCAAGAAGAAGCGCGACGCATCTATTTAGGCGTGTTATCGGGCATGGAATTTAATCACCAACCCCATATCATTGTTGATATTGGTGGTGGTTCTACAGAATTAATTTTAGGTGACTCCCAAGAACCCCGCAGTCTCACCAGTACCAAAGTAGGTGCAGTGCGGTTGACTGGGGAGTTAATCACCACAGACCCTATCAGCGATATGCAGTTTAAATACTTGCAAGCTTACACCAGAGGGATGTTAGAACGTTCTGTAGAAGATGTGCTTTCTAAACTCCAGCCTGGTGAATCGCCACAGTTGGTGGGAACATCTGGCACAATTGAAACTTTAGCAACAATTCATGCTAAAGAAAAAATGGGTGTTGTCCCTTCTACTCTCAACGGTTATCAATTTAGTCTTCAAGACTTGCGAACATGGGTAACTCGTTTGCGACGGATGACGAATGTAGAACGTGCAGCAATTTCAGGAATGCCAGATAAGCGCTCAGAAGTGATACTAGCTGGGGCGGTGATATTACAGGAAGCAATGACCCTGTTAGATGTGGATACAGTCATACTCTGTGAGCGATCCTTGCGGGAAGGTGTGATTGTAGATTGGATGCTAACACATGGTTTAATTGACAACAGACTGCGCTATCAAGGTTCGATTAGACAGCGTAATGTGCTGAAAATTGCCAAAAAATACCAAATTAACTTAGAGCATAGCGATCGCGTTGCTGCATTTGCACTCAGTTTATTTGATCAAACTCAAGGCACACTACATAATTGGGGTAAAGACGAAAGACAATTACTCTGGGCTGCTGCCATTTTACATAATTGCGGACACTACATCAGTCATTCCTCACACCACAAACATTCATACTATTTAATTAGAAATGGTGAATTACTTGGTTACAACGAAACCGAGATCGAAATCATTGCTAATTTAGCCCGTTATCACCGCAAATCTGTACCGAAGAAAAAGCACGAAAACTACCGTAATCTATTACATAAAGAACATCGGCAAATGGTGAATCAATTGAGTGCAATTTTAAGATTAGCCGTAGCTTTAGATAGAAGACAAATTGGGGCAGTTTCTCGCGTGCAATGTGAATATTTTCCTAATGTACATGAATTTCAAATGTTGATTTTTCCTTCTAGTCTAGGTGATGATTGCGACTTAGAACTATGGAATTTAGATTATAAAAAAGGAGCGTTTGAAGAAGAATTTGGGCTAAAATTGGTAGCAAGTTTAGTCAATACTTGCAGCGTTAATTTTTCTTAGCTTTTATGGTGCGTTAAAATTCAATTAATTAATGCACCAATATGCGATTCCAAAAGCCTATTTCCCCTTTACAAATTCCAAATATCCCTTGCTTAATTCCTCAACAGCCAAATCATAAAACTGCTTACCATGTTCTGGTGTTGCTAAAGCCGGATTTGAACCCATGCGTCCATCTGGGTAATTTTCTCGAAAATTAGCTGCACCATAAATTCCATGTCCATTTGCAACTTTTGAAGAAAGGGATGCTTGTTTAATCACTTCTGGATAAATGTACTGGGTAACAGCGACTTCGCTAGGAGTAGCATGAGAACCTTCTTGATTACCATATAATTCTTTGGCAAGTTTATATACAGAACCGCACATAAACCAATTAGCAATTTGACATTTAACTTTTTGAGAATTAGGAATTTGTAAATCTTCTAAGTGTGCGTAAGTTTCTGAAAAAGCAGCTTTCAGAGTCGCAATATTTCCACCATGTCCATTAATAAAATAAAACTTAGTAAAACCTGCTTTTGCTAAACAAGTTATATAATCCCGCACCACTAAAATTAAAGTGCTAGGACGGAGGCTAATTGTACCAGGAAAAGCAGTATGATGTAATGCCATACCGACATTGATTGTTGGTGCAACCATCCCTTGAGTTTCTTCTGCCACACCACAGGATATTGCTTCTGCACAAATGGCATCAGTACCAATTAAACCCGTTGGGCCATGTTGTTCTGTGGAACCAATAGGGCAAATAATGCCCTGAGATTGTTGTAGATAGGTTTCGACTTCTGTCCAGGTGCTTAAATGTAATTGCATTTTCTCTAAATCTCAAAATCTGATTCAACTCAGCAAATATATCTGACAGATAAACCTGCCAAAAGTATATTCGTTTTATTAATACAAATATGGTTCAGCAAGGAAATCATTTTGTCACAAACAATATCTAATTTGTGACTGTATATAGAAGTAATATACAGGATATTTGCAATATTAGAAGATGGGCAGGAGGAGAATCGAACTCCTATACCTTTCGGTGCCGCATTTTGAGTGCGGTGCGTCTACCAATTCCGCCACCCGCCCTTGGGTGTCACTTTTCTAAGTATAACCTATTTTTTGATTTTGGCAACAGGGATTTAGATTTATTTAGGGATGGGGGAAAAATCACCAATTACGGATGACTAAAGTTGAATCAATATCTTGCAAATTAGCACAGCCGCTGAGTGCCATTGCAGTGGTTAACTCATCTTTGAGAATGGAGACAATTTCATCTACTCCGGCTTGTCCAGATACCGCTAATCCCCACAATATGGGGCGACCGATGAGGACGGCTTTTGCGCCTATTGCTAAGGCTTTGAGAATGTCTGTACCGCGACGAATACCGCCATCTAATAGAACTTCTGCTCTACCATCTACTGCGGCTATGATTTCCGGTAGGGCATCCAAGGAAGCGATCGCACCATCTAGCGGTTTTCGCTCTTATGAGATACATCTTAGCCCCCTCATCGCTTGCGGTGAACCAGCGCTGTAGGCGGGTTTCCCACCGTAGGCGACTGGTGAATCCGAAGGGGGAGGGGGGGTGGGGTTCTTGTACTTCATAACACTGGGAAGTGCTGTATAAAAACGATAGAGTTTTCTAAATCCCGGTTACAACACTTAATGACGAATTACTGCACTGTCAATCCACCATCTACAGTAATAGATTGCCCTGTAATAAATGATGCACCTGGGGAGCAAAGATAAATAACTGCACTTGCCACTTCTGTATCAGTACCTAGACGGCCAACAGGGTGCATAGCTTTTAATTGTTGACGGAATTCTGTTTCTGCTTCAGGAGTACCCACGAAACGATTCATCATTTCTGTTTGAATAGCACCAGGACTAACAGCGTTGACTCTAATTCCTAATTTGGCATATTCCAAAGCTACAGCACGAGTCAAACCCATGACAGCGTGTTTACTAGCAACATAAATTGGTACTCTAGCCATGCCCACAAGTCCGGCAACTGAAGCAGTGTTGACAATTACGCCGCTACCCTGTTTAACCATTTCAGTTATTTCGTATTGCATGGATAGCCACACGCCTTTGACGTTGATATCCATAACACGATCATATTCTTCTTCAGTACCTTCAAGGTAATCTCCCGGAGTTTGTTCAATCCCCGCATTGTTGAAGGCAAAATCTAAATGACCATAAGTTGATATGGTTTTCTCTATCAATTTTTTGATGTCTGCTGCTACTAAAATATCGGTCTTGACAAATATGCCTTCTCCTTGGGCTTTTTGAATTAAAGCAACTGTTTCTTCCCCTTCTTTTTCGCGTCTACCTGCAACAACTACTTTTGCTCCTTCTTTGGCAAATGCGATCGCAGTAGCTCTGCCAATTCCAGATGTACCACCAGTTATAAGTGCAACTTTTTCCGTAAATAAGGCCATAGGTTTAAAGTTTGAGATTGCTTAAGACTTACGCATTAATAGAAACAATCAGGTTCATAGTCGAAATTTTTCCGACATCTTAGATATGCTGAGTCTGATATTTCCACTATTAGTAAGCAATCGCAATCTGTCTCAGGATAGATGCTAAATTTAATAATTCAATTTTGGGAAGTACTAATTAGGCTCCAGAGAAAATATAATTGCGTGGGCGATAATACCACTAATGAATGACACCAGCCACATCAATTTAATAGTTTTAGGATTTTTAAGGTTGCCTTTGAACAGACCAGGATATTTGATAAATTCTTCTGCTCCACCTCGGAACCAAATCCAATAGCTAAAAAGTATCATTAATGCCCAGATAGATACCCACCAAGCAATGACAAATTGATTGCCATTACGAGGATAAAAATAATCGCTAATTTGAGCTACACCACCTATGGTCATGCCAATTCCCATCACCACCCAAGGTATACTCATGCCTAGAAAGAAACCCCGAATTAGTCTAATATAACCCGGTTGCAGTTCTGGATTTTTGAGAATGTAAGGTTGCGATCGCACCCAGAAGATCACAGCATTCAGTCCATTTACTAAAATCGCCAGCAGCCAAAAGTAGTTAAAAAAGGTGTTCATAGAGGTATGACTTTAACTTGCAAATACTGTTGCATACTACAGAACTTGCCCAACTATTTGATTATTTTACCAGTTGCGCCAACCGCCTTGAGGTGCAATTTCACTCTTCTCTTGAAAACCATGCTTTTGCAATAGTTTTTGATATTCTAAACTACTACTCCAACGGTCAATTTCTCTAGCTCTCAATACTGGTACTGGGTGGCTTAATTGGGCTGTACGGGCTTCTTTGACCATTTCACCGAGTTCGGTTTTGCTGATGTCGTCATAGGCACGAGCTTGGGCAACAAAGGCATCTAGATTTAGCTTGGGTGCTAAGGTAGGAGAACCACCAGCAAGCTTCATCAATACTGACATAACAACTTTGGGGTCTTGGGTAGCTAACAAAGCCGCGCGATCGCAGGTAAACTCAGCACAACGTACCCATTCTAATAATTGTGCCTGTAATGCTTGCGCCACAACAGCACCAACATTAGGTACAATTGCCGCAGCTAATATCAATAAATTTACAGGTGTTAAATAAACACTATGATCACATTTGAGATGTCCCAATTCATGGGCAATTACAGCCTGGACTTCCTGTGGTGTGAGCATATCAATTAAAGATGTATGCAGCACCACAAAAGGCTGTTTACCCCGCATCGCAAAAGTATAAGCATTAGGTGCAGGATGTTGACGCACATACAATTGGGGCGGCTCAATATCTAAAATATTGCAAGCGTCTAATAATAACTTGTGCAAATCAGGTAATTGTTGTTTACCAACCAAAATACTAGAAGCAATATTTTCTACATAAAAAACCTGTTCGGCCATTGGACCGAGTAAGTTTCTCACCATCATATCTATACCCGGAATTTGCTTGAGAGTTCTTGTCGCTTCCAAGTCCAGAGGATGACGGAAAGAGTCAGCTTTTAAACCAATTAGTGGGGTTTTAACTAAAGACATAATGATTGGTAATCAATAAAAAATACAACTCCCACAGCTAGTATAACGATTGAACAAGACAATAGTAGACAGAGATTACAGGATTTACGCAAACCGAACGAAAGTAGAGGTAATACCCTTCGGGAAGCAAGCTACATGAATTACCGCAAGAATAAGGTTTTTAGTCAAATTTTGCGTAAGTCCTAAGATTAGTTAACACCGGGATTACCTTGAAAACTCACCTCTTGAAGATTAGTAAGTTTTGATAGGGGAGTTACGTCTGTGATTTTGTTATAGTCAAGTTTCAGCCGAGTCAGGTTAGTCAGGTTCAATAAAGGACTAATATCAGTAATTTCGTTGTCATCAAGCACAAGCTCAGTTAAATTTGTCAGTTTTGCTAAGGGGCTGACATCTTGGATTTTATTAAAACGCAATACCAGCAAATTCAAATTATTCAATTTTGCTAAAGGACTAACATCTGTAATTTGGTTGTAAGTAAGAACCAACCGATTTAAATTTTTTAGGTTTGCCAAAGGGCTAACATCTTTAATTTTATTATCATCTAAAAACAGAAAATTTAAGTTTGTCAGTCTTGTTAAAGGACTTATATCCTCAATTTGATTACCTTCCAAATTCAGTCTGTTTAAATTTGTTAGATTGGCTAGAGGACTTATATCTTTAACTTGATTGTAAATTATCTCCAACCGAGTGAGTTTTGTCAATTTCGCTAGAGAACTAATATCTTGAATTTGGTTATCTTCCAAAAAAATCCCAGTCAAGTTAATCAGACCCTGGAGAGAATTAATATCTATAATTGAATTTTTACTGAGAATGAGCCACTTAAGATTAGTAAGTTTTGCTAGAGGGGTAATATCAACAAGTTCATTATTATCTATAGCTAAATATTCCAGATTTGTGAGTTTATCTATGGCGTTAATATCTTTAATTTGGTTTCCCCCCATAGCCAGAGACTTTAGGTTTATAAGTTCTGCTAAGGGACTAATATCAATAATTTTGTTATTGTCGATATCCAGGGATTTGAGCTTTTTTAATCCTGCTAAGGGGCTGAGGTCAAAAATTTCATTACTATTGAGATTGAGAAATTCTAAATTTGTGAACTCTGCTAAAGGACTTAAATCAACAAGTTGCTGATTTCTCAGATCAAGCTGAGTTAGATTTAACAACTTTTTAGCAGCAATGTCACAATCATTAGTTGCTGCTTTGGCTAATAATAATTCTACTGTAATTCTGCCATCTGCTGATAAAGTAGCTTGTTGACGACACAACTCACTAAAAGAACTCCCTCGCTGAGGTTCAGCAGCTTGAATAACTCCCCCTCCACTGCATACCCACATACTCATCATCAGAGCAACTGCACTGCTTAATTTCATAGTTGATATACTCATATTTTGTATAGATTGTTTTCAAGATTTACACAGTAACTTATATCACCTGTTATGGTACTTATTATAGAACTATTAACTATGGATTTAGTTGATTTTTTAACATTCATTAATTTATTCTCATGCGTAATCTAGTCAGCCTTAGTTTTGTGACTCTGCTTTTTTCGGCAACTACTGCTGTTGTAACACATACCTGGATTTTTTCTCCTGTAGTTGCCCAGGAACTTAACAACCAAGAAGAAAAAGCTCAAGCGGATAGGCTGTTTAGAGAAGCTTTTTATCTCTTTATTAATGGCAATAGATATAGAAATAATCATCAGAGAATTATCAGCAGTTTTGAAAAGGCTTTGTTGGCTTATCAAAAAATAGGTAATCAAACAGGTATTGGTAAAACTCTTGATTATATAGCCTTGATTTACTACAACAAAAAAGAATATGCAAAAGCTTTGAATTATTATCAGCAAGTTTTACAAATTCAAAGAGAATTAAATAATCGTGAGGAAGAAAAACAAACCCTCACTAAAATAATGAATATCTATAGTGAACAAAGTCGCCAACTTTATCAACGAGGTGAATATGAAACGGCGTTAAATAAATTCCAAGAAGTTTTAAATTTAAATAGAAAATTGGAGCTAAAAATCGAAGCAGGTTTTACTCTCAACCAAATCGGCATGATTTACCACACTTTGGGAAAATATGAATCTGCTTTGGAATATTATCAGCAATCTTTATCAGTTCTCAAACAAGTTTCATCATACCCGGTAGAACAAACTCCTTGGGTATGGACAGTTTTTTTCAACATGGGTGAGATTTATCAATCTTTAGGAGAATATGACCGAGCTTTAAACACTTATCAACAAGCCTTAAAATTAGCCCAACAACACAGAATTGGCTCAGAAGTAAGAAATATTCATGCCATTGGAAATATTCATTATCGGTTGAAAAAATATGATTTAGCCTTGGAGTTTTATGAACAAGCTTTGTCGAAAGTCAAAGGAATTAAGAACAAAAAAGATAAAAAATTCTTGGAAGCATGGACTTTTCATAATATTGGGATTGTTTATTTGGATCAAGGTAAGTATGAATTATCTTTAAAATTTTTACAGCAAGGTTTAACTATTGTCAAATCTTTAGGTGATAAGTTTTCTCAAGGTGTAATGTTAGATAGTATTGGTAAAGTTTCTTTTCGACAAAATAAATATGAATTAGCCTGGAATTTTTATCAGCAATCTTTGGTAATTGTTCAGGAAATCGGCTATAAAGCAGGTGAAGCCAAGGTACTAAATAATATTGGTTATTTACTAGAGAAACAAAATCAGCCAGAATTAGCTATTGTGTTCTTTAAACAATCCGTTAATGTGAGAGAAGCAATTAGAAATAATATCAAAGGATTGCCACAAAAACAGTAACAATCATATACTGAAACTGTTGCTGAAGATTATCGCCATTTAGCTGATTTATTATTACAACAAAACCGAGTTTTAGAAGCGCAACGGGTTCTAGATTTACTGAAAGTGCAGGAATTAGAAGACTATCTTAGCAATGTGCGAGGAAGTGAAAATACTGCTGAAGGTGTTGCTGAACGTCCCCAAGAAAAGCAAATTAGAGAAGGTATTTCGGGACAGATTGATAAAGCAATATCTCTTGGTCAAGAACTAGCTCTACTAGAAACCGTTGCTGTGACAAAGAGAACAGAACCCCAAAAACAGCGTATTGTCCAGTTAAGGAAAGCAGAACAGGAGGTTAGTGAACAGTTTGAGACCTTCCTGAAAAGTCCACAAGTGCAAGAATTGATAGCCCAACTTCAGCAAACTACACAAGGACAAGCTATTAATTTGAATGCTTATGCGACAACCTTACAAGACAACCTCAAGAAACTTCAGCAAGATACTGTAATTATCTATCCTTTCGTGTTGAGCGATCGCTTGGAACTGGTTTTAATTTCTCCCTATGCACCTCCTCTGCGTCGCACCGTTCCTGTCAAACGAGCAGAACTTAACCGAGTTATTGCTGAATTTCGTTCGACTTTAACAACACCTGTCCGTAATGCCAAAGTTCCTGCCCAAAAGCTCTACAATTGGCTGATTAAGCCCTTGGAAAATGACTTAGCTCAAGCAAAAACCAAAACTATAATTTACGCCCCTGATGGGCAATTACGTTATATTCCACTAGCAGCCCTCTATGATGGGAAACAATGGCTGGTAGAACGTTTTAGCATCAATAATATCACTGCCGTGAGTTTGACTGATCTCAACACTAAACCCCAAAGTCAGTTAAATGTGTTGGCGGCTGCTTTTACCAAAGGGAATTATAGCTTTAAGGTAAAAGATCAGGAGTTTGAATTCTCTGGTTTGCCCTTTGCCGGTATCGAAGTGGAAACTCTGGCTCAAATCGTTCCTAGCACTAAAAAACTTTTAAATCAGCAATTTAATCCAGATATTGTTTTCCAGATGAATGATTACTCTATCGTGCATCTGGCAACTCATGCGGTATTTACCATCGGACAACCGGAATCATCATTTATTTTACTTGGGAATGGCGATCGCATCACCCTCCGAGATATTAAAAATTGGCGATTACCAAATGTCGATTTAGTCGTACTTTCAGCTTGTGCAACTGGATTAGGTGATCTGTTAGGAGACGGTAGGGAAATTCTCGGTTTTGGCTACCAAATGCAACAAACAGGGGCAAGAGCTGCGATCGCTTCTTTGTGGTCGGTGGACGATGGTGGTACACAAGCGTTAATGAATGCTTTTTATACAATTTTGCAACAGGGAAATATTAGTAAAGCAGAAGCCCTGCGTCAAGCTCAAATGGCTCTGATTACTGGCAACTATACAATTACAGGTCAGCAAAGACGTATTTCTATCAAACAGCCCATAAATAGTAGTTCACCATCGCAATTGAAGGAGCAACTAAGCCATCCTTTTTACTGGTCACCGTTTATTTTGATTGGGAATGGGTTGTGAAACTTTGACAATCAAAAAAGTAAATGAATGGCGAAAGTTACCAACTTGATTTTAATCAACAGGTAAAATCCGCCATTAAATTGCCAAACACAAAATCCCCTAACTCTAGATAGATACTGAAGCTGGGGGATTGCTGTTATTTGTATGTAACTCTGCATCTGCTGATGCTTCATTATTCACACGGATGATTTTCGCTCCTAGTTGCTGCAACTTCACATCCAGGCGGTCATAACCACGATCTAGGTGGTTTAATCCTTGAATGGTGGTTTGTCCTTCTGCGGCTAGTCCAGCTATAACCAAGGCTGCGGATGCCCGTAAATCCGTACCTATTACTGGTGCGCCAGACAACATTGGTACACCGCGAACAAAGGCTGTATTACCTTTAACGCGAATATCTGCCCCTAAGCGATTTAACTCAGAGGCATGACGCAGACGATTTTCAAAGACCGATTCATTAATGATGCTGTCACCTTCTGCCAAAGTCAGCAATGCCATAAAAGGCGCTTGCATATCTGTGGGAAAACCTGGATGAGGTAAAGTATCAATATCTGTTGCTCTCAATACTTCTGCTGGCAAAATTCGTAAACAATCTAATCCTTCTTCAATGATGGGTACACCAATTTTTTGTAACTTGGCAATCACTGGGATTAAATGGTCGGGAACCACTGGGGACAGAGTAAATTCTGAACGAGTGATTGCTCCTGCTAGTAAAAGAGTTCCTGCTTCAATCCGATCAGGAATAATTGAGTAGTCGGTAGAATGTAACTGAGGTACACCCACAATAGTAATTGTACTCGTACCTGCTCCTTGAATTTTCGCTCCCATTGAGTTACAAAAATTTGCCAAATCAACCACTTCTGGTTCTCTAGCAGAATTTTCAATGACAGTTTCGCCGTCAGCTAAAGTAGCTGCCATCATCAAGGTTTCGGTTGCACCAACGCTAGGAGTATCTAAATAGATTCTGGCTCCCTTCAATCTGCGATCGCTTCCAGGAACATAGGCATTGCAAATACCATGTTCAATTTGCACTTCTGCACCCATTGCTTGCAGTCCCCTGACGTGCAAATCAACTGGTCTAGCACCGATCGCACAACCCCCCGGTAAAGGCATTTGTGCTACTCCCAGTCGCGCTAATAGAGGTCCAATTGCGAAAAAACTGGCTCGCAGTTGAGTAACTAGTTCATAAGGCGCTTTGGATGTGCTAATTTCCCTGGCATCAACATCTAATATGTCGTCTTGCCTGGTTAAGCCCAATCCCAAAGCTGATAAAACTTGCCCCATGCGTTCTACATCCGCTAATAAGGGGACATTGCGAATCCGACAATCTCCTGAACAAAGCAAAGCTCCAGCCATGATTACCAAAGCTGAATTTTTTGCCCCGCTAATTCTTACATGACCTTGCAAAGGATGCCCGCCCCAAATTTGCAAAACTGAGGACTCTGCTTCAGGTGAAGACTTGGCCTCTGGTAAGCTGCTAGAAGAATTAATAAGCCTACCTCCAAAAAATAAGTAATAATAAGGGTTTGAAGTTGGTTTCGATTCTACAGTAAAGAGTCGGTTTGTCTACATTTTGCTATTATGATTCATGGAAATGAATTTTATAACTCTTTTCTCTAGCATCTGTAAATAGTTACTAGCAAGGTTTATGGGTTTGAAGACTTATCAACCATAGAAATACTAACTCCAAATTTACAACCAGAATCAATATTCAGTAAGCTCAAAAACTAATACACAGTAAGCGTTTGTTTCTGGTGCTGAAATTTATGTAGATAAGTTCAGCTTGACAAACTCCAACTATTTAGGTAATAATAAGAAATTGTCAATAAGACATTGATGCCAGCGGAACTGGCGGAATTGGCAGACGCGCTAGATTCAGGTTCTAGTGCCGCAAGGCTTCCGGGTTCAAGTCCCGGGTTCCGCATATTAATTAATAATTTTGGATTTTAGTTTTATCTGAATTCCAAGATATCAAAATTTAACTATACTGCCAACGGGTGAAATTTGGACTTATGTCATACTGAGCGTAACGTAGTGCAGCGAAGTATCTCGGAGATTCTAGAGCCTACGGCACGCTACGCGAACACTTCGTTCAGAATGACACTTTTAACCCGTTTTTAGTATAAATCTGGGGTTTAAGTCTCCCACAACTAAGAAACAGCAAGTTTTGTGATGTGGTATTAATCCTATTTGCAAAACTTAATCACGAATTATTTGAAAATTGTGCTGACAAGTTTACAAAATTCCCTAGTTAAGCAAATCCGTAAATTGCACTCTACCAAAGAGAGGCACAAGCAAGAGTTATTTTTACTGGAAGGGACTCACTTGCTAGAAGAAGCTTGTGCGGTGAATTACCCGTTAGAGGTGGTGTGTTGTACTCCCCAATGGCAAATGGCACATCCTCAATTATGGGATGATGTCTGTAGTCAGTGCCATCGCTATGAAATTGTCAGTGAAGAAGTTTTATCGGCAATGGCAACAACAGTACAGCCAGACGGTGTAGTAGCAATAGCAAAACGCACCCAACAGCAAACCCAAGTCCCCTTTACTGGTGTAGTTCTAGCTGTAGAAACTCTGCAAGATCCTGGCAATTTAGGGACGATGATTCGCACTGCGGCAGCGGCTGGGGTATCGGGTTTATGGTTAAGTGGTGATAGTGTTGATTTAGATAACCCCAAGGTTTTACGTGCATCTGCGGGGCAGTGGTTTCGCTTAAATATGGCGGTGAGTCAAGATTTAAGGATGACAGTCCAACAAAGCCAGCAAGCAGGAATGCAAGTAGTAGCCACCTTACCCGATGCAAATTTAACTTATTGGGAAGTAGATTGGCGAAAACCAAGTTTGATTTTATTGGGAAATGAAGGCGCTGGCTTATCAGCAGATTTAGCTGCAATGGCAGACCAGCAGGTTAAAATTCCCCTCAATCCCGGAGTAGAATCTTTAAATGTAGCGATCGCAGCGGCTTTAATGTTATATGAAGTCCAGCGACAAAAGATTTATGGGTGATTTATTGATTTAGGAGTTACTACCGTTTGTTTTTCTGGTCTAAATATTGTTCAATGTCAGCAACTGCATCCTCTAAAGCAGCTAAAGAAATTTCCTCAGGATTTTCACTGAATTCATCGTTAATAGAGCTACTAGTATCCAGTTCTATAACCACTTGATGATGAGTAGAATTGATTTCTAAAATGTCTTCTAACTGAGTGAGGGATTTTTGAAATTCTTGAGCAGAGGCGCACCGTTGGTATTGCTGAATAGGTTTCATGGTATTAATGTGAGAATGATTATTTTAGTAACTTAATCGTGGATTGTATGTGCAGATCCATTCAATGTGAGCAATCTAAAATTATATGGCTATTGGAATCACCACTATTTAACTTGGTATATATTTTACACATTAACAGGCCTGATTGCCAAATCCGTGGTATTACTTAGAAGCAGAAAGTGCTATGACAAATTCATAAAACTTACACATAAGTCATGGAATAACTACAGAGAAAACGGAGGAGTAGGAGTTTGAGAGAGTTTTTGCATAAGTCCAGAAGAAATTTTCAACTAGTTGGTTAATACCTTGATAACTGATTCTCATCATAATCTGGTAGGTGGAAGTAAACTACCCACCACCAATTGCTAAGAGCAATATGGTGGGGGCTTTAAAAGTCC
>NZ_JAYGGY010000126.1:0-18273 GCF_034931625.1 Anabaena cylindrica UHCC 0172 | reverse complement strand
TGGGTTTCGCTGTCGCTCAACCCAACCTACATTTCCTTAACCGACAAGTATTGCCTCTCCATAGACGCGAAGCGGCTTAAGACTTGGTTTTCAGTACGAATAATGAAAGTCATTAGCAATAAAAAACCCCCTAGGTGGGGGACTGTAAGTTATTCAAGTGGAGTGAACAACTAAGTAATTAATACCTAAAGTAGATACAGTAATCCGAACAGAATGATCCAAATTACGTCTACGAAGTGCCAGTACAGTTCAGCGGCTTCAATCCCGAAGTGTTTGTGGTCGCTGTAATGACCGGGAGTGCGCGATCGCCACAAAACTGCTAAAATCGCCAATACTCCAATAGTTACGTGCAGTCCGTGGAAGCCAGTTAAAACATAAAACGAACTAGCGAACAAATTGGTAGTTAGACCAAATTCCAAATGGGTGTATTCATAAACTTGACCCATTAAGAAAATTGCACCCATTGCGGCAGTAATTGCCAACCAAGTCCGCATTCCCTTAACATCATTCTTTTTGATTGCAGTATCACCCTTATGCATGACAAAACTGCTGCTAATCAAAATAATGGTATTCACACCAGGTAGCAACAATTCTAACTCTGGCGTACCTGTGGGAGGCCAGACAGGTAACATA
This sequence comes from Anabaena cylindrica UHCC 0172, assembly GCF_034931625.1. Classification (GTDB taxonomy): domain Bacteria; phylum Cyanobacteriota; class Cyanobacteriia; order Cyanobacteriales; family Nostocaceae; genus Anabaena; species Anabaena cylindrica_A. Next base: position 17,640 of record NZ_JAYGGY010000126.1, on the reverse strand, counting down.
GAACGGAAAGCTAAATAAGCACCGAACATTCCCAGAAAAATCATTCCTTCTGCAATCAGGAAGACAACCAACCCAAATAAACGATGGTCTGGGTGGGCTTCATGATGGTCAACAGATGCCGCCTGGTGATTATTCTGTTCAATTTGCGCTGTGTCAACGATCTGACTTTGCATGAATTTTTAAATTGGTAATTGGTAATTGGGGATTGGGGATTGGGGATTGGGGACTGGGGACTAGGGATTGGTAGAAGAGTATTTATCTTTTTCCCCCATTGCCTCCTTGTCTACGTTCCTCCCTTGTCCCCCCTGCTCCCTGCTCCCTGCCTCTTAAATAGTTGGATATGGTTCGTCAGGTTCAATGCTTAACACCGCATTGATATTTTTTTTCTCTTTTACGCCATAGTCGTAAGGACCAGTAACCAAAACTGGTAGTTTCTCAAAATTCTCAATTGCTGGTGGTGAAGTAGTCATCCACTCTAGAGTTAGTGCTTGCCAAGGATTGTTACCAGCTTTAGGCCCGTATAACCAACTCCAAATAGCATTGATGATAAAAGGTAATGTGGAAATGGCGAGAATATAAGACCCGTAGGTGCAGATTTCATTCAAGCTTGTAAATTTGGGGTCATATTGGGCAATACGGCGATTCATACCCATCATGCCTAGTTTGTGCATGGGTAAGAAGGTCATATTCAGACCAACAATGGTTAAAGTAAAGTGAACCTTACCCCAAAATTCATTCATCATTCTGCCCGTCATTTTCGGGAACCAGTGGTAAATAGCGGCAAAGATCCCTAAAACGCTACCACCGAAAAGAACGTAGTGCAGGTGTGCCACGACAAAGTAAGTATCGTGAACGTGAATATCAAAAGGCACTGCTGCCAACATTACGCCACTGATACCGCCAATTACAAAGGTTCCTAAAAAACCCATTGCAAATAACATGGGACTATTGAGGCGGATTTTGCCACCCCAAATGGTTGCTAACCAACCGAAAATTTTAATGCCGGTGGGAACAGCAATGATCATTGTGGTGATCATGAAAAACATCCGTAACCAGCCAGGGACACCGCTGGTAAACATATGGTGCGCCCAGACAATTAATCCTAAAAAGCTGATAGCTAAAGACGAAAAAGCGATCGCTTTATAGCCAAAAATGGGTTTGCGGGAATGAATTGGCAGAATTTCGGAAATTGCTCCAAAAAACGGCAAAATCATGATGTAAACCGCAGGATGGGAATAAAACCAGAACATATGCTGGTACACCACCGGATCACCACCACCAGTCGGGTTAAAAAATGTTGTCCCTGCCAATAAGTCAAAGGAAAGCAGAATCAATGCCCCCGCTAAAACTGGTGTCGATATCAATACCAGTGCGGAAGTTGCAAACATTGACCAACAAAACAAAGGCAGTTGATAAATCCCCATACTGGGAACACGCATTTTCAGCAGGGTAACAATAAAATTAATTGCCCCCAAAATCGAAGATGTACCCAACAACAGCACACTCATAATCCAAATGGCCTCACCCACTTGACCGGTGACGAGGCTAAGAGGAGGATAGGAAGTCCAACCAGCATCTGGGGCATCACCTACAACTAAACTAGCGATGAGTAATATACCCGCTGGCGGAATCATCCAAAAAGCCACTGCATTCAAGCGGGGAAAAGCCATATCCCTAGCCCCAATCATCAGGGGAATTAGATAATTAGCAAAACCCGCCCCTGCTGGCACAATCCACAGGAAAATCATGATTGTGGCGTGGAGTGTAAACAGGCTGTTATAGACTTCTGGAGTGACAAAATCCACGTCTGGAGTCCGTAATTCTGTCCGCACCAAGTCAGCCATTACGCCGCCAATGCAGTAAAAAATAAACGAGGTAACTAGGTATTGAATACCAATCACCTTATGGTCAGTACTAAAGCCGAAGAAGTCACGCCAGTGCCTTTCCCCTTCTTCTTCAATATGAGCAGGGATATTAGGAGTTTCTTGTAACTGTGCTTGTGTCATAGTCTGAATAAGGAGTTCAGTAGTTCAGGAGTCAGGAGTTCAGGAGTATAGCTTACGCCAAGCTTCGCTATCAGGAAATCTAGGAATTTTGAATTTTCCTATTCCCTGTCTTCAAGGCAGAGAACAAGAGAATTATTCTGTAACTTCTGTAACTCCTGCAACTCCTGAACTTCTGTGAAAATGCAGCATTTCTGGGTGAATTCCCATTTCCTTAGTGTAAGGAGCGAGAAATTCATCTGCGGATAAATCCGTTGGGTTAATGGCAACGGCTTGATTAAGAGTCTCTTTACTAGCAACTAGCTGTTCTTGCATCCAAGTGTCATAAGCCTCTTGGGACTCTACCACTACTTGGGTTTTCATAGCTCCGTGGTAGGGTCCACAAAGTTCAGCACAAATTAAGGAATACTCACCTATTTTATTGGGCGTGAAGCGAATTTCACTTTGTCTACCGGGGATCACATCTTGTTTGAGGCGAAATTCTGGAACCCAGAAGGCATGGATGACATCGCTAGCAGTCATGTTCATTTCCACTTGTTGACCGATCGGTACATGGAGTTCACCAGTTGTTACGCCCGTATCTGGGTAAGTGAAAATCCAAGCATACTGGAGTGCGGAGACGTTAATGACTAATTGTGGTGGTTTTCCAACTTCTTGTTGGGGAGTGGCAGTATCTACTTGGGCAATCAGGTTTGGTTCAGTGCTAGAAGGTGTATCGCCTAAAGTAGCAGCCATAGCTGTTCCTGGCATTGGCATAGATCCTTGCATCATCAGTTTTTCTGGGGCTGCATGGACTGAATGAGGATCAAAACCACCGATTTCGTTGTAGACATCAAAGCTGTAAACAGAAATACCGAGGACGATAATTGCTGGGATTGCCGTCCAGAGTATTTCTAAAGGGACATTACCTTCAATTGCTGGCCCATCTTCATTATCACCAGCACGGCGACGGTATTTAACTGCGGCATAAATTAAAATACCTTCAACAAGTAGAAATATACCTGTAGAAACGATCATCATCGTGTTGAATAGACCATCTACTAAGACGGCTTCATCAGATGCGGCTGTGGGTAACAGACCGTGATTTTGACCGTACCAAAGGCTGGCTAGGGTTAGCACAATGCCAATGAGTAATGTCCAGATCGAACTTGGAATTTTCACGGCTTACTTAACTGAATTTACTACGTTATTTCAAAGTCACTCACTTACTAAGGTAGTGCAGACTATAGAATATAGGGTCTGAATGTCTGAAATTTTTATTAATTTTTTTGATTAATTGAGTGATCTTGAGTAAAAGGGATTTATGTGATATCGCTAACAAAAAATGACAATTACAGCAGAATTCAGGAGTCAGGATTCAGTATTACAACTGTTTTGGTGTCTGGCTTTGAATTTAGATTCTGTACCTCATTGATTTGCAATCCGCTGTATGTAGAAGAATTTTCGGAAAATTTTAGTAAATTCTTAAGAATTGCCATTAATTAATTATTCATATCTTAAAAAATACCTAAATCTTACAGATAAAAGTACCTGAAGTGATTCAAAGTATAAGTAAAAGCGAAAGCCAATCTATAAATCTTAGCTCATACGTTAGGGTGTAGATAGGTCTGGATTGACTCAAATAGATAATTTTAAAATATCTACCTCTAGCGGGCGGAAGGTATCGTTGATGAACGAATTTGTCCTACAACAACAAAATGAAGCGGCAGCCCAACACAATAGCCCCAAGGAAGTAATTCGTCGCTTGGTGTGGAAGATTTGCATAGCCACCTTGATTTTGATGGCCATAGGCAGTGCCACCCGCGTGATGAATGCTGGACTTGCTTGCCCCGATTGGCCTCTGTGCTATGGGGAATTGGTGCCAGCCAAGCAAATGAATCTCCAAGTGTTTTTGGAGTGGTTTCACAGATTAGATGCAGCTTTGATTGGTTTTAGCGCGATCGCACTTTCGGGTTTATCCTGGTGGCATCGTCGTGTTTTACCCAACTGGCTACCTTGGGCTTCTACATTTGCCCTGTTTTTAATCGTCTTTCAAGGCGTTTTGGGGGGACTTACCGTCACCGAATTGCTGCGGTTTGATATTGTTACCGCCCATTTAGGAACGGCACTATTGTTTTTCACTACTCTCTTAGTCATTGGTACGGCACTTAGCCCATATCAGGGAACTGGAACAGTTGGGAAGCTGCCTTGGGTGGGTTTAACTGCCTCTATTTTCGTTTACCTACAAAGTTTACTAGGGGCTGTTGTCGGCTCTCGCTGGGCTGTACACCAATGTTTTGGTGATTCTCAACTTTGCGGAGTCATGTACAGCCATATTGTGGGTTTGCTACCACCAACGGTGGCTATTTTGGCAATAGTTTTAATCTCTTGGCGGACACCCGCTTTACATCCTGCGTTGCGCCGATTGGCAAATATGGCTGGTAGCCTGTTGATTTTACAACTGCTTTTGGGAGTTGCCACTTTCCGGCTACATCTACAAGTTGAGCCTCTGACTGTAACTCACCAAGCTATAGGTGCTACTTTGCTGGGTACTTTGGTGGTGTTCACAGTTTTATCACTCCGTGACAGAACACTTAGTAACTCAAGTTGCTAGTTAGTAATTGGTAATGGGTAATTGGTAATTGGTAATGGTTAGAATTCACCTCTATTTTCTTTCTGCCCCCTGCCTCCTGCCCCCTGCCTCCTGCCCCCTGTCACCCATCACCTCGTAATTGATAACTGAGAAAGGAAGTAGAGCCAACATGATTGAGACTAATGTCTCTCGCCACCACGATACATTTTTACAAGTAATTCAAAGCTACTACCAGCTAACTAAGCCACGGATTATTCCGTTGTTGTTAATTACTACCGCTGGAAGTATGTGGATTGCTGCTCAGGGACAAGTAGACCCTTTGCTGTTGCTAGTAACACTGATTGGTGGTACTTTGGCTGCTGCTAGCGCTCAGACGATTAACTGTATTTATGACCGAGATATAGATTATGACATGGAACGGACGCGCCATCGTCCTATGCCTTCTGGTAGGGTACAGCCTCGTGATGCTTTAATTTTTGCGATCGCTCTGGCTGTTGGTTCTTTTACCATCCTCACAGTATTTGCAAATTTATTAGCAGCACTTTTGGCTTTTTCTGGCATTATTTTTTACATCTTGGTCTATACCCACTGGCTGAAACGCCACAGCACTCAAAATATCGTCATTGGTGGTGCTGCGGGAGCAATCCCGGCTTTGGTTGGTTGGGCGGCTGTGACGGATACTTTAAGCTGGGCTGCATGGCTAATTTTTGCGATCGTCTTTTTGTGGACTCCCCCTCATTTCTGGGCTTTGGCTTTGATGATTCGTGATGATTACGCCAAGGTGGGCATACCTATGTTACCGGTGGTAGCAGGTGATCAAGCCACAGTCCGGCAAATTTGGTATTACACGGTGATTACCGTCACTGCCACAGTACTATTGTTTTATCCTTTACACGCCAGTGGTGTTGTCTATGCGTTTGTGGCTTTGACACTGGGGGGGATATTTGTTCACAAAGCTTGGCGTTTGCTACAAAATCCAGAAGATCGGACTACAGCTAGAGAATTGTTTCTTTATTCCATCTCCTACATGATGCTGTTGTGTCTGGCGATGGTGGTTGATAGTTTACCGATTACTCACAGTTTGGTAAGTGCTGTGGTTAATTTGTTTAGTTAGCCTAAGAGCGATGGGCTACGCCCCGCAGGATGCGATCGCATGAAGGTAACTGCCGAAAGCGATCGCATTTCTTAGTCTTGAGAGTGCGATTCCTAGTGTGAGCTAAGAGCTTTTTTTTAACGCAGAGGAACGCGGAGGTTAACGCGGAGGGTCGCTGAGGTTTATTTATAATTTGTACATGGGGTTGTAGAGGAAATATAACTATAGCGATCGCTTTGAGAAGAGCAAATTGCTCAAAAGCCAGCATCTCAGTAGTCACAAAGCTAATTCACCACACAGCTTGAAGGCTGTGATATTATGGGAGACTGCTGCATACATTTAGAAAAAATCACCATTTAATCGCTCATGGCTCTGACGCAACAGCGCAAACAAGAACTAATTTCTGGCTACCAAGTCCATGAAACCGACACCGGTTCGGCCGATGTCCAAGTCGCTATGTTGACTGATCGCATTAACCGCCTCAGCCAACATCTCCAAGCTAATAAGAAAGACCATTCCTCCCGTAGAGGATTATTGAAGATGATTGGACAACGCAAGCGTCTTCTCAGCTATATCCAAAAGGACAGTCGGGAAAAGTATCAAGCTCTGATCGGTCGTCTCGGTATTCGTGGTTAGGAATCGCTGCTTATGCCTGCTGAAGAATCAGAACGTAGTCGCTTACCTTTTGAGCCAAACAAAAAGCGCCCAAAACCAGTAAAGGCTAAAACTCAACCCGCCTCCAAACCACAGGAATCTGGTCAACAGACGCAAAAGCAGCTACCCTTCACCAAGGAAGAAATGGCTATTCCTGAGGTTGTTAGCCAACGGATGATCCGCCGAGTGGCTGTGTTTTGTGGTGTACCCACAGCTTTGGGTATTGTCAGTCTTGTTGCTAGTTATCTACTGGTCATATATGCCCATATCCAACTACCTCCCATCGCTGTGTTATTAGTGAATATGGGATTATTTGGTTTAGGGGTATTGGGGATAACCTATAGTGTTCTTTCTGCCTCTTGGGATGAAGAAAGACCTGGAAATTTACTAGGTTTGGGTGAGTTTAGTACCAACTGGGGAAGGATGATCGAAGTTTGGCGCGAAACTCGCAGCAAGAACGTCTGAGAATCGGCGCTCAGGTATCCAGATAACTGCAATATTGGGTAAATTGAAGAATGAATGTTGAAGTTGAAATTTTCTCACTTCAACATCAATATTAAGAAAAATATATATTGTCTTGTTTATACCCAATATTCAGAAGAAAGTACCGAGCGCTACATTTTTTTTGATATATTTTCTCGTTTAATTATTTAGTAATTCCACTGGGCAAAAATTAAATGTACCTTAAGTATTTAAGGACTTATAAATATAGGATTTACGCATTGACAAAAACTATCAAAAATGGATTATGGATTTTATCTCTTGTAAGGAATAAGCTTTGAAACCATCAAAAGTCAATCACTTTTCTAGATTCAAGACTATTCTTACCTCCTCTAATTCTTCCTCCTGAACTCCTGACTCCTGACTCCTGATTCCTAACTCCTGACTCCTGAATTTTTACTTCAAAATTACTGAATCGCTAAAGAATTTACCCAAATACATAGGAACTTTAACATGATTGTTGTTATGAAAGTTGGTTCCCCACAAACCGAGATAGACCGTATTGAAGAAGAATTAACTAGCTGGGGATTAACACCAGAAAAAATTATTGGCAAGCATAAGGTAGTCATAGCTCTAGTAGGTGAAACTGCTAACTTAGACCCCTTACAAATTCAAGAACTGAGCCAATGGATTGAGCAAGTTTTACGAGTAGAAGTACCCTACAAGCGAGCTAGTCGGCAGTTTCGTCATGGGGAAGCTTCTGAAGTGGTGGTGAAGACTCCCGATGGAAATGTGGTCTTTGGTCAACATCATCCTTTGGTCGTTGTGGCAGGGCCTTGCTCTGTAGAAAATGAAGAAATGATTGTGGAGACGGCGCGGCGTGTTAAGGCTGCTGGCGCTAAGTTTTTGCGTGGTGGGGCCTACAAACCCCGGACTTCACCTTATGCTTTTCAAGGTCACGGTGAAAGTGCTTTAGAATTGTTAGCTAAGGCGCGGGAAGTCAGCGGACTCGGCATTATTACCGAAGTGATGGATACTGAAGACTTGGAGAAAATTGGGGAAGTTGCTGATGTCATCCAAGTAGGTGCGAGAAATATGCAAAATTTCTCCATGCTCAAAAAAGTTGGGGCGCAACCAAAACCAGTTCTTTTAAAACGAGGTATGGCGGCGACAATTGAAGACTGGTTAATGGCGGCTGAGTATATTTTGGCTGCGGGTAATCCTAATGTGATTTTGTGTGAACGGGGAATTAGAACTTTTGACCGCCAGTATACCCGCAACACTCTAGATTTATCGGTTGTGCCTGTGTTGAGAAAGCTGACTCACCTACCAATTATGATTGATCCCAGTCATGGTACTGGTTGGTCTGAATTTGTTCCTTCTATGGCTATGGCTGCGATCGCAGCTGGTACTGATTCTCTCATGATTGAAGTACATCCCAATCCCTCTAAAGCCTTATCTGATGGACCCCAATCTTTAACACCAGATCGTTTTGATCATTTGATGTCAGAATTAGCAGTCATAACTAAGGTCATGGGACGCTCGCCACAACCCGCAGTAGTAGCAGTGTAATTCTCAGATATATCCTCGACTTCTTTGAGAAGCTGGGGATCTGAAAAATATCAGCTAGAATAACCAGGCTATAATTGAGTGTATTCAATAGTACAAAATTATTATGAATTTAAAATTTTATCAAACCAATATCATCTATCAAAAGACATAGATAAAAAAATTTAGTAAAATTAAGCACGATCTTAGAAAAAGCATCTCAGTGGAAAAGGGGGTTATCAAAATAACTTTCTTTATCCAAATATTCTTTTGTGCTTGAAATTTTTACACTGAATAAGTTAACATGAAATATCATGGAAATTTCATGGAGTAAGATTGATGCTTGATATACGGGAAATTTACCCCCTTTCAGACTTTCAGCGCAATGCTAGACAGTTCATTGAACAAATACAGTCGAGTCACAAACCAATTATTTTGACAGTTAATGGCAAAGCATCTGTGATCATGCAAGATGCAACATCGTATCAAGAATTACTCGATGAGTTAGAATTAGCGAGATCATCTGCAAAAATTCGCCAAGGAATAGCAGAAGCTGCTGCCGGAAAAGACCGAGACGCAATAGAAGCATTAGAAGAATTACGGGTAAAGCATGAAATACCGCGTTAGAATTACTCCAACGGCACTAGAAGATGCGGAGGAATTTTATCTGTGGATTTCTCAAGATTCCCCTATAAATGGGGCTAATTGGTTTAATAGATTAATTGCTACAATTGATACTCTTGCTTTCATGCCTCAGCGTTGTCCGATCGCACCAGAAAAGGAAATAGTAGGACAAGAAATCCGATATCTTCTCTATTCCAAACGCTATCGGATTCTTTTTGGCATTGAAGGTGATGCTGTCATAATTTATCACATTCGGCATACCTCCCAAGAATGGATGACAAGAGAAGAATTTTTGAGACAACCTTACAAAAATATCGCACCAGAAAAGTGACCATTAGTATTAAATTAAGCTACAAATCGGTTATCTGTTGGCTTACACACCCACCCGGAAATTCATTTCCGAGCTAATAGCTTAAGTCCACTTAAGTAGACTGAATAATTTTCCTATTTTTCAATCATCTTTCTAAAGACATAGATTAGAACTTTTTTAGTAAAATTAAGCACAGGTTGGTCTGAATTTGTTCCTTCTATGGCTATGGCTGCGATCACAGCTGGTACTGATTCTCTCATGATTGAGGTACATCCCAATCCCTCTAAAGCCTTATCTGATGGACCCCAATCTTTAACACCAGACCGTTTTGATAATTTGATGCAAGAGTTGGCAGTGATTACCAAAGTCATGGGACGCTCACAACCTGTAACAGTAGGAGTCTAGAACCCATAGCAGGGGGCAGCGGGCAGGGAGCAGGGGAGAGAATCTTTACTCCGAACTCCGAACTCCGAACTCCGAACTCCGAACTCCTGACTCCTGCTGCCAATTATCTTCTTCTGCTTCTACTACCAAATCCAGAAGACCGACTACCAGAAGAACGTCCACCACTACCAAAACTACTACCAGAATTGCGACGAGGAGTAGAGTTAGATTTACCGGAAGGACGGAGGGTACTACCACCAAAACCAGAACCAGTAGATCTACCTGTATTTGTGCGGGGTGTTGTCCGAACCTGACTAGATGGTCTTCTAATTGTCCCTGTGGTACGGAAAGCAGTGCGATTTCTCACGGCTGCGGGTGGTTCATTGTAGCGAGTGCGATAGCTGGAAACTGCTTGGTCATAGCTAGAACCATATCCACCGTAACCTCTCATAATCCCACCTGACTGATAAACAGGAGGCACATAGTACTGAGGTCTAAATAAAAGACTACCAATAGCTTGACCTGCTATGTTACCAGCCACAGCCCCGGCAAAGGGTGTCCAGAAGTTAGATTCCCGACGAACAACAACGGTTTCCTGTTGTCCTGTTTGGGGATTAGTTTTGGTTTCAGTGACGTTATGAACGTACTCAATTTTAAAATCTTCTGTCAGGTATAAAGCTGGCTCTCCCTTTTCTACTTTTAGGTAAGTTTTTTTACCCTCTTTGATTTCTTCATCTGTCAGCCGTGCCATTTGTAATTTTTCGGTGGCAAAGGTTGGGGGCTGATTATTGAGTAAAAACAGTGTATATTCGCCGTTAGCATCGTTATAAGTGGCTTGTTGGACGGGATACTGTCCATCACTTATCTTGGTAGGGGTAGTAGTTTGGCTAACATTTCTCGTTGCCGATGAAGATGTAGTTTGATTTCCATCTCCACAGGCGACGGTTGTCAAGCACAAGGTCAGAGATAAAAAGATGACTGTAAATTTACGTGCTATGGTCATGAGCATTACATGATTTTCCTAAAGTGATTAATGCAGGTGGTAAATATAGACTAACCAAAAAGTTATAAGGGAATCAATTCAGGAAAATACTGCAATAACTGATCGTTAGTCAGTTCATCTCCTAATTGGGCGGGTGAAAAATGCACTTGGATGGCTTGGAGGTTATGCTTGTAGTGCAGATTGATGAGAGCTTTGAAACCTTCTTTTAATGCTTGAATGTTAGAAAGGTCTGTTTCTAATTGCGGTACTTCTCCTTCATAAGCCACTGTCAGCATGACAATTACATTGCGGGTGACAGGGATAGATAAAGGTTCATTGAAACCAGAAGCCGAACTGAAATCTGGTTCACTGAGATATCTTTGGGCTGAGTCGGTAAATAATTCATTGACATAATCTCCTGCTTCTCCTTCACTCCAAAAAACATCACCTTCATTAGCTGCTGATGTCCAGTAGTCATCATATTGCAGGAGGTTTTGGCAAATTGTGACCAATTCTTCTCCCAAAACTTCTAAATCGCCTTCAGCGTCTATTGCTTGCCGTGCGGCACGATTGAGTACACCCAGAACTGGTGCTACTTCACCCCCGCTTAAATGCAGGAATAGACGACAGACGACATGGCGAGTTTTCCCTATCATTCGATTCAAGCGATCGCGCATTTTCTTTTTCCAGTAATTTATTTAGAGATGCTGAGTGCTGGGTGGTGAGTCCTGAATCCTGCTGTATTACAGCATTTCCCGCTGGTTAACGACATAAAAACCTTTGACAAAATCCATTATCATTTTTAACGAAGGCATAATATATTCTGATTCATCAAATTTATCATCATTTAAATTAATAATAGTCCGATTCACAAATCGTTTACCAAAGTTAGGATGATCATAAACAGTTAAACATTGAGCATTAGAATTTGTTAAAATTGTCTGGGTTGGCGCTTGAAAGAAGCTTAATTTCGCCGCTATTTCTAAATTTTTTTTCGTCTGTTTAATGTTTTTAGATTGATGCATAGCTTCCTCTAGTAGGAAGATGAGTTTTTTAACAAGTGCTGGTGATTTAAACCTCTGGTTATTCATCGCTTCTTGACGCATCATATCTATCATCATGTAGATACTTTTTTGTGTGGCGCTGGCATCCTTAAAAGGTAGAATTGCCATAAAAGCAGTTGATAATAAATTTTCATCTTTATCAACTCGAAAAGTAAAAACAGTTCTGCGGCTGCCGTTTTCCACACTAGCTGGTTGTATCATTGCCTCATATTCTTGAGCGATTTGGTAATAAGCACCAGCGAGAACAAAATTTGCCTCATGCTCTAACGGTAAATCAACAATAATGCGAATTGTGGGTGGAGTAGCATTAAAAAAGTCCCGTGATTCATCACCATTAAAATTTTGAATGATTGTGCGATCGCCTGTAGCAGACAAATCAACCCATTCGCATTTGATCCCTTCAGTTTTCAAACCAAAACGGGGGGTAGCATAAAGTTTAGAACCAGTTAAGGTACAGCCTGTTAAGTCAGCGCCCATCCATTCAACTTTAATTAATTTGGCCTGAGTTAAATTAGCGTGTACTAAACTTGCATTCGTTAAATTAGCATTACTCAAGTCTGCCCCGGTTAAGTTAGCTCCACTCAGCTTTGCTCCGCTTAAATCCGCCCAACTCAGGTTTGCACCTCTCAAATCTGCCCAACGAAGATTTACCCCACTTAGATCTGCTCCACTCAGATTAGCCATACAAAAATTGGCTTGTCTGAGTTCACTCTCTCGTAAATTTGCGCCACTCAAGTCACAGGAAGTCAAATCAGAGGCGTTTAAGTTAGCCATTTCTAAATTAGCTTCTTGAAAACAAGCACCTCTTAAGTTGGCTTCGCTTAAATTGGCGTTACGGAGATTTGCTTGTCGGAGTGTAGCTTCTCGCAAGTCAGCATGATTGAGATTAGCATCATACATATCAGCACGACTGAAGTTAGTGCGGATCAACTCAGCCCGCACGAATGAAGTATGGCGTAGTTGAGCGCGACTAAGATCTGCTCGAATCAAATTGGCAACGTTGAGGCTAGAGTTGTTGAGAATAGCACCAGAAAGATTGGCGCTACTCAGTCTGGCTACATTGAATTTAGTTTCGCTGAAGTTAGCATCATTGAGAGTTGCACCACTAAGGTTAGCTACGCTCAAATTAGCTTTGCTGAGATTAATGCCGGGTAGTTTAGCACCACTCAAGTTAACTTCTGGTAAGTCAGCGCCACTAAAATCTAAAACTCCCGTCGCATATTTTGCTAGTAATTCCTCTATGGTCATGAATCTACCTCTCAGATGCCAACCTTAATAGTTGGTAAAGTATGCAGAGAATAAGTCAAATTTTAGTTGTCAGCGGTAAAAATGAAAATTGGTATTTTGGGACTGGGATTAATAGGTGGCTCATTAGGATTTGATTTACGTTCCCAAGGAAATCATGTTCTAGGAGTTAGTCGCCGTGAATCAACCTGTAAAAAAGCTATTGATCTCGGCATTGTCGATCAAGCTTCAGTGGAATTGAGTCTGTTGGCTGCTGCTGATATTGTGTTTGTTTGCACTCCGATAGGACTTATTATTCCCCAAGTTGAACAATTAATTGCTTATTTGCCTGCAACTACTATTGTGACTGATGTAGGTTCAGTAAAAACACCTATAGTAGCAGGAATTTCCCGGCTTTGGAATAATTTTATTGGTGGTCATCCAATGGCGGGAAATACAGATGCAGGTATAGAAGCAGCGCAACGAAATTTGTTTGTTAATCGTCCTTATGTACTGACACCAGTAGCTACAACACCAACTGATGCAATTTCAGTTTTAGAGGAAATTGTGCGATCGCTAGGTTCTATTATCTACCATTGTCAGCCAGAAAAACACGACCGGGCTGTGAGTTGGATTTCCCATTTACCTGTCATGGTTAGTGCCTCTTTGATGGCTGCTTGTTTGAGTGAAACAGATCCAGAAATTGTTCAATTAGCTCAAAACTTAGCTAGTTCAGGATTTCGTGATACCAGCCGTGTTGGTGCTGGCAATCCAGAATTAGGCGTAATGATGGCACAATATAATCGTCAAGAATTGATCAATTCATTACACCAATATCGTCAAAATCTAGATGAATTTATTGACTTGATTTCACAAGAAAAATGGCAAATGTTAGAAGACAAACTCAAATTAAATCAACAAAATCGTCCTAAATTTTTGGAATAGGGAATAGGTGAATGGGGACTGCTGAATATTACCTTGCGTTCTTTCTCATCTCCCCCGCCATCTCCTCAGGCAATTCTTAGAGAAGATACAACAACTCGAAAACTCAAGGAATTGTACTTAGAGCCGCTCATCAGTCTGAAGCGATTGGCCGAGCGGCAGTAACCAGGATTGCTAGTCCACGAACCACCACGCAATAGACGATAATCATCACCACCTACCCAAGCACTACCGTCAGTTGGTGCTTCGTTGTAATTTTCATGCCAGGTATCTTCGCACCATTCCCAAACTAACCCGTGCATATCATATAACCCAAAGGCATTAGGCGCAAAAATACCTACATCTGTTGTTTGCTCACGATATTTCCCCTTTAATCCCAAGCCATAGGTGTGGCTACCTTTATAGTTAGCTAAATCCGTTGTCATTGTTGTCCCAAAGTAAAACGGAGTAGTTGTTCCGGCTCGACAAGCATATTCCCATTCTGCTTCATTGGGTAAACGGTAATTCTTGCCAGTTTTGAGAGTCAGTCTGGCACAAAACTCAAGGGCATCATGCCAAGATACCCGGTCAACAGGTCGATTAACTCCTTTAAAATGGGATGGATCTGGGTTTAATTCAATATTTACTTTGGGTAAAGTAGCAACAGTAGACCATTGAACTTGGGTGACAGGAAATTTACCCATTAAAAAAGGTTGAATGGTGACGTTATGCTGTGGACTTTCACTGTTACTTCGTTCTGGTTCATTTTCTGGGGAACCCATCAAAAACTCACCACCAGGAATGGCCAGCATCTCCAGCATTACGCCTTTACCCAAGTTTTCTCTTTTTTGTAGTGCCAGTACCTTTGCTTCTATGGTGGCGATATCCTCAGCCCGCAAACCTAAATGTTGGCGATATTCTTGCAATTCTTGGGGATTGCATTGGTTAAAGGGATATTGTTGATTAACAGCAACAATCAATGCCTGTTCATATTCCTGTAGCTTACGTTTGTATTCTTGATAGGGTTGGACAACTTCTGCATGAATTTTCTGGGCTTCTGCTTCAGATAACCCTAATTCAATTCTTTTAGATTCCAACATTTTTAAAGCAAAAACTGAGAACTGTCCCTGTAATTGTTGAGCGCGGGTTGCAGCTTCTTGAAAGTACTGCTGTCTGACATTATTAAAAATAATTGTGGGTGGTGTTGTCAGTGCTGTTAGTACTTCTCTTGCCGATGGATAGCGTAAGGTAACATGACGGCGTACCATTTTCGTTAATACTTCGGCGAGATGCTCATTTACCTGTACTTGGTCACGCCAGATAATTTCACCAGTTTGGGGGTCTTCTGGCAGGTTAACAGGTTCAATCCCAGTTAAAGCTTGAATGGCAATTATCCCTAAAGCATATACATCAGTCGCCAGACTTGGTTTACCATTTTTTTGCTCATTTGGCATATATCCAGGAGTGCCAATAATGACACTGGAAGCCAGTTCCCCTTGAGTAGACATTTGTAGAGATACAAGTTCCTTGACTGCCCCAAAGTCTATTAGGAAAATCTTACTATCTTGCTTCCGGCGCATGAGATTCTGGGGTTTGAGATCGCGGTGAACTACACCCTGATTGTGAACACAAGACAAGACTTCTAAAACATCCTGCAATAACTGGTTGACATAATTTTCACTTAGCCGCAAACCTCTGATGATTTCCTGACCTAAGTCTTGTCCTTCGATGAATTCTTGTACTATGTAAAGATTTTGGTTTTCCCTAAAGTGAGCAAGTAGTTGCGGAATCTGTTGATATTTGCCCAGTTTTTCGAGAATAGCCGCTTCTTTTTCAAAGAAATCTACAATCCGTCGATGGGAATGGTGAGGATGCAGTTGTTTAACGACACATAGAGGTTTACTAGGTTGCAGATGATCTTTGGCAAGGTAAGTAACTGCAAAGCCCCCACCACCTAATTGCTGAATAATTTCGTAACGTCCTGCCAGTATATTCACAATCTGCCCAAATACTTGACCTTACTATCAATACTACACAGAGTTATGTGTCGTTTAGTGTCTCTGAATAGGATTTTTGTGCGCTTGGTTCATTCTCTCCATAAAGCAATCCCACCTAATAAGCCGGTGATATTAGGAATTAGTTTCACGTTTAAGGGTAAATTCATGTTGACGCGCACAGCTTCACCACCACCGATGTAAAGACAATCGTAGTTAAATAGACGTTGTAAAGATGCGATCGCTTTCTGTAATCGCTTATTCCATTTTTTATCCCCTATCTTTTCTAAAGCAGCACGTCCTAGCTGTTCTTCATAGGTGTCCCCTTTACGAAACTGATGATGTCCCATTTCCATATTCGGAACCAACTTCCCATCTACAAATAAAGCCGAACCAAAACCAGTACCTAGTGTGATGACTAATTCCACACCTTTACCTGCAATTGCCCCTAGTCCTTGCATATCTGCATCATTAATCACTTTCACGGGTTTATTTAGCTGTTCAGATAGTGCTGTTGCTAAATCAAATCCAATCCAATCCGCATTCAAATTCACCGCTGTTTCTGTGACTCCACTGCGAACTACACCGGGAAAACCTACCGAAACCCGATGATATTCACCTTGAGATGCAGCTAACACAGCAATGGCATTAATCACCACTTCTGGTGTCGCGGGTTGGGGTGTTTCTAACCTCCCCCGTTCTGTTAACGGTTTCCCAGTGATATCCAAAACCATAACTTTGACACCACTACCCCCAATATCTACTGAGAGTGTGCGAACTGAACCGTTATCTTCCACCATTGGGTTTTTCCCTCCTGCTGCAACTTCTTTCGATATTATGCGCTGCTAAATTCCAGTCAGGAGGATATTTTTCAGAGTCTTCAGCTTTTAATTGATAAACTATCCCGTACTCAATACTCACCCATTACCCATGACTATAAATCTCTATCGTCACTCTCATTTAGATTTGCTAGTGTAGGAGTAGTGCAAAGATTGCTAATAGCAGCATAGCCGTCTATTAAAAATTATTATCAGAGAAAGCATTATGACGAACTTTGAATCTAACAGTCTGCGTTCTTATAGCCAAGAAGAGGTACAGCAAATTCTACAACTAGCGATCGCACGTCAAACCAAGGATCGTGATCAAGAATTTTCCTATCAACAAATTATAGAAATTGCTGCCGAGTTACAAATATCACCAGATGATGTAAAGCAAGCACAGATTGATTGGATATCCCAACAAAGCCAAGTACAACAACGCCAAGCTTTTGACCTTTACCGCCACAGTAAATTTAAAAAACGTTTAGGTAATTATGCCATTGTCAACGGGTTTTTAATACTAATTGATTTAGTTGGTGGTGCTAGTCTTTCTTGGTCATTGTACATTTTACTATTCTGCGGACTAGCAATTTTTCTTGATATCTGGAATACCTTTCAAAGTAAAGGTGAAGAATATGAAATCGCTTTTCAAAAATGGAATCGTAAGCATCAAATTAAACAAACTCTGAATACAGTTTTGAATAAATGGTTTAAGGCATTCCAGGCATATCAAAATAATTAGTAATTCGTACTACCGCTACGCAGCACAAAGTTATGTAATTAATTTTGCTATCAAAACTTATACCTTTAGATTAATTCACAGTAGTCAGTTGCAGAAAGATTTATAGAGACTTCCAAATAAAAAATATTCCAAAATTTCTTGTGGAGTTCTCATAGTGGTTTTCATCACCAAGCCCGTAGGGGTGGGGTTTCCCCGCCCTTGATCGTATTAGCAGGGTTAGCGCATCTCAAATCCTATTGACATAAGGATGACAGTGGAGGAGAAGG
>NZ_JAYGGY010000125.1:0-18495 GCF_034931625.1 Anabaena cylindrica UHCC 0172 | reverse complement strand
TTGGGTTTCGCTGTCGCTCAACCCAACCTACATTTCCTTAACCGAGCAGTATTGCAAGAAGTGCGGTCTTGGGGTCTCCCCAATATAAGCAACTTCGTCAGAGCGTGCTTGAGTTTTTATGGTATCAAGGCTTATTGATTGCAAATTATTAACCTTGAATAGTCATAGAATCATTGATTGATCAAGATTTTCGGTTTATTCAGCAAGGCCGACGTAGGAGTCATACGCTCCCGTCAGGGATACAGTATGGCATAAGTCCAGATTTCACACGTTTGCAGTATATATCAGAATTTAATTATTCTAATATCTCAAAATTCTTTCCAGCTTTTTATGGGTCGCCCGGGATTCGAACCCGGAACTAATCGGTTAAAAGCCGAGTACTCTACCGTTGAGTTAGCGACCCTTTTGCAGTGATTTGCAACTTTCCCAATATACCATCAAAAGCTAGGGTTTTGTCAAGGGGTTTCTAGAAAAAATTTGCTTTTAACTGGAAAGATGCAGTGCAACTAGCTCCTGGTGCTAACACAGTCAGGTTTTCACCAGTGTTGAAGGCGTTGCGGGTGGCGCTCCAAGGCTCTAGACAGTAGAATTCTTTGCCTTTAACTGTCCAGAAAACCAGCCAGGTAGAGAAATCATCGTAATCTAAGGTTAGCTTTAACTTGCGGCTGTTATCTGTCACAGAGGCAGTTTTACTAGTTAAGCCTCCAAAGGCAAAATCAATTTCATCTTGGTTAAAGTCAAATTTGCCGTTAAAAGCGTGAAATTCTTTAGTTTTATTGTCTTGATATCGCCCAGAAGGAATTTCTACATCTATCTGAGATTTATCACCGCAGAGAAAATAGGGATGGAAACCAGCCGAAAAGGGCATTGGTGTAGATGACAGGTTTTTATATTCCTGACGCACTACTAAGGTATTACCCTGTAATTCGTAGGTGAAAGCCAGTTCAAAGTCAAAAGGATAAACCGCTTTGGTTTCGTCGTTACTTTTGAGAACAACTGTCAAACTAGCTTTACCTTCAGTTTTTTGCTCAGTTACTTGCCAAGGTAACTCACGAGCGAAACCATGTTGTTTGATAGTGTACTGTTTACCGTTGGCGGTATAAGTATTATCTGGTAAGTTACCGCAAAGAGGAAATAAAATTGGATTTCCCCCTCTGACACTCAAATCAGGATGGGTAAAACGTTCAGCATCTAAATAAAAGACTTCTTGACCTTGAATCCGCCAACGGGTAATGATACCACCTCGTTCCGGTACAACTTCTATTTGTGTACCAGCACTATCATCCGAGAGGACGTAGGTTTTGTATTGTTGCTGTTGTTGGGTAATGGTATACACGGGTTTATTCCTATTTATTCCTAAAGTTATGGTTAATCTTGAGTACTAAATACTGAATGCTAAATATTAGATTTAGATATTGAAGTTTCTCTACCCAACACTCAATACTCAGCACTCAATACTCAATACTCGGTACTCAGCACTCAATACTCAGCACTCAATACTCAGCACTCAATACTCAGCACTCGGTACTCAGCAATCAGCACTCTCTAAACGTCTTCTGCAAAAATGAAGCGATATAATTCGCTTGGGTCTGGTTCGGGGCTGCTTTCAGCAAATTTCACAGCTTCGTCGATGATATCCTGAATTTTCTTTTCAACGCCTTTTAATTCTGCTTCATCTGCTAGGTTTTTCTCCAGCAAATAAGCGGCTAATTTTTTAATGGGGTCACGAGCAAACCAAAATTCTTTTTCTTCTTTGCTGCGGAGTTCGTCTGGGTCGGCTAGAGAGTGACCACGGAAGCGATAGGTCATGGCTTCTATGAGGGTGGGTCCTTCTCCTGCACGAGCGCGGGCTACGGCTTCTTGAGCTACTTGACGGACTGCGAGAACGTCCATTCCGTCTACTTCTACGCCTACCATGTTAAACACGCTGGCTTTTTTATAGATTTCGGGTTGGGAAGTTGCCCGTTCGTGAGCCATGCCGATCGCCCATTTATTATTTTCTACCACAAACAGGATGGGCAGTTTCCATAGGGCTGCCATGTTTAATGTCTCGAAAAATTGACCGTTGTTAGCTGCACCATCACCAAAGAAACAAGCGGTTACTTGGTCGGCGTTTTTGTCTCCTAAGACTTCCCGACGGTATTTGCTTTGAAATGCTGCACCAGCTGCAACGGGAATACCTTCTGCTACGAACGCATAGCCGCCTAATAGGCGATGTTCGGCAGAGAACATATGCATGGAACCACCGCGCCCTTTGCTGCAACCTGTGGCTTTACCAAATAATTCTGCCATGACTTCTTTTGCTGGCACTCCTGCGCTCAAGGCATGAACGTGGTCGCGGTAGGTGCTGGAAACGAAGTCTTCACCGGGTCGCATTGCTCCTTTGATAATGCCACTGCAAACGGCTTCTTGACCGTTGTAGAGGTGGACAAAACCAAACATTTTGCCTCTATAGTACATCTCAGCGCATTTATCTTCAAAAAAGCGTCCGAGAATCATGTCTTCGTATAAGCCTAAGCCTTCTGCTTTGGTAATTTGGACAGTGTTAGCATCAAATGTGGGTAACGTGCGTTCTTGAACCATTTTTGTCTAGTATCCCTATCGTAAAAGTTAAATAGCTATTAGTTAAGCCAGGGTTGCTAAGAGTCAACAATCAAATCTTATAAGAATGTTGAAGGTAAAAACCGCTGCTGTTGGCGATCGCTCTCTAAGTTAGCAATTGCGATCGCTGTCTGTCTGCATACCCATTAACAATTTAGAAAAGTTTAGATGCTGGTTGACTTCAAAAAATTTTTCCCTCTGCCTACTATCTTACTTAAAAAAGCATTACTTAAAGTAAGAATAGACACTAAACTATCCGTAATTGCCATTAAATTTTAATCATGATATATTGTTTTTTTTAGTTATCAAAACTAACCAGTGCTGGTAGTGTTTATTCCATTGCCTAACTGGGAACAACCCAGAAAGATCATAAATCTTAGACTACACTGGGTGCAACATCACCACCACTACCAAAAGCGGTACTTGTGCTTGCAGATGTTGAGGGATGACAAGGGTGTATTCATGTTGCAGCAGCATATACTTAAGAATCATATATTAAAGGCTAAAGCTTCTGAGGCGATTTCAAATCATAAGCTGAGTGCGATACCTTAGGGGGGATTACACCAAAGCCAAAAATCAATTCTGAGGATATGACTTAACAGTGGGAGAAAAAAACAAGGGGAACTGTGACAATATACACTTCAAGTGTATACTTGACACGGTATTAATAAAGCTATTATTATGGCACGGTTTTACATACCTGGAATCCTCTAGGTGAACTATGTCTAGAAGATGCTACGCGACCACGGTGCAGGGGAAGTAGGCTGTGCGAATTCCGCTCGATTACTACCGAATTTTAGGATTACCGTTAGCGGCAAGTGAAGAACAATTGCGGCAAGCATACAGCGATCGCATTGTTCAATTGCCCCGACGCGAGTATTCAATTACAGCCATCTCTTCTCGTAAACAACTCATAGAAGAAGCTTACGTGGTTTTATCAGATTCCAAAGAACGCAGTCGTTATGATCAGATTTATCTCGCCCACGCCTATGATCCAGATCGGGCGGCAAATACATCTGGATTAGAAAATCGCGCTGAAAACAACAGCCGTAATCACGATGTTCAAAGTCTCAGCATCGAAATTGCCCCTGAGGAATTAGTTGGTGCTTTATTACTCCTCCAAGAGTTAGGGGAATACGAACTAGTACTCAAACTAGGTCGTCCATACCTGGTTAATAAAAATGGAGTCGGTGTCAGAGTCGGTAGCCATCTATCCAACGAAGAATACTCTGGCAGTCCGGAACTATCAGATATTATTCTCACAGTGGCCTTAGCTTGCCTAGAACTAGGACGTGAACAATGGCAGCAAAATCATTATGAAAATGCCGCCATATCTTTAGAAACCGGGGAAGAATTATTAATGCGCGAAGGTATATTCCCTAGCGTGCAATCAGAAATTGCAGCGGATCTTTGTAAATTGCGACCATATCGCATTCTGGAGTTACTAGCACTACCTCAAGAGAAAACCAAGGAACGCCGTCAAGGCTTAGAATTATTACAGAATATTTTAGAAGAACGGGGCGGAATTGATGGCGCTGGCAATGATCAATCCGGCTTAAATATAGATGATTTTTTGAGATTTATTCAGCAGTTACGCAATCATTTAACAGTTACAGAACAGCATAAACTATTTGAATCGGAAAGCAAGCGCCCCTCCGCAGTTGCCACATATCTAGCAGTCTATGCCTTAATCGCCAGGGGTTTTACCCAAAGCCAACCAGCTTTAATTCGCCAAGCCAAACAAATGCTGATTCGTCTGGGTAAACGCCAAGATGTGCATTTAGAACAATCTCTATGTGCTTTGTTATTGGGACAAACCGAAGAAGCCACCCGCGTTTTAGAATTAAGCCAAGAATATGAAGCCTTAGCTATCATTCGGGAAAAATCCCAAGATTCACCAGACTTGTTACCAGGACTTTGTTTGTACTGTGAACAGTGGTTACAACAAGAGGTATTTCCTCACTTTCGAGATTTAGTCAGAAAGCAAGCTTCTTTAAAAGATTATTTTGCTGATGCCCAGGTACAAGCTTATTTAGAAGCTTTACCAACGGATACCCAAACAACTCATGAATGGTCTGCAATTAACAACCAACCTTTAACCTCACCACAAATAAATAATCCCCATTATCACAACCATAACCATGCAACTACTAGGCCAATCAATCACACACCTGAACCTGAATTAGCAGAACCAGTAAGCCGTGAAGTACCCGAATCTGGACATTTCTCCCTACCGCGATGGCATACTTCACCTATACCCAGTGGTAGTCAAACACCAAAAATGCCTGGAGAACATTCGGCGACGACAGAAGTAGTAGCCAAAGGAAATCATCAGCAAATGAATATCCCTACTCAGACAACTGCACCCGGTCAACCTCAAAAGCGGAAACGACGCAAGGCAACTTCGGCTAACAGTCGAGGTGTTGGAGAATATCGTCCGTCTCATTCTCGACCAAGGCGCACTTTTGCTAATAGCTTAGATGCAAAAACTCGCTTAGTTTGGATGGTTTTTTTATCTTTGGGGGGTTTATTAGTTTTTTGGTTATTAGTTTCCACGGCTTTTGGATGGTTAAACAATCTGTTTTTCCCTAGACCATCTTTACAGGGAGAACAGTTAGCGATTGAATTAAGTCAGCCAGCAGTAAGCATTCCAGACCCCAATAGTCAGCCAGAAGTAGCTGAGGGTATATTAACAAATGCGATCGCTCAAGAAGTGATTCAAACTTGGCTATCTATCAAAGCCGCAGCTTTGGGACCCAATCATGAAATTAATCGTTTAGATCAGATTTTGACTGGTTCTGCCGTATCACAATGGCGGTTAATAGTTCAACAAGATATCAAAGACAGCCGCTATCGCACGTATGAGCATGATTTGAAGGTAGAATTTGTCAATCAGATTGCTAGTGTTGCAGATAACGCTGTGGTAGAAGCTACAGTGAGGGAAGTTACCCAGTTCTATGAACTTGGTCAGAATAAAAAGTCTTCTCAGGAACGGTTACGGGTGCGTTACGATTTAATTCGCAAAGAAGGTACATGGCGAATTCAAGGTATGTCCGTGGTGAAAAATCTCGGTGTGAGTCAGTAGTTAATAGTTGTTTGGTTCTGCGGGAAAAAATCTTTAACCAACCGCAGAGGCGCTGAGAACACGGAGGGAAGAAAGGAATGAGGCGGAGGGGGTATTCAACGAAAACAAATGCTGAGATGAATATATTTTAAGGCTAGAATAATCAAGCATTTGTGAATATCCCGGCTTTAAACAGATTATATTTAAATATGAACGCTACACAAGAACAACTTAAACTGAAATTAGCACAGGCTTTGGTAGCTGCGTTTGGCGCTGACTACACCGGGGTAGATCCGATTTTGGTGAGTGCGAGTAATCCTAAATTTGGTGACTTTCAAGCGAACGTGGCTTTATCCCTGAGTAAGAAGTTGGGAATGCAGCCGAGAGCGATCGCATCTGCTATTGTAGAAAAGCTAGATATATCTGATATTTGCGAACCCCCAGAAATCGCTGGGCCTGGTTTTATTAATCTTAAACTGCAAACATCCTACCTGGAAGCACAGCTAAACGCCATTAAAGCAGATCCTCGGTTAGGAGTTCCAATAGCAAAAAATCCGCAAAAAGAAATTGTCGATTTTTCCAGTCCGAATATTGCCAAAGAAATGCACGTCGGACACTTGCGTTCGACAATTATTGGTGATTGCATAGCCCGGATTTTAGAATTTCGTGGACATGATGTATTGCGGTTAAATCATGTCGGTGATTGGGGTACGCAATTTGGGATGTTAATCACCTATTTGCGAGAAGTTTCTCCAGAAGCACTGACTACAGCTAACGCTTTAAATATTGGAGATTTAGTTAATTTTTATCGTCAAGCGAAACAACGATTTGATACAGATGCAGATTTTCAAGAAACATCACGTCAAGAAGTTGTCAGACTACAAGCAGGTGCAGAAGATACACTTCATGCTTGGAAATTACTTTGTGAACAATCACGCCAAGAGTTTCAAATAATTTATGATTTACTAAATATCAAATTAACTGAACGCGGAGAATCTTTTTATAACTCATTTCTACCAGCAGTTGTAGAAGATTTAGAAAAAGCTGGTTTAGTAGAAGAAAACCAAGGTGCAAAATGTGTTTTCTTAGATGGTTTTACAAATAGAGAAGGTGAGCCTTTACCCTTAATTGTCCAAAAATCAAATGGTGGTTATAACTACGCAACCACAGATTTAGCATCTCTCCGTTATCGCATTCAAGAAGATCAAGCCAAGCGGATAATTTATACTACAGATGCGGGACAATCTAATCACTTTGCTCAATTTTTTCAAGTCGCAAGTAAAGCTGGATGGATACCTGATGATGTGGAAATTGTTCACATTCCCTTTGGTTTGGTATTAGGAGATGATGGTAAGAGATTCAGGTCTCGTTCCGGTGATAATATACGGTTAAGAGATTTATTAGATGAAGCAGTTTCTCGCACTCGTGCAGATTTAGAAGCGAGATTAAAAGAAGAAGGTAGAGAAGAGACTGAAGAATTTATTAATAATGTTGCTGATGTAGTTGGTATTAGTGCTGTCAAATATGCAGATTTAAGCCAAAATCGCACTAGCAATTATGTTTTTAGTTATGATAAGATGCTTGCCTTAAAAGGAAATACAGCACCTTATATGATATATGCTTATGTGAGGACTCAAGGCATTAGTCGAGAAGGTAATATTAACTTTGGTAACTTGGGTGCAGATGCTAAAATTCTGCTGAGAGAAGATTCAGAATTAACTTTAGCCAAGCACTTATTACAACTAGATGAAGTGATTAGTGATGTTGAGAAAGATTTATTACCAAATCGCTTGTGTGATTATTTATATAATCTCAGCGATAAGTTTAACAAATTCTATGAAAATTGTCCGGTTTTGAAATCTGAAGAACCTGTAAGAACATCGCGGTTGATGTTATGTGATTTGACTGCGAAAACGTTGAAACTCGGATTAGATTTGTTGGGAATTAGGGTGTTGGAGAGGATGTAAAGGGAAGAGTTTTTAACGCGGAGGGACGCAGTAATATTGTAGGGTGCGTTAAGATGAAATCTGTAACGCACCATATCTTTTGTGTAACGGGGATGTCCATGAACTGATACAGCATAACCCCCAATCACCAGATACTTAACTTGGTTATCGTTTAATAATTGTATAAACTCTTTGAAGTCTTGGTTGAGCATTGTATTTATATTGATGGTATTCTTGGCGAATTTGTTCGAGGGTTTCTAGGCGTTTTTGAGCCTTTCAAACATCCGATTTGCCATTCATGATTTGGAAGATTTACTCCGAGTGTTTCCTAAGCAAGCCGCCGCTTTGCAAATGAAAACGGTATTGGAGAAAAGACTAAAAATGACAACTTGAATTTATTAGTCTCACTTATAGTCTCTATCTTGAATATCTTCATTTATTTATCTGTTGACCCTTCTGGGTGGTTTTCATTCTTATTGCTACTTATTGAGAATGGGTTGTAACCCCATTTTTAGTGTTTTTCTTTTTCGCTAATATGTGATTTTTAGTCTAAGTTTTCTTTCTTATTTCCGTAATTTCTCTGTGTGACAGCTAAGGGTGCGGAATGTAGGTTTACAGGACAATTTCCGCACCTTTTTCAGTGAAGCGCACCTCTTTGATTTTCCATTCAGCATTACTAGTTAAGGTTTTGCGGATACTACCAAACAGTGCAAACTGCTCACAGCTAGAAAGAGAAGTTATTTGCCGTTTTGATTCAGGAGAGATTCGCAAATCAATTGTAGCCACACCATTATTAACGTTGACACGATACCCAGACAAGCTAAAATCGGCTGTATCTCCTTGCTCTAGGACTTTACCTACAGTTTCATTCATGGGTTCATCTGCTGAGACTGAAGCTGTTTTAGCAACGTAATCTTGACATTGAGCATCACTTGTGTATAGGGTGACTTTGGTGGTTTTACCAGAGATAGTTTTAGAACTTGAAGTCGGTGGCTGTTCAGTAGGGGTTGGTTGAGTTGAAAATGGTTGAGTCTCGACTTGAGAATTAGCAGGACTTGGGGAAGTTGTGCTTTTTGGTGTTGTTGGTATTGAGCTTAAGTTGTCACCGCTATCAGGTGTACAACTGCTGATGCTGGCACAAACTGCTACTAAAATTAGGGGGAAAAGATATCTTTTTTTGGTGTTCATAGCTGGGAAGAAACCTACCGTAAGATCCAGATTTATTATAAATAATTGGCGTTGCTAAATCAAAGATGAATTTATGTGTAGAGACTTGACAATAATTATAACAGCGTTTGGAAGCCTAGAAGTTTTAGCCCTGGGCTGAAAGATGACTTTGTGCGTCTAACCCAAACTACAGGTTAAAATATTGCTATTCAGTAGATACTATCCCCAAAAAATATCCAACTAAATATCAATTATATGACAGCTATCACCGTTAACTTAAATCCTATCATCACACTCACAGACAATCAATTTTATCAACTTTGTCGGGAAAATCCTGATGTTAAATTTGAACGTAACGCAGAAGGAGAGTTATTAATTATGTCACCTACAGGTGGAGAAACTGGAAAATGCAATTCAGAGATTAACGCTGATTTTGTAATATGGAACCGCAAAACTAAACTAGGAGTTTGTTTCGATTCTTCAACCTGCTTTAAACTCCCTAATGGTGCAAATCGTTCTCCTGATGTAGCTTGGATAAAAAAAGATAGATGGGATGCACTTACACAAGAGGAACAAGCTAAGTTTCCGCCTATTGCACCTGACTTTATATTAGAGTTAATGTCACCAAGTGATAGTTTGCAAGAAGTTCAAAAAAAAATGCAGGAATATATAAATAATGGTGTAAAATTGGGTTGGTTAATTAATTCTAAAATACGTCAGGTGGAAATATATCGTTTTCATAAACCAGTGGAAATATTAGAATCTCCTATTGAATTATTTGGAGAAGATATTTTACCAGGATTTATTTTAAATTTACAAACTGTTTGGTGAGGAGTCAGGAGTCAGGAGTCAGGAGTCAGAAGATTTGCGTACAGCAGTAATCTAGAGGAGCAAGTTTTTCTATAAATTATCAATAACGACTTTTAAACCCTAATTTATACTGAATTATGTATCCTTACAACTTACAGATTGCGAACAAAATATGGAGAAACAAATATAGATGGTGCAACCGCGCAAGCAATTTGCTCAACATTGGTTAAAAAGTGAAAAGGCACTCGATGCGATTGTTAAAGCAGCAGAGTGTCAAGAGGGTGATAGGATTTTGGAAATTGGTCCTGGTACAGGAATTTTGACTCGGCGTTTATTACCTTTAGCTCAATCTCTAGTTGCTGTAGAAATTGACCGGGATTTGTGTAAATTACTAGTCAAACAACTGGGACAAAAAGAAAATTTTTTATTGCTGCAAGGGGATTTTCTCACATTAGATGTACCATCTCAATTGTTAGCATTTAACAATTTTCAAAAGCAAAATAAAGTTGTTGCGAATATTCCCTACAACATTACTGGTCCAATTATTGAAAAGTTACTCGGTACTATCACCCAACCCAACCCAGAACCCTATGATTCTATTGTGTTATTGGTACAAAAAGAAGTAGCTGAAAGGTTATATGCTAAACCAGGTTCAAGGACTTTTGGGGCGTTGTCGGTACGGGTGCAGTATTTGGCTGATTGTGAGTTAATTTGCACAGTCCCTGCTAGTGCATTTCACCCACCTCCGAAAGTAGATTCGGCTGTGGTGCGGTTGATCCCTCGACAGATAGAAATTCCGGCAGATAACCCCAAAAAGTTAGCAAATCTGGTTAAATTGGGATTTGGGGCAAAGCGAAAAATGTTAAGAAATAACTTACAATCGGTCATTGAACGCGATCGCTTGACCCAATTACTGGAACAATTAGGAATAAATCCCCAAGTACGCGCCGAAGACCTCAGCGTTGCACAATGGGTAAATTTAAGTAACTGTCTGACTTTTGAGTAAATCTACTAAAGCCGAAGCACTAAAAATGCATTCTTATAGCCTAATTGCACCTGCCAAAATTAACTTATATTTGGAAATCATTGGTAATCGTCCTGATGGATATCATGAGTTAGCAATGATACTCCAAAGTATTGACCTTGCCGACCAAATTGATGTCCATGCTGCCAGCACTCAAACAATTCGCGTTTACTGCGATCACCCACAAGTACCCACAGATAAGACTAATCTAGCATATCGGGCTGCGGAACTGATGGCCAGGAAGTTTCCTGACGCTTTTAGTAATTTTGGGGGTATTGATATTACTATCAAAAAACAGATTCCTGTTGCTGCGGGTTTAGCTGGAGGTTCGACAAATGCAGCAGCGGTTTTGGTAGGGATAGATTTACTCTGGAATCTGGGACTAACTAAATTAGAATTAGAAGAATTGGGAGCTACCCTGGGTTCAGATGTGCCATTTTGTATTTCTGGGGGAACAGTAATTGCTACAGGTAGAGGTGAACAACTTTCCCCTTTAGCAAATTTAAATCAAATAAATATAGTATTAGCAAAATATCGTAGTTTAGAAGTTTCTACTCCTTGGGCATATCAAACCTATCGGCAAGTATTTGGCAGTACTTATATTAAAGATACCCAAGATTTAGCCGCCCGTGCCAGTGCAGTCCATTCGGGAGAAATGGTGAAAGCCATCTTGGCTAACGATGCAGCAAAAATTTCCCAAAAACTGCACAATGATTTAGAAAAGGTCGTATTGCCAGCTTATCCCCAAGTTCTACAACTGCGAGAATTATTTGCTAGTCAAGAAGGAGTTTTAGGAACCATGATGTCTGGTTCTGGCCCTTCTGTATTTGCAATTGTCGAATCTCCAGCACAAGCAGAAGTTGTCAAGCAGCAGATACGCACAGCAATTCCTGACGAAGATTTAGAATTGTTTGTGACTAGGACAATTACAACTGGAATTCAAATAATTCGTAATTCGTAATATTACGTCTACCGCTTATTAGTGTCCTTAGCAAGCTACACCCTATACCCCACAACCTTTTATGAATGAACCAAATATCACACCATCAGCAGATACTACCGGACAAGTACCACCAACTCCATTACGCTGTATAACTGGGGCTATAATGTCAGGAGGACTGGGATTTGCGATGTATTCTCTCATGATAGCGATCGCAACTACATTTGCCGCAAAACCTATCCATTCTGATAACTTAATCGCAATCAAGATTAGCGCGGCTGTTCGTACCCTAGTTGTGGGTGTCGTAGCTTTAGGAACGGGCATATTTGGTATGGTAGCGATTGGCTTGTTAGCTTTAGCTATACAATTAGTATTTCAGCAGCTAACAAAATCCAAAGAGAATCAGTCCTAACCAACAGGGGAAACGCATCTAAATTTTATTGACAAAATACCGTTTTAGTGTATAAACGAAGAAATCCCAATTTATCGTTTGATTGATTTTTTCAGAGTCATAGTGATGGACTAGAGTATTGTCAATAAGTAGGCATTAATGCGAATATTTTGGTCATTATTGAGATTAAATTGTCCTTATTGATAAGATGCGTTTCCCCTGTCCTAACCAATTACCTTTTTCCAGCTTTCACTACTTTTAAAGTTTTCAAACTAGTATCTGCACAACCGCTAAGAAATCCACCTAAAGCTTGAATTTGTTGCAGATATTCTAAGGCTGATTTTGTAATAATTTCTCCCGGCATTAAAACGGGTATTCCTGGGGGATATGGACAAACTATTTCCGCACAAATTCGTGCTGGTGTTTTCTCCAAAGGTAAGGTTTCACTATTAGCAAAAAAAGCCTCACGGGGAGAAATGCACAGAGAATGACTAATTTTAGCATCGTTTCTATATTTACATATTTTGTACTGACTTGTCAATTGTGGTATCCGCATCAAATTTTTCAATTCCTGCACTAATGCATTAATATCCAGTTGTGTATTACCCAAACTAATAATAAAAGTAAGATGTTGTAAAGATGAAAATTCTGGAGTTACACCCATTTCATTGAGAATTTCTTCAGCTGCAAAACCTGTTAAACCTAATTTAGAAACGTTTACAGTTAAGCGTGTTTGATCTAAATCGACAAAACCCTTGCCTCTGGGATAGAGAGGAGTCGATAAACCAGGAATTTGGTTAATTTGACTTTTTGCTGCTGCTGCTAATTGCAAAGTCTGAGACATCAACTTTTCCCCATTCATTGCCATTTGTTGACGTGCGGCATCGAGGGAAGCTAAAAGTATGAAACTGGGACTGGTAGATTGTAATAGCTGCAAAGCTTTATTCACTCTGTCAATGTCGATTTTATCCCCTTGGATGTGTAACATTGATGCCTGTGTCATTGCACCGAGGGTTTTGTGGATAGATTGCACAGTTAAGTCTGCACCTGCGGCTAAAGCTGGGGTGGGTAATTGAGGATGAAAAGCAAAATGTGCGCCATGTGCTTCATCTACAAGGAGGGGAATATTGTATTGATGGGTAAGAAGTGCGATCGCCCTCAAATCTCCACAAACACCGTAATATGTAGGGTAAACTGTCAGCACAGCTTTTGCGTCAGGATGTTTTTCCAGTGCTGTTTTTACCGCTGCCGGTGTAATACTGTGAGCAATATCTAAATCCTCATCATATTCAGGCTGAATAAAAATAGGAATTGCACCAGAAAGAATTAACCCAGAAATCACCGAAGAATGCACATTTCGCGGCAGAATAATTTTATCACCCATACCGCAAGTAGCAAGAATAGCCGCTTCAATTCCACAGGTAGAACCATTAACTAAAAACCATGTTTTCTCAGCCCCAAAAGCTTCTGCTGCCAGTTCTTGTGCTGCGAGAATTGAATTTTCAGGAGTAAATAAATTATCTAATTCAGCTAATTCTGTTAAGTCAGCATGAAAGACATCTTTACCGATTAAATCAATTAAAACTGGGGAAATTCCTACACCATGTTTATGTCCTGGAGTGTAAAACGGTGCATGAGGACGAGAAATAGAGTTTTTTAAGGCATCTATTAGGGGTGTTTGGTTTTGATTGAGCATTTTTTGGGAGAAAACAAATTGCCTCCTGCTGGGAGGTTTGAATATATGAGCCTGAGTCTACGTAAAGTGGCCATGCCCGCAAAGCTATACCCACCATTATCCTTAAATTGGGGATTTTTTTATTTGCAAGTCCCTAAAAGATATGGGTCTCAAAAAAACCTAATATATAAGAATAATTATTACAATACATTAATACAGCAGTGTCTGGAGAATTATTTGTGGTAGCTAATCCCCCTCGTACTCAACCTAGTGATAACAAGATTTTGGCTAAAAGCAGTCAAAAACTCAGCGACTTTGCCCAAAGACACATTGGAATTAACCCTGATGATGTTCAGGAAATGCTTGATATCTTAGGGTTTTCTAGTTTAGATAACCTAATTGATCAAACAGTACCACAGGCAATTCGCTTTAATCAAACCCTACAATTACCAGCAGCACAAAGCGAATATGCAGCACTAGCGAAATTAAAACAAATAGCCGATAAAAATCAAGTTTATCGCTCATTTATTGGCATGGGCTATTACGATTGTATTACTCCCGCAGTCATTCAACGTAATATTCTCGAAAATCCCGGTTGGTACACAGCTTACACCCCTTATCAACCAGAAATTGCCCAAGGACGTTTGGAAGCATTGCTAAATTTCCAAACCATGATTATTGATTTGACAGGTTTAGAAATTGCTAACGCATCTTTGCTAGATGAAGCGACAGCAGCAGCAGAAGCCATGAGTTTGAGTTATGGTGTCTGCAAAAATAAATCCCATAACTATTTTGTGTCTAGTGAATGTCATCCTCAAACCATTGATGTCTTGCAAACTAGAGCTAAACCGCTGGGGATAAATATCATTATCGGTGATCATCAAACTTTTGATTTCACAGAATCAATTTTTGGTGCAATTCTCCAATATCCTGCCAGTGATGGCACAATTTATGACTACCGCAATGTTATCACACAGTCCCATGCTCAGGGTGCATTGGTGACTGTAGCCGCAGATCCTTTAAGTTTAACTCTACTTACACCCCCCGGTGAATTAGGGGCTGATATTGCTATAGGCAGCACCCAACGCTTCGGTATTCCCTTAGGCTTTGGGGGACCACACGCTGCTTATTTTGCGACGAAGGAGGAGTATAAACGGCTAGTTCCAGGGCGAATTGTCGGGGTATCAAAGGATATTCATGGCAAACCTGCATACCGTTTAGCTTTGCAAACCCGTGAACAACATATCCGCAGAGATAAAGCCACCAGCAATATTTGTACAGCGCAAGTATTATTGGCAGTGATGGCAAGTATGTATGCAGTTTATCATGGACCAGATGGACTGAGAGCGATCGCTCAAAATATCCACGAATTAACCGCAACTTTAGCCGCAGGCTTGAAAAAGTTAGGTTACAAAATCAGTTCGGAAAACTTCTTTGATACCTTGCGGGTAGAATTAGGAAATACCAAATTAGAAGCAATTCTCGACGCTGCAAATGAGAGAAATATCAACTTGAGAATTTTTGATAATTCAACTGTGGGCATTTCCTTAGATGAAACTACGACAGAAGCAGATTTAATTGACATTTGGCAAATTTTCGCGCTGAAAGATGAATTACCTTTTACTGTGTCAGAATTGCCAATTTCTCATTCTCAATTATCACGTCAAAGTAAATATCTCACCCATCCAGTTTTTAACCATTATCATTCAGAAACTGAGTTATTACGTTATTTACATCAACTAGAAAGCAAGGATTTATCATTAACAACTTCAATGATTCCCTTGGGTTCTTGTACCATGAAGTTAAACGCAACTTCAGAAATGATTCCCGTAACTTGGGCAGAATTTGGGAAAATCCATCCTTTTGCGCCAATTTCCCAAACTAGAGGTTATCAAATTCTGTTCCAACAACTAGAAGCATGGTTAGGAGAAATTACAGGATTTGCTGGAATTTCCTTACAACCAAATGCAGGTTCTCAAGGTGAATATGCGGGACTTTTGGTAATTCATGAATATCATCAAAGTCGGGGAGAAGGACACAGAAATATTTGTTTAATTCCCCAATCTGCCCATGGAACAAATCCCGCAAGTGCGGTAATGTGTGGGATGAAAGTTGTGGGAGTTGCTTGTGATGATCAAGGTAATATTGACGTTGAGGATTTAAAAGCCAAAGCTGAAAAATATAGCAATGAATTATCAGCTTTAATGGTGACATATCCATCAACTCATGGGGTATTTGAAGAAGCAATTCAAGAAATTTGTGCTGTTGTTCATTCCCACGGTGGACAAGTTTACATGGACGGCGCTAATATGAATGCCCAAGTAGGTATTTGTCGTCCTGGTGATATTGGTGCAGATGTCTGTCATTTGAACCTACACAAAACTTTCTGTATTCCTCATGGTGGTGGTGGTCCCGGTATGGGTCCCATTGGTGTTGCTTCCCACCTTGTGCCATTTTTGCCAGCACATTCCGTTGTAAAAATAGGGAAAAGTGACAAACTCTCTAACTCCGATCATACTCAGCACTCAGCACTCAATACTCAGCACTCTTTTGGTGCTGTTTCCGCTGCACCTTGGGGTAGTGCAAGTATCTTAGTGATTTCTTGGATGTATATTATCATGATGGGTGCAGATGGCTTAACGGAAGCAACCAAAATTGCCATTTTGAATGCTAATTACATCGCTAAGAGATTAGAGTCATATTATCCGGTTTTGTATCAGGGAAAAAATGGTTTAGTGGCACATGAATGTATTTTAGATTTGCGAAGTTTGAAGAAATCAGCGCAGATTGAAATTGATGATGTTGCGAAGCGGTTAATGGATTATGGTTTTCATGCACCTACTGTTTCTTGGCCTGTTGCTGGGACAATTATGGTAGAACCAACGGAAAGTGAATCTAAACAGGAATTAGATCGTTTTTGTGATGCTTTGATTGCGATTCGTGAGGAAGTTGCCGCAATTGAATCTGGTAAAATGGACATTCAAGATAATCTTTTGAAAAATGCCCCTCACACTGCGGAAAGTTTGATTATTGGTGAATGGAATCATCCCTATTCTCGTGAAGAAGCTGCTTATCCTGCACCTTGGAATAAGGAATATAAGTTCTGGCCAAGTGTGGGGAGAATAGATGCTGCTTTTGGGGATAGGAATTTTGTTTGTTCTTGTTTACCGATGGAGGCTTATAGTTAGTTAATTGTAGTGAATAAGGTGCGTTACGCTGACGCTAACGCACCCTGACTTTAGAGATCGCATTGACTCGATAATCTTTAGTCAGGTGTCACAAATAAGGTGCTTAAATTGCAATTGCAGAAGAACTCATAGTTATACATGACCAATAAAAATGGTGTATTTCAAAATGATTGATGCGAAAAAATTCTTTGGACAGAGCGACTTATTAGACCGGCTTGTGTTGAGGCAATTGTCCCATATCAAACACAATTGGGAGTTAGTATGGGATGATGAAAACGAGAAATATGAACCGGAAGAAGATAGTTATGCAGAAAAGCTTAATCAACTTATTGAAGAGTTGGGACGTGTTGATCCTCCACAAAAGTATCATGAGAATGAAGATTGTCTAGCAGAATATGTGGTAGCTAATCGCTATTGGCAAATTAATAAGGTCAATGGCCGATGGGTAGGTGCAGACTATGTGGGAATATTAGAACAGGGTGGCTTTCATGATATTGATGAAGTAAACCTTATTTTGGCGACTGCTGGGAGAATTAAGGCTGCAACAGATAGGAATCAGTATCATTTTGATTACATGGAACAATCACATCAAGAAATCCTCGCGAATGTGCTTGCAATAATTCTTTATCACCGAACAGATGCATAATGAAAGTGTAATCGCTGATCTTGTAGGTTGGGTTGAGGAACGAAACCCAACATTTTCCCCAAAATATGATGATTAATTTGTTGGGTTTCACTGCGTTCTACCCAACCTACAGTTTGTATGGTTCGTTGGTAATTTGTAAGTTGTTGGTGGGATGCTGAAATTGTAATTGTCTGAATCAAGATGTCCAGGATTAAAGGATTTACAGGATTGTTATTGATGAATTGTCTGTGAATTTTGAAAAATGATAATTACAATCACAGTATATTATCTATCATCCAAGAATCGTTATTTTTCCTAAACAATAAAAAATTACATCCTGTACATCCTCTAATCCTGGTTATCCTGATTCAGACAGATTGTTATTGATGAATTGTCTGTGAAGATTTGAAGATTATAAAATCCAGTTACAGTAATAGTCAAGAATTAACAGCGGATAATTTAACTGATAACTTATCTATCATCCCAAAATCTGTATATTTTATAGACAATCAAACAACCACATCCTGAAAATCCTCTAATCCTGGTTATCCTGATTCAGACAAAAAAATCCTCAAAATCCCCACCTCAAATCAAACAACAACATCCTGAAAATCCTTAAATCCTGGACATCCTGATTCAGACAAATTAAACATGATATCGAGGATTAAAAACCTTCTTGTATTCCAACTTTAACCCACCAAAATTAATCAATAATCCCAAAGGAAAATTATAAGCTACCAAATAATTTTTCGCTTGCGCTAAATGAACATCTTCCAAAGCAATAACTGCTTTCAACTCCACCACAACCTGATTTTCAACTATAAAATCCGCCTTTCGTGTTCCTACTTCAACTCCCTCATAATAAATTGTTTGTTCTACCTCTCTTCCAAAACTTAAACCTGATTTTTTGAGTTCAATTTCCATACATCTTTGATAAATAACCTCCTGAAAACCATTTCCCAAAGTTCGGTGTATTTTCATTGCACAGCCATTAATTATATATGTAATTTCTGACGGGATGACAAAAATGGTTAAAATGCAGACAGAATAAGCCTCATAGCTCT
>NZ_JAYGGY010000124.1:0-19233 GCF_034931625.1 Anabaena cylindrica UHCC 0172 | reverse complement strand
CCTTCTGCCTCCTGCCTTGTCTCAACGATAAATATTTATGCCCACCTACTTACAGTTGACAAAGAGTACACTAGAGCGAGATTATCACATATACAGCAAATATACTTTCTCAGTGAAAGAGGATTGTGAAGTATTGGAATTTACTATAAAAATGTTAAAATAAATTCAAAAATACATATTACATAGTCCAGGATTAATTTCCAGCATACTAGTAGTCTGTCAAATATATTTTGACGGACAAACTGTCTTTCTTTTGACCTCCGCTTTGCGGTACTAGCTTTAAAAACTTTATATCAAAATTTACATAATCTTCAACGAAAAGTTACTGACAAGGAACAAGTATAAAGAGACAATAAAATAACATGGGAGATCATATGCTCCAAAGTGACTTTAAAAACAAATACTGATTGTTGTTCAACAAAAAACCAGGAAACTCCGGCTAATTTTTTATGCGGATTTTAATTTACTCCTACAATTACCACCCAGAGCCTATTGGTATAGCCCCGCTAATGACTGAATTAGCTGAGGGATTGGTCAAACGTGGACATCAAGTACGTGTAGTTACAGCTATGCCTAATTACCCGGAACGTCAAATTTATCCAGACTATCGGGGTAAATTGTATTTAAACGAACACAAGGATGGAGTTGATATCCAACGTAGTTATGTTTGGATTCGTCCCCAACCAAACCTCTTAGATCGGGTGATGCTAGATGCTAGTTTTGTAATTACCAGTTTTTTTCCAGCTATCATGGGCTGGCGACCTGATATAATTATTACAACATCACCATCTTTGCCAGTATGCGTACCTGCCGCGCTTCTAGGATGGTTACGCGGTTGTCCTGTAGTCTTAAATTTACAAGATATATTACCTGAAGCAGCTATCCACGTCGGTCTGCTGAAAAACAAATCGCTGATTAAAATATTTACAGCATTAGAAAAATTCGCCTATTCATCCGCCAGTAAAATTAGTGTAATTGCTGATGGGTTTGTAGAAAATTTACTTTCTAAAGGGATAGCAGCCGAAAAAATAGTGCAAATTCCCAACTGGGTTGATGTGAACTTCATCCGTCCACTACCACAAGACGATAACCCTTTCCGCGCCACACATAAT
Source organism: Anabaena cylindrica UHCC 0172 (assembly GCF_034931625.1). Taxonomy (GTDB): domain Bacteria; phylum Cyanobacteriota; class Cyanobacteriia; order Cyanobacteriales; family Nostocaceae; genus Anabaena; species Anabaena cylindrica_A. The sequence continues at coordinate 18,121 of NZ_JAYGGY010000124.1, read as the reverse complement.
CTGAATGGTAAATTTGTGGCTTTATATTCTGGTAACATTGCTTTGACACAAGGCTTAGAGACAGTGATTAAAGCTGCTGCAAAACTACGTGATATTCCAGAAATTGCGTTCGTGGTTGTTGGTGAGGCCAAAGGCTTGCAGCGGTTGCAACAGCAGTGTCTCGACTGGGGCGCAGATAACGTTTTGTTATTACCGTTTCAACCCCGAAAAGATCTGCCGCAAATGTTAGCAGCAGCAGATGTGGGTTTGGTAGTGCAGAAGAAAAACGTGATTTCTTTCAATATGCCATCAAAAATCCAAGTTCTACTTGCCAGTGGCAGAGCTTTAGTGGGATCTGTTCCTGACAATGGTACGGCAGCTAGAGCAATTAAACAAAGCGGTGGTGGAGTGATTGTGCCTCCAGAAGATCCCCAAGCCTTAGCAACGGCAATTTTAGACTTGTACCAAACTCCAGAAAAGGTCAAAACCCTTGGTTACAACAGTCGTCAATACGCTATTGAGCAATATTCCTTTGAGCAAGCTTTAAATCAGTACGAAACATTGTGTTACTCATTAACAGCCACACCCAAAGCAATTCAGCCCATAGTTGTTACTAAACCAGAAGTTTAATAGATTTTAAGAGTATCAATGCATTTATTTCAGGATAATTTAAGTTTGTACAGATGGCACTTAGCAATTTTATGTGTTGCCTAGACCCAGCGTGCTGCTAATTGTTAAGCAAGCCCCATAAACACCTATTTTTTTGTTAGTATTCAAAAAAACCTATTTACACAATTGCAAGTTTGTTGTAAGTACATCAGACTAATTGTTATAAAAGGAAAAAAAGCACCTGAGGTTTAATGACTGATTATTTCCAAGGAAATTTCCCCTTACAATCTGTTCCACTGACAAAGAATACTGTGAACAGATCAATGGCTCAAACTGATGATGGCAGTGGCAAATTAGCTATAACCATCGCCGAAGCTGGGTCAGAACGCAAAGCTGGTGAGATTTTACTACTCAAGGTAGCAGAGGTTTCTTACTTGTCTGACTACTTTGTGATGATGACTGGTTATTCTAGGGTACAAGTCAGAGCGATCGCATCTGCAATTGAAGCTAAAGTCGAAAGCGATTTGCAACGTCGTCCCTTAAGGACAGAAGGAAAAGCTGAGGGAAGTTGGGTGCTACAAGACTATGGCGACGTGATCGTTCACATCATGATGCCAAAAGAACGGGAGTTTTATAATTTAGAAGCGTTCTGGGTTCATGCCGAACGCATTTCGCTACCAAACTCCGATGATGGTGAGGATCAGCCCAGATGATGAAATCCTCGGTTTCTAATTGCCCAGTTCCTACAGAACAACAACCGCTGAATGAGTACGAAGAGTTAAAAAATGCGTGGCTGTTTCGTGATAGCGCTGCCAAGTGGCGCGATTACACCAGCAAAATTTTTTGGATTTGGAGTTGGTCGTGGCTATTGGCAGGGCCTGTAGCTGCGGCCAGTTTTCCTCCACAAAAGAATATGGTTTATTTTGTACTTTGTGGAGCAGCCACAGCGAGTGTTGGGGTGGTGATGGTATTGGTGCGGTTGTACTTGGGTTGGTTCTATGTGCGCGATCGCCTTTACAGTCCCACAGTATTCTATGAAGAATCTGGTTGGTACGACGGACAAACCTGGACAAAACCCCAGGAAGTCATTGTTCGCGATCGCTTGATTGTCTCCTACGAAATTAAACCCATTCTCCAACGCTTACAAATTACCTTTGCAGCCTTGGCTTTAATGTATCTTATTGGTACTATAGTTTGGCATTTGTTATAAATTAGTCATTAGTCATTAGTCATTAGTCATTAGGAACTCTTAACAAAGAACAAGGGAGAATAGACTACTGTCTATTGCCTATTGCCTTTTCCCTCTGACAATTGACAACTGACAACCTACAAAATAGATATAAACCCATGACAATGGGAAAACGAACTCAGTCCGCAGCACTGGAAGTCCGGTTGCTGCGGGAAGGTATTATCGAATCTCGGCATATAGTCCAGGCTGTAGTCAGCGACGAACGGGGACGAGTTCTGTCAGTTGCTGGCAACGCCGAAACCGCTGCATTTGTCCGTTCAGCCCTCAAGCCATTTCAAGCCCTGGCTGTCGCCAGCACAGGCACACTAGAGCGATATGATTTGAGCGATCGCGACTTAGCCATCATCACCAGTTCCCACAAAGGAACCTTAGAGCAGGTGAGACAGGTATTTAACATTATTTGGCGGGCTGATCTTGACCCAACTGCCCTCCAATGCCCAATACCTAAAGATAAACGCAGTCCTCTAGAATACAACTGCTCCGGTAAACACGCCGGAATGTTAGCCGTCTGTCAGCAACGCCATTGGCCTTTAAACAACTACCTGGATCGTAAACACCCAGTCCAGCAGTTAATTATCACCAAAGTAGCGGAATTGCTGCGAATGCCAGCAGAAGAATTTCTCACCGCCCATGATGACTGTGGCGCACCCACATATTTGATGCAACTCAGTCAAATGGCTTCTTTATATGCGGTGCTTGCCTCTAGCAATAGTTTGGATATGGAGCGTGTCGTCCGCGCCATGAATCATCATCCCACTATGGTGGCTGGAGATGGGGAATTTGACACCGAATTGATGCGCCTAGCTCCCAGTGAACTTGTCAGCAAAGCTGGTGCCGAAGGTGTGCAGTGCATCGGCAGACTTGGTGAAGGCATGGGATTGGCAATTAAAGTCATGGATGGAGCCAAACGGGCCAAATATGCCGTAGCCATTCACCTGCTGCAACAAATGGGCTGGATTACTCCTAGCGTTGCCCAGAGCCTATCTGAGAAGTTTATGAACCTCGGAAAATACAAGCGTTTGGAAGTAATTGGAGAATTATCGCTTTTGTAGTTGACAAACTTTTGACTTCGCGCTATATTAAAGAAGTCGAGAGACAAAAGCAACGCGGGATAGAGCAGCCTGGTAGCTCGTCGGGCTCAAGACTTAAGATTAACTAAACGCTTATCAGTTAGTCTTGTATTGGGCGGCATATGAAGTAATTTGTATGTGTTTATCTGTCAAACTCGGGGAAGCCAATAGCGCGGTAATCCCGAACCAAGCTCCAGAAATGGAGAAGGTGTAGAGACTGGGAGGCAGACACCCTAACGTTAATGACGAGGGTGAAGGGACAGTCCAGACCACAAACTAGTTTAACTAGGCAACGAAAGTTGTAGTTGGTAAGCATAACCCGAAGGTCAGTGGTTCAAATCCACTTCCCGCCACCAAATTTAAAAATTAAACCCTGTAATCTTAATTGATTGCGGGGTTTTGTTTTACGCTGATTTTATTTTGCAAATGGACACAAAGCATGAAGAATAGCAGAACAAGCTGCTATTCTTCATGCTTTAAAACGTGGTTGGGGAGTTTTGAAACCTGTTGGTGATAGACTACCTTACGATTTAGTATTTGATGTTGGGGGAAATTTAATTAAAATACAAGTCAAATATGCTTGGTTTGATGAACATTAATCATAAACGCATTAACTCGTGCTGGGTGTTAATTATTGCTGTGCATTATTCCAAATTTCATAGAAGACACTCCACTCAAAAAAGTCTATTCCATCTCCTAATTTACCTGATTTAAATTGCTGGTAAAAACTGCTTGATGACATCTGATATTGTTTTTCAAATTGTTTTAAACGATTTTCTAAATCTAAGATATTTTGTTTGCTTGATTGGTTAACTGTCGGAGATGTTGCTAAGTTTGTAATTTTTAATTCTAATAGTTTTCTTTCTTCTTCAGATAAAGATAAAATAATTTGGGCTATAGATTCAACCAATTTTGTATTCATATCCATTTCCTGAAATTTTACTAAGTTGGCATTATTTCACAATTCTAGCTATTGTTCCAATCTTCACCACCTGGTAATTGAGTAAAATAATTATCTATAATGTCTGGTAATTCTCTATTTGGATAATTATATGTCATTGCTAATAACTCAATTGCATTGAAAAGTAATTGGGGTTTATTTAGCATTTGCGAAAGTTGCTGTCTTTTTAAAGTCCCATTCAAAACCTCTAAACTTGCATCTCCTATTGCTAGTGTAACTTCATCTTCAAGCCAAGTTTGCCATTCATCTTGATTGATGTAATAAGATTTTTTATTATCTTTCAGATTCACATCTTGAATCTCTACGATTGCATAACGAATAGAAGCAGCCTAAGAATTTGTTAATCGCTGTTCTATTTGATTCTTAATTAAATGTATCAACAAAATCTTTAAAAAAGATTTAATTTGCCTCAAAATAGCCTTTTTACTCATTCCCTCTAATTCATCCACAATTGCCAAAGCATCTGTGTAAAGTCCTTCCGTAATGCTGTTTCTGAGGTCGATTAATTCTTGTGTCATCTGTATTAACCTCAAGTTATAAATCAGTGAATATTTATTCAACCAGTGCATAATTGTATTTTATAATTAAATCTGTTTACCTGTGGCACTCGAAAAAGCAGGTTTTGATCTATTCTGAAAGATAAAGCTATCCAAGCGCGGAGAATCAGAATTGTGAAGTTACATAAACCAATATTGGTGGGAGGACTGGGATTGTCCTTCTCTTTGTGGATGTTAGACACTTGGCATGATTCAATAGTCCAGGTGGGAGAATTCGGACTCCTGAGTGCTTTAGCTGTGGGTGGGGGTTTGTGGTTATTGCAGAAAAATCGCCCTGGTGAGCAGCTAGATGATATGGTTGTAGACAGGGCATCTGTAGAAAATGCGATCGCTCAAACAGAAGCAGTCATCAACCAACTTGCACAAGAAGCAGACAAACATCCAGCTTTAGAAAGCCTACGTCAACAACTTGCTAAATTACCCTTAGAGTTAGACAGACGAGAAATTCAAGTTGCTGTTACTGGTGGAAAGTCAGTAGGTAAAAGTACAATTATTCAAATTCTCAAGAAGTTAGATACAGCGTCTCTACATTTTTCAGAAACAGCACCTTTGTTTGCAGAATTGGGTGAAAATTCCAATGTAGCTATTTTGTCAGCAGTGCAGAAATCTGATTTTGTTTTGTTCCTGACAAATGGTGATTTGACAGACTCAGAATTTCAAGTTTTGCAACAACTAAAAGCCATAAAACAGCCGACATTGCTGGTTTTTAACAAACAAGACCAGTATATGCCAGATGAACGCACGACGGTGTTGCAGTCCTTGAAACAGCGAATGGAAGGAAATATAGTAGCAACAGCAGTAAATCCTGTTCCTGTGAAAGTGCGGAAACATGAAGCTGATGGTACTGTGCAAGAATGGATGGAACAACCAGCACCAGATATTCAACAATTAACACAGCAGTTAACCGAAATATTAGCGCAGCAAGGACAGCAGCTAGTTTGTACAACGACTCTGCGGAAAGTGCTGTTATTGAAAGCTGAGGCGAAAGATTGTTTAAATAGGGTGAGGTGCGATCGCTCTACACCCATCATAGAACAAAATCAGTGGATTGCTGCCGCTGCTGCCTTTGCTAACCCAATTCCCGCTTTAGATATATTAGCAACTGCGGCCATTAATGCCCAAATGGTAATAGATTTGGGTAACATTTATCAACAAAAAATTTCCTTAGAACAAGCACAACAAGTAGCTGGAACTATGGGAAGCTTAATGTTGAAGTTAGGTTTAGTAGAACTTTCTACAAGGGCTGTTACTGGTATTCTCAAAACTAACGCTGTCACCTTTGTTGCAGGGGGACTCGTTGAAGGAGTGAGTGCTGCTTATTTAACTAGAGTTGCAGGGTTAAGTTTAGTTGAATATTTTGAACAGCAAGAAATAGCTTTAGAAACAGGAAATGGTTTGAACTTAGAAAAATTACGCCAAGTTCTACAAACAGTATTCCAGCAGAATCAAAAATTGGCTGTTTTGGAAGCTTTTGTTAAGCAAGGCGTAAAACGTTTGTTACCAGAAGCTAAAGCAGTTGAAGTTGTGGGATAGTTTCGCACCTAGACATATTTGTAGAAAATGCTCACAACAAAAGCGGTTTTCTAGATAGAAAACCGCTATAAGTCTTTATTTATGTAACGGTAAATTACATTTTTGAAAAGTAAAATCATTAAAAATATTGTCAGTCAAACTATTTTATATGCCTAAAAACTATGTTTGCATTTTATCTGATTATTGTTTGTCTCGGATCTTTAATATTCGTTTTTGCTTTGTTATTACCTCTAATGATCAAAATATTTCAAATAGAAAAGTATCAGCAAATCATTTTTAATCCTATTATTATTTTAATAATATCATTAATTACTATCTGTACTTCAATATGGTTATACACACAAATCGGTTTAATTATTTCTGGAGATACAGAACAAGTAAAAGATAATATCTCTACTCTCTTATCTCCAAGTTCAAAACCAAATTCTTCTGACAATAAACAAAATAACCAAATCCAAAAATTTTCAGCAGAGGATAGTGATCAAACAAAAATAGAATTACTTCCTAAAGGCTTTTCTATCAGTAAATATGCAGATTGTCTACAAATTTATCAAGATGCAAAATCAAACGCAAATAATACAGAAGCTATCTTCTATTGTAAAAAGACTGAAAAATATTGTTTAAGTATACGCTATTTAAAGAAAATCGACCTGGGAAAAAATCAAAACCAAAAGTTATCAACTGGTCAAACAATTTGTAACACCAAAGGTTGGTATAGTCTATTTAATAAATATTCTAAAGATTTTAATTTCTAGTCAAACATACTGATTTTAATGATGTAAAAATTAATCCACAAAAAAAAGTCGATTTTATCTAGCAATCTAAACGAAATTTAATGCAATTTTGAACAGATTGATTTTGGTGTAGCAGTTATTCTCAAAACATCTCTGATTTTTTCAGATGTTTACACTATTTGCAAACTCATGACACCTCAAGAATTTTTGGAAAATTTGTCTACAGCCGCAACAGATCCAGAAAAACTCGTCGTTATTGCGCGATACTTAGACACAACTGCACTAGATCATGCAACAACTCCAAGATGGAGAAGTATTCCTCACAGTACAGAAATTCAGTTCGCACTCAATAATATTGCTTTTCATTTAGAAGCACTTGCTGAAAAAGGCAATTAATGAAGACAATACTCGATAGGTTTTCTATAAAGATGCCTATCAAGTAATAATATATTGTTGAATAAATTCGTGCAAATACCTCATTTATAAAGATATAAAATAATTATTTCAATAACGGTGAACTGCAAATAGACAATCATTATATCGCTTATCCACCTCAAGATTTGTAAATGCCCAAGCTGCTTTGTGTTGGTTTGGACATACTGCTTCTCCTAAAATATTTATCCGGTGACGAAAATTAGAAATTTTGGTTAAGTATCTGGATTGTAAAGGTACATCACAAGCCAATATACCTTTAATGGTGCGTGTCGTACCTATACCTGTCATAACTGAGCTATAATTAATCATCATTGCCACATAGTATCTATCCTCTAATGTATGGAGGGCTTGAACTAAGTCATTATGAGTAATACCTAGCAAATGATCAGGTAATTTTAAATCTTCGCTAGTATCTAAGGCTATATTTTGAGTTTTAACCCAATCAAGAATTTGCTGATATTTTGCTAGTGCAGCACGTTTGCGGAAACAATATTTAAGCTCGACAAAGAAATTACTGATCCAGTATATTATGTATAGAGATTTTAAGAAAAATCCAGTGAATATTTTCATTATTTTATTTCTTCTTTATTTCTAAAAATAATGTCAACTTTTTTCAACTTTTATCCTAATACTCTGTATCTACATTCTAGTTCAAATCCTAATGTCATAAATTCCCTAATTGCTAAAGGTATTTATGCTTTAGATCAATATGTTAGACAGGATATCTATGATGGTTGTATCAGAAATGAGAGAGATTATGTCTCCACACTTATGAGTTATACTAGATTATTTTTTCGCAATGTCAAAGTTGTGAAAAATTTCTATCATTGTCAATCTCAAATCTTATCTAATAATTTAGAACAAGAATTTGGATGTGATGCTCTTATATTATTTCGCAGTGCTGGTAATACAGCAAAACTTTGTCTGTTTGAAGCTAAGTATCCAAGATTAAATCAGATTAATTATCGGTGGGATGAGTACCAAACAAAGAATAGATATTCTCACTTTCATGATCAGTTAACAAGACAGAATAATTGGTCATCATCCGCTTTTATATGGGAACTATTTATTAATGATAATTTACCTGGTCATTCAATCAAAGGGTTTGATAAATATGGTTCGACTTGTGTATGGCATGAGGATGCTTATAAATATAGTGAAACCAATCTTACACACCCTTGTAATGGTTATTATAATCAGCTTTGGAATAAAAATAAACTAAAAGAATGTGTAGAACAACTACCTTATAATCCTTTAAATTTAGAAGATATTTTAACTGCAATCTTAAGAAGTAGTGTAAAAGAAAAGTTAATTCCAATTAAAGAAGAGATGATTAAGATAAAATCTAGTGAAGGAAAAACTATAGATATTCCTGCAAGTGTAAATATGATCAGAGAAATTCAAAATAATTTCTTTGAAACAACTGGAATTAGTAATTTTCTATTTATTGAATTTGAAGATATTTTATCTGAAATAATTACAGAAACTGGAAAAGATATTAATATAGATGAAATTGAGTTTTAATATGAAAAAAATATCCTCAAAATAATTTATTGGATCGCATTAATTTGTTAATTCATCAAATTTAATTTGATAAATGACAGATTAATTAAAAACTGTGTAAATGATTATCAGAGTATCCAGCACCAACCAATTCAGGAGTAGATGCAGCTTGCTTATCACTCAATTCTAGCAAAGCTTCATTACAACGTTCCGCAATTTCTGGATATTTATTAGCATACCATCCCAGTGGTGTGACAACAGAAGGATCACTAATATCAAAACCCAACTTAATGAGTTCTTCAGTTTCTTTAATTGCAAGATTGAAGATAGCATTAAGGTCTACAAATGGTTCAGACATATTTAAAACCTTTTTATTATTCTTGTGCTAGTCGCTGAACATAAGCGATAATTTCTGCTTTACTTATTATAGCTGATGGAGGAACAAGCCAACTAGGATAAAGATATGCTTTCCGACCTAACTGACGAGTTTTTCTACTATCTGCTGATGTACCCCAACGATCTGGATAAATAAACCAACGGGTACTTAACCTACTAGGAGAAATAGCACCCCATGACATTCCATTGACTAAACAAAACCAAATAATAGCAGCAGGTGGGTTCACCCATTGCTTACTTTCTACCTCTCCACACATCCAACCTTGATAACCAAAAGGTAGGATTTTTGGATTTTCCACTAAACCGGAAACACTCTTGACTGATATCCAAAATAGCTGACGCTGATTATCACTGCTATATACTGGAATATCTTCATCAGTACCAAATTCTGTTATTCTTGGTTCACCAGCATTGATACCGCGATTTATTAACCCTCTACGAACTATTTCAACTGCTTTTTTTCCTTCAGATAAGAACTTTTCCCAATCAGATGAAGACATAATAATATTTAATTAATTTAGCGAAAATGACATCATTGCATTTTATCAATGAATGACACTATTTCCATCTTCTCCTTCTTCTCTGGTTCAGGATTCCTCGATTTAGGCTTTGAAACCACAGGCTATAAAATCGCTTACGTCAACGAAATCTTCCCCCCATTCATGTCCGCATATCGCTATTCACGAGAAATTATCAAACTCCCACAACCTGAATATAGATATCATCAAGGAGAAGATGCAGACGTAAGCAAATTAATAGCAGGAACACCAGCACAACGTCTAAATGAACCAGTCAAAGATGCTCGTAAATCAAATAATATAATTGGTTTTATTGGTGGTCTACGTTGTCCTGATTTTTCTATTGGTGGCATCACGCCAATTATAGCATTCCTCTCTGTGTCCTCTGCGCCTCTGCGGTTCGTTATTTCATAAACAAAAAAAAAGGACGAACCCGAAAGTCCGCCCTTAAAATTGCCGAAAAAAAAACTTAAATCTTCGCTTCTTCTCTCACTAACTTATCCCAACCTAAATCCTTCAAATTATTATTCCTTCTTAAAGGACGAGTTACTAATTCCAAAATGTCACGGGTATTACCAAAACCGTGAATTTGTGCAAAGGTAAACTCCACAGACCACTTAGTATTAATACCTCGTGCTTCTAGTGGGTTAGCATGAGCCATACCAGTAATTACTAAATCAGGTTTCAACTCATAAATACGTTGCAGTTGATTGTAATTATCAGGCTTTTCTACAATCGTTGGTAAAGGTGAATTCATTTCCTGACAAGTCTTTTCTAACAAAGCTAATTCAGCAGCCTGATAGCGTTTATCCATGTAAGGAATACCGATTTCCTGAACAGTCATTCCACAGCGAATCAAAAACCGCGCCATAGAAATTTCTAACAGGTTATCACCCATCAAAAACACCGATTTACCGCGAATTAATTTCACATAATCTTCTACGCCAGCCCATATCTGCGTTTCCCGTTCGTCTAAACCCTGGGGTGTGATTCCAAATACCGAGCAGATTTTTTCAATCCAAGCACGGGTTCCATCAGGGCCAATGGGGAATGGTGCGCCAATTAGTTTACATTTACGGCGACGCATTAAAGTTGTAGCGGTGCGGCTGAGGAAGGGGTTAACACCAGCGACATAATACCCTTCTTCGATCACAGGTAATTCTGTAAATCGTTTTGCGGGTAGCCAACCAGAAACTTTGATACCTTGTTTTTTCAGTTCCAAGGTTAACTGAGTCACTACGGGGTCAGGTAAAGAACCAAATAGCACCAAAGGTGGATGATCTACATACTCAGATTCATCTTGGGCGATGTCTTCTTTTTTCTTACCGAAATTCATCAGCTTCTGAATGGCGTTACGCTCACCTTTTTCAGTTTCTGATACTGGAGACTTTTCAGGACAACGGTGAGCCATAGCGGCTAACACAGTGTCCTCTCCTTGGGTAAATGCGTAGTCGAGTCCGTTAGCACGAGCGACAACGATAGGAATACCCAAATCAGCTTCTAACTTAGGTGCTAAACCTTCCAAGTCGGTTTTAATAATTTCTGTGGTGCAAGTACCAATCCAGACAATTACACTAGGATTGCGATCGCGCTTAATTTGCTCACACAATCGTTTTAATTCTTCATAATCATTCAACTGTGCCGAAATATCCCCTTCTTCCAACTCTGCCATTGCATAGCGGGGTTCAGCAAAAATCATCACTCCCATTGCATTTTGCAAGAAGTAACCACAGGTTTTTGTCCCAATCACCAAAAAGAAGCTATCTTCAATTTTTTGATATAACCACGCAACGCAGCTAATCGGGCAAAAAGTGTGATAATTTCCAGTTTCACATTCAAAATTTAAAGCTTCTGGCTGTTGAGCAACAGTCATATTAATATTCTCCCCTTAATTTTTTAAGCTTGTCAAGCAGATGATTAGGGACTGGAAGCTTGTGAGTACTGAGTGCTGAGTACCAAGTGGTTGACTCTCGTTCCTACTCACTACTCGTTACTCATAACTCTGTACTAACTTGCCCCCACCACCTGCTTTCAACAATTAATTATTGGGGAAGAGACGAGCCATTTCTGATTCATCAAAAACCTCTGATGGCAGTTCTTCACCCAAAAGGTCATTATTTTCTTCACCCTCTTGGAGGGATGTTTCATCACCCCAGACATCAGACAACACATCACGAAATGCGCTCTCGTCAGGTTGATTTAGATCATCAAACCCATTGTCATCAGAAAGACTTAAATCACCTGATGCAGACGCTTTGTTGTCTTCCGATAAAGTCATAGACTCAAAGGAAATCCCACTAAACTCATCCACTGTTTCTAAACTGGATGCCGGTTCGGACTCCTCTAGGATGTTTTCATCGGCTAAAGAAATCTCATCGAAAGCATTTTCATCTACCAGTGAATTGCTTTCGTCCCAATTTACTTGAGTGACATCGATCATTGTAAATTCTTGATCAATATCCTCTTCCTCAACATCACTTAAATCAGTACTTGCTGATGCTTCCTCTTCAAGAACATATTCAGGAATGTCTTCCAACACTTCAGGGATGTCTTCAGAAACGTCCAAGTATCTTTTTGGTTCCGTCGTGGGACTCAAACGGTTTCCCAGGACAATATCTGGGTCAAAATGCAAATCCAATACTTCAATCAGAGTATCAGCATCTGGATTTAATTTAGCAAAGGGAAACATTAGCTGGGCTAGTTTGGGTTCTAGCGCATTTACCACTCCCAGGATGAGGTACGAAGATGGTCGCTTCCCTCCATCGGGGGTATAAACTGATTCTATTGCCATTTGCAGGGTAATCCAATCGCGGTTCACCTGAAAGAATTGCAACCACTTTTGCTTGATTGAGTCCGTAAAGCTATTAAAGAATGCCATAGTCTCCCCCCATCCTGACGAGGTAATAATGTTTTATACAATCATCAAGTCTAATTCCTCTTCTGCATTAGTGGCTTGTGGTTTACTCGGATTTAGATAAAAATCTGACAACAAAGAGAAAAGTTCTCTATCTGGAGCATCGTTAGGAACAACACCTTCAGGACGTGCCAAGATTTGGTCAGCGATGCTAAGGTAATAGTCGCAAACATAGTCCAGTGAAGGATCTGACTCTGCCATTTCAAACAGAGTTTTACCTTTGACGCGGGAAACACGGATATCTTCAATTAGAGGTAATACCTCTAAAACTGGCATTGGTACTGCTTCGATGTATTTTTCAATCAAGTCACGCTTGACAGTGCGATTACCGATTAACCCAGCTAAACGCAGTGGGTGAGTTCGTGCTTTTTCACGGACTGAAGCTGCAATCCGGTTAGCAGCAAATAAGGCATCAAAGCCATTATCAGTAACAATCAGGCAATAATCGGCATAGTTGAGTGGTGCTGCAAAGCCACCACACACAACGTCACCAAGTACGTCAAATAAAATTACATCATACTCATCAAAAGCATTGAGTTCTTTAAGTAGTTTGACAGTTTCACCTACTACATATCCACCACAACCTGCACCAGCAGGAGGACCACCAGCTTCTACGCAATCTACACCACCATAGCCTTTATAAATTACATCTTCAGGCCAAACATCTTCGTAGTGGTAGTCCTTTTCTTGCAGGGTGTCGATAATTGTAGGAATCAGAAAACCGGTAAGTGTGAAAGTGCTGTCATGTTTAGGGTCACAGCCAATCTGTAGTACTTTTTTACCGCGTTTGGCTAGGGCAACTGAGATGTTACAGCTAGTTGTTGATTTGCCAATTCCACCTTTTCCGTAAACTGCTAATTTCACTTTTGATTGCCTCTTTAATAGTTTCTTTTCAAACTTGCAGCCTTCACCTAGCCTGTATTAGCGACGTGTGAGGTGTGTAAATGTCATTATTGTGCAAATTTCCTAGAAAAGAAAGAGGCTGTAAATTTGAAATTTGGCTTTAGACAGCGTAATTTAAATATAAAAAGACTTTAAGTGGTTATTTGGGCTTATAAATCTCAAAAAATGCTCAAAAATTATATTAAATTGATTTATAAAAAAAATAATTAATAAAATAGTTACAAAAAACAAAAAAATTAATTCGCTGTTTATAACTGTTCTTAAAGGAATTCCATTGATGTATTTGCAACTATTGTCAAGCAAATAAGCGTGTTTTTTGTAAAAAAAAAGAATTATTATCAGTTAATACTGGAAAGATAGCAATGCTTACGGCTGCGTACAATTAAGAATTTGAGAGAGTCTATAAATAGATGCTTTCAGGCAATTTACTCAATATCGAATGATTTAAGTGAATGAAAAATGCCTTCTGCTGGCTACGGCTAAGAATTGTTAGTTGTAAATAATTATTAAATTAAAAAATTTATATCTAAAAACTAATTAAATCATGACAACCATAAATTTGATATATAAATATTAATTTTATCTTAATTTTCTCCAATAGCATTGATTTCCTGCAATGATTGCCAACCGGCGTGCCACTGGGAATTATCTTGTAACAATTTCGCATTCAGCCAAAAACGGACTTGAGGGTCACAAGCAGCCACCATTTCTGCATACACCCACTTACCCTGATTTTTCCGGTTAACAACTTGAAAATGTCGCCACCCATCAATTTTTTGCTGTGCTGTCCACTTAGAACCGAGTAAATAGGGAAATTTTTGTTTTTTAGGCATTTATATAGTAGATGTGGTAGCGAGATTGAGTCCAGTGTTGACTTTTAAGGCGTAGAGATGATTTTAGCCTGTTGAATGATGGAATTTAGGATATCAGATAGTCATTCAAAAGCGATCGCCATTACGGTTGAAGGTTTGACAATCTAACACTCCATTTTCTTGGATACAGAGAGAAAACCATCTAATCTGACTCCAGCAACCATTGATATTATTGGTAATTTTGCGCTTTTTTTTGGATAGACGTTGACGGACGATTTCATTTGGACAAAGTATTTCTAAAATGCCAGTACCATCTTCATAATTGACAACCCGAAAAAGACAGTCTTGTAATATAGAGCGCGTACTGCTGTCAAAAAAGCGTTTAAACCGCTGTAGCTTCTCACCTTCGGTCATTTTGCTCACAGGATTTATGGGAAATAAATCCTCATTCTCAATATCGAAGTCATCATCTTCAAAGTCGTAGGAGTTAATCATTGATATTATTCCATTCGCCCAGCATTTTGAGAGATGTTTTGAAATAATGGTAATTGATATTATTTATTTAATCAATACTTTGTCCATTTTTTGTAGGCTGGGTTAAGCGACAGTGCCACCCAACAAATGCATTGGTCTATAGCTTATGCCACGCTCTGTGAACGTTCACGTTCCACAAATCAACCTACAAATCAAGGCTTTTTCCAATTTGAACAAGGTATTGAAATTACAACTGCAAAAGTTCCTACTTAACTAAATTCCATAGTCTCTACAAATTCTAAAATATGCTGCTTGATTTCTTCAGCTTCCTTCTTCACAGAACTAGGAGTATTACCTTCAAAAAAGCTGCGCTGACTACTAACTATATACAAAAAATCCCCATTAATAAATGCCAGTAATCCTCGATAGGCATCTAATCTAATTGCATTTCCGTTATTTTCTTGTTTGGAAATGGTTGAGCCTTTGGGCATATCAATGAGTACATAGTAATATCCATTTAAAATATCTTCTAGATATTCTACATATTTAATTTCTGCACCTTGGACATTGGCAAATATTGCCTGAGGCACATATTTTTCGATGATAATTGAGTGGAAATATTTTTCTTGCCCTTGAAATTCCATTTCCTCTAAATATTCAGGAGGGAGAGGATAATAATCAATTCTCAGCAAAGTACCAATATCATCTGAAAAACCGACTATTCCTTCTTGACTTTGAATTCTTCCCCCCTGTTCTGGGTTAACTGGAATGGGAACTATAAAATTATCTAAAGGTGAATTATATATCTGCTGACCTTGGTCATTAAATATTACGGCTTCGGATTCTTCGGCTGCATATTCATCTTCTTCGGCTTCTTCAATTGCAGCTATTACTTCCTTAATAATTTCCTCTGCTTCTTCGTCTTCTAGTTCTAAAGCTTGCTGTAGCTGTTTGATATAAGGCTGTTTTTGTGTGGGGATAGTCAAGTCTTCGTCATCTAAAAGCATGATTACCCCAGCCGCAAAGCCATCTAGTACGATGTCATCTGAAAGGCTGGCGTATGCAGTGTTAAACAGTGGGCCTAATCCTTCATCTTGTGCGATCGCTACTAGTCTATCAACTATCTCTGTCATTTCCTCTTCTGGGTATTCATCAAAAACCTCGAATTCCCAAAGAATATCAATCAAACTCTCTGTATCCAAGTCTTCCAGGGAAGAATCAACTATTGCCGTAATGACAGCGATAGCCGCTACCGCTTCTTCAGGACTCAGTGATTCTTCTGAGGTTTCTTGTGAGTTGAATATCTTATCATACTTTGTCATTATCTCTATCTCCTTCAATGGTTTTTTAGTAATAACCAATCACACACCAGCAATAATTGTTAGTTTATCAATGTAAGGAACCTTCTCTAGATATTATTTTAGTAATTTATGTTACCAATTAAGCTGACAAGTTAAATCGGGACAATTGCACAGCAGTACCAGATTAGGCGAAAATATGAGAGATGTTGCAAAGGAGACTCACAAATCAGTAGAAACTTTTCCTAATGAGTGTCCTTTCAGTATTGAGCAGGTTCTTGATCCTGCATTTTTAGTTTAGTTTATACATAAATCTAGAAAAAATTACTTATTTGGTTGAGCGATACGCATTTCAATATCTTCTAATGTGCGTAGCAATAAACGTTTTGCTTGTAATTGCCAACCCCATTTTTGAATTCTATAAGCCGCAACAGTACCAGCTACAGCCGCTAACAAGGCTATGGGTTGATTGAGAGAAATTCCAAATAACAACCCCAAACCCGCAATTCCCCAAAAAGGTAAAGCTACCGTTTGTCTTTGGTCTTCTACTATTCCAGCAATTGTGCTAGATTCCATTGTAGCTAATAATGCTTCTTTGATCTGTCGCTGTTCCGCAAAAGATACGGATAAACCTATCTTACGGCGTAATTTTTCCATCTTCCGGGCATCAGTGCTGTACTCGGTTAGCTCATCTTCTGCCATTTTTTGTAGTCGTTCTAATTGTGACATAATTATAAAAATATTCTTATCAGTCAAGGATAACACGGTATTATGAGCGATCGCTTTTATAAAAAATCCAAAAATTTAATCACTTCATACAACGAATGATGTGTAGACACAGCCTGACCATTTGTGACTCGCCAAAAAACTCCTTCAGACGCAGATATCACATCTACCGTAACTTGTGTAGACTGATCATCTTGTATAACAACAAATCCAACTCTTTTTAAAGCCCGAATTGTCCAAATAGCAGCAACACCTTCACCTCTTAAATTAACTTCCCCTTTATATGGTGTATGCAGATGAAATTCCCCAGAAAACATATCAAATTCCACACCTTCACTGCGGAAAGTATCAGCAAATATACCATTTAATATCAAATCTTCCGGTGCGCCAACGTGGAGAATACCGTTATTTCCTAACAGCCAAATTTTATCAGCAAGGCGCAAAGCTAAATCTAAATCATGGGTAGAAAGCAGAATTGCTTGATTTGTATCCCGCGCTAACTGACGCAACAATTTCATAATTTCCACCCGGCGTGGTAAATCTAAAAATGCTGTTGGTTCATCTAATAACATCACCATAGGCGACTGCGCTAAAGCACGAGCAATCATAATCTTTTGTCGTTCACCATCACTTAATTCACTAACATTTCGTTGGGCTAAATTTACCGCCCCCACAGATTTTATCGCCCAATTAATAATATTTTCATCTTCAGATGATAACCTTCCCCACCAGTCAGTATAAGGATATCTTCCCATAGTCACCAAAGCATAAGCTGATAACATTCCCACATCAATTTTTTCAGTCAATACCAAACTTAAACGTTTCGCTAACTCCTGTGGTGGTAACTTATAAATATCATCTTCTAAAAGCTTAACTTCCCCGGCAATTGGTGGTTGCATTCCCGCCAAAGTTCTTAATAAAGTAGACTTACCAGCACCATTAGCACCTAGTAAACAAACCAACTCCCCCGCTTGCAAAGATGTAGAAATATTCGCTGCAACATTCCGAATAGTTTTCTGGGAAGTCTTATAACCAATAGTCAAATTGTAAGTTGTCAGAATTGAGTTACTCATAATGCATAGCGAATTAAACGTATAAACACTCTGCGTACCTCCGCGCTTACCTCCGTGTACCTCTGCGTTTAAAAAGCTTTCTTAGAATTACGCCGCAGAATTACCCAAGTCACAACAGGAGTTCCTATCAAAGCAGTAATAGCATTTAGAGGTAAAACCATCTGACTGATTAAAAGTTGGGAAAACAAATCAGCAAATAAAGCTAAAATTGCACCCATAATGATAACACTAGGAATTAATATGCGATGATCTGAAGTATTAAAAAGACTACGGCAAAGATGGGGAATTGCTACACCTAAAAATGCTATCGGTCCACAAAAAGCTCTTAACGGGTGACAAGGTGGTTAAACAGCTTGTTTCATAAGGGATAGAGCCTG
>NZ_JAYGGY010000123.1:0-20008 GCF_034931625.1 Anabaena cylindrica UHCC 0172 | reverse complement strand
ACCTTCTTAGAAAACTCACATTGTGTCCTATTTGTCAATATTTAGAGGGCTGGGTTTCTACATCCCCTGAAAATAATATTATCCATAATAATATTTCAGCATTTTAGAAGGCGTATTTGCCAAATTTTAAAATGCCATTCTCAAAGCTAGAGATACAAAACTAATCTAAAAAGTGGTAACAATTAAAGCTACTAAAGGAGGTAGTAAAAGTGTCGCAGCTACCAACAAAGATACCAAAGCAGACACAAGCACAGCACCCGCCGCACAGTCTTTCGCAACTTTAGCCAAGTCATGGTAAGTTTGCTTAACTGTTAAGTCAACCAGAGACTCAATAGCGGTATTCAGTAATTCCAATGTCAAAACTAAACCGCTAGTGATAGCAATTATAGCTATTTCTACAGCTTGTAAATGCAAAAAAATGCTTAAACCAATAGCAAAAGCACAGACACTGAGATGGATACGAAAGTTGCGTTGAGTTTGAAAACTATAGCTGATTCCAGCCCAGGCATACTTAAAACTAACAAATAAATTAGAGGCTATCTGCCAGGAAAGTTCCCGTTCTTTGGACACAAGGGTTGATAAGCGGTTTGGTGTTGGAGGTGGCGAAATTTGTTGGGACATAGGCCGGACGATACCAATATTATAGGGTGGGAATCTTGGTTAATTTTAAGAGCTTAATTAACTTTGACGCAATTTTAAAGAATTGGTGACAATAATATTGTCAAAATCGCCACCAAGATTGAAAATTCAAGCCACACCCGCTAATTTAAGTCAATATTAATACTTATCTCATTCAGTAATATAACTTGTTGTTTTAACATTTGCATCAAACTTTCTTCATCCGGATGATCCCAACCCAAAAGATGCAACAAACCATGAGCAGTTAACCAAGCTAATTCTGTGGTTAAACTATGTCCCTGTTGTTGTGCTTGAAGTTGTGCCGTATTTATGGATACAATTATATCACCTAAATATAAAGGTTGAGAAGCCAACATTTCCTCACTTTGGGGCAAATCTGCCTCTAAGGAAGCAAAGGCTAAAACATCCGTAGGTTTATCCTGTTGGCGATATTGAGCATTTAGTTCCTGAATTTGGGCATCATTTGTCAAACGCAGCCCGATTTCATAACTTAGTGCAGGTGGAAGATCAGGGGTCAGGATTTCTAACCAGCGATGAAACCAGTTTTCCCAAGTATTGTCAGATACTGTTAACAGGGTATCTACCTGACCTGCTGCTACTTGGGAAGGCTCATCAAAACAATTTTCTACATATAATTCAACTTTTACCAAGCAGAAATTCTCCTTAGTTACCGAGTTAGGTAAGCAAGACCAACGAAGAGGGTTAACAGCCCTACAGCAGTCAGTGCAAAATGTTTGAGTGATGTACCACCTTTGTTTACCATGTTTCGCATGGCAAGTTTCACATAGCTGGGTTTAGGTTCTGTTGAGGGAGAGTTGCTCATAGAAATACTCGGTAAGTGGGAAACTTAGTAGCTTGAGAGAAAGAGAGGAAAACGACTTCTGCGCTTTTAACCAATTATGCAGAATTGCTATCTACTAATTGATTTTCTTGCCGCAGATAGGCTTGGATAAAAGCATCAATTTCGCCGTTCATGATATCACCAATGGCGGTTGTTTCCGTATTTGTACGCAAATCCTTGACCATTTGGTAAGGGTGAAACACATAGTTACGAATTTGGTTTCCCCAGGAAGCTTCCACCATATCACCACGAATTTCGGCAATTTCTTGGGCGCGTTGTTCTTTGGCAATTACCAACAGTTTAGCTTTAAGACGAGCAAGAGCTTTTTCTTTGTTTTGCAGTTGGGAACGTTCTTCTGTACAGCGCACAGCTAAACCAGTGGGTAAGTGAACTATCCGCACTGCTGTTTCTACTTTATTGACGTTTTGCCCACCTTTACCACCAGAACGGGTTGTGGTAATTTCCAAATCCTTCTCTGGAATATCTAACTTGACGGTGTTATCTATTTGTGGCATTACTTCCACCCCAGCAAAACTGGTTTGGCGCTTACCGTTGGCGTTGAAGGGAGAAATCCGCACTAAGCGATGAGTACCCATTTCAGAACGCAAGTAACCATAGGCGTAACGACCAGTAATTTCTAAGGTGGCTGATTTAATTCCCGCTTCATCACCTTCTGATTCTTCAGATAAAATTACCTTGTAGCCATGATCTTCTGCCCAACGGGTGTACATTCGCATGAGCATAAATGCCCAATCTTGAGCGTCTGTACCACCTGCACCTGCATTAATTGTTAAAACTGCGCCTTGAATATCGTAGGGGCCAGAAAGTAACTGTTGTAATTCCCACTGGTCAAGTTCACGGTTAAGCTTGGTGATGGTAGATTCCGCTTCTTGCAAGAGTGATTCGTCGGTTTCTAATTCTAGTAGCTCGATAACCGCCCTGGTATCATCTAAATTGGCGTGCCACTGATAGTATTGTTCCAAGTGGTCTTTGAGGTCGTTGAGTTCTTGTAGTGTTTGTTGTGCTTGGGTTTGGTCGTCCCAAAATTCTGGCTGGGCTGATATTTGTTCCAAGTCATGAATTTTGGCTTTGAGTGCGGGTACGTCAAAGATAGTCCTGGGTTTTACCCAGGCGGCCAGACAACGTTTCGATTTCGCGTTTGAGTTCTAGGACATCCATATTACTTAGTTTAGTTGAGAACGATTTGGATTTGTGGGCGATCGCAAAGCGCACCGCAAGAATCGCTCTTTATTTTCTTTGATATTTTCGATTTTAGCTGTAGTTGGACAAATTATCTAAAACCCGTGGTGCAAATTACCGAATCATCAGTAGACGAAAAAACCGTGGCTCTTTGTAGATAAACCACGGTTAGTCTTAGTTAAATTGTGTTTTTTCTCTTGTCTACAAAGACTTAATCACGGCCATTAATAGCTATTAGTAACCGCAGAATAAAGACGAATAAGTTGATGTAAGTTAGATACATCGACAAAGCTGCCGGTAAGTACTGATCATCGCGGTAAGTACGGGGCAAGATGTAGAAATCAACCACAGATGCTCCCGCGAAAATAAATACCCCTAAACCAGAGATACCGATTTCTAACCAAGTGGGTGTGTAAACACCAAATAAGGCCAACCCAAATTGAACTAGACAAACAACGACTAAGGCAATTACGCCCAAGGAGACGGTTTTTGTCAATGCCATACCGTCTGATTCTGAGAGATTAGAACCAATTTGACGGGCAGCAATAAAGGTGACACCACAACCAAGGGCAGCAATGCCAATGCCTTCAATACCCACACCTTGGGTTCTCAAAGCGACAAACACCAGGCCACTGAGGGTATATCCAGATAAGAGGCTGTAAATTGCTAATAGTGGGAGGGCAACGCTGTTGTTACCTTTGGAGGCAACATTTTGAGCGACAAAGAAGAGAATTAACTCCAGAACTACAGCACCAATGAGGGTGGGGAAAAATAGTTGGGGGTTAGAACGAATAACTCCTAAACCACCGTAGGCTCCTAATGCAGTTAGAACTAAACCACCACCAACAAAGGGCAGGGCGTTGGCAATAACATTGGGGCCAACAAGGGCGTGATTTTGAGCTTCACGGAAAGCTTGACGAAAATTGCTGGTATTGCTCATATCTAAAAACTACTAGATTTTTGAGTAAATGACCTCTTTCTCTCCATTCTTACCAATACTTGTGTCTTGAGACTAGGGAGGAAATCTAGAAAGGAAATTTTTTAGTAGTCGCTGTAAAATTTTATAAAGATAATTTTTCTGGATGTAAATTATAACGCATTTGCTGACGATATTTCCACAGGTATTGATTTGGTTTACTGCTACTCTCATGACCAATCTAGCAGTTAATTGCTGAATAATTCGGTAATATCCACTAAATAAAAGTAAGTTTTGTAACGAAATATCAAGAGGTAGATTACCTGTTTGTTTTATTTATAATCAGGTGTTGGTTTATTTTTTACTCTCCAGTAGAGATAACTACTAGACATATGTGGAATTATTACGCAGAGTCAGCTTTATTTAATTACATAAGAAAAAACTATACACTGATTAAATTTGAGATTTGTAAATAAAAATTACAGATAACAGACAAAAATGAAGATTTATACGTAATTATACTTATGGGCTGACGTAAGCTTATTTTAAGTTCAGTAAAACAACGATGGCTTATTCAGCGATGACTAAGGAGAATAATGACAGTTTGAAATCAAGTATACGCAACTCCATTCTTCGGAGAAGGGGGTTACTACAAAGGAATTGATATGGCAGCAAGTGAGTCCTCTGTGCAATCTGATGGTATAGAGCTATTACACTTATACCACCGCGCTCCTTCTATTAAACTTCGTAACCAACTGGTACAGTTACATACGGGTTTAGTCCGTAAAATGGCTTATAAATTTAGCCATCAGTGTAATGAGCCTTATGAAGATTTAGAACAGATCGGTTATTTTGGTCTAATTAGGGCTATTGAACGCTTTAATCCTACTCAAGGTTATGCGTTTAGTTCCTTTGCTATACCTTATATTCGCGGTGAAATGCTGCATTTTTTGCGCGATCGCTCTACTCTAGTCAAAATTCCCCGTCGTTGGCAAGAACTTTTCAATGAAGGGCAAAAAATTCGCAAAGATTTGACACTATCTCTAGGTCGTCCTCCCAAAGATATTGAAATTGCTAACAAACTTAATATTTCCCTGCAAGAGTGGCAAGAATGCAAGTTAGCGGCTCAAAACCGGATGCCGTTAAGTTTAGATGCAACCCCAGTTAATTATGTTGATTATCAATTGACTTTGGGTGATATACTTCCTTGTCCTCGTACTACTCTGCATCAACAACAAGAGGAAGAACGACTACAACTACAAGGGGCTATGAATATGTTAGACGATAAACCTCGCATGGCCGTTGAGTTGGTATTTGTCAAGGAACTCACCCGCAAGGATGCTGCTAAGAGAATTGGTGCTAGTCCGATGACAGTAACTCGGTATCTGCATAAAGGTATACAAGATTTAATTGGCTATTTACACCCACAATCTGAATCAGGAGTTATCAGTGCTTAGTTATTCTTTTTCTGAATCAGGATTTACGGGATTTGAGGATTAACAGGATTAATCTCCGTGTATTTAGATCGGAGAGTGTCAATTTAATTTTCATATCCTGTCAATCTTTAAATCCTCACAATCCTGATTCAGACAATCTATCTAGATTTTAAATTCCCACACCTAAATATTCAAAAGGTTTATGGCATAAGGGTTATAGGATTTCGTTTTGTACCAAATAGTTGAGCAAAGTGCTGTATGTCAAGTTTCTGTTACTGTTGATATAAATTGAGATTTTTGTCAGACATATTGATAAAATAAAGAATCTTTGGCTTTGCTGAAACAAAAAATACAATCATAATTATTTTAGTTATTTAACATACATCATCAAAATTCACTACTGTTAATTTATATGTACATTTCAAAATTCCAAATTTCCAACTACAAATCCTTTCAAGATTCTGGTTTACTGGAATTTACGCCCGGTATTAATATTATTGTTGGTCAGAATAATTCAGGAAAAACAGCACTATTAGAAGCACTAACGCTAAAATTTCAGGATGTGCCACATCGCAGTATTAACACTCTACATAGTCCATTATCTATATTAGACAATACTGTATCAAAATCCAAAGTTTATTTATTTTTTGATAAACAAGAATTGAGACAAATATTAAATCAATTTTTACCATTAGTAATTATAATGAATAAACCACCTGAAAATATAACAGATAAGACAGTTAATCAATTTATAGAATGGCTAAATCAAAACAATTGTGCAGAATATATAGTGTCACTTTGTAGTAATACCGTAATTGATGTAGATAATACAGATTTATCTTTTGGTTTATACTCTCCTGATACTCAAGCAGGAGGTAGTCATAACAATGAAAATACTTATAATACTATTAATATTAAAAGAACAGTTAATGAAGAATTAAAAGTTTATTCAACACAATCTGCAAAATCATCTGACATAATTGCAGTTAAGCTATTTAAACTGTTACAAAGCCGTATATACAGGTTTTATGCTGAAAGATTAAATATTAGCAGGTGTGCTTTTGGAAGTAATTCAATTTTAGAACCAAACGCATCTAATTTAGCTGAAGTTTTGAGTGGTTTACAAAGTCGAAACTCAACAGCTTTTGACAAGTATAACAAATACATAAATCAAATTTTTCCCCATATTAAAAGAATAGCAATTGAACCTAGGGAGCATAATCAGCTAGAAATTATGATTTGGAATATAGAACCAGAAACCGAAAGAGTAGATTTAGCTGTTTCTTTATCATCTTGCGGTACAGGTATCGGTCAAGTATTAGCTATCCTATATGTTGTCATAAATTCACTAGAACCGCGAACTATAATTATTGATGAACCACAATCATTTTTACATCCAGGGGCAGCAAAAAAATTAATTGAAATATTGAAACAATTTCCACAGCACCAATATTTTATAGCTACTCATTCACCAACGATAATTAATGCTGCCAATCCTTCTAAAATTATCATGCTTAAATATGAAGATTGTGAAACTAAAGTATCAGTAATAAATGCCAAAGAAGCAAGAGAACAACGGTCACTTTTAGCAGAAGTTGGTGTGAGTTTATCAGACGTTTTTGGTGCTGATAATATTCTTTGGGTAGAAGGTCCAACAGAGCAAATATGCTTTCCATTAATTTTAGAAAACGTAGCTAAGAAATCATTATTAGGTACTACAATTTTGGCTGTTCAGGATGTAGGACGTTTAGATAATAAAAATGCTAGTTTGATATTTGATATCTATGACAAGCTTAGTGGAGGTTCAAGCTTATTTCCACCTGCTATTGGATTCTTATTTGACCGTGAGACTAGGTCAGACAATGATGAGAAAGAGTTGCAGAAAAGAAGTAAGAAACCTGTTAAATTACTGCCTCGACGTATGTATGAAAATTATCTACTTCATCCAGAGGCAATAACAGCAGTCATTAATGAATGTGACGAAAACCGTGAAGAAAAACTTGCTATTGAAGACGTTAAAGAATGGATTGATAAAAATAAATACGAAACTGATTATTTTCCAAAAAATCCAAAGAGTGAGCAAATTTCAGATAAAGATTGGTTTGATAAAATTGATGGTGCAAAGCTGCTAAAGGAATTATTTGCACATTTTTGTGACACGCGATTACCATTTTCTAAAACAACACACTCCGTCAAGCTTACTGAATGGCTAATTGATAATCAACCAGATCAACTTTTAGAGATAGTGGAACTATTAGTAAATATTTTGGATTTTAAAGATTAATAAATTCTACTTTCATTTAACAATTAACTAAAAATAACTCTTCTCTCTTCTTTTCTTCGCACTCTTTGCTTCCCTGCGGGACGCTACCGCGAAAGTGTCTTCGTGGTTTATTTCTCCAAAATTATTCATCCCAAAGTCAAAATACCAGCTTGAAAATTCACCACCAAAGGCAAAAATTCCAACCACCTTGAACCCAATAAAATTTCCGTCAACTGATCTCCAGCATAAACAGGAATTTCATACTCTTGATTATCCAATATCACCTTACCTAAATAAATATCAAAAATTTTTATTCCCTGTGCAGTTCGCATTCTTTGTTCACTAATAAATTCCCAATTCAAAGCATCTAGATCTTGTTTATTAATAGCCATAAAGCCTGTAAAACCTGTATCTAACAAGGTATCTACAGGCATATTTAAACTATCAGCACTAATTAACTCAACTTCAAAAAATAGCTGCCCTTCATCACCAAAATAACCATGTATCATATTCTCCCGGTTACTCCAGTTTCATTAATCCGAAATAGGAAGTGTATCACATGAGGATGTTTGTCTCTAGCTTGTTTACTCGCAACTTCCATATCTTGATCAACAAAATAATCACCACTATCTGGTTCTACGGCAATATACCAATTATAATGTTCTTTCATCAACTCAGGACGCACACGCTCAAAAATTGCCCGACAACGTTTGTGAAATGCTTCTCTTTCTGCTTCACGTTTAGCTAATTCTTCCGGCGATAAAGTCAGTTCAGGAAAAATTCTTCCTCTTCTTGCTGGTTGTTTTGGTGTTAGCTGATTCATGTTTAGTAACTCCATTTTTACTATTTTAATATATTGATTTCTCTCAATTAGATATCTCCAGAAATTAAATCCGCGTATTTTACAACCTTTATAGAGACGTTCCATGGAACGTCTCTACTTTTTCACGAGATGTCAACTTACTTTGATTTCATATCTGCGATCGCACCTCTAGTCATTGCCGCGATCGCTTGATCAGTTGCTTTGGGTAAATGATAATATTTACCATTGGCTGTTTTTGCCAATTCCTTTGCAAAGCCAGTTGATACAAATTTACTCTCAGTATCAATTACTAACAATTGCATACCTGAAGCTCTAATTCTGCCCGCAATATCCAATAATTCGGCTTTGATATCTGGCTTTTCTCCTGGTTCCATAGGTTCACCTAAAGAACGAGCTAAAGGAATATTACCACGACCATCAGTAATTGCCACTATAACAACCTGACCGATATCCCCACCCATTTGGGCATTTACTCCCACACGTACCGCTTGAGTTAGACCATGTGCGAGAGGTGAACCACCACCACAAGGTAATCTTTCTAAGCGATTTTTAGCTAAAGCAATGGAACGGGTAGGAGGTAATAAAACTTCTGCTTGTTCACCTCGGAAGGGGATTAAAGATACTTGATCACGATTTTGATAGGCTTCTGTTAAAAGTTGCATCACCGCACCTTTAGCGGATTGCATCCGATTTAAAGCCATTGAACCGGAAGCATCCACAACAAACACCACTAAAGCGCCGGCTTTTCTCACCAGCCGCTTAGAACGGATATCTCCGTGTTCGACAATTACTTTTTTATCTGGTTGTCTGGCACGGCGTGATTTTTGATACGGTGCGGCGGATCGCAATGTGGCATCTACGGCTATTCGTCGCGCCTTACCTTTGGGAATCATCGGCTTAATGTACCGTCCCCTATCGTCTGAGAAGATAATACTGCGACTTCCAGATTTACCTTGCCGTTGCGCCATCTGGGTAAAATAAAGCACTTCTGGATCAAGAATTACCCCTTCTGGATCAAAAATAAACTCTTCAGGAATGTCTGGGGGTTCTTGCTGTTCTTGGTCTTCTTCTTTTTCCTCTTCCTCTTCTTCCTCTTGTTCTTCTTCTGATTCTGACTCGTCTTGATTTTCTGGTGGTGGGGGAGGTGGAGGTGGTTGGTCTGGGGGTGGTGTCTGCACTATTGTGGTTCTGGGAACTATGACCAATTCCACAGCGCGACGTAAATCTTCAGCGGTGACAGTATTGCGTCCTTCCAAAGCTGCTGCGGCTTTTGCAACTCGCACTGCAAATAATTCTGCACGATGTCCTTCTACACCCCCGCGAATGGCTTCATTCACGAGGTAGGCAATTTGTTCTTGGGTAATGGTAACTTCTTTTAACCATTCCCGCGCCAGGATAATTTGGGTTTTGAGTGAGTCGATGTCTTCGTTGTATTGTTGGAGAAATTCTGTGGGAGACTGGGAATATGCGATCGCTTGCTCAACTGCCTGTACTCTTTGATCTATACCCAGAACTCCGTCTGCTGATAGTGCGATCGCAATTCTATCAAGTAAATGTTCTCTGAGCGCCCCTTCTTCCGGGTTATAAGTCGCAATAAACAACGGTTTGCAAGGATGTTGAAAACTGATCCCTTCTCGTTCAATTTGGTTACGTCCGTCCGATAATACAGCTAAAAGCTGGTTACTAATTTGGTCATCTAATAAATTAATTTCATCCACATACAGCACCCCACGATTTGCGGTAGCCAGCAACCCTGGTTGAAAAACCGTATCACCTTGTCTAACCGACTGTTCCACATCCACAGAACCTAAAAGCCGGTCTTCCGTAATCCCCAAAGGAATCTGCAAAAAAGGTGCAGGGATAATTTCCGTTTCTATCTCCTGTCTTTCCTCAGCTAAGAGTTTATCATCCCATTCCTCTGGATGGTTGGGATCACAGTTGCTAACTGAATCTTTAACAACTTCAATAGGTGGTAACAAAGCGTGAATAGCACGCGCCATCACAGATTTAGCCGTACCACGACGACCTGCAATCACCACACCCCCCAAAACGGGATCAACTGCTGTCAACAGCAAGGCTATTTTAATTGCTTCTTGTCCGACTACAGCAGTCAGCGGAAAAGCAGTCATTGTCGGGGTAATAGTAGGCGCAGGCATTGTTTCCTTAATAGTTATTATAATAGAAATGGTATCAAAAGGTAGAGCGCATGAAACTTGTTTACGTAATTTATTGCGAGAACTTCCTAAAGTGATAGGAGACAGAGCAACTTTACAATCTCAAGCCCCTATTAGCATACCACCCAAAAGCGAACCAGAACCAGATTTTGCAATCATCAAAAATCGTGATGATAATTATTTCTCTTCACATCCACAAGGGACTGATATCTTGTTAGTTATAGAAGTTGCTGATTCTTCAATAGATTATGACCAAAATGTGAAAATCCCTCTTTATGCAAAAGCGGGAATTGCTGATTATTGGATATTTAATTTATTAGATAATTATTTGGAATTTTACAGTGAGCCATATCAAAATCAACAAAGCCCTTTATTTATAAAGGTTTTGGGGTAAATAAACTCATATTTGGCATAACAACTACCGAAGAGCCAAGTTTTTTGACCCCGAAAATGGCAGTAGGGCTAAAAAAGTCTTTCTGTTTACTATTGACGTGAGCGATCGCATTCCGGTAACTTTAGGTCAAGTTCGTTCTTGGTCTGTGCAGAAATAATCTTGAATTAGAACCAGAATGTACTGGATTAGAGGATGAACAAGATTTATATTTCATCTTCACATCCTGTAAATCCTTAAATCCAGAAAATCCTGATTCAGACAAGAGACTATTTCGATTTCATATCTGCTACAGCACCCTTAGTCATGGCCGAGATCGCTTGATCAGTTGCTTTCGGTAGGGGATCTGGTTTCTCACCAAAAAAAATTAAAAATAATTAGATCTTCGACTTATTTGAGAAGTCAGGGTTCTGGAACTAACCAACTGCAAAGCCTGTATATTGTCTTACCAAAGGCTCATGAAACGCTAACACAATATCTTCTTTTGGTACTCCTAAATCAACGAGTTTATTTGCTATATCTATCTCAGTTCCATTATATTGAATCCAAATTTTACCATTTTTAATATCCAAATGTAAAACACAACCATACATTGGTCGGCGATTTTTCCAACCTGTATAAACAACCTGATAATGATCTCTTTCTTTATCAAAAATCAGTTGTGTTTCCACTTCTTCATCCGATGGACTTCCTTGAGCATATTCAGTTAATAATTCTTGAATATACTGGCGATATTGTTCTATTTTTTCCATACTAAAATCACCTCTTGATTAGGATCATAAATGATTATACTTAGTTGAAAATGCTCAATCACATTCTCTACAAATGGCAATTGAAAAAATGTTTCATAGGGTGTTTTGGGAACTGCTAAATATAAAAATCTATCCGGTTGTTGTTCTTTCAAAGCAAGATGATAGTTAAGAAATTGACCCAACGCTGTATGAAATTCAGAAATATTAGAGGAACTAATAAAGCTTTTAATTTCAACCGCGATCTTTTCTTCTCCTTTCTCAGCGGCTATGATTTTTTCTGCACCCAAATCAATTTGCATATCAACCCGACCTGAGCGAATTCTTAAAGGGTCATCTGTAATCACCCAACCCCAGGGGAAACGCATCTTATCAATAAGGGTAATTAAATCTCAATAATGACTAAAATATTCGCATTAACGACCACTTATTGACAATATCCTAATCCATCACTATGACCCTGAAAAAATCAATCAAACGATAAATTGGGATTTATTTGTTTATACATTAAAACGGTATTTTGTCAATAAAATTTAGATGCGTTTCCCCTGCACCCAACCCTCTTTTTCCAATCCTTTCCTAACAGCATCATGAAAAAACATCTTTAACTGACATTAGTGTAAAGTTGAGTCTTTTTACCCATAATTATAACAATCTCTACCCATGTTTAAACTCAGTGACATTCCCGGAACACCCTACATGGGTATTTGGAGTTGTAGGTTACATTTTTTAACAAACTGGGGCTTGACATCCCATAGTAGGTATGTGATAATATAGGGTTAAGACAGCTAAGTAACTGCGATCTCAAGCAGAACTCTAACGCCCAAGCGTCAGTAGTTGTCTCAGCAGCAGGATTCCTAAGTTACTGCTAGTAGTTCGCTTTGTTCCTTTGTCTGAAAGTTAAATTTGATTTCAGCCAGAACCAGCAAGTGCAAAGCGATTAGTTAGTGGCACTCGATAGTAGTGACAATTAAATTTGTGAGAAATTTTGAAGTTAGCAGAACCTAGCAAAAATAACGCCATCATGCCATTCTAAGAGAATCTAACATATAGCTAAGAATCTCAAAACAATTGCGTTATTGCTTGCAGAAGGGAAATAAGAAGCTATATTTTATCCTTCAGTGCTTGGTTCTAACTCGATAAATAGAATATTTTATTTGCGAAATACTACTTCAAGATAAACAGAATTATAGCAGCTGAACAAACTCACCAATTTGTCAGGAAAACTGGTTAAAAGTAAATTTTTTTAGATCAAATTTCAGCCGCAGGAACGAAGCGAACTGTTGGCGGTAATTTGGGAATAATACTGCTGAGACTGAAACTGATTAATTTAGAGAAGCTAGATAAGAGAAAACTAACTTTTTAATTTATTCTCTGGTATGGCTATATTGCTAATAGATGTGTGGTTTTCCGATGCTGTTGATAAAAAAACAACGGAAAATAAATTCACATGAATCCCAAACAGAAAAAAAGTAAAAAGCATCAACTGATGGATGAATATGGTGCTTGCTGTTGGTGGTGTGGTAAGTCGATATCGATAGATATGCTGACTATTGAACATCTCCGTCCTAAAAGTCGTGGTGGTTCTAATTCTTTGGAAAACCTAAGACTCGCTTGTTTAACTTGTAACCATTCCCGTGGGAATAGTCTGTTTCCACCTGGTGTAAAATAACTGTCTTTCAGTAACACCTGAATTTTTTTTAGGTTTTTCTTTTACGAGGTGGGTATTTTGCTCACCTCTTAACTTAATTAAATTCACAAATAATGAAAAAATAAAAATGCACAAACTTCTCACATTCCATAACGAAAAACTCCTCCGTCAAGCACTAACTCACCGTTCTTATGTCAACGAACACCCAGGAGAAGGTGAACAAAACGAACGTCTAGAATTTCTCGGTGATGCTATCCTCAATTTCTTAAGTGGGGAATATCTCTATAAACGTCACCCAGAAAAAGAAGAAGATGAATTAACTCGTCGTCGTTCTGCATTAGTTGATGAAAAGCAATTAGCAAAATTTGCGATTGAAGTAGGTTTAGACTTCAGAATGCGTTTAGGACAAGGTGCAATTCGAGATGGAGGATATCAAAATCCTAATTTATTAAGCAGCACATTTGAAGCTGTCCTTGGCGCTTACTATCTAGATAACAATTCCAATATTGAAGTCGTTCGCGCTATTGTAGAACCGCTATTTGAATCTGTATCAGAAAAAATTGTTGTCTCTCGCTCTAATGTAGACTCAAAAAACCGCTTTCAGGAATGGGTACAAAAAGAAATTGGTGCAAATCCTCCTAAATATATGACGGAACAAATAGGGGGACCATCTCATGCACCAGAATTTGTAGCTAAAGTATTAGTAGATGGAAAAGAGTATGGAACAGGTAAAGGACGTAATAAAAAAGATGCAGAAAAAGATGCTGCTGAAGATGCGTTAGCTAAATTGAAAAAACGCGGATTGTTAGAGTAAAAGTTGTTAATTTTACTCAAAGCTGCAAAAATATCTTTTGTATCTTTGAGCGAAATCAACTTTCTTTCATTTCCATTTGCAAAGGAAAAATTACAGTATCGGAATCACGTTCTAAATTTTTTATACCACCACTTTACTTCAGAAGAATAAAATAGTATTATTATATTTTTAGTGGGTAGCCTAATTCAAATTCATGAAAGCTGGATTTGAAGCGGAGGAACCAAAAATTGGGGCTAATCTAACGAGAGACACCTTCCAGTCTTAGCCCGTCAGCTAACTCCGTAGGCAATGGAAGGAACCCCCAAAACCTTGGCTGTAATAGCAGTTATGATTGGGGTTTCCTGAATCAATTTTAGATTGATAGATAATTCTGGATAAAATCCAAAATCCAAAATCCAAAATTGGCATCCCTGCTTCTCATTCGTAATCCGTTTCAAGGGAGAGAAGTTAAAACTGTGAAAATTAAGCCAATGTTAGCACGCTTGCAATGTGCTATAGGTCGTGATGACCTAGTTGAACAAATGGTATTGTTACCAGAAGCTGAAAACCTCGTTTCTCAACAATATCAAATAGCCAATTCCGTTAACTTAATTGTTGGCTATGATGCTTCCCCTCAGAGTCATACAGCCCTAGATATTGCTTGTTGGATTGCCCACCAAACGAGTTTAGCTACCAATACTCAAGTTACAGTCCAGGCTGTTTATGTAGTAGAACAAAACTCCAGCAATCAATATCTCGATATTTTCAATTCTGCCCATAATCAGCTTCAATTAGAGTGTGCAGTGAGCAATTTATCAAAGTCAGTGACATCGGTATTAACTCAACAAAAGGTAAGAGAAATTTCACCAAAATTACAAGGAGAATCAAGAACTTTTTTTAAAGCAGCAGACAGAATTCTTTGGCAAGCAAAAACTCTAGCTCAAGAATGGCAAATTTCATTTAAATCACATCTGCGGTTTGGCAAAATTGGTGCAGAACTTAAAAAATTTGTGGAATCAGAAACTGCTGATATTCTGTTTTTAGGGTGCAAATCTGTCGATCATCCAATGATTAAGACGCTAGGTACTAATTTTCCCTGTGCTGTTTTGGGTATTCCCATTTGTATTGATGAATAGTTGCTGTTATCAATCACAGTGATTGTCAATTAAATTAAAATTATGGAGAAGTCACTTATACTTTAGGTGGCTTTTTCGCTACTATCCAAATAGTAATATTTCGAGGTTAAATGTGTGGAAAACTGGCAAGCTATTCTCAGTGTAATCATATTTATTACCGTCATTGTTTTAATCATGACGGAATGGGTACATCTTACTATTGCTGCTTTATTGGGAGCATTATTACTCGTTTTTAGTAATATTATGACCTTGCCAGAAGCTGTTAGTTACATTGGCAATAGTTATGGAACGCTGGGTTTATTTTTTGGCGTAATGGTATTGGTGCGTGCATTTGAACCTACTAAGATATTTGATTATTTAGCTACGCAAATTGTTATCCTATCACAAGGTAATGGGAAACGTTTATTGCTGAGTATTGTGGGAATTGTTACTCCTATTTGTGCCGTTTTACCAAATGCCACAACAGTTATGTTGTTAGCACCTTTAATTCCTCCAATTGCACAAGAAATTGGTGTAAATTTTGTGCCTTTATTGATTTTAATGGTGTTGATTGCCAATAGTGCTGGATTGTTAACTTTAGTTGGAGATCCCGCGACTTATATAGTTGGTGATGCTGTGAATATTAGTTTTATAGATTATTTATGGAACTTGAGTTTAGGAGGAGTATTGGCTATTGGAACTGTAGTTGTTACACTACCATTTTTATTTAAAAAAATTTGGAATACAACGCTAGATAATCTGGAGGAATTACCACATCCTCAAATCAATCATCCGCGAGTTTTAATGGTGGGTGGAGTGATTGTAGGTTTTGTATTGCTATTTTTTGTAATTGGTGAGTCTTTACCAATACCTATTTCACCTGCTGCTGTAGCTTTGTTAGGGGCTGCTTTAGCTTTATTACTATCTCATCACAGCCGCATTGATACTGTTAACAATATATTAAGGGATGTAGATTGGAGTACCTTAATATTTTTCATGAGTACTTTTGTGCTAATTGGAGGGCTGGATAAAACAGGTGTGATTCAAAGTTTATCAGGTATTTTAGGAACGATTTTGGGCAAAAATATTCTCCTAGGTTCGCTAGTGTTGTTATTTTTGGTGGGGATATTATCTAGCGTTATTCCTAATATTCCTTTAGTTGTGGCGATGGTTCCTTTGCTGAAACAATATATCGTTAATGTGGGATTAGCACCAGCAGAAATTTTAGCTTTAGACTATCAAGGACAGTTTCCCCCAGAAGTTTTACCACTGTTTTATGCAATGATGTTTGGTGCAACTTTGGGAGGTAATGGTACTCTCGTAGGAGCATCTTCTAATATTGTTGCTGCGGGAATTTCTGAACAGCATGGTAGAAGAATTTCCTTTAAGACTTTTTTACATTACGGTATTCCTGTAATGTTGCTGCAACTTGTGACTTCAGCTTTGTATGTGTTAGTGCGTTTTTTACTTTGAGTTGTGAAAATTATAAAAAATCCCCCCTTTTCCTGTTCTTGATTGGAAAAGGGGATTTTTTAAAGGTGGTAGGTAACAGGAAAATGATGAGTTTAGTCAGGAATTATTGCAATTACCAAATAACCATTATCAGCCTCAACTATATGACTAGTAATAATAATAAAAGACTCAATTTCTTTCTAAAGTTGTACCAGGTGTTCCCACCTTAGATGGATGCTAGGATAGCCTACATTCCAGGATTCTAAAGGCTAGAGGAGTTGTGTTTAGATACAAATACTAACTAAATATTGAATTTCTCCAGTTGAATTTAGAGGCAGGAAAATACAAATCATGCAAGAACTGTACAAACATTTATGGTGGATGGCACAAATACCTATAAGCCCTGCTAACGTCTCACCAGCACAGACATCGGTTCTAACTTCCGGCCCGCGCTTTTTTGTGGCTTTAATCTCTGGGGTGATTCTGGCGTTTGCTTTCCAATTAGTTTTCACCAATCTTTCGGTTGCTGCTGGTATTTCCTATTTGGGGCATCCATCAGAATCAGAAGAAATTGAAAGTTTTGGTGGTACGATTCGCAAAATTGGTACGGGCTTGGGGATTTGGACATTAGTTACAGTTACACTAGCTTTATTAATTGCTTGTTTCTTGGCTGTGAAATTGAGTTTGTTAATTTTAGATCCCAGTTTAGGAGCAATTTTAGGATTAGTGATTTGGGGTGCATACTTTTTATTACTAGTATGGGTGAGTACTACTACTGTAGGTTCTTTAATTGGCTCGGTGGTGAATACTGCTACCTCTGGTTTTCAGGCGATTATGGGAACGGCTACGGCGACGCTGGGGGCTAAAGCTGTGAATCAGCAAGTGGTAGCAACGGCTGGAGCGGCTGCATCTGCTGTGCGTCGTGAATTTGAGAGTGCGATCGCATTGCCCGCCTCTGGTTTCGATCCGGATAGTATTCGTGAGAATATAGAAGATTACATAGAAAAGCTTCGTCCCCCAGAAATTGATATATCCAAGATTCGGGGTGAATTTGAAAGATTACTCAATGAACCGCAGTTTAAAGCGATCGCTAATAGTCCAGACCTCCGCAACATTGACCGTCAACAGTTTATTGATTTGGTGAGCAGTCGGACTGATTTATCTAAACGGGAAGTTA
The DNA here is from genome assembly GCF_034931625.1 of Anabaena cylindrica UHCC 0172. Classification (GTDB taxonomy): domain Bacteria; phylum Cyanobacteriota; class Cyanobacteriia; order Cyanobacteriales; family Nostocaceae; genus Anabaena; species Anabaena cylindrica_A. Next base: position 2,388 of record NZ_JAYGGY010000123.1, on the reverse strand, counting down.
ACCGCGTTGCTGACTCTTTATATAAAATTTGGCAGCAAGTGGTAAGTAAACAAGCACCAAGCACAGACCGCTTAGGTGAGTTGATGGACTATCTCAAATCCCTTCCCCCTGGACAAGCCAAAACAGACGAAATCAATGCCAAAGTTGACCAGTTAATTACTGAAATTCAGACCTCCAAAGCAGCAGAACAAAAACCAGGAATGGTGCAACAGGCAATATCGGCATTGACTGGGGTAGTTTTGAGTAGGGCAGATTTATCAGATTGGGATGTGGAGAAAATTTTGCTCTCCTTTGGTAATGCTAAACAAAAAGTCATACAACAAGTTACAGAACAACCTTACAGTCCAATTCGTGCTGACATTGAAAACTACCTAAGTAACACCTATGCTTGGCAACTAAGTGAAAAAAGAATTGCTCAAGAATTTCGGGATGTGATCTATGACCCAGCGGCTGATCCTGGTGTAATACATAGGGAATTAGAGAAAATATCTCGCCAGGATTTTGTGAATATTCTGCAACAGCGGGGACTGTTGACGCAAATACAAATTAGTCACATTACTGACGAATTGGTGGCTGTGCGGGATAATGTGTTAGCCACAGTAATTGCCCAGGAAGAAAGAGAAATTGTCCAAGATTTGCAACGACGGATAGAAAGTTATCTGTTGGTGACTCCGAAAACTGAGTTAACACCAGAAGGGATTGATCGAGATTTTAAACCACTATTGGCGGATTCAGAGGCAGATCATGAAACTCTATCCCGACGACTGGCACAAATGCAACGGGAACAAATGGGGGAGATTCTCTTAGCACGCAATGATATTCAAGAACGGGATTTAGATCCGATTTTGGATGAATTGGAAATGCAGCGCGATCGCGTTTTGGTAGAATCTTTAGGACTGACACAACAGGCAAAATATCAAGCAGAAACCCTCTGGTTAAATGTCGAGTCATATCTGCGGAATACAGGTAAGGAACAATTAAATCCTGATGCTATCCGTGCTGATTTGAGAAGACTTTTAGAAGACCCCCAAGCTGGAATGGCAGCAATTCAGTGGCGTTTGTCTCGGTTTGACAGAGATACTTTGGTGCAATTGTTGAGTCAACGCCAAGATTTGTCTGAAGAACAAGTTAATCACATTATTAATGCGGTGGAAGAATCATGGCATAGTATCCGCCATACACCGCAACTGGTAACGGAAAAAGCTAAGGAACAATATGATTCTGTTAGTACTACTATTGCCGATTACTTGCGAAATACTGGTAAGGATGAATTGAATCCTGAAGGAATTCAGCGAGATTTGACGAAATTGTTTGAACATCCTAAAGAGGGCATGGTTGTCCTGCGTCGTCGTTTATCGCATATTGACAGAGATACTTTGGTGCAATTGTTGAGTCAACGTCAAGACTTGAGTGAAGAACAAGTTAATCAAGTCATTGATGATATGCAGACATCAATTCGTAACTTTGTTCGTGCGCCACGTCGCCTTGCAACCAGGACACAGCAACGGGTACAAACTTTCCAAACTTATCTGCAAGACTATTTACGGCTGACAGGTAAGGAAGAATTGAACCCGGAAGGGATCAAGCGGGATTTGCAATTATTGTTGCATGATCCACGGGTGGGAATGGAAAGTTTGAGCGATCGCCTTTCGCATTTCGACAGGGAAACCATTATCGCTTTGCTGAAAATTCGGGAAGACATGACTGATCAAGAAGCAGCCAGAATTGCCGATAATATCGTCCTCGTGCGCCACCAATTTGTAGAACAGGTACGGGGAGTTCAACGACGTATCCAAGATGTGATTGATGGCGTTTTTGCCACTATTCGTAATTATCTCAATTCCTTGGATCGCCCGGAACTTAATTATGATGGAATTAAGTATGATATCCGCCAATTGTTTGATGATCCTCAAGCTGGATTTGATGCATTGCGCGATCGCTTGTCCCATTTCAACCGGGATACCTTAGTGGCCATTTTGAGTTCCCGCGAGGATATCTCAGAGGCAGATGTTAACAGGATTATTGACCAAATTGAAAGCACCCGGAATCATGTCTTGCAACGAGCCGAACGCCTACAGCACGCAGCCCAACATCGCCTAGAACAGGTGAAACATCAAGCCCAGCGCCAAGCCGAAGAAACGCGCAAAGCGGCAGCTAATGCGGCTTGGTGGTTATTTGCCACAGCAGTTGTTTCAGGTATCGCTGCGGCCTTCGGAGGTGCAAGTGCTGTAGTGCTTTTGTAGGTTATAAATTCCGCTACTTTTTTACCTCCCAGATGGGAGGTTTTTTTTTGATTAGGGACTTCCAAGAAATAAATTATTCGGATTAACGTTCGCGGAGCGTGGCGTATGACTCCTACGTCGTCACGCAAGCTATAGCCATACCGCA
>NZ_JAYGGY010000122.1:15117-20336 GCF_034931625.1 Anabaena cylindrica UHCC 0172 | reverse complement strand
ATCGGTACAATCTGCATCTGATAAGCTTTTTAGACTATTTCGTCATCCCGTCAGGATCAAAACCTACAACTATGAGATTGGCTACAATATAGTTCTTGATAGTCAAAACCGTAAGGATAGGGCAAATATCACTAATTCTGGATATGACCAGTTAGTTTTAGAAGATACTGGAAGACCAAATATAGAAGGTTATGAAGTTCCACCTATCGAGCCAGATATTTCTGAGGACGTTAAAATTTCTTATACGTTTCAAGAAGTGTTAGAGAAATATAAGTCAGGACAATGTGATAAGTAAGGAAATGTGATGTAATGCGATAGGCAATCTACTATCATCTACTATTTCCTTTAATATACAAGTGTGCGTTAACAAAGTAACGCACTTCACTTTGTCGGAATGGTAGCGAGATCGCCTTTCTTGTAGACTTACATTTTGTTAACCCACCTTTTTTGTTTGCATGGGAGCGATGCCTGTAATGAGGGAAGCGATACCTTCGGTAAGCTTCGCTTCAAATAACCTCTTAGACGGAAAGATCATCCTCTAGCCAAATTTGCAGGAATTTTAAGCGACGCAGAAGCAACAGAGATAAAACAATAAATTGCTGAATGTCGGCGGGTAGATGCAAATGAGTGGTGAAATGGCTTTAGATACTGATGTTTGCGATTAGGAAAGCGATCTTTATGGTTTATGTGGGATGATCAGGCGATCGCATGAAATAACCTAGAGGAGAGCGATTCCCACTTAATTATGCTTTGGAGGTTTAGACGTATGACAACCCGTGAGCAATTAATCCAAGAACTCGAAAAAACTCCTGATGATATTGTGCAACTTTTACTAGATTATTTACATCGTGTGAAAGCTACACGCAAAGATCATCCTCTAGCCAAATTTGCAGGAATTTTAAGCAACGCAGAAGCAACAGAGATAAAACAATCAATTGCTGAATGTCGGCAGGTAGATACCAATTAGTGGTAAAATTAATTTGTGTACTTTCCTATTTCATATATTCATATATTCAGACAATTAATAATTATGGATTGGCAATCTCGAATTATCATTGACCCAAACATCTTAGTCGGTAAACCTATTATCAAAGGAACACGACTAGCTGTAGAATTTATCATTGATCTTCTGTCCCAAGGCTGGAGTAATGAGGAAATTTTGCGTAATTATCCAGGTATTACTATTGAAGATATCCAAGCCTGTCTTGCTTATGCTAGTGCTTCTCTAAAATCTGAAAAAATCTATGCTATTCCTGCCTAAATCATGCGTTTTTTAGCTAATGAAAATTTTCCGCTTGATGCGGTTGAAGCTTTGAGAGAAAACGGACATGATGTAGCTTGGATTAGAATAGACTCACCAGGTATTTCTGATCCTCAAGTATTAAGTCGCGCCCAAGCAGAAAACCGTATTCTCTTAACCTTTGATAAAGATTTTGGAGAACTGGCTTTTCGTTCACAGTTACCTGCTACAACTGGGATTATTTTATTTAGAATAAAAGCTCCCTCTGGTGCAGTAGTAGCGGAAAAAGTTGTCAAAGCGATCGCACATACCAATAATACCAATAATCATTCTTCCCTTAAAATTGACAAATCAAATCTTTTGCAAATTTCAATACAAACGTGGCGCAGTACGATCGCATCTTTTGCAAACTTACACTTCATTAACCCAGCATTTTTACCTCCCTGGGAGCGATCGCATTTTCATAGTCAGTTTATTCAACTTCTGGCTGAGTATATTAAGTTAGGTAAAGCTGTGGGCGCTGCTTTTCACCCATGCTGATCAAGGGTATTCTGAGAATGATAAGCTAAACAGTGACATAAAAAAGTGACTTAGGATGAAGTGTTAAATGGGTGTTTCCTCAACGGCTCCTCTCCTCCTCCGGGCTGCACGTGGTGAAGTAGTAGATCGTCCCCCCGTATGGATGATGCGACAAGCGGGGCGCTATATGAAAGCATATCGGGATTTGCGAGAAAAATATCCTTCATTCCGCGATCGCTCAGAAATTCCAGAAGTAGCGATTGAAGTTTCCCTCCAACCTTGGAGAGCTTTCCAACCCGATGGAGTTATTTTATTTTCCGATATTGTCACTCCCCTCCCAGGAATGGGGATTGAAATGGATATTGCGGAAGGTAAAGGCCCAATTATTCACTCGCCCATTCGCACTCAACAACAAGTTGATCAACTGCGTCCCCTAGAACCAGAAATATCCCTGCCATTTATCAAAACGATTTTGCAGGCATTACGGCAGGAAGTAGGCAATCAATCAACGGTGTTAGGCTTTGTGGGCGCACCTTGGACATTAGCCGCTTATGTGGTGGAAGGCAAAGGTTCTAAAACCTATTCCATCATTAAAAACATGGCATTTAGTGACCCAACGATGCTACATCAGTTTTTGGAGAAATTAGCTGATGCGATCGCAATCTATGTCCGCTACCAAATTGACTGCGGCGCTCAAGTTGTGCAAATGTTCGATTCTTGGGCAGGACAACTCAGCCCCCAAGATTATGACACCTTTGCCCTACCTTATCAAAAAATGGTGTTCGAGAAAGTCAAAGCAACTCATCCCGATACACCCTTAATTTTGTTAGTTAGTGGTAGTGCAGGTGTTCTCGAACGCATGGCACAATCGGGGGCGGATATCGTCACTGTTGATTGGGCAGTGGATATGGCAGATGCACGGGCTAGATTAGGTAAACACGTCAAAGTTCAAGGAAACCTTGATCCTGGTGTGTTATTTGGTTCCAAAGAGTTCATCCGCGATCGCATTCTGGACACCGTTCGCAAAGCCGGGAACTGGGGACACATCCTCAATCTTGGTCATGGTGTACTACCAGCCACACCAGAAGAAAATGTCGCTTTCTTCTTTGAAACTGCCAAAAAATTGAATGCTTTGGTGTAATTCTTTGGGTGGGCAAATGCCCACCTAATTAATTAACAGCAGTTCAACCTCGCTTTTTTCCTTTCTGCCAACTTTGACTATTGGGCTTTTTACTAAACTCTCCATTAGGAAAAAGTTGCTGTTCTAATTCTTCATAACTACCTTCAAAATCACAACTTCCATAAAGCGGACATTGACGACAATAAACGCTGTTGCTATAACGTTCTAAATTTTCGCGGTTGAAAAAATAAGGTTTGTGGCTAAAGGTACTCGCTACCCACTGCCATGACATATTATTACTTGCTGGGTCGCCATCAAGCAAATGTTGCAAAAACCATTTTGCGCCGGCTTGCCATTGAATATGTCGCCAATGGATCACATAAGCTGCTAACCACATTCTGATATGGTTGTGCAGATAGCCAGTTTCTCGCAATTCTCGGCTAAAGCTATCAATACAAACTAGTCCTGTTGTACCTTTGGTGATGTCTGGAGGTAATTCTGCTGCGTAGTCTACTAGTTTGTATCCAGTTTTGTATTCTTCTTGATTTTGCCAAATACCATCCCCCAGCTTTACATATAACCTTTGCCAATAGTCACGCCAACCTAACTCGGTAATTAATTTAGTCGCTTCATCTAAATTCTGGACATTATCAAGAATATAATCTCGAATTTCTCGCAAACTCAAAACGCCATAACGAATATAAGGTGATAGTTTAGTAACATCACCTGTTATAAAATTACGTGTTTTTCCGTAAGCATCTGGATTGACTTGATGTAATACTTGTTCGGCTGCTTTCCTTCCTCCTAAAGTCATACTAACGTGATCATCTCGTTCTGTAGCTGTGGGGAACTGTTCACGGAGATAAGTTATTAATTCTTCTCGACTAGTAAAATCACGTAACATAGTTTTACTGATTTAAACATAATTTTAGTGACCAAGTGATTCCTTTAGAAGTAAATTATGACAAAATATACACAGAAACCAGTATTGAATATTCTTATCTTTTCTTTTGCCTTCTCATATTCCCAATAGTATCAATATTTGAGGAAATCAAAACACTGTAGCAGTTGTCAGATGAGTGAAGTAGAGGTTTCAATGCCAAGAAAGCCCGTAGGGGCGGGGTTTTCCCGCCCTCAATTGTCAGAAAGGCTTTGAGAAGCTTATTCCCTTTTTAAGAGGGAAATCTCAAACAAAGATTTTTATGCGATCGCTTGTAACTCAAATTTGACAACGATATCGTTAAAATCTCCATCACCACCATTTACTAAATCTTCAAAGCCAAAGGTATTATCACCTAAAAGACGGACATGATCTGTCTGATCTGAATTAGCACCTAAGAACGTAAAGTAAACGGCTGGATCATTATTTGAATTGTTATCAAGAACCGCATCAGGTCTACTATTCACAATTAGAAATGGTACATAGATAGCACCACCTTCTAAAGTGCCGCTAAAATTTGCTGTTTGTCCATCACTAACACTCAAACCAAGATTACTTAAATGTTGATTAACCGCTGCTTGAGTATAGCCAGCTTGCCCAGGTAGGATATCAGCAGTACCATCACCGTTAATATCAATTCCACCATTTTCATCAGTCACTTTATAGAAACCAACATAGTTATCAAAAGCTGCTTCTCTATAGACTGTAAACTCAGCTGTCACCAAACCAGAAACATCTCGTAAATCAATGTTTTCTCCTTGTGAACGGTCTTGCAAACCTGTACCCAGAGGTAAAGGATTATCTGTAGCCTTAATATTGACAACCAAATCCTCGAATCCTTGAGGATTACCAGAACCATCCTCCCAAGCAAGAGAGAAATTATTATTACCTAAGTCTGTACTTTGGAGAGTTGAAGAACTAGGAAAAATTAAGTTAGAAATAGACGTAATTCCAGTTTTTACAGAATCAGTCGAACCATTTTTGACTACATAAAATCTTAAGTTATCATTGGCATCAAATCCTAATAACTTATTGATATTATTTGCATCAAACTGCTGAGGAATTTTGGAAATAGCCGAGAAAATTACCTTACTGTTCGCCAATGCTGCCTCAGCATATCCAGCTTCTCCGGGGGCAATACTATTAATTGTTCCAGCTGCATCATCAACAGTAAATGCACCTAATTCATTGACAAGGCTAGAACTAAGTCCGGTGAGGGTAACTTCAAGTGTGGCTTTGCTATTGTTGGTTTGGATTTGAAAGACATCATTGCTAATTTTGACTAATTTAGTGGTTGACGAACCGCCACTTGTAGGTCCTTCATTGATGTCATTAACATTGATGGTTAATTCCTTTTCATAGGAAAGTCCATCTTGGTCTGTAGTTTTAACTTTGATTAG
>NZ_JAYGGY010000122.1:0-15017 GCF_034931625.1 Anabaena cylindrica UHCC 0172 | reverse complement strand
GGTTTCAAAATCTGGAGATTGGTTGATTTTTAGACTTTCACCATCAATACTGAAAGCACTATTATCAGGATAGTTGTCATCATCAACTAAGCTGTAGGTAAAAGTATCACCTGCATCTGCGTCAGTGCTGATAAATGTGCCAATTACTGTTTCAGAGGCAACATTTTCATCAATAGTGATTGCAGTTAATGCTAAATCTGTGGGTGCTACATTTGTGCCTGTTTCATTGATGTCATTAACATTGATGATTAATTCCTTTTCATAGGAAAGTCCATCTTGGTCTGTAGTTTTAACTTTGATTAGATAACTTGACTTGGTTTCAAAATCTGGAGATTGGTTGATTTTTAGACTTTCACCATCAATACTGAAAACACTATTGTCAGGATAATTGGCATCATCAACTAAGCTGTATGTGAAAGTATCACCTGAGTTTGAGTCAGTGGTGATAAATGTGCCGATTACTGTTTCAGCAGCAACATTTTCATCAATAGTAATAGCGGTTAGTGCTAAATCTGTAGGCGCTACATTTGTAGGTTCTTCATTGATGTCATTAACATTGATGGTCAATTCCTTCTCATAGGAGAGTCCACCTTGGTCTGTTGTTTTGACGCGGATGTTGTAAATTGCCTTGCTTTCAAAGTCTGGAGATTGGTTGATTTTCAGATTTTCACCATCAATGCTGAAAGCATCATTATCAGCATCTCCATTTCCAGCAACTAGGCTATAGGAGAAAGTTTGAACTTTGATGTTGGGGTCAGTAGTGATAAATGTACCAATTACGGTTTCAGAGGCAACATTTTCATCAACATTGTTATTGTCGAGTATTAAATCAGTAGGTGCGCTATTGATACCAAAAATCACGTAACTTTCGCCAGATTGGGAGGAGGCAAAGGGGGCGCTGAGAATTAGGTCAGCGATGCCGTCACCATTTACATCTCCTGCACCACTAACTGAATTACCTAAGTTGTCAAATTCAGCAATACCGTCGATGATAAAGCCGTTAGTACCATCAATATCGGTAAGGTTAATAGCAGAAGCAAAGCTGCCATTTTTGCCAAATACTACATAGCTTTGACCAGAACTTTCACCATTGGGATCTGCATTGTTGGCGCTAACAATTAAATCGTCAATGCCATCTCCGCTGATATCTCCCACACCGCTGACAGACCAGCCGGAGTTGTCAAATTCTGTAATGCCGTTGATGGCAAAGCCGTTAGTACCATTGAGGGTGGAGAGGTCAAAGATGGGATTAAAGTTACCATTTTTACCAAATACTACATAGCTTTGACCAGCATTCGTGATGCCATTGGGGTCGGCATCATGTGCGCCGATAATTAGGTCATCAATACCGTCGTCGTTGATGTCTCCAGCGCTGCTGACGGAGAAGCCTAATTTGTCACCTTCCTGGCCATTGATGATAAAGCCATTGCTGCCATTAAGGCTGGTGAGGTCAAGGCTAGAATCAAAACTGCCATTTTTGCCAAATACTATGTAAGCTTGCCCGGAATTTGTCCCATTGGGAATAGCTTGGGGAGCGCCAATAATCAAGTCATCAATGCCGTCGTCGTTGATGTCTCCCGCACTGCTGACAGATAAGCCTGAGTAGTCTTCTATGCTCTGTCCGTTGATGACAAAACCGTTGCTACCATTCAGGCTGTTGAGGTCGAAACTGGAATCAAAGTTATTTGAGCCAAATACTATATAAGTCTGTCCAGGCTTGCCGTTGGAGTTGGTATAGGCATTGGGAGCGCCGATAATTAGATCGTCAATGTCGTCACCGTTAATGTCTCCGGCACTGCTGACTGAGTAGCCTAATTCGTCTTCTGCATTCAGACCGTTGATGACTAAGCCGTTGTTGCCAAGGTTGGAGAGATCAATGGTGGAATTGGAACTGAAACTGTTTTTGCCAAATACTACATAGCTGCTGCCAATGTTATTGTTGTTATTGGTGTCAGCAAAGGGAGCGCCGATAATGAGGTCGTCGATGCCGTCGTCATTTACGTCTCCTGCTGCACTAACAGAACGACCTGCTGCTTCACTTTCAGTAGCACCGAGGATAGTAAAACCGTTGATCCCATCTAGGGTGGAGATGTCAATGGTAGGAGAAAAACCGTTGTTGCTGCCAAATACTACGTAGCTGGCTCCAGCATTACCTTTTGCTTGGGGGTCGGCTTGGGGAGCGCCGATAATTATGTCATCAACACCGTCACCGTTAATGTCTCCCGCATTGCTAACTGAGTAGCCTAAGTTGTCATCGTTTGTGTTGCCATTGATGATGGTAAAGCCGTTTGTGCCATTAAGTGTGGAGATATCTACTTTTTCAGTCATAATTCTGTAGTATTTTTGGCTTTTTCAAGTTTTGATAAATTGCCGTTACTGCTTTGTAATCGGCTCGTCTTTGCTGTAAATCTGCGTGAGAAAATTTCTCTGTGCTGTAGTTGAGTAGCCAGAGTTGATATGAATCGCATTAAGAGGATAGGAAAGAGTTCACTCTGCGATTAATCTACATGAGGAAATTCCTCACCTGAATTTAGGGGTTTTAAACCTCTTGTGCTGTAAAGCCCTGCCTACAATAGCTATGCTTAGAGCGGTAGCGGGGCATTGAGCAGCGTGCAATTAATTAGACTTTTTTACTTGACACTCGTTACTCAGAACTCAGCACTGCTTCGGTGAAGCAGCCAGGGATTAGGAGTTAATCCCGCTGTTAATCTGCGTTTAAGATTGCTCTCTGTACCGTGGTGGAGCAGTCAGAGCTTAATATTTATAGCAATGGGTGTGAGGGAAATCCGGGTTAAACTCTATGCAAAATAAAACCTAGATTCTGATTCAATTACCCAAACTGCGATTTGCTGGCAGCAGTAGCTATTAGCGATAACTATACCTAAAGTACGCTATGCTGACGGTCAACTTTGCGATCGCACACTATGAAAATCCATGTCTATCTAGACCTGGGGTTTTTCCGATGACACCCGAACGACTCTACTAAAACGAACCTACCAAGATGCTGAAGTTTTTACTTATCTTTTAGGGGTTTAATTTCTGATGGATTAATAAGGTTTTTATTAAACGCCCAAGATAAATATAGCCTATATCCTGCACTATTAATTGTCAAGTTTCTATAAAGTTTAGACAAAGAATACTTAAAACGCTGAGTTTGCTTTTAATGACTATAGTTGTTGATTCCCACATATAGAGTCAGTTTGTCAAGATTGCGGTGAAAAAAAGATGATCATTTTTGACATTTGATTTATTTTAATTATGATGTGCTAGTAGGAAAACCAGCACAATCTTCACGGTATAACTGTTAACTTGTAGTCAAGATAGAGGCAAGAGTTTTATTGGAGACATAAAAAGATGTATTTCAACTTTTTTATAAGTTCGATTGTGGGAATTATTGTCACAGTATTACTGGCTTTTGGTATTTTGCAGTGGTTCCATGTATCTGCTGGTAGCTTTCTTGATTGGGTAATTGGTGGGGCGAGTTTTTGGTGGTTATTGGTCATTGTGACAGTTCCGTGGAATGTCCATTTTCAGGCTAAAGAAGTTTTAGCTGAAGCGGCAGAATCAATAGAAAAAAACATTTCCGTAGATGATAAACAAGTTAAGTATGTAAAAGTTTTAGCCAAGCGATCGCTCTTGATGGCAATTGGTTTACACTTAGTTTCAGCTTTTGCTTTGTATATCCTGGCTGCTACAGGTATTAGTACTGTCGGATATATTAGTTCTGGTGCAGCTTTATTATTAACTTTACTGCGTCCAGCAATCAGCGCCTACGAGTATTTATATGCTCGATTGAGAATGATTCGTCAAGCATTTACCTATCCACGGGAAGACATTGTGGAACTGCGTAACCGTTTTTATGAAATAGAGCAAAAAGTACAATCTTTAGAAGAGCAACTTAACCCAGAACAGCCTTATTCTTTAGTAGCCAACAATCAACGTTTTTCGGAAGAGACACGCCGAGAATTAGCGCGGATTGTTGCTAGTTTAGAGGAAGTACGCGCTACAAATCAATCTGAACATGAGCGTCTGTCTAGAGAAGCTAGAAATGCGATCGCACAACTTTCTACTGATGGGCAATTTCTTGATCATGTCCGTGAAATTATTAGATTTTTTAAATCAGCGTGAACATAAATTAAATGATCAGGAGTCAGGAGTCAGGAGTTAGGAGTCAGGAGGCAGGAGGCAGGAGGCAGGAGGAAGAATTAGAAGAATAGTCTTGAATCTGGGTTTTTGATGGTGTCAAAGCTTATTCTTTACACACACCTTATTTACATTTTCAACCTTCAAACTATTGATATATATAGGTTTTTGCTTTATTTAGCAAGCCTTAGATAGCCTTTATTGAATAATAATCGAGGCACACAGGTTAAAAATTTTGTCTTTGTATTGCTGATCTTGAAAAACATATAACAGGGGATGGAAAGCCCCCGTTATTTGCTCTATATGATTAATCAGGACTTACCATTAGACTCAGTTAAAATCAACTCTGGTTCTGGTGTGGGTTCTGCTTCTGGCAAACCATAAATTGATTTGTACAGCTTATCGTATTCTTTGGCAGATTCATGCCAACTGAAGTTTTGATTCATACCGCGTTTTTGTAATTCTTGCCATTGGGGTTTGAAACGGAAACCTTCCCAAGCACGAATCATGCAGGTAAACAGGTCTAATGGTTCATAGCGGTCAAAGCAATAACCAGTACCGGCTTCATTTACTGGATCGTAATGTGATACGGTATCAACTAATCCACCTGTGCGACGGACAATGGGGACAGAACCGTAACGCAAAGCCATCATTTGGCTGATACCGCAGGGTTCAAATCGACTAGGCATGAGGAAGGCATCAGTCCCGGCATAGATGCGACGAGAAAGGGCATCGTTATACAGTAAGTAAGTTGCCATGCGACCGGGATAGCGGGATGCTAACTGCCACATTTGGGTTTCGTAATAGCGATCGCCTGTTCCCAGCAAAACAAATTGAGCATCTGTATAAGCCATGAAGCGGTCGAGAATTTGTAAAACCAAATCTAGACCCTTTTGTTCGACTAACCTTGTCACCATGCCAATCAGAAAGGCATTGGAATTGACTTCTAACCCTACTTCTTCTTGCAAGGCTATTTTGTTGGCTTTACGTTTGTCTAAGGTATCGGTTGTGAAGGTTTGGGGAATGTATTTATCATTAGCAGGATCATATACTTCCGTATCAATGCCGTTAACAATCCCTGATAATTTCCCACTCACAAAAGACAGCAAACCCTCTATTTGTTCACCGTAAGCAGGTGTCTTAATTTGTTCTGCATAGGTGGGGGAAACTGTATTTACCTTATTGGCAAACTGTACGGCTGCGGCCATGGTGTTATGTCCTTGCATATACCAGGGACACCAAGTAATTTTCTCCAAATACCAGCGCCAAGGCCCTTGATAAGCTAGGTTATGAATGGTAAATACAGTGGTGATATCTGGAGATTGGTTCAACCACACGGGTAACATTCCTGTGTGCCAATCGTGACAGTGAACGATTTCTGGCTTCCAGTAATTCCAGCAGAATTCCGCTGCACCATTGGAGAAAAAAGTGAACCGCCAATCTTCATCTTCTCCCCCATAAATACGGCGGGTATTGAAGGAAGAATGTTGAAATAAATACAAGGGAACATCAGTTCCAGGCAGAACACTTTCATAAACGGAAAAGTCCTGGAACATAGCATTTCCAGTCCATACAGGTTCTTTAGGAATCTCCATTTTATCTGGGAGAAAGCCATAGTAAGGCAAGAATATTCGCACATCATGCCCTATTTCTCTGAGGAATTTGGGTAATGCACCTACAACATCACCCATTCCGCCTACTTTGGCAATGGGAGCAGCTTCAGCTGCAACAAATAAAATCCGCATGGTATTTATTGGTAATTGGTAATTGGTAATTGGTAATTGGTAATTGGTAATTGGTAATTGGTGATTGGTGATTGGTGATTGGTGATTGGTAAAATCTTTATCTGTAACCTGTAACCTGTAACCTGTAACCTGTAACCTATTACCTATTACCTATTACCTATTACCTATTACCTATCACCTATCACCTTATGATCCGCGTTGGATTTCGGTGAAGATTGTTTCTAAAATTTCCGTTGCGCCTTGTTGACGTAAAATATTGGCTAGTTCTGTACCTAGCTTTTCGGCATCTTTGGCTAGGCCTGTAACAGTATCTTGCACCAGTTTTTGACCATCAACGCTGGCAACAATACCTTTTAGGGTTAAATTACCATCAACTATTTCTGTATTTACACCAATGGGTACTTGACAACCACCTTCTAAGGAACGGAGAAAGGCTCGTTCAGCTAGACAGCGATCGCGTGTGTGAGGGTGTTCAATGGCTTTGAGGATGGAAATGACCTCACTGTCATCTTCACGGCATTCTATACCCAGAGCGCCTTGTCCGACGGCATGGAGAGAAATTTCTGGGGGTAAAACTTGGTGAATGCGATCGCTCATTCCCAATCTTTCTAACCCAGCTACCGCTAAAATCAAAGCATCATAATCACCTTTATCCAGTTTCTCCATGCGTGTAATTAAGTTTCCCCGCACATCTTTAAATGTAAAATGGGGAAATTTATTGCGTAACTGTGCCAGCCGTCGCAAGGAAGATGTCCCAATTACCGCACCTTCAGGTAAAGTGTCGATTGTCTGTCCTTTATATTTTTCATGCAGTACCAGTGCATCTGCTGGATTTTCACGTTCGGTAATTGTTGCCAATGTTAACCCTTCTGGTAACTTTGTTGGCAGATCCTTAAGGGAATGAACTGCAAAATCAATCTCTTGATTGATCATTCCCAATTCCAGTTCTTTGGTAAATAAACCTTTATCACCAATTTTGGCTAATGCTACATCCAGGATTTTGTCACCTTGAGTAGACATCGTATGGACTTCAAAAGTGATATCAGGAAAACTTTTCTGAAGTTGCTCTTGTACCCAGTATGTTTGAACTAGAGCAAGTTGGCTTTTACGTGAACCAATACGAATAGTGCGGGGAGGACTAGAAACTGAAGTCATAAAACTATATGTCAAACCAGGCGGTAAATTCACATTGATCTAGACTACCGCAGCAAGTGACTTACCGGATTGAACTAATGTCTTTACATTTGTTTATATTTCTGCAATCTTAACAGCTGATGAAAAGCAGGTGAAAAATTGAGTATTACTTTACACATGGTAATTTTGGCTATTTACTTATATGCAGAATTTTGCAGCCACCATCATGACCATTGATATTAGCACAATGTCTCTCATGGTTAGTGTTGCATCTATTTTGCAATCAATCACACTGATATTTTTAGTTTTCTTAGCTAACCAATATCGGGGAATTAGTATTTATGCTATTGGCACAATTTTGTCAGCACTGGGATTTCTCATTTTCCCTATGCGCTTATTCCTATCAGATAAATTACTGCTATTGAATGTACGGTTTTTTGGTAATTTATTCATTATCTGCGCTCAAATAATGTACACCATAGGAATTGGTAAATTTATTGGTAAAAGAATAAATTATCTGTTTTTCATAGCTCTTAGTTCTGCCTCTTGTGTTATCCAATTTTATTTTATATATATCAAAGATGATTATTATCTTAGACATTTCAGCATCATGCTACCAATAATCATTGCAAATTTATTAGCAATTCATTATTTGATTTCAAATCAAGATAAATCTCTATTAAGTTCTTCTGTTTTTACCTCTATAATATTTTTATTTTATGTTATTTTTTCGATACTACGTATGATCATGGTACCATTGGTACAGACAACTTCTTTAATGCAACCAAATAGCATAAATATCATCACACTTTGGGCAATATTCTTATTTGATTACCTTCGTAATTCCGGCTTTATTATGATAGTCAATCAACGACTGCATCATGATTTGCATACATTAGCTACAACAGATTTTTTAACCAAAGCACTGAATCGTAGAGCAATAGAAAACTATTTGCAGTATGAAATAACAAGATTTAAACGCAGTGAAATACCTTTTAGTTTAATTTTAATTGATGTTGATAAATTCAAATTAATTAATGATAATTATGGACATACTTTTGGGGATATTGTTTTACAACACCTGGTTAACATCCTCAATAAATCTCTCCGTTCTCAAGATTTGGTGAGTCGTTGGGGTGGTGAGGAATTTCTCATTTTATTACCAAATACGAATATTGAAAGTGCATCTGTTATTGCTAACAGATTGCGAATAACAGTTGAAGAAAATCCAGCCGCTGATGGAATGATTTATTACACTATTAGTTTAGGAGTGGCAACTTTTGAAAAAACTTATACGAATTCATTAAGTTCATTTTTTATCGCCCTTGATCAAGCTCTTTATCAGGCGAAAAAAAAAGGTAGGAATCAGATAGTTATTGTTCCCAAAGTTCAATAATATTTTGGTATATAATTCAGAGCTAGATCAGATTAAATATCTTAATAATTAGTTTGCAATTTACCATCTGCTTGGTAAAAATTATGAACTGGCTGCAAAAAGTGAATTATTGCCAAACTTGGATTTGACAATATTTAGCGCAATCTGTAATAGCAGATGATCCTTTAGTTGCAGCGATCGCATTTCGAGAGAAAATTAGAGAAATAGCAGGTTAGATAAAAAGATTTGATCTCCTGCGCTAAAGTAATCTTAAGAGGGAAGTTAAAACTTTACAGATGTGCTAAAAAATAGTATAGTGTCTAAATCTATTTTTTAATCTATATGAGTCGTTCCGCTTGCCTTATCTTTAACCCAGTTGCGGGTCAGGGTGATCCAGAATTAGAATTAGAGCAGATCAGATCAATATTAGAACCAGAAATTGAATTAGATATTTATTTCACCACTGAAGAAGTGGATGCTGACGAACTCGCACGCGCAGCAGTAGAAAGGGGAGTAGAAGCGATTATTGCCTCTGGGGGAGATGGTACTCTTTCAGCAGCAGCCGCAGCGGTAGTTAATACTAATATTCCCTTCGGGATTATTTCGCGGGGAACAGCAAATGCTTTTGCAGCAGCTTTAACTATTCCCGATACAATCGCAGATGCTTGTCAGACAATTTTACAAGGTAAAACCCGTGCAGTAGATGTAGCCTATTGCAACGAGCGACTGATGGTATTATTGGTAGGTATTGGTTTTGAAGCCGGAACTGTAGAAAAAGCAGACAGGAATGCTAAAAATCGCCTGGGGATGATGGCGTATGTTCTGGCAGGAATTCAAGAATTAGGAAATTTACAGAAATTCGCTGTCGAAATTGAAACCGAAGATAAGATCATTCAAACTATTGCTTCAGCGGTGACAGTGGCAAATGCCGCACCTGCAACTTCAGTTTTAGCTCATGGCCCAGCAGGTATTATTTTTGATGATGGATTACTAGATTTAACAATTGTAGCCCCAGAAAATAAAACAGGTGCGATCGCAGCCACATTCCATTTATTTCAAACCGCTACCGCAGGTACACCCGTAGAACGAGATGACATTGGCTATCTGCGAGCTAAAAGAGTGAAAATCACAACTGAACCACCACAAAAGGTAGTTATAGACGGAGAAATAGTCGGCACAACTCCTGTAGAAATTAATTGTGTACCAGGCGGTTTGAGGGTTTTTGTACCATCAGTAGCAGAAGATATTCCCACAGAAAAGCTAGAAGGATTACCTAACTTAACTGTAGAAATGAAAGATTAAGCTATGGGTAATTCAGGAATGATGTAATCTAAATCATTCCTGGGCCTTTACCCCTTCTGTCTTCTTTTTCCGTCAATTCACCTGTTTTATCTTCATTTACTTCCTGTAATTCCTCAATACGTTCTGCTGTGTCCTCTTTCAGATCTTTCCGTGCATCACCTGGAACGTCATAATACATTTCTGGTTCTACTGCATAATTATTCAACAAACCCTCTTGATCCATCGTATAACCATCTGTGGTGCGTATGCTTTCAACATTACTTTGGTGATCAGAAGGCGCACTGGCGAGATTTTCTTCTGTAGGAAGATGTTTATAGTGTTCTCCTTCTCTGTCCATACGCGCTGCTGTTTCCGCTGGGATAATTCCTCTATCATATGTATCTGCGTCAACTCGATGGGCAGAATCTGTTGTTTTTTTAACTGGTTTATTAGCCATAAATTTAATCCTCTTTATTTATTTTGAGAATAACTTCGAGAACTAGATTAGTGTTTTTTTGAGGATAAATATACTACCTTAAGAAGTAAATCAATGAAAAACACTAAATAAAATTATCTATCTCGAGACATATAATCAGGGTATATTGCCACCTTGAATCTTGCAATTTTTTACTCCTGACTCCTGCTGTAAGTATTCCACAGAAATGAAAAAAATGTAGGGTAAACAATACCAACCCTACATTAAATTAGCTAATAGATTAATTTGAATTAACCGATAAGTTGTTGTTTGAATGAATTAACCTTGTGGTTCAATTCTTGCCGAGTTTCAGCTTTGATGAGATAACGGAAAGTAAACCAGATAGCATAAACTATGCCAATTATCTCAAAGATGGGTGCTAATAACGGCATACCATGAATAGCATCTAAAACTGCGATCGCTACCTTGACTGTCACAATTGCAGACAAAATTAATCCAAAGGTTAATAAAGCCTGCTTGTTTTTGTCAAAAAAACTACCTAGATAATCTGGCAGTTGGTCTAAGAAATCAACAATTTGTCTGCTAACTCGCTGCCATTGGCTTTCAGAAGCTTTAGCTGGCGGGAGTTTTGGTAATTTGGTGGTATCTACACCCTCAAGAGCTAATGCACCGTCTGGTGGCTGTTGTTGAGTTTCCATAACGTTTGCCATTTGGCAGAACAGTGTTGATAAGTGACTGGACGTAAATAAATATAACAGTCTAGACTCAGAATACCAAGTCAAAAATATTTCAGTTTGTATCTTGATTACGGACTCCTGATCCTAAAAATTTATTTACATTCACCAACTTAAGGATATTGATTGTTAGCAGCTTTAGTTTTGTGGTGGTGCAACAATCGTTTCAACAACTACATTTTTGACACCATTAATTTCTTTTGCCAAAGGTTCAATTTTAGCTAATTGATCTTGATTACTAACGGTTCCTGATACAGTAACCATGCCATCTTGTGTAGCCTTGACGGTTAATTGACCACCAGGAATATTAGCTTCTAATTTAGATCGGACTTCACTTGCTAAATCTTTAACGGCTCTGTCTGTAATATCACCAGTTGCCAAATTTCGTTCTTCACGGGCGCGGATATCAGAATTGAGTTGTCTTCTACGGAGTTCACTTTGAGCATCCTCTTTTGCGTCTTGCGTTGTTTGTGCAGCAGGACTCGCTGGAACTTCTCCCGAATCGGGTGCAGTGACAGTTGTCTTAGCAGTATCATCGCAAGCAACACTAAAAAATAAAAGAGACCCAATCAACAAAGAAGTTAGTTTTTTCATGTGTTTAGTTCCTGTGAATTTTTTGAATGAAAGGGGTAGAAATTAGGATCAAAATTTTGATGTTAATGCTCCTAATTTTTGTACTGATTGAAAGATAATTAAACTGTTCTTTCGCGTTGATCAACAATAATTACAGGAGTTTCTCAGACGTAATTACTAGGAACAGTTTCTGTCTGGTTGATGGGTTCAAAACTGCTTTGATGTTCTCTGAAATTATGGACATCTGGAGCATCATAAACCGCAAATTCTTCAATTCCCAGACGGTTGAGAATTGTTTCCGCATGGTGAATTTCTGCTTCTGTGCCATCGACAATTACTAGGTAATGACCTTTTTGGAAGCGATCGCTATAAACTTGCGCCCGTTCTCTAGGAATTCCTAAACCAACTAATCCCCCAGCTATACCTCCAACTGCTGCACCCACAGCACCACCAGCAAGGGTTGTGGCTAAAGCCGTGGCCGCTGCACCAGCTACAATCACAGGCCCTACTGCGGGAATTGCTAAGGTTCCCAAACCAACTAATAAACCGCCTAACCCACCTATAGCACCACCTGTAGCTGCACCAGCTTTTATGCCTTCCTCAGCTTGATTACCTGTCTCTAAATTCCTATTGACATTACCATTTGTGTCTTTGGCTATTAGGGAAACATAACTCATGGGAAAACCAGCATTTCTTAGTTCGCTTAGTGCGGTTTCTGCGTCATGACGATGGGTAAATACACCAACCGCTCTCCTGGCCGTTTGTGTAGTGTGTAGAGCTACATTTTCATGGCCATTGGCTTCGTAAATTTCCCATTCTTTAACGTGATTTTGGCTAATAATTGTTGCTGCACGTTGGATTTCAGCATCAGTACCACGGACAATGATGATATAGTTACCCTGATGGATGCAATCGTTGTAGAACTGAGTCCGTTGATAGGGAATATTTAGGCGAGTAGGCTCAATGCGATCGCTCACATGAACTCCCTCAAAAGCATTTCTTTGTGGATATTCCCTGTTAATTAGAGAAATTTGACTCAAGGGAAAGCCAGTATTTCTTAAATCGCTAATTGTTGCTTCTGCATCGTGCAGCATGGAAAAGTAACCAATGGCGTATTTATCAACAACCCCATTTCGATGAGTAATATCTGTATTCGCCTCTTTACTATTCAGTTGATCATAAACTTCAAACTCTTCAATTCCCCATTTATGGAGAATTGCTTCGACTCTGGCAATTTCTGCATCCGTACTATCTATGATGACTAAATAATCTCCTTTCTCTACTCTTGCGTGATAGGCTTTAGCTCTTTCTTCCGGAATTCCTAAACCAATCAAAGCACCAATTAAACCACCTGCTACTGCACCAATACCAGCACCCGCCGCAGTTGTAGCTATGGCTGTTGCTGTGGCTCCAGCCAGCATAATTGGCCCAATTCCAGGAATTGCTAAAGTTCCCAACCCAACTAATAACCCAGTTAAACCACCCAATACACCACCAGAAACTGCTCCAACTTTTGCACCTTCATCAGATTGATCACCAACTTTTTCATTTACTTGCTTACCTGCAATTTCATCACCTTCATCTTTATTTCTGGCAATGACAGAAACTCTTTCCATCGGAAAGTTTGAATCTCTCAGTTCATGCAGAGCTTGTTCAACATTACGGCGCTGAGTAAATATGCCTACAGCCCGTTTGTTTGCGTTTTTCACATTTATAGCCATACTTTTTATTTTCCTGAAAATATAGAAGATTTATCTCAGTGTTATGAGATACACTAACTTTATTAATACATTTTTTTATGCAGTCTACATCAATCTTTTGGAGTAACATATTTTTATATCATTAGGTATATATGAATTTTTAGTTTATGAGTTAAGTAAGAGTTTTTTAAACTAACACTTCCTACTATATTTCTTATTTCTATAATGTTTAGGCGAATAGATTTAGGCTATTTAATAGCTATTAGATATCAGATTAAATAGATATGAAAAGTATTTCAATGAACATGATATGACCAGATTAAATTTCTCTTTAAAGAAGATAAAAAATCTCACTAAAAGTTATCTGGAACTCATAAAAATTAAGATTTGATAAAATTATTAATACAGCAAGCATAAGTAATGATACTGTGTTATAATACAAGCAAGTACAGTAGTTTGACGCTAGGCATTGCACAAGATATCAATCTCAGTGGTGAAAGCTTGACTAGGGATGATAGTTCTGAGATAACAGTACAATTACTCAAAGAAAACTATTAGGGAAAATTGAGAAAATCGAAATTGAGTAGAGTCACTGTTGTGATATTAATCACGTAAACGTTAGCATTCAATCACGGGTACTTAACTACAACATATGTTACTGTATATTCAAGTAAGCCCGCTAAAATATAGAAAATTTTTTAGTTAATGCTTGGTGATGATGGAGATTTATACTTATGCTGGAAAAATTATTATTAGCATCTATCCTAACATTTAGCTTCAGCCTATTCGCAGAAATGGGTTGGACTAATTCCAAAAAAGAAATAGCAAAAACTCCTGTACCTCACCAGGAAGTTGTAACTTTAACTCAACGACAAAAAAATATAAACCTAGAGATAAATCGGTAACAAATACGAATACTGTGGTAAATTGACCTAAATTACTAATCTCATCTGTTCAGTATAAATCCAGATTCGGCTAAGATTGAGTCCTGAATCAAGATATCTTGTGATACTGAGTATGAAAAGCCAAATTATTGCCACAACAGCATTTTTATTGACTATAAGCTTGCCGATAACCGCACAAGCATCAAATTATGAGCAGATAAAACAGTTATTAGCAACTAAACAATGTCAAAACTGTGATCTCCGCAGTGCTGGTTTAGTAATGGCTGACTTATCGGGAGCCAATTTAAATGGTGCAAATCTTGCTGGTGCAAATCTCAGCCGCGCTAATTTAACTGGTGCTGATTTGCGGGGTGCAAACTTGACTGGTGCTAGTTTATTTGGTGTTAACTTAATTGATGCTAAACTCAGTGGAGCGAATCTCACGGGTGCAGACTTGAGAAACACCTATTTAACAAATGTCGAATTGACTGATGCTAACTTGAATGCGGCTAACTTCCAAGGGGCTGTGGGTATACCTTTACAAATTGCCAAACCAGAGGAATTTTATGCTTGGGGTGTAGCAGCAGCAGAAAAAGGTAATCTTAAACCAGCTATTGATTATTTTAGTCAAGCGATCGCACTTAAACCAGACTACGCAGGTGCATATTTGTCCCGTGGTGTAGCTAGTTACCAAGCCTTAGATCGCAAAAACGCCTTAGAAGATGCTCAAATGGCAGCAAAACTGTTTGAAGAACAAAAAAATGCGGAGGGAATATTAACAGCACAAGCTTTTATCCTAGAAGTGAAAACACCTTATACAGAAAACGTTAAACCTAGTAAACCCAGCTTTATGGATTTTGTCGGTAGTCTAGGTTCAGTATTATTACAATTTTTACCTTTTTAGAAAATTGGGAACTGGGGACTGGGGATTGGGGACTAGGTAAGAATTATTTATCTTTTATACTGCAAACGGGTCAAACTTGGACTTATGTCATACTGACCGTAACGTAGT
>NZ_JAYGGY010000121.1:0-20978 GCF_034931625.1 Anabaena cylindrica UHCC 0172 | reverse complement strand
ACTACGTTACGGTCAGTATGACATAAGTCCAAGTTTGACCCGTTTGCAGTATACACACTTCTGTTTTTTACGCCTTTCTACTTAGAACCTTGTGGTGCGGGCATCTTGCCCGCTAGATGTGTACCTCCTAACAAAATCATCTGTAAATCCTGGCGCTTAGAGAATTAAGGAACTATTGGTAATTTGTAAAAGTAAACAATGTCAGTGCCTTGGCAAAAATTTCTTCATCTGCTCTTGTTTGGAGAATTGATTTAACTATATTAATAAATTCAATATCAGATATATCGTCATTGTTTATAGTTTTACTAGCTGAATAAAAATTCACATCATCAATAGATAATTCATTGGTAACACCTGTTTGTAATTTAGCATTTTCATTATGCCAGGAAAGTGACTTACCACGTAATGTAAATTGAAACCAAATAATTTGCTCATTTTTTAATTCCAAAAAAATATCAAAATAAGGTTCTCCTCCTTGTAACCAAATTTTTACTGTATTTGCTTGTTCACATGGTTTTAGGAGTTTTGGTTCAATAGCTCTCAATGATGCACCTAATGATGCAATCTCTTTTTTATCTACAATATAATTTCTGTGATTCATATCTAAACTAGTTACCGGATAATTTAAGAATACAATTACCAAAAATAGAGAGAGAAAAACCGTAAGAATTCAGGAGTCAGGAGTCAGGAGTCAGGAGTCAGGAGTCAGGAGTCAGGAGTTAGGAGTCAGGAGTCAGGAGTCAGGAGGAAGAAGAAGGAAGGAGGAAGAAGAAGGAGGAAGAAGAAGGAGGAAGAAGAAGGAAGAATATTTTTCTCTTCTGTTCCCTGCCATATCAAATATTCTGTATCCTGAATCCTTACGAAAAACCTCAAATCCTTTATCTATAGGAACGAACAGGGTGGTGAAGATATCAATAAATGATAAAAATCTTCTCTAAAATGGTTTTACTAATGGATGAGTATAAATTACTATAAATATTTAAGTCGACTCAGTTATCTCTCCTGCTTGCACAAAGAGAATTTGCGAATATTTTAACCACTGAGAGTCAAAAGAACCCAAATGAGTAGTAGTAATTAAGGTTTGAAAACGGTCTTGAATGGCATCAAGCAGTTGATTTTGGCGCGATGGGTCTAATTCTGCTAAGACATCATCTAGTAAAAGTAAAGGAGGCTCTTGGACGACTTCTTCGATTAATTGTAATTCTGCTAATTTTAAAGCCAGAACCAGTGTCCTTTGCTGGCCTTGGGAGCCATATTGGCGAGCGGGTGTTTGGTTAATAATTAATTCTACTTCATCTCGGTGGGGTCCGACCAAAGTAGTACCTCGGTGCGATTCAGCCACAGAACGCTGTTGAATTTTAGCTAAAAAAGCTTGTTGGACTGCTTCGGCGTGATTGTTTGAGAGAGGGACATTAGGTGTGTAGTTGATTTGCAAAAATTCTGTACTTCCGCTAATACTAGTATGCCATGCGGCGGCTATGGGTGCTAATTTTTGGATAGCTCTCTCCCTTCTGATAATTACCCTTGTTCCGGTGGTAACTAATTGTGCATCCCAGATTGCTAATTCTGATTGTAGCGATTTAACAGGCTTGTCAATATGACGTTTTAAAAAAGCATTGCGTTGACGTAAGACCTGATTATATTGCTGCAAAATGTGAGCATAAACTGGTTCAAGTTGAATTAAGAGTGTATCTAACCAATTACGGCGGCTTTCGGGGCTACCGCGGACTAGTTCTAAATCTAAGCTGGAAAACTCAACTGCATTGATAACACCAAGAAAGTCCATTTGCCTGCGGAATATTTCGCCATTAATAGCGACACTGCGACGAGCATGACGGCGGAGTGTGAGGGTTAGTTCACTGATACCTGCGGCTCTTTCTAGGGTGGCGTTGATTTGGGCTATAGCTTCCCCATCTCTAATTAAATCACGATCGCGTGCCATCCGATGCGATCGCAATGTGGCTAACAACTCCACTGCCTCCAACAAATTTGATTTTCCTTGAGCATTATTACCTACCAAAATTGTTTTAGCAGCATTAAACTCAACTTTTTGGTCTTGATAATTGCGAAAATGTCGGAGGTGTAGTGTTTTGAGGTACATAAATTGGAGGCAGGGAGCAAGGGGCAGGGGGGCAGGGGAAAGATAAATGTTCCTCTTCATCTTCCCCAAGACCTCTTCAAACAGTCTTTTTGCCCATAAAGCGGAAGAAGAGTTTTTCTCCTTCAATCCAGACAAACATTAAGGAGCTAAAACCGATACAAATTGCCAGTTCCCCAAGACTTAATTCATGAGTACCAAAGAAATCTCGCAGGGGTGGGACGTAAACTAACATCAACTGCAAAATCGTTGTCACAATCACAGATCCCAGGACAAAGAGATTAGAAAAGGGATTCATTTCAATTGTGAGTTGGTTGTTAGAACGAATTGCGATCGCATGACCCATTTGGGCAATACACAAAGTAGTAAAGACCATTGTTTTCCAAGTTTCAGGATTGCCCTGATACCCTGTTGCATGGGTGTGATTATAAGCCCACGACATCAAGGCAATAGAAATGATCGCAAACACAATCCCAATGCGAATCATGTAAGCACCTAACCCTCTAGCGAAAATACTTTCACGGGGGCTAAAAGGAGGGCGTTGCATGACATCTGGTTCTGGGGGTTCTACAGCTAATGCTAAAGCTGGCAAACCATCCGTGACTAAGTTCATCCAGAGAATTTGCAACGGAGTCAGAGGCACACCTCCTAAGCCCATTAAAGGTGAAGCCGCAATGGTGAGAACCTCGCCAATATTACTACCCAAAATGTATTTAATAAAACGGCGAATATTGGTGTAAACAACTCTACCTTCTTTGGTAGCTGCAACTATGGTGGCAAAGTTATCATCTAGTAATACCATATCGCTGGCTTCTTTGCTCACATCTGTGCCTGTGATGCCCATAGCGATGCCGATATCGGCTTGTTTGAGGGCGGGGGCATCATTGACACCATCTCCTGTCATAGCCACAAATCGACCACGACGTTGCAGTGCTTGGACGATTCTCAGTTTGTGTTCTGGGGAAACTCTGGCGTAAATACTCACTAAATCAACTTGTGCTTCTAGTTCTTGGTCAGTCATGCGTTGCAATTCTTGACCAGTGATAACTCTAGCATCAGCATCAGCTATTCCTAAATCTATTGCGATCGCTCGTGCTGTTAATTGATGATCGCCAGTAATCATAATGGGGCGAATCCCAGCTTGCCGACACTCTGCCACAGATGCCCTGACTTCCGGGCGTGGCGCGTCTAACATTCCCACTAAGCCCAACCACACCAAATCGTTTTCAGATGTGTCTTCTGAGGCTTCTGGAGGCACTTCTGCCAGAGGTTTATAAGCAAAACCTAACACTCGTAAACCTTGGCTGGCCATTTTGTCATTTGCTGCCAGAATTTGAGTGCGTCGTTCTTCGTCAAGAAGGATTGAGCGATGATCGCCTAAATAAATCTGATGACAACGTGCCAAGGTTAATTCTGGTGAACCTTTGGTAAACATTAAATATTGTTCAGATTCTAAAAATCCGGCAATGACTGGGTCAACCCCATTCATCGTCGGTTCCCCTGTGGCAACGGCTTCCACTTGACAAATTACACTCATGCGTTTCCGTTCAGAAGAAAAGGGAAACTCGGACACACGAGGTAATTTACTTTGCCACTGGTCTTTTTCAATATCAGCTTTTCCTGCCAATGTCACCAAAGCGCCTTCTGTGGGGTCGCCCAAAATTGCCCATTCGCCGGCTTCTTTTTGCAGCACCGAGTCATTACAGACAGCACAAGCAACTAGCAAAGCGGATATTTCTGGATTTTCATCTAGATCAATGTTTTGTCCATCTAATTGAAAATCTCCTGTGGGAGCATAACCTTCTCCCGTCACCCGGAAAGTTTTTTGATTGGTATAAACTGACTGCACCACCATTTTGTTTTGAGTCAAAGTCCCGGTTTTATCGGAACAAATGGTAGTTACAGAACCTAATGTTTCCACTGCTGGGAGTTTGCGAATCAAGGCATGGTGGCGCACCATGCGCTGAGTTCCTAGGGCTAAAGTCACAGTAATTACGGCTGGTAAACCTTCAGGAACTACAGCCACCGCCATACTCAAGGAAACTTCTAGCAGGTCTTGTAAATTTTTAAAACCCCAATCTTTAATCAGTCCACCGACTACGACAATTGCCACGAGGATCAAAGAACCTGTCACCAACACATTACCCAATTGAGTCATGCGTCGCTGTAGGGGTGTAGGTTCACTTTCGACCGACTGCAACATGGCGGCAATTTTGCCTAATTCCGTTGTCATGCCGATATTGGTAACAAGCACCTTCGCACGTCCTTGCAGGACTTCTGTGCCTTGAAAAACCAAATTAATGCGATCGCCTAAAGCCGTATCTTCTGGTAATGTGAGAATTGCCTGCTTATTTACAGCTTGGGCTTCACCTGTCAGTGCCGATTCCCGCACTTGCAAATTAGACTGTTCTATCAAGCGGCCATCAGCAGCTATTTGCACGCCTGCTTCCAGAAGCATCACATCCCCAGGTACTAATTCTTTCCCTGCTATTTCTGCCAGTTTACCGTTACGGAGAATGCGGACTAAGGGAGAGGATAGTTTTTTCAAGGCTGCTAAGGCTTTTTCAGCCCGACTTTCTTGCACATAGCCCAAAATACCATTGAGGACAACAATCGCCATAATCGCAATTGTGTCTTTGAATGGAACTTCACCATCTTTTAATGTTCCTTGTTGCAAAGCCAGAAAATCTAAAAAACCAGAAATGAGAGCTACACCAATCAGCATCAATAACATAATGTTAGTGAACTGATCTAGGAGAATTGACCAAGGGCTACGGCCACCATGTTCTTCTAGTTCATTGGTGCCGTATTTTTGCAAACGTTGTTCAACTTCTTGAGGTGTTAAGCCACGGTCTGCGTTACTATCAAGCAGGTCTAAAGCTTTATCAACCTCCAAACTATGCCAAACTGCGGCACTTTCAGGTAAAGAATGAGCAGACATCGTGTAGGTCACAGGAAATGGTTACAAAATTCGATCATAATTGAGTGATGGCAGGAAAACCATCAACTAAAGTTACTTTGGGACTGGGGAATGGGAACTGGGGACTGGCGACCAGGGGAGATATTCTTCTTTACTACTGATAACTGATAACGTGACAGATGACTCCTACTTCGTCACACAAGCTATAGCCATACTCCTGAACTCCTGAACTTCCTCTTCTGACTAATGACCAATAACTAATGACTAATAATATGAGTTCTGCACTCCCTAGTTTTACTGTTAGCCAGATGTTTGGACAAAGAATAATCCGACCGCTTACTGCTGCCAGCCTATATGGTATTGCTTTCATCAAAGATAGACTTATTGCTATCGACACAATTAAAGGGCATCTACTGGAGATTGACCCTAACTCCGATAACAGCACAATCATTAATCCCCACCAGGTCAAGGAATTTACCGAAGTCACTGGTTTAGCGGTGTGGGAAGATACACTATGGGTCAGCCGTGGTAATAGTGTTTATTTGTGTAAACTCTCTTCTTTGGGTCTGGAGCATTTTGTCACGTTACCTTATTCTGCTGACGGTGTTGCTGTGTGGGAGTCAACAGTCTATGTCAGCTGTCATCGACTCGGCTATATTTTGGTTTTTGACCTCGACACACGCAAAGAAATTACCAGATTTTATGCCCCTGGTGTCGGTATAGAAAATTTGGCAGTTACTCAGGAAACTCTCTGGGTTTGCGATCGCACAGAACAAACAGTTTACTTTATAGATAGGGCAACTGGAGAAATTCAATTCAGCGTTCTCACTCCCTTTCCATCTCCTACAGGCATAGCAGTTCATAAAAATTTAGATACAAATCAGGAAAATATTTACATCGCTTATGCCGATGAAGAGCCTTATATTCGGGATAACCCCAACGCCGAACCTAATCACGAACTAACCTACCGGGATATTACCTTCATTCATCCCCTCTATTATCATTACGAAGCAAATAAGCGTTACGCCCTTTCCAACGGTTATCTCATAGAAATGTCCTACGTGGAAGAAATTTCTCCCCTAGATGAGATTTATTTACCCAATGTAGAATGGCGTATTGCCCTACCATCAGTAACTGAACGTCAAAAAGTCAAGCAAGTTGAACCAGTTGGTTTACCCTTCACAGAAGAAATTATTGATGGACAACGGGTAGCAGTATTTAAGTTTGATTCCCTTACCCCAGGTGAACGGCACATATTTGGCTGGAAAGCACTTTTGGAAGTTCGAGGAATCAAGTATCGCATCACACCGAGAGATGTAGAAGACGTAACTGAACCGACATCAGAATTACAAAGTCGCTATTTGGTGGATGATGATGATTTAGCAATGGATACGGCTATTGTTCGCCGTGCAGCCCGTGAAGCAGTCGGTTCAGAAACTAATATTTTACGGAAAATGTATAATATCCGTAACTATGTATATGATGAGTTATCCTACGGCATTAAACCCCACATCGACACGCCAGATATAGTTTTAGACCGAGGTATTGGTTCCTGTGGCGAATATGTAGGTGTACTATTAGCTTTGTGCCGTTTGAATGGCGTTCCCTGCCGAACTGTAGGTAGGTATAAATGCCCCCCTTATGGTGAACAACAGGGAGTCCCTCTGCAACCAGATTTTAATCATGTCTGGCTAGAATTCTACATCCCTAATTTTGGTTGGGTACCAATGGAATCCAATCCTGATGATATAGGCGAAGATGGCCCTTATCCTACACGCTTTTTTATGGGATTATGTTGGTATCATATTGAAATTGGCAAAGGTGTTTCTTTTGAAACTTTGACCAGTAACGGTCAGCGGTTAACAAAAGAAGAGACATCCATTGGCGATTTGGCTATTAACCATATTCGGTTTACAATTCTTAAAGAATTACCGCCTTTCTAGTTCGGAAATTAGGACTTGGGAACTTGTAGTTAGTAATGGGGTATTAGGTAGGAGCATTTTTTTGATGCATTTACCCAAAATTAGCCCTTTGCTGCAAGTTTCTTGCCTAGCTTAATCAAAAATTTACCCTTGTACCGCGAAGATTCATGTTCACTTTAATAAAAAGCTCAGTAATTTTTCGGAATAGGTAGTAAGCTGTTAATATGTCAATTTTCAATAGAAATATGGAATTGAAAATAGTTAAAGCATTTGAAAATCCGAATTTCTGCGGTTGACATCCCCAACTTTAAATATGAGAAATAACATATAAGTCAGTTTGTAAACGGTAATAACAGGTGAATAATTGCATTAGTTCTGAATCTGAAAAAACTGTGGAACAAACACCCTCAGGCAAAATACACGGTAGTAGGCTAGAATACCTACACAATTATCATCACTGTTTTCAAGAAGAACAGTTGATATATCAACATTTTCTTCATTTGGTGCAAATGGAATCTCCTGCCCAAATGATTGAGCGTTTTCGCTGTTTATTTATTGAACGGGCTAATTATCCTGAGCCTGAAATTATCACGATTTTAGATAAAATCACATCGTGTAAGAACGCAACAGAAGATTTTAAATTCTTTCTAAACCGTTGTTGCCACATTTTAATCAACCGCTGGTATATGCAATTGGGATTGCATCATGCTATTGCTGAGTTAATCAACTTATTTGAAACTCCATCTAATAGATTAGGCATAAATAGCTTCCGTGTAAGAGAAATTAGACGCTTGCGTGAGCTAGTGCATATTTTCTCTGACAGTGAGCAGTATTTGATCTTGCGACGATTTAGTCAAATAGTGAGTCAAACTCCTAAATTAAATCAAAGTCAAGATAATCAGCCTTTGATGAATTTGATTAGTCGCTATCCTTATTTATATGAACATTGTTTAATTAGTGAAGACTCTACTTTTGAACAACAAGAAACAGTTAGACATTTTCAGACAAAGGTACAGAGAAAATTTGAAATTGACCTATCACAATACGTAACTTATAAAGTACGCCGAGTTAAAATTTTAAGCAAAGTTTCTCCATCTGAAGCTAATCGGATATTGCGCCATATTAATAATCCTACTTTATTAAGCGATCGCGATCTTTACAGCACTCTCAAACAATTTATTGGTAATGCCGACAATGGCCATACTTATCAAGAAGGAGCGCAAAATTTCTTAAAACACAGTAGTCAAACTGCCAAATTTCATGATTTCAAAGATGATTTATATGAATATCTGATATCTTCTGTTGATGGCCAATATGGCAAAAATCAATTTAGTCAGCGATTATATAGCCATTTACAAAATACACTACCCCAAGCAGATTACCAGAAACTTAATGATTTCTTGTTGGTGAGAACTTGTAGTCAACTACTAAATTTCTTAGTTGTCAACAGCCAAGCATCACCCCAACACTCAACATTTTTGGATTTGATTAGTAATCAAGGTTCATTAATAACGATTGGGTTGTTGTTAAAAATTGTATTAATCTGTCATAAAGTCAAACCATATTTAGAAAAAAGATTTGCAATTTTGTTCAACCACTATGAATCTGCTACTACTGATAGTATTGTTTGGTTAGTCAGAACATTAGAACAATTAAATATTGCTATGAGTATTAATTTTGGTGATATTGATTTATCATTTTTTAAGCAGTTTTGCTAATGATAAAATCGAAGTTTAGCCAATTTTAGGTGCGATTCTTAGTAATTGGCATTGAATGAGATTCACCATCCTTAAAATCAGCAAATTCACAAATTGAGTTAAATGGACAAAATCGGCAGTGATAGCCGGGATTTGGTGGAAATATTTTACTAAAATTATTGTTTCTTGATTGATATTTTTGTAAATCTAGCTGATGTTGTTTAGCTATATTAGACAACTCAAATTCAAGGGATGCTAATTCGTGATTATTAATAGTAATTAACTCAGATTTTTGACAAACTTCCAAATTATAAAATGAAGCGACAGCCGGTTTCCCAGGGTAAAGATAGCGGGCTGCTAATAAATAAACTAATGCTTGTCGTTTATCAAAGGCAGATTTACCAGTTTTGAAATCTAAAATGTGTAAAGTGCTATCAGAATCAATAAACACACAATCCATTGCTGCATATAAACGAAAACAATAGTTTTCTTGTGCAATGACAATTGGTTTAGGAAATCCTTCATCACCGGGGGTTAATTGGATAATCCGTTTACCCAACAACAAGGGCGATTTGTGATATTTTCGTAAAATTTGTAGTACCCTCTGCTTAACTTGACAAGTGAAGTTACTTAATTTCAGTAACTGGGCAACTTTTTCTACACCATCAGACTGAGTTAACAAATGCCGATGATGATGAAACTCATAAACACCTTTTTGGGCCAGTATGCCAATCCGCTGGGGTGGTGTAGCTTGGGCTAATAAAGCTTTTACTTGTGGTTCATGTTGTCGCGCTTTAATAAATCCTCGCTTCATTTGGCAATGGCAACGTTCTTGCCCTGTAGCTGGGACAACTAAAGACCAAAGATGATAACTGGCAAAAGGTCTATCGGGGGTTGACATTGCTCAGGTAGAGTGAGAGAAAATACGGTGGAGGATACTTGCGGCTACACACGCTTTGCGGGATGCTTCCTAATAGTAAAGATGATGCAGGGGAGAGAGTAGCAAAATGAGCAACAGTAGCAATTCCAGCAAGATAAAATTTGGTACTGATGGTTGGCGAGGGATTATTGCTGATGATTTTACTTTTCCCAATGTGCGGAAAGTAACTAGGGCAATAGCTAGTTATCTGGAAACTGCCTACAGTAAAGACAGACCAGTTTTAATCGCCTACGATACGCGGTTTTTAGCTGACGAGTTTGCCCGGACATCTGCCGCAGTTCTGGCTGATTTAGGGTGGAATGTGAGAATTACTAATCGGGATTGTCCGACTCCTGTAATTGCCTACAACGCGCGTCACCTAAATTCCGCAGGGGCTTTAATGTTTACTGCTAGTCATAATCCTGCACCTTATTGTGGGATTAAATATATCCCTGATTATGCAGGGCCTGCCACTCCAGAAATTACTGATACTATTGTGGCAAATATAGAAAGCGCATCGGATGAGTTGCCCGGAAGTAATCCATCAGGTTCAATTTCTACTTTTGATCCGAAGCCTGATTATTTGAATTTTATCTACACTTTACTGGATGTAGAAAAAATCAAAAGCGCGAATTTAAAGGTCAAATATGATGCCCTTTATTCTACTTCTCGCGGTTATTTAGATGAAGTTTTACAACAATGCGGTTGCCAGCTAGAAAGTTTCCACGATTGGCGGGATGTGCTTTTTGGTGGCGGTATGCCCGAACCCAAGGGAGATCAATTAGTTGAGTTGGTGGATGCTGTCCGTGCTGATAAGGCGGATTTAGGTCTGGCGACAGATGGCGATAGCGATCGCTTTGGTATTGTTGATGAACTGGGTAATGTTCTCACTCCCAATACAGTGCTGTTGCTTCTAGCAAGGCATTTGATCAAAAACAAGGGTAAAACTGGGGCGATTGTGCGGACAGTGGCAACTACTCACTTATTAGATAATTTTGCGGCTAAACATGGGTTGCAAATTTATGAAACTGCGGTGGGTTTTAAATACATCGGTGAGAAGATGCGGGAAACCGCTGTTTTGATTGGTGGGGAAGAGTCAGGTGGTTTGAGTATCATTGGTCATATTCCTGAAAAGGATGGCGTTCTTGCCGATATGCTGGTGGCTGAGGCGATTGCTTATGAGGGTAAGCCTCTGAGTCAGTTGGTTCAGGAAGCGATCGCAGAAGCTGATGGACCGCTGTATAACAATCGTTTGGATTTACACCTAACTGAGTCTCACAAAACTGCTGTAATTAATGCTTACACCAAAAATCCGCCTTCAGTAGTGGCAGGAATCAAGGTGAAGGAAGTCGGACGTAAGGATGGCGTTAAATTGTATTTAGAGGAAGGTAGCTGGGTATTGCTGCGTCCTTCTGGTACAGAACCTCTGGTGAGAGTGTATATGGAAACTAACTCGCCAGAAAAACTTAGTCAGATTGCTCAATTTATGGAGAGTGAAATTGCTAAGTTAGGATAAAAACCCACCCCTAACCCCTCCTGTTTGCGGGAGGGGAACTATTTTTTAAATTATGAAAAGTCTTGCGAATTTATTTATTTCTGTAGTTATAGCTGTTTGGGTAATTGCGATCGCACTTATTTCAGTGCAGAATGCCACACCTGTATCTTTACGGTTTTTGGTTTTTCAATCTATACAAATTCCTTTTGGGTTGGTGTTAGCTTTTTCTGTTGCTGTAGGTTTGCTTGGTGTGGCGGTTTTACAGCCTTTTTGGGCGTTGGGTGCGTCGAAATCTAGGGTTGATGAGGAAGCGGAGTTTTTTATTGATGATGAGGATTTTTAGGAATTTCTCACACAGAAATTAGAAAAAAGGGTCAAACTTACCACTTAGCCCTAACGAAAGATTTTTTCCGCAAGCCCTACTTACGTATCACATAAACTATCCTTGGTATTGTTCTTTATGAATGATTTTTTTTCTTGTAAAAAATCCAGAATGCTTTGCGCTAATACTTGTGCTGCTAAGTACGGCACACCATTACCAACAGTTTTAAACATATTCGTAAGTGACATATTTTCTGGAAGTGAAAAATTAGCAGGTAAAGATTGTATAGCTAAAGCTTCCGCAACAGAAATACGTCTGATTTTATAAGGATGTAAATGTACTTCATTATTACCATAGCAAGCCGTAGGAGAATAACGCCATCTATGCAAACGTTTAAATGATTTTTTAGAATTATCTCCCTCATCAATAGTCGCAAATTTAGTTATACCGGCTCTTGGTTGAAAATAATGTTTTGCGTTGGGATGATCCAGGACATCATTCTTTCTAAACCAATATTCAACAGTTAATTCTTCAAGAATGTTATCAGGACAACGAATTATAGAATTTTCTTGAAATGGTTCGCACTTATTCCAAGCATAAGCAAAAACTTTTGATTTTGGATATAAAATATATTTTTCCCAAGGAAAAGTAAAATCATCTGCAATTCTCATATCTTTGAGAAAAGTATTTTTAAATCCAATTAAAATAATTCTGTCTCTATCTTGAGGTACACCATACTCAATAGAATTAATTAACCGTTCTGTTAATATATAACCTGCTTGTTGTAATTTGATTTTCAAAGATTCATAAAATAGACGATGCTTGCTTGTTTTCCATAAACCTTTAACATTTTCAAATAAAAAGAAATTGGGTAAATTTCGACAAATCAATTCAATATAAGCAGATGAGAGTTTACCATTATCTCCTAAATGTCCTTTATTTTTTCCACCAATAGAAAAATCAGGACAAGGTGGACCACCGATAAAGCCAATTATATTATTTGATTTGCGGGAATCTTTGACTGATTCATTTAGCCATTGTGCTTGTATTCCTGCTGTTAATTTACTTACGTCTGCGGTTTCACCTTGATGATATCCATATTCAGGTGATGGAAGTTTCAGCATTTCTCGTACATAGCGATATGCGGACATGAAGGGAGGGAATATTTCGTTGACATAAGCGATTTTATAACCCGTGGCTTCAAAGCCTAAATCGAGAAAGCCGGAACCGGAGAAAAAGGAAAAGATGGAAATAGTATCATTCATTGGTAAGAATTCAGGAGTCAGAATGCTTATGAAATCAAGAATAGAGAGAAGTGAGATTTTATCTAAATCGTTGCTATCCTGGCATTATTGAGACAGTTATAGAACTCCACAAAAAGAAATGCCCAATGTCATTCTGTATCCCTGACGGGAGCGTATGACTCCTACGTCGTCACGCAAGCTATAGCCATACAGAACGAAAAAATCTCTCAAACACTCATTTCTCCGTGTCCTCTGTGCCTCTGTGGTAGCCTTCGGCAAGCCCTTCGGTCTACGTTTTTTTGGGTAATTTATTTCTTGGAAGTCCCTTAGAGGCATGGGTTATCGTTTACGAATTTGACACACCCCACAATTACCTAAAGAATTTGTGATAAAAACTTCCGTGTTCTTTCTTCTTTAGGTGCAGTAAAAAAGGTATCAGGAGTCGCTGCTTCTACCAAAGAACCACTATCCATAAGAATGACTCTATCTGCAACTTCCCGCGCAAATCCAACTTCGTGAGTCACTACCACCATTGTCATTCCCTCACTAGCAAGATTTCTCATCACATCTAAAACTTCACGCACCATTTCTGGATCTAATGCTGAAGTTGGTTCATCAAATAACATGATTTTAGGTTGCATAGCTAATGCACGCGCTATGGCTACTCGTTGTTGTTGTCCACCAGATAACTGTCCTGGATATTTATTTGCTTGTTCTAAAATTCCTACCCTTTCTAAAAGTTGCATTGCTAATTCTTCAGCTTGAGCTTTTGGTAATTTACGTACCCAAATTGGTGCTAAAGTGATATTTTTTAAAACTGTTAAATGGGGAAATAAATTAAACTGCTGAAATACCATTCCCGTTTCCTTACGAATTTTTTCAATATTTCGTAAATCACGGCTGAGAGTAATTCCATCAATACTAATATTTCCCTGTTGATATTCTTCTAAGGCATTAAATGTACGGATAAAAGTTGATTTTCCTGAACCAGAAGGTCCCATTAAAACAACAACTTCCCCCCGATTGATTGTTAAGCTTACTCCTTGAAGAACGTGGAATTTACCATACCATTTGTGAACATCTTCAGCAATAATAATCGGTGTTTGTTCTTCCATGAATTTCAACCTCAACTTAATAAGTTTTTTTAAATTACGTTCGCGCAGCGTTTCCAAAGGAAATATTACGAATTATTTAACTGTTTTTCTAGCCGTCGAGAAGCCAAAGACATTGAGTAGCAAAACACCCAATAAATCACACCAATAAATATATATACTTCAGCATATCTCCCCAAAAACTGCGGTTGTGCCAAAATAGAACGAGCAATTCCTGTTAGTTCTACTAATCCCACTAAAGATAAAAGTGAAGTATCTTTAAATAAGCCAATAAACTGTCCGACAATTGCGGGAATAACAGCACGTAAGGCTTGAGGTAAAACAATTAATATTAATACTAAAGGTGTATTAAATCCTAGTGCTTTTGCTGCTTCAGCTTGTCCTTTGGGTATTGATTGCAGTCCACCACGCACATTTTCTGCCATGTAAGCAGCACTAAATAGCACAAGTCCAGCAATGCCTCTAACTAAACGATCTAAACGTAAATCATTTGGTAAAAATAAGGGTAACATGACTTGAGCAATAAACAAAATTCCTATGAGTGGTAATCCTCTGACTATTTCAATATAGAGAATAGAAAACCAACGAATTATAAATAATTTACTTGTACGTCCTAATGCTAATAAAACTCCCAGAGGAAAGGAAAGGACAATACTAATTACTGCCATTAATAGGGTAAGTAGCAATCCGTTCCACAAATTTGTAGATACAGATTGCAAGCCTAAACCTCCTCCTATTAGCCAGATAATTAGGAGAAAAGATAATAACCATGTTGGTGCAAGGGAAGGGATAATAAATTGAGAAAATTTGCGTTTTATGATATTTTGCTTTTTAGTAAATACACTCCAGGTTATGCTGCTTAAAGTTATAATAATTCCTAGAACTATCCAAATTCGCCAATATAAACTTTGAGGAAATCTACCAACTAAGAATAAAGGTAAGTTAACTTGAATTACTTGCCATTGTGCTTGAGTAAATGCCCAAAATAAGAATCCTTGAATTACCCGAAATATAAATATTGAACAGAAAATTGTTAATAAGCTGTTATACCAATTACTAAATAAATTTTTGCGTAACCAAGTAAGTTGATTCATTGGAAAAATCACTTCTTTATCTTTCTTTGATTTGTACGGAACGATTTAACAAATTCATCATGAAGGAGATGATTAAGCTGAGGGTGAGATAGGTGAGCATAATTAATAACATCACTTCTACGGCTTTGCCGGTTTGGTTAAATGTGGTAGAAGCAACAAAATAAACATCGGGATAGCCAATTGCGATCGCTAAACTAGAATTTTTTGTTAAATTCAAATACTGACTGGTAAGTGGGGGAATTATGACCCGTAAGGCTTGGGGAATAACCACCAACCGCATGATTAAACCGGGTTTGAGTCCTAAAGATCGTCCTGCTTCCCATTGTCCCTTAGCTACTGATTGAATCCCACCTCTGACAATTTCGGCGATAAACGCACCTGTGTAAAACGTTAATCCCAGCAGCAAAGTTGAAAATTCTGGAGAAAAACTCAATCCAGGAAGTTCTACCCCATTTTGACTCAGGTAAATTAACCCCCAGACCGAAAATTTATTTTCTGCTTTAGGAAAACCAAGGAAAACAGCAAAGTACCAAAATAGCAATTGCAGTAATAATGGCGTATTCCGAAAAATTTCTACATAAACTTGACTGATATTTCGCACTAACCAATTATCAGATAAACGAGCGATTCCCGCTGTTATCCCTACAATTGTTGTCAGCAAAATCCCCACCACCGCTACCCGCAAGGAGTTGATTAAACCTATCCATAAAGCACGAGTGTAGGTATCAGTAGGTTTATAACTAAGGGGAGTTTCGCCAATATCAAAAGAGGCTTGTTGCTGAAGAAAATCAAAACCGAATTTAATGCCTAATTGCTGTAAATTCCGGTTGAGATTCATCCCTAAAATAGCAACTATTGCGATCGCTAAAATCACAGCTATACATTGCGCTACAATTTGCCAAAAGCGATAATCACGCCATATCGGTGGTTTAGAATTAGTCATTAATTAGTCACCTCTTTCCCCCTGCACCCTGCCCCCTGCCCCCTGCCTCCTGCCCCCTGCCTCCTGCCCCCAGCCTCCAGTCCCGATTACCGAAACGGGGGAGAATAGAGTAAACCGCCTTTTGTCCAGAGTTGATTTTGACCACGGGGGAGATTAAGCTTTGTTTGTGTACCCAGATTGCGATCGTAAATTTCACCGTAGTTACCGACGTGCTTGACTATCTTGGCTGCAAAGTCATTTGTCAAGCCAAGTCCTTCACCCAAGTTGCCTTCTGTTCCCAAAAAACGCTTGATTTCTGGATCATTACTGGTAGCAAATTGAGCTACATTCTGAGAATTAATCCCCAATTCTTCGGCTTTAATTAGGGAATAAACTACCCATTTAACTACATCATTCCATTGAGTATCACCTTTAGCAACTGCTGGTGCGAGAGGTTCGGAGGAAAGCAATTCATTGAGAATGACATTATCTTCCGGTTTGGGTAAAGTTGTGCGTCGAGAAACCAAAGCCGAACGATCAGCCGTCACACCGTCACAGCGTCCTTCAGCATAAGTAGCAAAGGTAATATTAACGTCTTCAAAAACAACAGGTTTGTAGCTAACACCCAGTTTCCGCATTTGGTCAGCTAAATTCTGTTCGGTAGTTGTACCAGTTTGAGAGCAAATTGCTTTGTTTTTCAGGTCTGCTAGGGACTTGATCCCGCTATTTTTGCGAACCATGATTCCTTGACCATCGTAAAATACTACGGGTGCAAAATCCAAGCCAACGGAAGTATCACGGCTGAGTGTCCAGCTAGTATTGCGGCTGAGGACATCTATTTCTCCAGTTTGCAAGGCTGTAAATCGTTCTTTAGCATTTAGGTTGCGAAATTCTACCGCATCTGGATTATCAAATAAAGCAGCGGCCACAGCACGACAAATATCTACGTCAATACCGCTATATTTACCATCAGTTCCCACAAAACTAAATCCTGGTAATTCACCACTAACACCGCAAATCAGTTTTCCACGGCTTTTAACTGTATTTCCAGTATTGCGAGTCACCTGCGTTCCCGAATTATTGGCTGTATTGCCTGTTGTGCCTGACTCACCACCACAAGCACTGATGGCGAAAATTAAAAAAGGAGCGATCGCTATTATGAAAGCCGATTTACGCATAAATTTCCCAGATATTCAAGTTGAATGAATTGAGACATAACATATAAATTATTCTCATGTTAGTACAAATAATCATTTTTATATTAGTAAAACATAATTATATTTATAATATTTGTTCACACTAAGTTTTTATGATTTGCTATTGTTTTGTACCGCCAATAACTTAGATATTAGAAATATAAAATCAACATTTTATCCAATCATTCATATCTTTTAATATCAATAAATCCTGTCAAGATATGAAGATAAAAATAGAGAATTTATTGTATTGAATAAAAATAATGAGCAGATAAAGTGATATATTTTAGCTATTGAGATTGGTAAATGCACAATTATTAATCAACCAAACTCAAACATGAGCTTACCAGAATTTCGGTACTCATTTTCACTTTTTTAGCTCTTTTTGTGGAATCTGGATAAATTCTACACTATCAAAAAAAAGAAGCTGCACCAATCTAAATCAAGAACCATAGCAGGTTAAACTAGGTCTGGTAACAGCCGCTCCACCGTTCCTTATGAGGCTTTTATGGGAGCTAATCTGAAACAGATAGCCAATTATTTAGACAATCTTGGCTGGGAATACCGTTGTGATGATGATGAAGACAGAATTATTACAGGTGTAGAAGCTGATAACTTAGAAGACTTTCTGATTGTTGTTCAGTTAGATGAGGAAGGAAAATTTTTCCGAGTCTTTGCGCCTCAAGTTCTAGCGGGAGTGAAAGAGCATCCTCACAAAGCATCTATTCTCCAGACAATGCTGGCCATTTCTTGGGAAACCAAAATGCTGCAATG
Source organism: Anabaena cylindrica UHCC 0172 (assembly GCF_034931625.1). GTDB lineage: Bacteria > Cyanobacteriota > Cyanobacteriia > Cyanobacteriales > Nostocaceae > Anabaena > Anabaena cylindrica_A. The sequence goes on along the minus strand of NZ_JAYGGY010000121.1, from coordinate 3,263 downwards.
GGAATATGATCCATCCGATGGCGAAATCCGTGCCATGATTGAGTTTCCCCTAGAAGACTCAATTCTGACAGAAAGACAATTTAACCGTTGTCTCAGTGGATTAATTCAGGTTGTGGATAATATCGCCTTACCCCGACTCCAACAGGTGATGGCAACCGGTGAAGATCCTGGTAATATAGAACTTGGAGAAAGACTGTTACTTAGTATTCAGGAAGAAGCCCCAGGACTACTAGATTTGCTGGAAAAGGCCATGGCAGCTCGAAAAAAGCGAGGCAGTTTTCCAAATGAGTGAGGCGGATTATCGCTGATAATAGCTATACTCCAAAGTGATACCCTCACTATAATACTGAAATTTTTAAGGTTGGATTTTTATGACATCCTATACAACTTCCTCTGCCAAAGCGGAAATGAGTGAACTCCGGCGCTTGAAAAGCTTACTACCACCAGAACTTCAAAGTTGGGTAACGGTTGAAGGCACAACTGAGGTCAATCCACCCCTGGTTCGTTGCGAAGAAATTGGGAAAGACCAGGTAGAAATTCAAATTGACTTGGTGAAATGGGATGCTCTAGCAATGGATCAGCGTAATCTGCTGTTCTGGCACGAAGTTGCTCGTGTTCAAAATGACACAATTCCCAAAGATGGTTGGGAAATGGCAGCATTGGCAATTGGTTTAGGTGGTGCTGTCGGTGAATTATGGGTGCAGGATGGATTGCTGCTGGTGTTAGCTTTGGCGCTGTGTGGCGTATCCGGTTGGCGACTATATCAAAAAAATAACGGGGACAAGCAAATTAAAGAAATACTTGATGCAGACGAGAAAGCGATCGCACTAGCAACTCGCTTTGGTTATAGTCTCCCCAACGCCTACAAAAGTTTAGGTAGCGCCTTAAAAACTTTAGTTGAAAACACTCCCAACAAGCGCCAGCGTTCTCGCTACGAAGCCAGACTTTCCGCCCTCAAACGCAGCGCCAACAAAGCCAAAACCAAATCTAAAACTATGGATGAAGGTCGAATGTAAGACCAAGTATTGAGTACCGAGTACCGAGTACCGAGTATTGAGTACCGAGTATTGAGTACCGAGTATTGAGTAAGAATTTTCTCTCCCTGCCCCCTGCCCCCTGCCCCCTGCCCCCTGCCCCCTGCCCCCTACCTACATCTGCTTCAGCATTTTGTGAGTTTGAGGGATCACCCGCACTTGTTTAACAAACTGCTTCATCAAAGCTTGCCATTCTAAAACTTGGTCTGGTGAAGGTGCCAAAACTGGTATTTGATTAAATTGTTCTGAATCCGCTAAAGGTGTAACAGGTTGCAGAAATATAGGGATATCCTGATGTACTCTCCCGATTAACATACCAGAACGTTTCAATTCGCCAGGATCTGTCCTTTGAGAGATAATTATCTTCACGAAAACCTCTAAATTTGCATCAAAGCAGAGTTGGAGAAACTTTTCATGTTCTGTCCAATGAGTTTCGCCACTAACACTGGGTAGTTTTAAATCCATACCCACAGAGTCAAGGTAGGGGAGAATCATGGCTAATTGCTCTGGTCTATGCCCTCCAGTTTCCAAGTAGATGGGTAAATTAGTGAGCGATCGCACTTCCGGAAGAAATTGCGCCAAAAAAGGAGCATGAAGAAGTGGTTCGCCTCCCGTTAAGCTGATGCTATCGTGTAAAGAAGGCAAGTTTTGCCTTTCCACCCATTGGAGCAAAATGGGCAAGGGAACAGGATTAGAGTGCCTTTCAAAGTCTCTTAATCCAGGCGATCGCTCTATCTTGCATACAGAAGGTGCATCCCATGTCTGGGCGCTATCGCAAAAGTGACAACGCAAGTCACAAAGACCAAAGCGAATAAAAATCTGACGTGTCCCGACATTCAGTCCTTCCCCTTGAATAGCAGAGAAAACTTCAACCAGGCGTGCGGTAGGTTTGACTATAGTTTTAGCAATCATGAGATGATAGATAGCAGTGCGAAATCGCACCTAGTCGTCACAGCAGCAAGTATGTTTTTAGCTTCTTGTTCTATTGTGAACTCTAGCACGCGATTTCTAAGCTCTCCGCTAAAAACTAGCCACTTGTCCTTAATCCTACTTTTTCAAAATTAGGTTAATTAATTTTCTAGGACAAAATTTATGTTTGGCAGATTAGATTTAGATGGCAACTAAAGTGCATAGCTTCATGAGTAGCCAACCCACAGAGGCAGATTTCCCAGTTACTTACCTTCAGGACACAGCAATCGTGCAAATGTCGATGCGTTTGAGTGTGCTTGAGGCTGTCAGCTTAAAGCACACCTGCCGAAACTTAATGCAAGCTGATTCCCATCCCCAGCGAGTTGTCCTCGACTTCCAAAATACTATTTTTATGGATAGTAGCGGTTTAGGGGCTTTGGTAAGTAATTATAAATATGCCCAAGAACAAGGGATCTCATTCGTACTTCGGAATGTAACCCCCCAAGTGATGGCAGTGCTGAATCTGACAGGATTAGATCAGGTATTTTCTATTGAGTCTGTGAACAGCAACAAACCAATAGAATCTAGTCACCCTGGAGATAGTCGGAAAGACGTTAATCGGAAAGTAGATCCGTTACCTCAGACTCATCCTTCTGTTACTTCTTGGATGAAAAGACTGATTGACATAGTGGGATCATTGACAGGTTTAGTGATTACAGCAGTTTTATTCATTCCCATTGCGATCGCTATTCAAATTAATGATCCCGGACCGATTTTCTTCCGTCAAATCCGTTGCGGTTGGATGGGTAAGCGTTTTGCTATTTGGAAATTCCGCTCTATGTGCGTGGATGCCGAAGCTAAGAAATATCAAGTCAAAAACCAAGTAGAAGGCGCTTTCTTTAAAAATGATAACGATCCCCGCATCACTCGCGTAGGTCGCTTTTTGCGCCGCACAAGTCTAGATGAATTACCACAATTCTGGAACGTCCTCAAAGGTGAAATGAGCTTAGTCGGCACCAGACCACCTACCCCAGATGAAGTAGAACGCTACGAAGTACCAGAGTGGCAACGTTTTGATGTCAAACCAGGAATGACTGGCGAATGGCAAGTTAACGGACGCTCGACAGTACGCAGTTTTGAGGATGTCATTCGCCTGGATTTACAGTATCAAAAAAATTGGACTTTCGTTTACGATTTAAGGCTGATTTTTAAAACTATAGCCATATTGTTTAACAAAAACAGTGGGGCTGTTTAGAAATTTTCTGTAATATACTGCAAACGGGTCAAACTTGGACTTATGTCATACTGACCGTAACGTAG
>NZ_JAYGGY010000120.1:0-22276 GCF_034931625.1 Anabaena cylindrica UHCC 0172 | reverse complement strand
GAGCTATGAGGCTTATTCTGTCTGCATTTTAACCATTTTTGTCATCCCGTCAGGATTTTTCTACTTCTTTAACAAGCTTGAGAACGATAACCGTCAACACAGCACCAATTAATCCTAGCTGCCATAAACCACATCCAGAAGCAATGCCCAAAGCAGCCGCAACCCAGATAGCTGCCGCAGAAGTAAGTCCATGAATTTCTGCTGATTTAGGTTGTTGAGAAGATGAACGCAAAATTTCTCCTGTACCGAGAAAACCCACTCCAGCAGCAATACCTTGAATAACACGACTGAGAGCATCGGGACTTATTCTCTTTCCACCTATTTGGATAGCAATGATAGTAAATATGGCTGAACCCAAAGTTACTAACATATGAGTTCGTAAACCGGCTGGTTTGTCTCTTAGTTGACGTTCCAAGCCGATCATTCCACCCATTAGCAATGAAAAACATAGTCGAAAGCAAATATTTAGCCAATCATCGCTGGCAATGTAGTAACCCATATTCGGCAATTCAAAATGTAGTATTATGATTATTCAAGAATAATTTCTAAATTATGGATAATAATTGCAACTCCACAACTGACACCTAAATAATTGAGTGGAACAACTCTACTGGCTTGACCAAATTAAGTTACAAGAACGCGCCAAAGTTGGTGATAAAGCGTTTTATTTGAGCAGAATTATGCAGCGGGGCTATCCAGTAATGCCTGGTTTTGTTGTTTCGGCAGATGTTTGTCGGCAATTTTTAGAAACTCTCAATAGTTCAGAGTCTTTAGTTGCTGATTTGCCCTATTCTTCTTTGCATTTGGATGTAGCTAATTGGCAACAACTTCAACAGGTGGCTGGCCGCTTGCGTGAGGAAATTATTTCGGCTCATGTTCCACAGCATTGGGTGAGTACGATTTTTGAGGCTGCGAGAATGTGGGAGAAGAAATGTTTAATTTTGCGTCCAACATTAGCGGTATCATCTGTTACTCAGGCGGTGGGAAATATTTCTGGCTTGCTGGAGTCGGTGTTTTGTCTGTGTGGTGAAGAAGCGATCGCTCAAGGATTAAAGTCAGTGTGGAGCCAGTTGTTCCGTGCTAGAAGTCTACTATATTGGCAGAGTGTAGGTATTAATTTACAAAAAATTAATTTGGCGGTGTTAGTGCAACCAGTTGAAAATGCGATCGCTTCCGGTTTATTCAACGCTAACGCCTTAAGCTCAGAAATTGAGGCTACTTGTGGATTAGGAGTAGCAATTACCAATGGTGAAGTATTACCAGATGTTCACTATATCCATGAAAAAACAGGAGTTGTCAAAGAACAACAATTAGGAAATAAAATTCTCGCTTATCGTGTTCATGATCCGACATCTGTAGCGACAGGGGCATCCCTATCAATTACAGATAACAATTGTTTACTTGTCTCCCTACTAAGTGAGTATCAACAAAAACAGTATGCTTTATCAGAAAATCACTTACAACAAATAATTATTTTAGGTAATCAACTAGTGAGTGAACTAGGTGCAAAGTTAACTATGAAGTGGACAATTACCGAAGCAACTTCAGACCCCAAACTCTACATCACTCAAGTTAGCACCCCTCCATCGGTAATTCCTAGCTTACACTTCCTCAAAGGCATAGGGGCTGCTAGGGGACGTGTGAAGGCTAGTGCTTATGTGATTGTGAGTTCCCAACCCAAACCAGAGCAAATCCCCAAGGGAGTGATTGTAATTGCACCAGCTATCACTCCTGATTGGTTGCCTTTATTACATGAAGTGGTGGGAATTATTACAGAAAGAGGCGGATTAACAAGTCATGGGGCGATTTTGTCTAGAGAATTGGGTATTCCGGCTATAGTCAACGCCACAAATGCTACTAACCTAATTCAAACTGGTGAACTAATATTGCTCGATGGTGAGAGAGGAGAAGTTTATCGTAGCAGAGGAGAGGGTGATAAAGTTTTTGATGGTGAGGTGGAGAAATGGGGAGATGTTGAAAAAATCTCATCACACAAAAACACCACCGTGCCAGAGGATGATAAGTCAGAACAGTCTCAGTACGGTTTTAGCAATGCTAAACACTTACCCATGATTGCTACCCAACTATTAGTTAATTTCAGTCAACCTAGCCTGATTGAAAAAGTACAAAGTTTACCTGTAGATGGTGTGGGATTGTTACGTTCAGAATTGATGATGTTAAATATATTGGAGGGACAAAATCCTCATGCTTGGCTTTTAGGTGGCAGACAAACAGAATTATTAGAAACTTTATCTGAGCAGATTAGAAAATTTGCACGGGCTTTTGCACCACGTCCGGTTTTATATCGTTCTTTAGATTGGAGAACCCAAGATTTACCTTCTTTAAGTGATAATAAACAATCTTCATCACAATCAATGCTTGGTGAACATGGGACTTTAAGCTATGTACGCAATCCCACAATTTTTGAATTAGAATTAAAGGCTTTGAAGGCTGTACAAAAAAGCGGTTATAGTAATATAAATTTAATGTTGCCTTTTGTGCGGACTGTGGAAGAATTTGTATTTTGTCAGCATAAAGTTGAGCAAGCTGGGTTAACGCAGAATTCCTATTTTCAATTATGGATAATGGCAGAAGTACCGAGTGTGCTGTTTTTATTGCCAGAATATATTAAAGCAGGTGTGGCAGGTATTTCTATTGGCACAAATGACCTCACCCAATTGATTTTAGGGGTGGATAGAGAGCAAGGAGAACTAGCAAACATATTTGATGAGCGTCATCCTGCGGTTATGGGTGCGATCGCTCAAATAATTAAAGCAGCTAAAGCTGGGGGGATTCCTTGTTCAATCTGCGGACAAGCACCAGCACTGTATCCAGAGATTATTGATAAGTTGGTAGAATGGGGTATTACTTCTATTTCAGTGGAACCGGAAGCGGTAGAAAGGACATATAATGCGATCGCACGTGCCGAACAACGGTTAATTTTAGCAGCAGCACGCAAGCAACTGGGCAATTAAAAATTAATAACTCTAGTTAACAAGACTTATTCAAATTTGGTTACTGAATAAAGCTGCTCATTCAAGATATAATTGATTTTATGCCTTTAACTAATCTTTCTATCCCTAATTTTGCTGTTTCTTGTTGCAATGCACCATAAGCAACACGTAAATAACAACCGTCTTTCATGCCAAATGTTGTACCGGGTATAACTGCTACTTGATGTTCTTGAATCAATATTTTAACTAATTCAAAAGCATCTATTTGGGTATGCACTTTTAAGAAAAAGTAGAAAGCACCATTTGCGGGTGTGATAGTACATACACTTTGGAGTTGCTTGAGTGCATCAAGAACTATTGTTCGAGTTTGTGCGATCGCTCTGATATGATCTCTTAAGTAGTCATCTTTTGCCTGTAACGCCCCAACAGCAGCATATTGAGAAACCACAGGGGGACAAATCAAAATCGTATCTTGCACTTTTTTGACGGCATTTAGCAAGTGTTGAGGAATCACCATATAGCCAATACGCCAACTAGCAAAACCGTAAGCTTTAGAAAGACTATAAAGCGAAATAGTATGTTCACTGCTTCCCAAAAATGCACCAGGAGAAATATGTTTTACTCCATCATAGGTAAAATATTCATAAGCTTCATCACTAATGTGGTAAATACCTCGTTCCCGACAAATTTGATTAACCTGTTTTAATGCAGTTTCTGGATAAACTACCCCTGTGGGATTATTAGGCGAAATTGTGACAACAGCGCGGGTTTTTGGTGTAATTGCTTTAGCTATAGCTTCAGGAACTAATTGATAATTTTCATCTGTTTCTACTAATATCGGATCACACCCTGCCATTTTTATTGCCATTTCATGATTGAAATAGTAGGGTGTATTTAATATGATTTCATCACCTGGTGAAGTAATTGCTAAAATAGCATTTATAAAACCCATATTGCTGCCGGCTGTGACAACAATACAATTTTCTCCATTAATATCAATGTTATTAAAATTTGATAATTTTGCTGTTAATACCGTTATTAATTCGGGAATACCTACAACTGCTTTATAAAGATGATTTGTTGATTCAGAGAGGAATTTTGGTAAGAGTTCTATCGCTTCCAGTGGTGGGCTATAGTGAACCACACCTTGTCCCAAAGAAATTGTACCAGGAGAGTTTTTAATGAGTTCCCCAACAACGGGAATAATTGGCGATTGGATCGCATTCATGCGAGAAAATTGGGAATTCATAAGTTGTAATTCTTGGTTTTGAAATATTATACGTATGTGTGGTATCTTATTCAAGAAGATCAACATTTATAGGACTTACGCACGAGTTACGGAATAAACGTAGACCGAAGGTCTGCCGAAGGCTACCACAGAGACATAGAGAACACAGAGAAATGAGGGTTTGAGAGAGATTTTGCATAAGTCCTAATTTATTAAAACATTGAATATATCGGGTACGTCATGCGTAGAGATTCTATTTTTTATAAACTATTCCAACAATATCCATCTGTGTTATTTCAATTATTAGCACAACCACTAAAAAATGCAGATAATTATAGATTTGATTCTGTGGCGGTGAAAGAACCTAAATTTGAAATTGATGGGGTATTTTTGCTACCAGAAAATGATAGTCCGGGAATAGTATATTTTTGTGAGGTTCAGTTTCAAAAAGATGAACAACTTTACGAAAGAGTATTTGCCGAATCTCATTTGTATTTCTACCGTAACCGCACTAGATTTAGTGATTGGCAAGCAGTAGTAATTTATCCATCTCGTAACATAGAACAAAGTGATATTTATCCTCATCGGGCATTGCTAAATAGCGACCAAGTGCATAGAATATACTTAGATGAGTTGGGAGATATTCACCAATTACCTGTATGGGTAGCATTAATGGTACTGACCACTTTAGAGGAAAGTCAAGCACCGGAGGCAGCCAGGTATTTGTTAACAAAAACTAATCAAGAAATGTCATCTTTATCAAGTCAGGTCATAATAGAGATGATCACGACCATAATGATGTACAAATTTGAACAACTTACTTTAAGGGAGGTTGAAGTAATGCTAGGAATTTCACTAGAAAAAAGTCGCGCTTACAGAGAAATTAAACAAGAAAGACGAGAAGAAGGACGGGAAGAAGCAACTTTAAATCTGGTTATTCGACTGTTAACAAAACGGTTTGGAGAGTTACCAGCAGAAATGCGTGGTTCTATTTCTGTTTTACCTTTACCTGTAATGGAAAATTTGAGTGAAGCATTGTTAGATTTTACTAGTTTAAATGATTTACAGGTTTGGTTAGCAGCCGTTAAAAGCTAAAGTCACGGTAGGGGTTTAGTATTACTAAACCCTTACATCAGTTACTATTTAAAAATAAAGTATCTAATTATAGTAATACCAATTTTATGTGAGGCTGCCCATAATCATAATCCTAAAATCCTTTGATTAATCCATTTTTATCTGTGTTGATCTGCGTCTATCTGCGTTCAATTATTCTTGATATTTTATTCCATGCAGCTTCATATTAATTTGGTATAAATCCTAACTACTCAGTGGAGGAGGAAAGCAAATATCGGCATTAAATATGGCAATATTTGCACTTTGATGAATTGGTAAAACATATTCTAAATTTTCATGAGGACGAGGAATAATATGATGGGAAAGAATTTCACCACCATTAACTTTTAAAACAGATTCTAATCCCTGATTTACTGCCATATTCACTTCACCGATATCACCGCGAATTAAAATCGTAATTCTTCCTAAATCGGTGTTTTCATAACCAACAAAAGTGATACGGGCAGCTTTACACATTGCGTCTGCTGCTTCCACTGCTGTGGGAACTCCGTATACTTCTATCATGCCCAGTGCTAATGTCAATTTCGTTTTACTCCAATTCAAATCTATTGATAATTTTCTGGAATACCTGCGGGTGAAAAACCTGAAATAGCTCTCAAGTTCTGACAACGAATTAACTCGTTAAAGTCTAAACCAGAACGCCCTTCTATCTTGGCTACAGTCTCGATGGCGGACAACAAATGCTGTGCGGCTTCTGTTTCTGAATAATTGCGTCTTTGGGCAATGCGAAGGGCGGTTATATCGGCGATGATTTCTGACTTTTGTGATTGATTCATGCGCCATATCCGCACCCCAGCTAAAGCACTTAATCCCCCAGCGATAACGACACCAACCACGTCAGATTGAGCCGCTTCCACCACTCCACCTAATAACCCTGCTAAAACCACACCTTGATAAATATCTGGTTTTATCCACTTCACCCCAGTTAACCAGCTAACTTGATGTAGGAGTAGCAAATCTCGTTGTGGCTTAGTTAAACGTCGCCACAAATCGAAATTAATATATATCGGGCGTTCTCGATTCCAGGGTAAAGGAAAAGCCGCATCTATGACCTTTTTTTGTTCTGGTTTACTGACGATTTTGGTCATCATGCGTCCAGAAGCCGGCATCACATCTAACAAACGGCGAATTTCAATATTTGGCTCCATCGTGTCCATTATTAGGCATAATAATATTTGTATATTAAATTACTACTAAGACTTCACTGCAAAGATTTTAATTATATGGATGCTTTTGCTCCCACTCCACCAGAATGGACAAATCAGGCTATTCACGCTTATGAATTTTGCTGTCCCAAATGTCACTCCAGTAGTCGAGAAGCGGTAGAAGTTTGGCTAAATAGGCGATCGCCTGTCAGCACCGCAGATCATCGTCGCAAGTGGCAAGAATTCTACCATTGTCATTGTGGTCATGTTTGGTGGGCTTGGAGTAATGACAGGCCACCGACAGATTTAAAATAGGTTGTGTAGCCCGCGCAAGCGGGTTTGGACTGGTGGCTCAAAATTGAATAATTTAAAGCCTCAAATATACCTTACGCTACGCTAGAGACATCAAATCAAAGAGAGGAAAAACGGACAGCATTTTTGATAACTTGGCTGAATATAGGCAGCGACTTGGTTTACCTCCTGCTGGTAGTGAGACAGATAAATCAACAATTGCTAAACTAGAAATAGATGGTCAAAGTTTTTTTGGCATAAATTCTGGTAGCAATCCTTATTCTCGGCAAATTACTTTCAAAGTTAACCCTATAAGTAAAACTCATGCAGAAGCTGATGCTTTTCAGCAAGTAAAAGATGCAGGTCTTACAGGTAAAAAAGCTCGTTTGGTTGTAGATAGAGACCTTTGTGATGCTTGCAGTTTAAGAGGTGGTGTAAACTCTATGGCTTATCAATTAAGTATAGAAGAATTAGAAATTATTACTCCCAGTAGTAGTAAAACAATCCAAATTACACCCCCAAAAACAAGGAGGAAATAATGTTTGTAACCAAATTATATACAGACAACTGGACAGGAAACAGGAATGAAGAAAATTGCATTAAAAATCCCAGTTGGCAACAAATCAAAACAGCTATTTGTGAATTAGATGGTAGTACTAAAACATTAGTTAGTTTAGAAGCTGATGATGAAAGTTATATGATGATTGGTGGAGGTAATGCAGGTAAATATGTTGTGACGACTACTTTAGATAACGAGATTTTTTATTCTCTCTTGCATCCGGTTGATATATCTAAATCACATACTTCTGCTCAAAAAATCAATTTATCTATTTTTTATCAAGCATTAATAAATACAAATAACGATATTCAAAAATTAACTGTGGGTGGACAAACAGGAAATTATCCTGCGAAAATTTGTGTTAATTTACCCCAATGCTTAATAGCTGCAATCACTTTTTATGAATCAGGTGAACTTGAACCTTTGTTTACCTGGGAAGAAGATGAATCCTTAGTTACTGCATGATCCTTGTCACCACCTCAGATCATCGTCGTAAGTTGCAAACCATATCCACAGCATTTCATTGAAGTGAAATTATGTATAAACAGATCAAGACAATATTTTTTCTGGTAGCTACGACTTCAGTAATGAGTTTATCATTACCACAGGTAAGTTTTGCTGCACCAAAAGGATTTAAGACCCCTAGTGGTAATATTTTCTGTGAGCTAATGGAAGGTGAAGATACTAATACCAACAGTTTACGCTGTGAAATTACTAGTTCTCTAAAACCTAAACCTCCTCAACCTTACCCTGGATATTGTGAATTTGACTGGGGACGTGGTTTTTTATTACCTGCAACAAGTAAACCAGAAATTCTCTGCATTAGTGATACTATTGCTGACCCTAATAAATCTGTTCTTGCTTACGGTCAAACTTGGAATAATGGTGGTTTTAAGTGCATTTCCCAAAGAACCGGACTCACTTGTACTAATACTAATAATATTGGTTTCTTTCTAAGTCGGGAAAAATGGCGAGTGCTGGGTATTTCACAACCTTAGTTTTTTGGTAAGCATTCAGCTATCAGCGAACAGCAGTCAGCCAAGAGGAGGAATCGCCAAGATTCAGATTCTTTGAGAGGCTGCACCGAATTTTTTGATCTTTTCTTTTCTGTCTCTGCGTCCTCTGCGTCTCTGCGGTTAGTTTATCTTGTATAGGGTTTTATTTCTGCAATTGGTAATAGTAAAGTGTCTTCTATATACTGGCGCACATCACGGCTGACATAACAATCACTATTTAGGCAATCTACTAATAGTTGATTAGCATAATGACATTGTTGAAGTAATTCTTCTTGTTTTTCACTGAACTGCCAATTATGTCCAATATTACGATATTTAATCATGACATTTCTTAATTCTTCAATCCAATTTTTACCATTAGTTTGCCACCAATTTATATAAGCTTCTTCATCTTTGTCTCTGTCTGGTATTTGGACTTTCAATTTTTGTAGAGAATCATTGAGTTTTGGGTCGAGGGAGAGGTCGATGAGGGGGAGGTCGATAGATAGGGATCGGTAGATATTGAATAGGAGGTTGATGGAGAGGTATCGGCAGGAGTATAGGTAACCAGAGATGAAGAGATATTCGGAGAGGGCTATGTCTATATCTAGATTGGAAGAGAGGGATCTGGAGAGGTTGAAGTGGAGGCTATGGAAGAGGTTTAGAGCAAGGTCTAAGTTTAGGGAGAGGTCGAGGTCAAAGTCATCAGGGTAGCCAGAGAAATGGAAGTCATCTATAAAGCGGTTTGCGGAGAGGTATCCAGAGAGACCAAAATAAAAAGCTCTAACTGCTACTGGTTTGTAAGAAACCTGAACTGAAAGAGATTTATTTTTTACCCATTGTAAAAGCTGCTGTAACTTCTCATCTTTACTAACTAATACATCAATTTTATCCTTTATTAATAGCAATAAACGATCAGCATTAGGTGACATTCCTACCGCTAATAAACAAACTTCCCTCCAGCGTTTTTCAATAAAATGACTAACCAGACTTTGCAAAGCATCATCTGATGATTGTTGGACTAATACAAATTCTCTAGCTGTGAAATACTCATGAAATGTCAAATGGGAAAAAGAGTAAATACCTTTTGCTCTTTCTACTAATAATCCATGTTGAGCTTCAATTGATTTGAGAATTTTTTCACTATCCAATTGCAATGCTTCTGGGTCATTATTGGCATCTGGTAAATTTCTAATATATTCTATGATGTATTGTTCTGCTGCTTTCTGTTTAAAGAAATAGTCACTCTGCTCAAAGGTAGTCAACGCAATTGTACTGAGTAAATCTTCCTTGCGTTGCACTGATAGTTTTTTGTAAATCTGTTCACGTTGAATACCCCGTTTTGCATCCCATTTTTTTAGCAGTGCATCTAGTCCTTCTTTGTATAACTCAGAACGATTTGCGGGAAAATCTCCAGATTCTTCAAATGCTAAACATAGTAAGGTAAGTAGTAAAGGGCTTGAAGCAAGTTCTTGAATAGGTTTATTCTCTTTAATGTGTTTAATAAAATTCTCTGATTTGACAGGCTTATTTTTAAACCAGTTGGTTGCGAAAGTAGCAATTTGTTCATTATCAAAATCAGCAACTTCTACCTCTGTGAATTTCTCAAATGTGTATTCTTTCGCAGCAATGCGGCAAGTCATCACAAATTGATTTCGCTGAAAATTTCTGGAAAAATTACTTATTTCTTTTAAAATACGTTCGCCATCTTCTTCTCTAACTTCATCTAAACCATCCAGGAGAATCAGCATTCTCCCTTGAGTTAATAATTTTTCTACATCCTGAGAACTAAAATATCGACTTAACCATTCTGTGCTGATAAATTCTAGTAAGCTCGGTTTATTATCAGCTTCGGCAAAGTTTTTGAGTGTGATAAAAATCGGTATGAGATGAGAATGAAATACACCCTCAATACATTGAATTGCTAAATATTTCAAAAATGTAGTTTTACCTGCACCTGGCTTTCCCAAAATCATCAATTTAGGATATTTCTGCACAGCATCTAGTCCAGGTACTCTCTTGATACTAATTTTTCCCATTCCAAAGCGGTCAAAATCTTCTTCAGTACATTGCTGGAATAAGTCTTCAATTTTTAGTCGTTGTCTTCCTGTGATTGTTTCTAAAATGTTAACGCTGGTGTAGATGTCATTCAAGCCAATTGGCTGTGTCATATCTAGCACCCGCATTGTACCGCAGCGTTCTTGAATGAGGGGTTTTATCTTGGTGCGTACTTCTTGGACGAGGGTATCTATATCGTTTTCTTGCAGAGAAATATCAGGACTTTGAGAAGGATTCGTTTTTTGATATTCCTGCGAAAGAAAATCATGCAATTTGCGAAATTTACCTGGACCTTTACCGCTAATGCTGAACTTCTGATAAACCCCAGTTAGACGAGTACGAAAAGCATTGCTAGAGATATGAAGCGTCTCTGCAATTTGTAGTTCGTCTTCGTTATTCCTGCTAAACCGTTCTACAAAAGCTTCCTCCTGTTCTGGAGAAAGGTCATATTTACGAGCAATCTTGGTTAAAAATTCACGCGGTAACAGTTGCATTAGCTAATTACACAATTTCTTGAAAGCTAGTCTAACTAAAAACTAACGATTATAGATATGTAATCTGATATCTTGCACCAGTGTCTCCTAACCCGCCAGAGAATGAATTCTCAGGCTAATATACTAAAAACGGGTTAAAAGTGTCATTCTGAACGAAGTGAAGAATCTCCGAGATACTTCGCTGCACTACGTTACGCTCAGTATGACATAAGTCCAGATTTCAACCGTTTGCAGTATAACAAAAGTCGTCTAAAGGCGACTATTCAAGGCTTCTAGTCCATTTGAGTAGACTTTGACTATTAGATTAAGAGGCTAATTGACAATGATGCAAGATGTAAGTAAGGAAATGTTAGGCAATGTCAGCCTAAGTATGAGCGAAATCTCCCAGACATTGTTGAGACAGTAGATGTAGTCCAGGAAATGATTGAGGAATCGGTCAATGTTAAATATAAAATTTCCTTCTAGAGAAGATGTTTTAGCTGCTGTCACCCTAATCATGGTGATTGGTTCTTTAACTCTCGCAGTTATCGACGAAAAAAGCCGTCCTCAATTTATGGATTTGACGAAATTTGCGGTCGGGACATATATCGGCTTATTAATACCTCGTTCAAAGGGCAATTAGAAAAGATATCTCCGAAAAATAATGTAGAGACGTTCCATGGAACGTCTCTACAACAGATGGTTCCATTAACCTTTAAAAATAATTATAGTTATCAAAATTGAAAAATCTGCTCAACAGTTAAATTCAATTCTGGAAATGTTGGCGATTTTAAAGGTTCATTTCCTCGAAATTGAGTAACTTGATATTCTCCTTCTACTAATTCATAAACAGAAATAGTCGGTTGTTTAGGATTACCAATGAAATTTCTACCACCCAAAGCTAAATAATCAAAAATCCAATATTCGGGAATTCCTAACTCTTCATATTCTCCCAGTTTTTTAAAATAATCATCACGCCAATTTGTGCTGACAACTTCAATTATTAACTTGACTGAATTTCCTTGAGTGATGATTGATTCTGCTTCCCATCTTGGTTCGTTGACAATGGCCGCTTCATCTAAAACTATCACATCTGGTTCATATCCAGATTTTCCGTCTCTAGATTTGATGATACATTCTCTAGGTATAAAGAAGGGTAATTGCGATCGCTTAATTTCCACAAATAGCTCACCAGAAATAAATCCTGCGAGTTTTGAATGCTTACCTTTGGGTTTCGGCATTTCCACAATTACTCCATCATGTAGTTCATAACGGTGATCTGTGTTTTCTGGATACCAGGAAATAAATTCGTCTAATGTGACTTCTTTTTGTAGCGTCTGAGTCATTTTTGCTGTTTCTCCCCAGATTGGTAATGTTTGCACTGATGCTTGGTGACAGACCTTACTTACTCAGAATAACATTTCCACGCCAACATCATTTATACTAAAAACGGGTTAAAAGCGTCATTCTGAACGAAGTGAAGAATCTCTGAGATACTAGAGCCTACGGCACGCTACGCGAACGCTGCACTACGTTACGCTCAGTATGACATAAGTCCAAATTTCACCCGTTTGCAGTATACGTAGGTTGGGCTGACGTAAGGAAACCCAACAACAACTTTGATAATTTTGGGTTCATTCGCGTTAACCTAACGTACCATTTTTTTGATGGATTTTTCTGCAAACCATAAAATCGTGAAAAAATAAGTCAAGATATTGTAAATTTTTGTAAAATTGATGTCTTCAAGACTAGAAACCTGCTCTTTGAATCGCTAAACTAACAAAGAAGTGCATCTGTACTGTTAATTATTAAAATTTTAGATATGGCGATATTGCCTGAATGATCCCAGTACAACTTATCCTCAAAAATTTTCTTAGTTACCGTGATGCAACTTTAGATTTTGGCGGTTTGCATACGGCTTGTATTTGTGGTTCTAATGGTGCGGGTAAATCTTCTCTTCTCGAAGCAATTACTTGGGCAATTTGGGGTGAAAGCCGTGCCACTGTTGAAGATGATGTAATTTATTCTGGTGCAAAAGAAGTCAGAGTTGATTTTACTTTTCACAATAATCAACAAACTTATCGGGTAATTCGGACTCGCGTTAGGGGTGCAACTAGTATACTCGAATTTCAAATTGAAACTCCTGCTGGTTTTCGTCCTCTGACTGGTAAAGGGGTACGAGCAACCCAGGATGTGATTCTACAACATATCAAGCTGGATTACGATACTTTTATTAATTCGGCTTACTTACGTCAAGGTAGAGCAGATGAATTCATGCTCAAGCGTCCCACAGAACGCAAGGAAATTTTAGCAGAGTTATTAAAACTCAATCAATATGATCAATTAGAAGAACGAGCTAAGGACTTTTCTAAACAGTATAAAGGCAGACTGGAAGAGTTAGAGCGTTCTTTGGAACATATTAAAACTCAACTCCAACAACGGGAGACGACACAAGCGCAAAAAGTCGAGTTGGAAGTTCAATTGGATAAACTGCAACAGCAGCAAGCTTTTGATAATATTCAATTACAAAGTTTGCAAGTTGTGCAACACCAACGTCAAAGTTGGGAACAGCAATTGAGTTTTGTGAGACAACAATACCAAAATCTGAGCCAAGATTGCGATCGCTTGCATAAGGAAAAATTAACGGTACAATCTCAGTTAGCAGATTTAGAAACTACTCTCAATCAGGAATCGGAAATTACATCTGGCTACGCAGAATATCAAAGTCTGCAATCTCAAGAAGAAGCTTTTGCTACCAAATTTGCTCAACATACTCAAGCTACAGGTTTACGTCAACAACAGCAACAACAACTAAATAAACAAATTCAAACTCTTGAACGCCAACTACAACAAGCTCAAGCTCAATTAGAAGCTTTAGAGCAACAAGAGCGAGAAATTCAACAAACTCTCACTAAATCCCCGGAAGTAGAAACAGCTTTAGCTCAATTAACTACCGCACGCAATCATTTAACTAACTTAGATCAATTGCAAATGCAAGTGAATCCTTTGTTACAACAAAGAGCCACTTTACAAAGTCAATTAGATCGCACCCATGCCGGCTTAGTAGCGCGGCTAGAACAACTCCAAAATACCGAAAACCAACTTCAAACCCAAAATCGTCGTCAACCGCAACTACAGCAATCTGTGATGGATGTAGGTGTACAAATTGAAGAACTGGAGAAAAAACGAGTTTATTTGCAACGGGTACAGGAAAAAGGACAGGAACGCCGGCACTTTATTGAACGGTTACGAACTACACAGAAAGACTACGAGAAAGTACTGGCAGAACTAGAGCAAAAATTGCAAATGCTCCAAAATCCAGATGCATTATGTCCTTTGTGCGAACGTCCTTTAGATGAACATCACTGGAGTCGCGTTATCCAAAAAACCCAACTTGAATATGAAGATACCCAAGGACAATTTTGGGTTGTGCGAGAACAAATGGCGGTTTCAGATAAAGAAATTCAGATACTAAGGCAAGAATATCGGGAAATATCCCAACAATTAGCGGTTTATGATACTTTACGGGAAAAACGGGGACAATTAGCTGCACAGTTGCAAGCGACAACGGATATTCAAGAACAGTTACGACAACTTGGTTTAGAAAGAGAACATTTAGAGCGTTCTTTACAAGGTAATTATGCTCCTGATCAACAAGCTGAACTTCAACAGTTAGATGAATATCTGCAACAACTCAATTATAGTGAACAAGACCACGCATTAGCAAGAAATGAAGTAGAGCGTTGGCGATGGGCAGAAATTAAACAAGGACAAATTAAAGAAGCAACTAAGCGGCAAACTCAATTAGCAGCGAGAAAGCCAGAATTACAAGCGAATATTGAGCAGTTAAAAGAGAGAATTCAGTCTGAACAAACAGATTCTGATATTGCTAAACAAATAGAAGCTTTAACTGTGCAACTTGCAGAACTTAATTATAGTTCTGAACAGCATAATCATATCCGTCAAGCTGTGCGTGAATCTCAATCTTGGCAGTTGCGTTACCAACAGTTTTTGTCTGCCCAGCAACAGTATCCTCAATTGCAAACCAGATTGCAAGATTTGGCAAGTTCTCAAAATACTAGATTAGCAGATCAGCAAAATCTATCTATTCAAATTGATAGTATTGTGGAGCAATTGAAATCTACAGCTAATCCTAGTGGACAAATTCAGGCTTTAGAGCAACAAATAGCCATTCGCAGACGAGAACTTGATGAAAAAATAGCTAATTTGGGGCGTTTGGAACAGTTAATACATCAATTGGAAACGTTGCAAATTCAGTATGAGCAAGAACAAGAACAATTGCAATCTTGCAAGCAGCAACAGCGTGTTTATCAGGAATTAGCGCAAGCTTTTGGTAAAAATGGTATTCAAGCATTAATGATTGAAAATGTGTTGCCACAACTAGAAGCTGAGACGAATCAATTACTGTCGCGGTTAAGTGCAAATCAATTACACGTACAGTTTGTGACACAGAAAGCAGGAAGAAGTGGGAAATCAAGTAAGAAAAACGCTAAATTGATTGATACTTTAGATATTTTAATTGCTGATGCGAGGGGTACGCGAGCTTATGAAACTTATTCTGGAGGAGAAGCGTTTAGAATCAATTTTGCAATTCGTTTAGCTTTAGCAAAGTTATTAGCGCAGCGAGCAGGTGCAGCGTTACAATTACTGATTATAGATGAAGGGTTTGGTACTCAGGATACAGAAGGATGCGATCGCTTGATTGCTTCGATTAATGCGATCGCTACAGATTTCGCTTGTATCCTCACTGTAACACATATGCCTCACCTCAAAGAAGCCTTTCAAGCCCGCATTGAAGTTAATAAAACACAGCAAGGATCACAGATATCTTTATTAATTTAAGACTTGAATGTTTTCCCTAAAATTAATATCCAAGCAATTAATATTTACATAGCATACGCAGAATTCAGGAGTCAGGAGTAAAACTGGCTTGGTGTCTAGCTTTGAATTTAGATGATGTACCTCATTGATCTGCAATCCGCTGTATATATATTGTTTATTTACAGCATCAAAAATAAGTATGTTCTGCTAATTATCTTGACATTTTAGTTATCTATTAGTAATAATACTTGTGCTAGTGTAAACAGGCAGGAGGCAAGAAAGCAAGACTGATCAGCTTTTTAAACTTTTTTCACTAGATATTTATTTCTACCAGGCGATACTAAGGTATAAATAAAAGAGATTAACTATGCAACATCAAAAATACAAAAATAATAAAATCAGAAGCACTCTACTAGAGCAAAGGCTAATATGATGATTTTGATGGTTGGGGTAATCATTTGTATAGGAATTCAATTTGTCGCTTTATTTCTTTCAAATTTTCTAGTTTCCAAATTTATTCATCAACAAGCAAAAAAATATCGGACTCACAATAAATATATAAAAGAATCCTCTTTGGCAGAAAATTTACAAAGAGAAATTTTTGAAAACCAAAATATACAAATTGCATTAGAAAAATCACTGGCTTTACAAAAAGTAATTCTAGAATCTACAACCGATGGTATTTTAATTTTAGATAATCTAAATAAAATTGTCAGCTTTAATCAAAATTTTCTGCGGATGTGGCACATTCCTGAATTATTAATTAAATCAGGCAATCATAGACAAATATTGAAATTTGCACTCAAACAACTAGAAAATCCTAGATATTATCTAACAATAATCAAAGAATTAAATAGTCATCCAGATCAACAAATTTATGATACCCTTTTTTTTAAGGATGGAAGAGTATTTAATCATCATTCTCAACTCCAATATATTGGTGAAAAAAATATTGGGAGAGTTTGGAGTTTTCGTGATATCACTGCTGAAAAATTAGCATCAGCAACAATCAACTATCAAGCTTTACATGATATTTTGACTAATTTACCGAACAGAGTATTATTTAATGATTTACTCATTGCAGCTTTGGAAAAAGTTAATCACAATCATCACATAGCAGTGTGTCTTTTGAATTTAGATCGCTTCAAAAAAGTTAATGATAGTCTAGGTAACGTAATTGGTGATAAATTATTACAACTGGTTGCTCAACGATTAAAACAATGTCTGCGTACAGATGATATAATCGGTCGTTGGGGTGGTGATGAATTCATTATTTTGTTACAAAAAATCAGCGATATTAATGATATTGAAGTCATCCAAAAGCGGATCTTTGCAGCTTTTAAACAAGGATTTAAAATAGAAAATTACCATTTAAATATTAGTCCTAGTATTGGAATTGCGCTCTATCCCCAACATGGAGAAGATGCAAATACCCTAATTAAAAATGCTGATGCAGCTTTATCTCGTGTAAAATTGCAGGGACGTAATAACTACAAGTTATATAATGCAGCTATCAATTCCCAAGCACCAGAATTATTCATTTTAGAAAATAGCTTACACCATGCTTTAGAGCGAGAAGAATTTAAACTGTTCTACCAACCGCAGGTAAATAGCTCTACTGGTGAAATCACTAAAATGGAAGCTCTCTTACGTTGGCAACATCCGGAATTAGGCTTAATTCCCCCAGCAACTTTTATTCCTATTGCTGAAGAAAATGGATTGATTTTACCAATTTCTGAATGGGTATTAAAAACCGCTTGTTTACAAAACAAAGCTTGGCAAGAGAATCTTAATTTATCACATTTATCAATAGCTGTCAACCTCTCGGCTAGACAGTTTCAGCAACCAAACTTAATTAGCATGATTGAACAGGTACTATCAGAAACCAAATTAGAACACAAGTATTTGGAATTAGAGATAACGGAAACTGTTGCTATGCAAGATGTAAAATTGACTCAAAATATTATCAAGGAATTAGATAATATAGGAGTCTTTATATCTATAGATGATTTTGGTACGGGATATAGTTCTCTCAGTTACTTAAAGGACTTTCCTGTCCATTCTTTAAAAATTGATCAGTCCTTTGTGCGTGATTTGGCCAATAGTGATAATCAAACAGCAATTGCAACAGCCATAATTGCCTTAGCACATAGACTGAATTTATCAGTAGTTGCGGAAGGAGTAGAAACTCAAGAACAATTGAATATATTGCGAATCCTTGAATGTGAAGTTATGCAAGGGTATCTGTTTAGTCATCCTTTATCAGCTGATGACGCGACAATCATGCTGACAAGATATCAACAACAACGGGTGAGTAACTCTTATGTAGTTGCATCTAATTATGTCAATTAATCAACCCTTGCATGGTGAGTAAATTGCCCTTTTTACTATTCTACTTTTTTAGTGTTACCTGCTTTTACCCAACCTTCTTGATCACTACCTTCAACACGAATTTTTTGCCAGTTTTTATCCTGGCTTGTTTCTAAAATGATCACTTTTTGATTAGCAGCAACTCCACCTATACTCTTTGCATCTATAGTGGGTTGATCTCGCATACTCAAGCCTTGAGGCCAAGTTACTAAAGCTTGGTAAGCACCTGCTGGTAATGACTTGGGTGATTTTGTGGGAGTAGGGGTGGAAGTAGGAGTAGCTTTTACCTGAGTTGCTTTTGGTTTATCAGGTTTCGGCTTGGGATTATCATTAGCAAATTTGGGTCTTTCTGGCGGTATGGCGGTACGATTGACAAAATAGAGAGCTATTGTCAGTCCACTACCTAATAAGACAGCGATCGCTAATAAAAAACCAAGTATATATTTAAATACACCAACAATCATAGTGAGAACCTCAAAACCACTAAATCAATAGTCCATATTAATTCATGATTAAGGATGAACTATTGATTAAGTATGATTGACTAAATTATTATCTGATTAGCGTAGTTTACCAAAAGTATCACTCAATGGATTCTGCTTGGAAGCTAGACGCGCTCTCCCCGCAGCAGCCCATTCTTGCAATTTTTGAATCTGCTCTACCGCAGTTCGCGCCAAAGGGATGATTTGACTGGCTGATTCTAAAACATCATCGGTGGTAAAGTCACGATTTTGACTAAATCCGATGTGCATCGCTTCAATTAAGGTTTGCTCAATCTCTGCGCCCGAAAAATCAGGAGTTTCGTAAGCTAACCTATCAATGTCATAGGCTTTCAAGTTATGAGGGCGCAATCGGGATAAATGGACGTTAAAAATTGCTTTTCTCTCTTCTTGGCTGGGTAAACCGACAAAGAAAATTTCATCAAATCGCCCTTTCCGCAGCATTTCCGGGGGTAAGGCTTGGATATCATTAGCGGTGCAGACAACAAACACAGGGGAGGTTTTTTCGGCTAACCAACTGATAAATGTGCCAAATACCCGGCTAGTTGTGCCTGCGTCACCTTTACTACCTAAACCAGAAAAGGCTTTGTCAATTTCATCAATCCATAAAATACAAGGTGCGAGGGCTTCTGCGACTTGAATCATTTGTCGGGTGCGGGATTCTGATTCACCGACTAAACCGCCAAATAAACGCCCTACATCTAATCGTAACAGCGGTAAATGCCAATTATGTGCGATCGCTTTGGCTGTTAAAGATTTACCTGTTCCTTGAATCCCCACCAACATTAAACCACGGGGGTGCGGTAATCCGTACTGTCGTGCTTTTTCTGTAAATGCGCCACCCCGACGAATTAACCAGTCTTTAAGGTTATCAAGTCCTCCTATATCAGATATCTGCTCAGTGGCTGGGTAAAAGTCCAGGATTTGGGTTTGGCGGATAGTTTGGCGCTTTTCCTCCAAAACTAAATCAACGTCCTCTGGTTGTAATTCTCCGTGGGATGCTACAGCCCTAGCTAAAACTCGGCGTATCCGTTCCATAGATAAACCTTGACAAGAACGCACCAAATCATCAAGAAATTTACCAGATGGAGAGTTACCAGTGGCTTGTAATAACCGTTCTACCTCGGCTTTAATTTCCGCTGCGGCTGGTAAAGGAAATTCAACCACCGTCAACACTTCCATTAAGTCGTCAGGAATAGCGATACGTGGCGATAATAAAACAATATTTTTCGGTTGAGATTTCAGCAGTCTGGCTAAATTGCGGAGTTTGCGAGAAATCGCCACATCATCTAAAAAGCGGTGATAATCCCGGAGAATCAATACCGCAGGGGCGGAGGCTGGTAATTTTTCGATAAATTCCAATGCTTGTAACGGGTTGCGTTTTCCAAACCCGACATCATTGGGGTTTCCTTGATAACCATCGACAAAATCCCAGGTATAAACGGGGCGATTTCCTTGGTTTGTGGCTTCTTCACGGATAGCGGCTTCTACCCGTTCTTCTTCGTAGGTGGGAATATAAATCAACGGGTAGCGGGCGCGGAGGAGGAGTTTAAATTCTTCACGGAAGTTCATAAGGTAGTTGTTTGGTGATTTGTTATTCTCCTATTGTTAAGGGTTGTATTGTGTCTAACAACTGGGAAATACTCTGAATATGGATTTAATGAACCGCGAAGGCGCGTTCACGAAGTGTCTCGAAGAGAAGAGCGCGAAGGAAGAAGGGAAGAAGAGAAGAAGAGAAGATCCGCCTGGGAATCAATTCCCCGTCTCATAGCGGAAGTCCGTTAAAACGGACTCAATAATTCAATATTTTCTTAGTCGTCTTCAGACGACTTTTGCTATTAGCCTGAGATTTCAATCTCAGGCGGATATGGGCGATAGTCAATATTTATGGTTGTCGGTGCGATCGCTCTTCATAATTAAGCATATTTGCAATTTCGTTAGCAAGTCCAGACAAGAAATTAGGTTTGTTCTCAACTAGCCATTTTGTAAGTTGGTAGGGATGTTTAGGTTTTCTAAACTTAATATTTCTTTGAGAAAAATTTGAGAAAAGTTGTTTAAGAATATTAGACGCATGAACTTTATATAACCATTCTTCTTCTGAAAGTCCTTCTTCTTGCTTTTTCTCCTCTAGCCATTCCTCAACATCAACTTTGGTAATATCTATTGATAGTGGTTCTCGTCGAGCTTGATTTTCTTCATTAAAGACTGCTGCTATTGCTTCTGGATCAAGTAGATAATTTTCATACATTCGCCGTGACAAAAATTCAACAGGTTTTTTACTTCTCTCTTGCCAGATTTTTTTCTCTTCTTCTGATTTACCCTCAGAATCAAATAAGAAGCCAATTGCAGGAGAAAATAAGTTGCTTCCTTCACTCAATTTTTTATAAATATCAAATACAAGATTAGCCTTTGTCCCTTCAAAGTCACCAGTCTGCTGAACTGCAAGAATTTTAATAACCCTCAACTGCTTATCTAATATTTTCTCAAGTATCAGTGGATAGCACTTTTCTTCCGTTTCTCCTTCAACCCAAAGAATACTATCAGCACCAAAAACGTCAAATAATCTAATTCCCAGTTCATCTAAAATTTCATTTTGTAGATTTATATCTTTTGCATCTATGACTGATGCAGTTGTTTCACAATTTTCATATTTCAGCTTGATAATATTAGTAGGATCTGCCGTTGTGATAATATCTGGTGAATGAGTAGCAATAAAATATTGATGTTGGGGAAATTGTTTAATAGTCTCTATCAGCTTTTTAGCTGCACCTGGATGTAAAAATGATTGTGGTTCATCAATGATTAATGTTCTAGGTTCTTCAGAACAAACTAGGATATATACAATTGCTAAAACTTGACTAACTCCACTTCCACATGAAGATAGAGGAAGTGATAAATCATCTCTGTGAAGTTCTTCGGTCATCCAAACCTTAATTTCAACTTCTGAATTATCTTCCATTACTACAGAAATATACTTTATTTCATCTAAAATGCTTGAAACTTTTTTATTAAACTCCGAGAAAGTCCCTGGTTTTTTAAACGACAATATAAATAATACTTCAGCTAGATTTGAAGCATCTGATTTTAGTTGATTATCATTTTCAAATTTACAAACACCAATATTTAGACGTTCAGCTTTAAACCGATAGATACGTTTTCTGAAAATATTAAAGACTTGATAACCAATGGTTTGTTCAATATTTCCTTCAAAATTTTCATAGTCTTCCACAGTTGATGTTTCTTCATAGTAGCCATTCTGTGGATCATCAATGATTTCATATTTAAAAATAGGAACAAATTTGTTTTGCTTGTTAGAATACTTTATTCGCATAAAGAAAAATTTGCCATTTTCTTTATTAGGAACTGAATCATATTTAATAAAATTCAAATTCTTGATTATTAGATTATTTTTCCCATCTGTTCGATATCTTTTATCTAGTGATACATTTAGCTCTATAGGAGGATTATCTAATAATTTTTGAAATCGTTCAAATAATATTCTCGCCTGGTCTTCTGGCTCATCATACAAATCCCACTCTTCATCATCGTATGGTACAGTTAATCCCAGTGGTTCTGGTAACTGGTTTATCAAATTTACTAATTCCTCCTTATCAAATAACAATGAAATTTCAGCACTAGATTCCTCAGTTATCTTTGAATATGAGTTAGGTAAGGGAGCAACGCGATTTTGTGAAGTCGGGGAAAAAATGTGCTTTTAGCTACTCGC
>NZ_JAYGGY010000119.1:0-24046 GCF_034931625.1 Anabaena cylindrica UHCC 0172 | reverse complement strand
ATTTGTAAACTCAGTCCTTCTGGGTCATTTTGTCGTGCCTTAGTCTAAACTCCAGAATCTAACCAAGCATTGAGTAATTCTCGAATCTGTAACCTTTCTGCCATCTCCGTTTCTCCCCCCTGATAACACAGCAACTCATGCTAAACAAAAGCAATTTCTGCCAAATTACTCATCACCCAGTAACGCTTCCAGTTTGTTTAAAAGGTTTACTAGCTGTTTTTGCTTGCGAGGTTCTTTCCAAAGCTGACGCTTCTTAATGCGCTGGGTGATATTTTTGAGTTGTTCCGGTATTTGGTTAGATGCTTTAGATGAGGCGGGTGATTCAGCCGAAGTGCTGGCTGGTATTTGTTCCTTGATTTGGCTTAAAGACCAGTCCTTAGCTATCGCCTCCGATAAAAGTTGTTTTCGCAGTTCATCATCTTTTACTCGTGCCAGGGCTTGGGCTTTGGTGTATTCCAACTGACCAGAGCGCAGTGCTATTAAAATCTCAGAGGGCAGATTGAGCAAAGGTAAACGCTTGGTGGTGAACGATAGCCAATTCATCATTCCCAGGCTTTCAAACACCTCTTTTACCGTAGAAAATTGTTCATCATCTCCTTTAGGAGAAACGTTTCTCCTAGATTTTTTTGACACATCTGAGTTAGGAGAAATGTTGCTTTTAGATTCCGTCTCCTCATCTCCTTTAGAAGAAACGTTTTCCCCAGATTCTGCTTCATGATCTAAGTTAGGAGAAACGTTTCTCCTAGATTCATTTAATGAATCTTTTGAGTGCTGTTCCCCTTTGTTTTGGGCGTTCTTCATCTGATACAGCAAGGATTTTACAGATTCCACATCACACTTTAGCCGGATAGCCAATAGGTACAAAATCCCTTCTGTTTCCTCAACAGGATTCAAGTCTTCTCGTTGCAGGTTTTCTATCAAAGCCAACTGAAACGCTTGGTCATCAGTTAGCTCACGCACAACCACAGGCACATTTTCTAGTCCTACCTCTGTAGCTGCCCGATAGCGTCGTTCTCCTGCCACCAATTCGTATTGACCTTCCGCCACTGGACGCACCAGCAGAGGTTGGAGAATGCCATGCTGTTTAACTGACGAGACTAATTCTTTTAATGCTTGTGGGTCAAAGTATCGCCTGGGTTGCTGCTCTGGCAGACGAATATCTTTGAGCTTGATAGTAGTTTCAGTAGCACCTGCTGTATTTTCCTCCGGTGAGTCTAACCAAGGTGCTGGGGGTGGGGTGGTAATTTGACCCCCAAAGGGTTTTTCAGTTTGCTTACGTCTAATCACAAAGCCTCCAAAGCCAAAGCAATTTCTTTAAGGATAGCGACTATAGAATGTTTAGGGTCAAACACTGCTAGGGGCGCACGTTCTTCTGTAGCATCAACAAAAGCCGTAGCTCTGGGAATGGGGGGAAATATCCGACCCCAAGCTAATAGTTGTGTTTGGATAGCTGCTAATGCGCGTTTATCGGCTGAATTCTGTTGAGCATACCGCGTAGGAATAAACCCAGCTATTTGAATTTTGCGGTTGGCTTTATTTTTTACGTGGGTGATAGTTTGCAATAATTCATCGGTTCCCTCGAAAGCTTTGAGATGGGTTTCAATGGGGACGAGAACGTGTGTGGCAGCAACTAGGGAGATATAAGAAAGTAATCCTAAACTGGGGGGACAGTCTATAAGGATAAAGTCGTATTCATCTAAAACTGGTTCAATGGCTTCCTTGAGGCGCAAGTCGCGCATAGCTGCACTGACTAGCTGCATTTCGGCTCCACTCAGGACTCGGTTAGCTGGAACCAAGTCCATACCGTGAATGCCCTCATGAATTGGTAAGGGCTGCTCATCGATAATGGCATCAGCAATGGTTTTTTGTAATTGAGATGGCACTACCCCCATGAATTTGGTTAAGCTGGCTTGGGGGTCGATGTCGATGAGGAGGACGCGGTGTTCTCGTTGTGCGAGGTGGTATCCCAAGTTTTGGGTCAGTGTCGATTTGGCGACACCACCCGCCTGATTAAACAGGGCAATAATGCGGCATGGAGAGTCAGATGTTGACACTGGCTTTGGTTCCTAGAAGATACGTTGACGTTGGGTCAATCAGCTTGGTTTTTGTTTCCAGTTTATTGAAGTGTATCAGATGAGGAGAAGTTCTAGCTAAGACAGCAATTTCAGTAGTAGACTTGATAGAATCAAGCGACATTAAGTCATTGCTATGACAACCAAACAAGCCATTTTTGAAGCGATTGAACAACTGTCAGAGCAGCACCTTGTAGACGTGTTGCGGTATGTTAAACAGCTTGCTCATACGCAGAAATCACTAGAAACAAACCCACTCATTTCCAGTAGCTACCCTCTGGCAAACTTTATCGGTGCAGTATCTCACGGCTCCCTAGCTGCCAACTTAGACGATGAACTTTATGGCGATTAAGTGTTGTGACCTGCAATTATAAACGCCCAAACCTGCAATCATGACCTGAGCAAACCAGGATAAAATGCAACTATAATTACGCTTCAGCCAGGATTAAGGTTCAGTTGCAAATAATCCGGGCTGAGAAATGACCTGATTGCAGGTCTGAGCGATTAGCATTGCTGGTCGCTACAAATACCCTAGTTGAGAGGTCGCACCTTGAGCAGTAACCAATAAGTTATTGCTAAAATAAGCATTCCACTAGGTTATTTGAGCGTTACGCTACTTTCAGTACCAGCTTCCGACTGTTCCAAAATCCCTTTTAATTCTTCTGTTAGTGGAATTCCTAAATCAGTTGCAACTGAGAGTGCTTGATTAAAATGCTTCTGTGCTAGTTCAAATTCACCTGTTAAGTAATATAACTCTGCAAGTTTTCCAAGAATTGATACTCTTCTTGGTTGAGAACCTGTTTTTTCGCTGATTTTTAAAGCTTCCGATAAAACCTCATGAGCTTTTTGGTAATATTTAAGTTTGAGGAAAACCTTACCAAGATGTTCTAGAGCTAGTCCTTCCTCCTGATAACTACCAATTTCACGAGCAATATTTAAATGTCTTTCATGATATTGAATAGCTGTAACATGATTGCCTAAAAGGTGATAAACAATTCCTAAACTACCTGTAGTAGATCCTTCGCCAAATCGATCACCAATCTCAAGACTTATGTTTAATGCTTTTTGAAGATAGTCAGTTGCTTGAGAATAATTACCAAGATACATATAGGCAGAACCCAGATTACTAAGCTCCCTAGCTTCCATAAAACGGTCACCAACTTTACGAGCGATTCTAAGGTGTTGCTCATACAAAGTAATTGCTTGTTCATATTCTCCTAGAGAACTATATGCAAATCCTAAACTCCCTAAAATGCTGCCTTCTCTAATGTGACTATTAGCCTCACGAGCAAGTTTTAGTGCTTGTTCATATAATCTAATTGCCTGTTGGTAATGACCAATAGACAAATTAACAACTCCTAAGTTAGTCAGTGCTATATTTTCTCCATCGCAATCACCAATTTCACGAGCGATAGATAAACTTTTTTGATGATACTCAAGTGCTTTAGAGTAATTACCTATACTCTGGTGTACAGTACCGAGCCAGCCTAATGTACTAACTTCTCTATAAACATCTCCTACTACATGAAAGATTTCTAGAAGTTTTTCTTCCATCTGGATTTGCACTTGATAATACCCCCAAATATAAAGCTGAATATGTAATTCATCTTGTGTTGGTGTATTTAACCGTATAAATGGGATTTTTGTTGCAGCCTGCAAATCTTGAACTTCACAAAGATGATAAAACGCTTCTAAATAACCATAAACTTTTTCTAGATTAGAAGCATTCTCAGAGAATTTATACTTCTCAAGCCAGTTTACTACAGCCCTATAATGACTTCGTTTCCAACGGGGGTAAATCAATTTTATGGCAGACTTATCAATTTCAAGTTCTGCCAAAACTGATTTGTTCGATAGTGTTAAATCATTCACTATCCTTACTAAAGTCCGTTAAATGTTCCAGCGATACACTACGAATTAAGTTATGTTGCCTCAGAAGATATTGGTTGTTATCAATAATCTCCTCTACCAAATATCGTTCCTTTAATGCTTCCAATGCTGCAATTTGGTCTTCTCTATTACAATCCCAATCTTCTAGATGACTTAACCAAAAAGCCTCTGGAACTGGACAACGATATACTGATGTCTCACACAACAAGATGTAGGAGTATTTGTTGTTTTTTTCAAGCCGAGCAAAAGATTTTTTTAGACGCAATCGGACATTTCGTTGAAGACTAAGGGTAAAACGATCTAACTTCCACTGATCTTCGCCAGTTATTTTGCCTTTTTGAGCTTCAAAGATTACTTTCTCAACCTCTTCAATCTCACTACCGTACTTATTCCAGTAGGCTATCACGTTGCCATTAAAAGGGGAACCTTTAATTTCTCCAATAATTATTCTTAATGCCAAAGGATGACCTTCATATGCTGCCCCGATTCTAGCTAAGTAAGGTATGCTAGATGCTTCAAGCTTATTACCTAGTCCTGTTTTGTCAAATAAAGCTAATTGTTCTTGGTTAGAGAGTCCTGTTAATTGTTGGCTATACCAAAAATTTTGATACCGTGTACCCAGTTCTAAAATTTGGGCAGGTATATCTTGTGATGTGAGAATAATAAGACTCTGAAATGATGTAGCAGAGAGAATTCTACTAAAAAGTTGTACAAATCTTGCATCTGCAAATTCACTCCACCCTTGATCCTCATTCCCTTTCAAAATATTCTCTAGAGAATCTATGACTAACAAATAACGATTCTCTTCTAAATGCTTAACAAATCGATGAAGCAATCGCTGAGAATCTTTAGACTCCTCTGGAGTAACTGCTTGCCCACATTTTTCTAATAAACGAGATGCTACAGCATCAAAGTCAGTGGGTTGCTCCTGATCATCAAAATTTTCTTGAATGAACTTCGACCAATCTCCTCCCAACCAGTTTGATTGCAACTCAACTGCTAGCCTCTCTGCCAGTGCAGTTTTACCGATTCCGCCAATTCCAGTCAAGATAAGCAAGCGGCATGAACTCTCAACTCGTTTTTGCAAATTAGTTAATAGAGAATCGCGCCCTACCCAATTTGGATCATAACTGAAAAAGGAAGGAGTAACAGGAGATATAATCTCGCTATTGAAATTAGATAGTAATGGAAGGTCAGCGATTTCTTCCCAGTTCTCAATTCCAACTGCTTGACAAATAGCAACAAAGCTGTGTTTCGCAATAGGAGTTTTTCGCAAAAATCGCTTGAGAGTGGATAGGGAAACTTGAGATGCTTCAGCCCAAGTACTAGATTGTGCTGACCAACCTCTTGCTCTTCTTACTTGATCAATGAGTTCTAATCCTTGTTTAGATGCCCGTAAAGTACCTGCCATATCTCCTGTTTAAGCTGCTAACCAGTTTTGGTTTAGCTTAAAAAAAATGTGAGCCAAAAGTGAACTAAAACTGAACATTTAGATTATACTTCAATTTAATGAGAAATTTACCGTCCCAAAACAATACCCAGTGAGGTTTGGTAGGAGCAGCCAAATGACAATACAATTAATTTCTAATTTTAGAGACCAGGAAGCAAAACCAGAACATTCGCAGCAAACTGCCACCTCCCCAGCAATAACAGTAAAGTTTTTGGGCAGCAAGCTACTCCAAGACCAACCTAAGACTACTCAAACTGCAAAGCCGGAACAGCTTATTGACCCGAATCTACTGATCCAAAATGGAACTAATCCTACATCCATAATTCTTGCAACAGCTTTTGCAGTTGTTTTAATTCTCGGTGCTGTTAGTACCTTGTTCATAGCAGTTCGTTGGGGTAGTGCAAATAATAGCCTTAGCAATAAAGATGATGGTAATGATAGTTCAGCACTCAAATTAAAGTTTGAGTTAGAACGAGCCAAGAATGAGAAGCCAGACCAATAGGAGTGAAGGAATTTCTTACTTCAATTCCTAACTTCTGGTTAGTAGTAATTGGGTAGCTGGATGCCTAAGTCAGGAAGTCACCCTCCTGACTTAGGCATCCTATAGATGTAGTGAAAGCCATATAACCCGACCAGAAACTAAAACCCAATCACAGAAACAGCCTTTCGCTTCTGCTCTGGCGTAACCTCCAGATAACGCTGCAAAGTCCCCAGGTCACTGTGACCAGAGATTTCTTGAATAGTCCTCAAAGGTATCCCAGCGCTGGACATCTGGGTGAGAGCCGTTCGCCTAAACGAATGGGTACTAACTCCCTCCACCCCAATCCGGTTGCAAGCAGCCCGTAAAATCTTATCAGCCATAAACCGAGTCAACCGTTCAGTCACACCGCGCAGACCGGGAAACATCATCTCCCCTGGGGGCTGATACTCCGCCAGTATTGCTGCTAACCCTGGAGGGATGTCTACAATCCGAGTTTTGTGCTTACCTTTGGTGGTAGACTTGCGGAAAGTAATGGTTCCAGATTTGATATCAGTCATCTTGAGAGCCAAAGCTTCTGACACGCGACAACCAGTGAACAAGCAGATGCCAAACAGCGCGCGATCGCGTGGGGTAAGCAGCCCTTCAGTGAATAATCGCCTCAACTCCTCTTGGCTTAATATTTTGCCTTGTCCGTTGCCGCTAACCTTCATCTTGACTACCTTCTGGGGGGGTACACGTTATTCCTAAATCGTGTAACGAGGGACTAAAAGTATTGTACCTTCGTTGTGACCCTGAAAGCGATATCAACCCATCAAATCCAACTTATCAATCAAAACCGCTACAACCCGCATTCTTTCGTTGACTGATAAAACTTGCTTATGATTGCAGCGAGATGACCAACTACAGGTATGATCCGCCAACTGCTTTTGCACTTACGTCTATACTATGTCTATACCGAAATCAACTGGACATAAAACTTACCTCTGAGGTCGCGCGGGGGACATTTCATGCTATTGTCTAACTGGTTTTATAGGAAATTTCATATAAGATGGACAATGATGAGGATATTATAGAAATTCCTTTACGACCTCTGGTTTGGATGGGAGATTCTCTCAAAAATATCCGTTCATTTCCTGAATTCGTGCGTGCATCAGTAGGCTATGCACTGCAATTGGTGCAAGCTGGGGAAACACCAATGGATGCCAAGCCTTTTAAAGGGGTTGGAAGTGGCGTGTATGAAATCGTCAAACGTTACGATACCGATACTTACAGGGCAGTCTATGCGGTAAAGATTGGAGAGAAAATCTATGTCCTGCACGCTTTTCAGAAGAAATCAAAGCAGGGAATTAAAACCCCACAGGCTGATGTTGACCTGATTAAACAACGCTATAAGGACGCAGTGGCAAGGGAGAAACAACAATGACACAGGAACCCGTTTTTGAAGAAAGCAGTGGTAATGTATTCGCTGACCTCGGTTTGTCAGATGCGGATGAACTTTTTACGCGGGGCAAGATAGGGATTCAGGTACTGCGCCTTTTGAAACAACGCCACCTGAAACAGCGCGAAATCAGCGAACTTCTTGGTATTCCCCAGCCAGAAGTATCTCATCTCATGAAAGGAGAGTTTCAACGGTTCAGCGAGGGCAAACTGCTCATTTTCCTCAAGCGACTCGATACGGAAATTACCTTACATCTTCGCTCTCGTCACGCGCTGGGCCAGTCTGCTGAAACGGTGATATCGCTATAAGGCAGGATAAAAGCCTAAAAATTTCTTAATTCTTACGGTACATAAAAAGGCGATTTCCAATACCAGGGGCTAAATGAGCAACCGTACAGAAAGTTACGCTAAGGCTGAAAGTCTTACTGGACAAGCATTCTGCAAATCACTTTTTTGCATCTCAATCATTGTGTCCAGCGCCCTGTTCAAAGTACCAATGAATCTTAACTCTATTTGGTACGGCAAACGAGTACGGCACAGCAAGGGTTTCAGACTCATATATTTCAGACCCTTCAATTGGTACAGGCTTCTTCCTCATGATCAGGATGTTGAAAGCAGGTGATCAATTCCTTAACGTAACTTTCTGCTTCACTGCTCATTGAACCCCTATTTCATCAGCGTTGACATATTCAAATACTTCTAGGAAGTAGGGAAGGATTTGCAGGGCTGCGGTAGTTTTACCAGAACCGTTTGCGCCGCCGATAATGTATAAGTTGGGCATTATTATAATGCTAATTGTGCGGATGATTAGGGTTGAGATTTGGTTTGTTTCTTGAGTTTGGTTGTCACCTGTTTAGCTTTTTTGGCTTTGAAATGAGCTTCCTATTGCCTTACCGGATAATATAATCCGTCTTGAGGATGAAATTTCCACCCCAACCCACTTGGGTCACGATTCCTCGACCAGCTGATAAATTCCTGCTCACTCTTGGTTTCCCGTTCTGTCATTATACTTTGGGGAGTAACGCCCAATCTCTGCGCTAAATTCTCTTGAGCAAATGATTCTATTTCTACTGGTTGTTGTTGATACTGATAGGCATATCCTGAACGCCGGGGTCTATTGTTACCACCACCATATTTACCAGAAGCAAGCGCCCGTTCTATTTTCTCCAACTGTTTACCAAGAGTTTCCAGTTTAGTGGCCACCAGTTGATCTTGCTGGGAAAGGTGCGTTTCCAGTTCTAAGAGTTTCTCCTCCACCTGCTGTAATTCGGTGGTTGCTTCCAGTTTCATGCTGCTATCAAACTGTGTAATCACTTCCTGTAAGGCTTGCAATAACGCTGTTGTGTGACCGTCGCGGTGGATTTTTGCTAAATGGCGTACTATAGGGATTAGTACAGTAGGCACGCGGATCATTTCACTGGGTGGGGTCTTGTTGGCAGTCATGATATCTGGGGTTGATATCGAATATTGTAAACTGAATGGTAAATTTCCCCTAAGAATTGTATGTAGCGCAATCGTTAGGGCGCTTTGATTGATCCACATTTATAACCTCACTGTGCGGTGAGCGATCGCTGTAGGTATCTAAAATTAGAATAAGAGAACTCCACAAAAAAGATGATCCCAGTTCACCAAATCAAAGCGACTTTTCTTCCCCCTGCTACCCGACTACGGTGATGCCAATACTCAGCAGCTTACCCACTTTAATAAATCTGGAAATTATCATTATCTAGTCTTTCTAAAACTCGTCTTTTCTCTTCTTGTGTCTCTTGAGCCACACAATGAAATATGATATGATCACCTACTTTTTTTAAGCATCTTTCAGCATCTTCATAGCCTTGGTCAATCCAAGACTTAATACTGTTGCCATTAAAGTTAATTAAATCCTTCCATCCCTGCCGATTCATGGATTCTTTTGGACGAATTTCTAAAAGAACTGCATTTGACGAGTTACATTTATAGCGATCCCAAAGACTACCATTATCTAAATGAGTAACAATAATGTGAGAACAAGACTCCTGGTTAACCAGAGGATACGCAGGTGTATTACCTTGAGAATCTATAAAGCTACCCATACCTCCATCAGCAAAACCATGTTTTGCTTCAAATATTAGGGGAAGTGCTGCTGAGGCAAGAATTATATCACGCTGCTTTGTTTGCTCTATTGATTGGACATGAAGAAACTCTGAGGATGGTGTATTTTTCAGATTCATAGCAGCTAGAATAACAGATTTTATATCATTCAAAGCACCTTTACTTCTATACACAGATACATATAAAGGTAAACCCACTCTCAGTTTTTCAGGACTAATATGTTTTGCCAATAGTTTATTAATGTACTCTTGATCAAGAAGACCAAGTTTCTCAGATGGCAAGTTAAATAAATTAATAACTTCTCTCAATGGTTCACTACCTGATGCTGTCATAAGCTCACTAAGGAACTTTAGAGCAAGGAAAGTAGAAACATCTATTCCCAGCTTGCTGGGACTATCTTCGCTAAGTACATTCCAAATTTCTTTAAGGCGTTCAGCAGCAATTTTGAGATTAGCCTCTGCTGCTATAAATGCGCCATTTAATGCGCCAATACTTGCACCAGAAACAGCATCAATTTTAATATTATGTTTAGCTAAATATTGGATCACTCCAATATGATAAGCACCTCTAGAACCACCGCCAGATAAAACTAAGCCCACTCGCTGTTTTTTAGTGGTTATCATTAAATTTTGCTCTCTCATTCTGCTCATCTATTAGGCGATCACAAAGTCGGTTGGAATTTAAAACTTTAGGAATCTCCTTATGTACATGAGGAGGAGTGTAACTAGACGCATAACTTTGAATAGACCAAGTAACTGGTGCGGTCTTGAAATCTGACCAATCACAAAGATATAAAAGCATTTCACGTTCCTCATTTTGTAAGTTACAAATAGGGTTTAATAATTCAGATAAATCGAATAGTTCATGTTGCTTTATGCCTATTTTATCTTCTATAAGTTCTAACACTCCATCGCGTAAATATTCTCTCATTTCATTTACTTTTTTGGAATCGGCAGAATGACGACAGTATGTGCCAAAGTCTCCCCAAAATAGTTCGTCAATTGATAAATACAAACTCACAATAGGGGGATAATTGAGCCATAGTTCTTTCTTCCATTTGGTGAACACTAAATCTACGTGGATTTTTGCCTCTGTCCGATGAACTCTCTCGTTTAACTTAGTAAACTCAAGATTTATTTTATTTTGTAGTTGTACAAGACGATCATCAATTTCACTAACTCTTCCTTTTAAACGCATTACACCTTGACGGGTTTCACTAAGTTTATTTGTGAGGCGAGTTATCACTATGTCATTGTCAATTCTATAACACTCCACTTCTTGAAGCCAAACAGAAATTACCTCCAAAGAAGTTGCAACATTTTGGTTGATTATCAGTTGGCGTTGTTGACTTTTACCTGTAATGGAATCCAGAAGTTTATTTAAGAAGGAATCACTGTTAATAATCTGTTTATTGAAGCTAATTTGGTCATTAATTACCTCTAACCCATTAATGTAATCAACAATTGCCTTCTCACTAAGTTGGGGATGGTCCTGTGTTAATTTATCCAGAATTGCATTATTATCTGTCGTGATTTGGAAAGATTCATTCATTATTTTAGTTCCTTCAGTCCCTTTTCAATACCTTCTACGTCCTTATTATGAAAAATTACCTTTTTTTTCATATCAATAATTTGCTGCATCAACTCTTGTATAGATTTTTCATCTAAACGATGATTATTTATACTGTCTATCATAGTACCTCGGAATTCTTTTAGATAATTCTTCAAGCCATCAAAATAATTATCAATTATCGGCTTCATAGCAGATTCAAAAAAATTCTGATTATTAGATCCCAAATTGAATACTGTACTCTCCAAATTTTCCAGCACACTTTTCTCAAGTTTTTGTATATCCACAACATACAAAGTTTCGGTATTTTTAATTGATACTTTCTCATATCCCCATTTAGGTTGCCATAACCAGAGAGTTCCCCACTTAACTACTGTGCTTGCACCACGGCCAACTTTTCCCACCCAAAAACCCTTTTTTTCTATAAGTTTAGA
The DNA here is from genome assembly GCF_034931625.1 of Anabaena cylindrica UHCC 0172. Classification (GTDB taxonomy): domain Bacteria; phylum Cyanobacteriota; class Cyanobacteriia; order Cyanobacteriales; family Nostocaceae; genus Anabaena; species Anabaena cylindrica_A. Next base: position 12,622 of record NZ_JAYGGY010000119.1, on the reverse strand, counting down.
ATCCTCTGTTTTGTTAGTTATATTTTCAATACTTTCTAACACCAAAGAACTAAAATCAATTCTATTATTTTCTGTGTCGGGTTCTGGGACAAGGAAATTCACTGAAAAACCATCATGCTTTAACTTCTGCCTTGCCTCATCTAGAATTTCTCCAACATTTCTCACTAAGACATCACGAATTTTCTGTTCTAAGTGTTTAGATAAAATTTTCATAGCACTTTCAAGCTTCTGTTCAGCATCATTTGTAAATAAGTTAATCTCTCGATTTATTTTTTCTATGAAATATCCTGCTTCTTTTTCCGAGTAAAATGTAATCCTGGGATTACTAGGATCAAACTCAAAATTTGTACGCCGTCTAACTTTATATTCATCTTGTGAAAATAAATTTTGTAAATCTGAAAATAAATTTTTAAAATCTTTTGGAAGCAATAAATTTTTAAAACCTTTTGTACCCAAATTAACAACAACATTAGCAATGAAAAGCGAAGGAGCAAAATATATTTTTTCTAAGACTGATGTATTAGATGTTGCTATTTCTTCTTGTTTTTGAAGGTATTCAATTTCTTCTTGGAGTTTTCCATACTTAAAGAAATTTTTTAGAATTTCACCAAGTTCTTGCTTAGTATTGTTGTATAAAGTTTGAGTAAAATCTAAAAAATGGTCTAGCTGCTGCAAAAGCTCATCTTCTGCCTGATTTTCAGCCTCCTCAACTTTTTTAACATCCTTCTCTAACTCATTAACTATCTCACGAATTTCTTGTACAGTCTTTGTAAAAGTACCACGACTAACTTCCAGAAAATTATCCAAACGATTACCTAAATCCAACATTTTTGCAGTCGCAGATTGCATACTGACTAAAGTAGCTGTCCCAGATGCCTTAACGATTGCTTCTTTAAGTGGTGTCTCAAATCTGCTTTTTTCCCAAACTATTGGAATCATGGATTTGATCATTTCTATATTTTGATCTTTGTTGCCTTTGACAACATCCCAAAAATTTCCAAACGCTATCTTACCAAAATCATCAACCCAGCCATTTTCATCGTTATCAGGCAAGTTGCCATTTTTATCAATTTCCTGTTTTGCGCGATTGGCAAGATATCCATTACGAGCAGATGCGGGATATACTCTTTCTTGAAAAATTTTACGTTGCATGAGAGTGTTTGCAACATATTGCTTAACTTCATTTTCATTCATACTGTTAGTATCTTTCTGATCGAACTTGTTCACGATTGTGAAAAGACGATCTGCAATTAGTCCGGTTTGTCCTTCTAATCGATCACGAATCTCTCCTTCGGCTTCACTTTTGAGATTGTTGTAGTCTACGATCATTAATACTGCTGATGCTCTAACTATTTGGGCATCCAAAATCTTGCGTAGCTTATCTCCCTGACCATATTCATTAGGACCTGGTGTATCTAACAAGGAAATAGTTCCTCTATTAACTTCTTGCAAATTTGCAAGATGAATGAACTCAACTTCAATAAATGGCAAGTCATTTAGATCCTCATACTCTTCAATTGGAAATTCAATATCAATGTATGGGTCTTGAGCCAACCGTACTAAATCATTTAGTTTTTGTAAAAACTCAAATATCTGCTTTTGACCTTCGTAACGCTCTTTAAAATATCCATAATTACTATTTAGGATGTTATTAATCAAACCTTGACCGTCTTTCTCGTTATTAAAATTGACCAAATCTAAGTTGCCAGCCTGCTTTAACTCCTTGAGTTTCTTTTTGACCTCATTTACCATTTCTTCAACAGGTTGACGTTTTACGAAGGTGAGAACAGGATCTTTTTTGCCTTTGGAATGACGTATTAAAGTTGGCAAAGTTGTCATAGGTTGATTGCGATTGGGCAAAATTTCAGATCCACTGATTGCATTTATTGTTGTTGACTTACCTGCCTTCATTATCCCCACAACCGCAAGAACCATTTCTAGGTTCTCGACTTTTTTCTTCTCATTAGCAAGAACATTCTGCCAATTTTTCACTGTTTGGCTGTCTATTCCCTGTTGTCTATCTCCACTACTTTTTAGTAATAAATTAGGTATAGTAAGTAATCCATCTAACATTTCACTCTGTTTATCAATCAATCGTAAAACTTCATTGCGGGTAGCTTCGATGAGATCGGAATACATACGCATTTACCTGACTTAATTAAGATGAAAACGCACAATCAGTGTTTATACAAAAACCTCAGTAGCCAACCTTATACTACACTTACTGATTTAATATATATATTAGAAGTTAAAAATCGAAAGCTGAGTGTACGATGTATCACTTTATAGACTGGTATACTACAGAGATTGTATAAAGATTCTTTGTAGAAGTTAAAAGTCATGGGTTTCAAGTATGTAATACCAGCTAATAAAGTGATACTGTATGTACTACTGAGAAAACTGGCACACTACAAAGCTTATGTAAAGGTATAGTAATTAGCCTAGTAAGGCTATGCTAAAACCCTTTATCTGCTTTTCGGCTGACAGAGATTACACGTAATTAGGATAGGGGTAAAAATTGATAAAACCTAGACACAGCAGGCATTTCCAGTCTGCTTACTGGTTTTTATACGTGTCTCGGCTCAATACCTAAAAGACTACAAAAACTGGAGTGAGATAGGTTAGAAGATAACTTACCACGGGATAAACAGAAGCGTCTGAGGAAGGCTAAGTACCTGAGCAAAATTAATTTAACATTTTTGGAACAAACAAAAATCTCTGTATTCCTTACCTGTTCCCCGTTCCCTGTTCCCTCTCCAAAATATAAAATTTATTTTGCACGACTACTTATCGCATTCTTAGGGACTAGCGTGAAAATAAAATACCAGTCGGATAATTGATATAAAAGAGAAAAGTCATAAATGATTGGTACATTATTAAATTGCAAGTCCCTTAATGGATGTGTAAAGGAACAGAAATGTTTCTTCGGGGAGAGTAATCGCCGACATAAAAAACAGTTGTCGGAGTTAAAAAATTTAAGACTAAATGAACCCCGACAAACTACGACGATAGACCAGTCAGGGATGTTAATATTCGATAATCAGCCTGTCGGTATTGTCGAGTTTTCAGTGTTAATCCGTATCTTCGTAAATTCTTAGGGGATGAAACCCTATAAGCGATCGCTTGTGGTATTGAGGAGCGATCGCTATCTTAAACAAGATTATTTAATTCTTGAGGGAAACTTAGTTTAGAGCTTGAGCTATAGCATCACCTAACTGATTCAATGCCTTTTCCTTAGCGAAATCGGCTGCTGCTCGTGCAGACTCAGCCAGAATTGTATCGGTGTTAGGGGTTAGCTTCAACGCCCCACCCAAGTAACCTAATGACTTAACGTAATAATCAGATAAATTAGTGGATGCCAGCCGTTTTACAGCTTGATGATCACCACTTTGAAAAGCCGTCAAAGCCTTGGTGTGTAGATCAGTTGAGGGAGTTCCCAACACATCAAGAATTGCTGTAATAGCTTGGTTAACTCGTTCCAGGGTTAATTCTGTAGATACTGCTTGCACCATTGTTTTTCTCCTTATTTAAAACCAGACTTTAGTTTGATTTGCTTCTACTTGAGGTAAGTAGAGTTTTTCCCAGTTGCGCTGTAACTGCTCCCTAATAATGCGGGAAACAAAGCCAATGGCGCTATCACGGTCATAGAAGATTCCTATCCGCAATAAAGCCAAGTTTTGCTCTGTCAGCAGAATGTAATTAAGTTGATGTTTAAGTAACCCAGATGTAGGTAAAACAATATTTTTCAATGGACTGTCTGGGACTTCTATCGGATGCTGATAATCTGGCAATCCCTCAACTCCCTGGTTAAGCATTATTTCCACCCATTGCTCAGATGATAATTCTCTAGCTTGTGCGTCTCGTTTAGCCAAGTCTAGATAATAATCTCTGTTACGCCCGATCCATCCTCTGATGTATTGCGTTACAAGGGTTTTTAATGAATCACCCGAAACATCTCCAAAAGTTGTCATTTTCTCATCATCTTCTGGAGTTACATAGTAGTAGGTGATAGCGTACTGTTGCGCCATTTGTTCTACCTGTATTTCAATCTTCTATAAATTTACATCACTATTCTATAATTTTGGTATATCCTAAAAAAATACCCCGGTGCTGGCACACCAGGGAATACCCACCGTAGGCATAGCTATAGGACTACAGCAGGTACAACCATTATGAGTGCAGAAGAACAAAAACGCGATTACGTTTTGAATGCGATCGCTTCCTATCCAAGTCAAGCTCAAGCTGCGATCGCTTTGGGGACTAGTCCCAGAGTGGTTTCCCAGTGGAACACGAATAAGGCAACTCCCAGAGAATTAGCTGTTAGAGTTGTGCAGCTGCTGAAAACTTTAAAAGAAGCAGGGATTGAACCACCACCACCAATGACTTTCTAAATTTAACCCTTATAGATTTTAATCATTGCCTCCTCATTCGTAGGGGGCTTTAATTTGATTAGTGAATAGATTATGCAAACTCCTTGCAACTCCACAAGCTTTGTAACAGCTACTTGATGCAAATTTTCAGCATAAATCTAGGCTACTCGATAACGCATAAATGCTTATAGTGCATAAAAATTCACCCCAAATATGCAGGATGAACATTTCTGATAAGCGGGATGCGAATATTTTTCACGCTATATATGCAAATTCTCGGTACTGCATTTTATGGAGCAAACAAGAGTTATTTATGAAACCCTGCTAGGTAAAAGGTGCAGTGACACCCATTGGTGGAAAACTAAAAAGCTCATGGCAGATTGTCAGCTACCAACGGATAAACAAGGGTTTGAAGTGTTAATAAATCTTAGGAACGTATCGCCTCGATACTTCTCTAAGTACCACGAAATTAAGGATGAGCTAACAGAATTAGGTAAGCAGATGCTACCCGCTATTGGTGAGGGAATAACAGGGGAACAGTATCTAGGTTTGCTTAACAAACTAGAAATTAACCCCAATCAATCAACAGTATCTAGATGGTTTAAATCCTGTGGAGGTTTTAAATCTAAAGGTTTTTACAGCAAACAAACTGTTTTACCAATAGTAGCGATCGCACTAATTTATAAGTCAAAACTCCAATCTAACCAACTATCAAAGGTAGCCTAAATCATGTTAACCACAGTTGCAAAACGAGTTCAATCAAGCCTGAAACGTAAAGGGGTAATAGCTACATCAGGAGACATTAAAGATTATCTCAGAAGTAATTCAGTGAATATTGAAAACATCACCAAAGAAGAGGAAAATAACGTTATTGAATACTTCCTATCTAATGCCACCAAATTAACAGTAGTTAGTGACGACGTGACCACAGAAGTAGAGGAAACATTAACCAGTGAAGATGTAGATATAGATAGCAGTGAATTACACACAAATGAAGCTGCTTTAGATACTGAGAATGACACAGCTTTAGCCACTGCCACCAAATCAGAATTAGTCAGCAGCACTGCTCACAGCTTGGGCATTGTATTAGACGTTGGGGAGATATCTTTAATAGCTGAAAATATAGGGACTAGCACTGATTCACTAGAACAGGACATAGACGCTATTGAATCGGCAATCATGGCATTTGTAGAGCATAAAGCTATGATTAGTCAGCAAAAAATTAACCAGATGGTTTCATCAGTTCGCCGAACTGTTCAACATAAAAATTCTGAAAACTCCCAACTGCTAACAGATGGATTGAAAAGCATAAACAGCGATATCCAGGACGCAAACAAAGACTTTAAAAGCAACGTCAGGACAGCACTTAAAGCCTTTGCAATACCAGCTATCAAAGCCGGATAACAGCTTAAAGATTAGTTTTAATCCTGTTACCGTTGCTTCTACCCTACTGCTAATAATTACCCTGGTATCCGGTTTAGTTCTATTCGATTCAATACGCTTTAACACCAGGGTCGTTAAACCAAGCCATAGATATTTTATTGACCCTAACTCATACCTGGATGTAACACGATGAACCAACCAACCAAACTAAAGAACCACGTAACCAAAAAGGGTAAACGCTTAGGACAAGCTTTAAAAACTAAATTTGGAGTCAGTTTAGATGATTTTGAGAAAATAATGAGTGGTGATATTACCACTGCTCAAAAGGTTGGAGAACTAGCCCGTCAAGGAAGATTTAACAGCGAATTTGCCCCTAAATTTGCACAGGCTTATGTAGAAATTATGCAGGGGACTGAAGCATATAACCAAGCCATTGCTGACATCTTAACCCAAGCAGGTAAATCAGGAATAGCTATTGATAAAGCAGTTGGTAAAACCACCCTAGCTAACACTAAATATGGTCACGAACGCAAAGAACTTGCTCAACAATTCTTGTTTGACAAAAATGCTGAAAACGTCAGGCATGAATATCAATTAAATTACGGACAAATGAAAGGCTATGTTGACGCTCACTTCACAGCAGTAGACCAACAAACAGCTTTATTAGAACAGTCAAATAGACCGGAAGTAAAACAGTTGACTGCTGATGAACAACGCCAAACTAAGCTAATAAATGAAGCTTTGAGCAGTGGTGATCAGGCTAGATATGACTTGATACCTGAAAAGCATTATAACGGTGGCTTTAAAGCCAAATTATTAGAACTGAAAGCAGCACTCGGTTTTTAAACCGTAATTAAATTTATCCCCCATCAATTAGCAGTTGATAGGGGATAACCCACAGGTCGAAATATCACTTAATTACTATGTTATATGTTAGCACCTCATCAACCACCGGAGCTAGATATGGCTACGCCACGCAAGCTATCAGTTCTAGATAGTGATGATTCCCAACAGATTAACCAGGAAACTGCAAGATATTTAAACCATATTGAATCAAAACTTTATGCTGATATTCAAACTCGAAAGCGTATTGACTCCGGTTTATTATTTTTAGCTTGTCAAATATCGTCTTGTAGCCTCAGTTGGTTGCTGTTTAACCTACAGGTCACATTATCAATTATTCAAGTTGCATCAGCAGTAGTTAGCTTATTACCTGGATTAGTGGATGTGGGGGATAGTTTCAACTTCTCTTTATCTAGCGAACGTTGGGAATTTAGCTTAGGTCAAAAACCATTAATAGGCATTGTCAAATTAGCCATAGGTGCTGCTGTAAGTTTCTCTGGCACTTCTAAAATTACTGCTGAGGTCGTTAGCACCCAAACAGCGATCGCACAAACTTACCAAGAAATTAGATCATCTGAGGGTCTTAGCTGGCAACTTCCCAATATGGGTTTTAGTTTATTGATTGGGTTATCAGCGATAGCTACGCTCGCCGCAGGCATCGCACTGCTAGGACTATTTAAAAAAGTTTCTAATACTACTACTAATAACGGGAATCAAGAAAATGAGGATTAGAGGTAATTGGGGATGTTTACAGGTGTGGTTGTCTGGTCTAGTGTCAGCTATTGCTATAAATTATTTGGCTCAAGGTTTTATTGACATTATTCTTAATATAAATTCCTTACTAACTTGGTTACAAAACTCAGGAGTAGGTGAATACATTTACAGGTTTTTTGGAGGTAGGTAATGAATATTTTGCAGAAAGCTGGCTTTGCTGTTTTATTAATTTTCGTTCACACGGCCAAAAAATTGGACGAATCCAGAGGAATTATTTATGTAATTTATGGGTTGTTCCTAATCCCTATTTTCATAATTATGTGGATGATCATGCTGGCTTTGATTATTAATTTTTTATTGATAAATGACGATGCAAGAAATACAAAGTTTTAACACCCAACTAACTAAACAACGACGGTCTAGCACAATCTTAGTAGGTGTTTTATTAACCTGTGGTTTTAGTGCTGCTGTACCCATGTTTAATGATTCTATCAAACATACTGAAACATTATTCTGCAACACTAAGACTGAATGTAGAGGCAGCAGTATCAAGCGTGGTATCAGCTACCTGATTGACCGTGAACGACGTAACCAGTTATTTGATAATTCCATCAAAGTAGTGAAGGTTTTACCACCAGAAGATGATAAAGCAGTTGTTTTTGGTGTTACTAGTTCCCTGTTACTATTAACTGCTTATGGTATCTCAAAGGCACTGACAGACAACCAAGAGAAAGCTATTCATTCTCAATTCAAATTACTTAAAATCAAGGCACTGGAGAATGACTTATTAGAACAAACACACATAGATTTATTTGGGTTTAGTAAACAAAGTCAAAGCGAGATTACCAAACAAGCTATAGCCCGTCACACCCAAGAAACTATACAAGCTATGAAATCAGAGGGAGAAGTACAACTAGACCACCTCAACGGACAATTGCAAGGCACTTTATCTATAAAATCACACCAATTACAGGTTAGTGAATTAGACAAAGAAACAGCTAAAAACGAATTAGAAACAGCCGAAATAAAACGCAAACTGGACAAACTAAATAAACCCGTTAGTGATGCTAAAACACCTACTGCTGATGAAGAATTAAAAACAGTTCTGATTGATGCTTTAAAGGGTCATGAGGACGGTTATCTGTGGAAGATAATTAGTAGCTTGAAACCTCTATGGTTAATCGGTAATCAAGGTAGTGGCAAGACATATACAGCAGCAGCGATCGCACTCATCAGAAAATACTGCCTTGATGCTCCTATTTACTATTTAATTGACCGTCACGCTACAGGTGATAATGCTGATGTATGGAAATTTTTAAAATCTGAAAACATAGCTGAGACTGAGGCAGATATATACAGTGCTATGCGGAATGCTGGAGAATATTGGTTAAATAGAATTAAACAGAAGCCAACTAATAAAACTCAGACTGTTATTGATGAATTTACGCATTTGAGAGGCTTGGCAGGGGAAATCGCAGATACATTTTTTAAGTTATCTCTAACAGATACTAGAAAAGCTAAATCATTCCTACTTGGCATTACACACAATGACACCAACGAATCATTTGCACCGGGTACATCTGACACTCGTAAAGCAGGAATGATTTTAATTCAAAAATTCAGCGCCAATGGTGCAACACCCCTTGATAGGGTAGTAATTCGCTATGGCTTAGTTGATGAAAAGGGTAACAACTTAGAGGATGTAGAGCGATCGCTCCCATCCTGGCTTCATCCCCTAAGAATTTATCAGCACTTCAACGGTGAACCTATTGATTTTGATAATTAATTATGTATAAACCAATTCGATACACACAAAAAAATGATCATAAACCAGGCTACATTTATCTAATGGAAGCAGTAGGATATCATGGTATTTTACCTGGTTGTTATTTAAGAAGATGCAAAATTGGATTAAGTAAAAATCCTCAATTAAGATTGCAGAATTTTCATGAAAATCAGCCTCCTTGTGATATCAAGCTACTTAAAACTGTTTATGTAGAAGATATGGCAGATTTAGAAACAAAATTACATCAGCGATTTAAAAGGCGTAACGTAAAATTACTTAAATCAAAAGAATGGTTTGATCTTTATCCTATAGATTTTTGGCTACTAAATATTGAACTGCATAATTATCAAAAGTCGAAAAAACTCAACTTTTACCCCTTTGGTATTTTGATAGTGGTGATTTTAGCTTTAATTTCCTTATCAAACTTTACCAAACCTCGACAAACTCCGACAATAAAACCACGACAGCAAAACACGACAATGATAAAATAGGTGTCGGGGTTTAAACAGAACAAGGCATGAATGAGCAAGAATTGGAAAAACAGAAAGCAGAACAGTTAGCTTTAAAAGCTATTAAAATTTACCTCCAAGAAGGTGAAAGCATAAATTTTCGCATCGCTGTTGAAGCAGTAGCAGTAACTCTTAGGATTGTATAGAGATATGAACAAAAAAGAAGCAGCAGAATTTTTGGGATGTAGTGAACGTGCTATAGAAAGATATGTAAAGGCTGGTAAGATTTCGTGCCGATATGAAAAAGGCAAAACCCGCAGCATAGCCATATTTGACCAACCAGAACTGGAACGATTTAAGAATGAAGGGGAAGCTATAAGGCCAGCCTTTGAAGTCTATGAAGAACCACGACAAACCACGACGGTAGAGCAGTCAGGGCTGGCGATATTAGAGGATGAGCCTGTCGGCATTGTCGGAGTTGACGATATTAGCAGATTGTCTGCAATGGTGGAACTACTGCTAAATGGCAACCAACTAAAGCCTAATGAGAAACTGGTATTGACTATTGATGAGTGTCATCAACTAACCGGATTCCCAAGGGAAATGATCAGGAGTGCGATCGCTTCTGGTCAATTACTAGGTAAAAAAATTGGTAAATCGTGGCGTGTTCAACGGGTAAACTTAGAAGCTTATATTAATGAGGTGATGTCATGAGTAGAATTGTAATTTGTAGGCGCTGCACTCACGAAAACTACTTTGATAATCTTCCCTATAGTGATTGGGGTTTTTTGTACAAACCCTCGAAAAGGGGGAATAGTAAAAACGAGGGTAGTGGTAAATATGTAGTGAAATCTCATATTTACCACTACCTACCCCCCATTCTTTTACCCCTTTGACTACCCAGGGTGTTTCATCTGCGTTAACATTTGGCTGGGTAAGTTTTATCCACTCTTAGACATCTTTAGATATCTGACGGTAAACCTAACTCTTGACGAAAATTATCATCGTATATAGCCAGTTCCCAGTTTTGTGCAGATTTAATTTCTTTTACATTCATGTATTCTGCACCTTGAAAAATTGCCCCCTGAATATTTGCGTTGTCGAAAACTGCATCAAAAAGATTGGCTGCCCGTAAGTCAGCGAAGGAAAGATTAGCTCCTTGAAAATCAACGTTTTTAGCATTAGCTTTTTGAAGATTAGCTTTTTGGAGATTAGCCTCTCTACAATTTGCTCCATCAAGGATCGCTCCTTCAAGATCAGCTAACTCTAAATTAGCTTTCTTAAGGTCAGCGTCCCATAGAAGTGCTTTGGTCAGGGAAGCGTTTTTGAGAAAAGCTTCAGGGGCTATCCTAAATGCTCCTGCCTGTTCAGGTGAAAAGCCTTCTGGAAATCTGGTATTCCTATCATATAAAGCCTGCTTAAAAATGGTTCTTGTTTGAGCAGTCCCAAAGTCAGCACCATAGAAGTTTGTTCCAAACAATCTTGCCCTTGCAAAATTCGTTCTGTGTAGGATAGTTTGGCTAAAATCCGCTGCGCTAAGATTGGCATATCTAAATTTACAGAGACTCAAATTTGCTTTGGGCAGTTCGAGTCCATCTTCTAAGTTTACCCCTGAAAGATCGATATTTTGTATCTTAATTGGATTGCCTATCCAGTCATGCTCTTGCGCTAAACTCTCAAGTGCTATTTTCAAGGCATAGCTCGTAAAACGCCCATCAGGTGAAAATTCTCTCGCTGCGTTTGCTGCGTCAATTGTTTTCCAATACTCAAACTGTCTCCGCTTTGCTTCCTCTGCTGCTCTCTCTTCCCACTTCGGAATTTCTCTTAAAAAAGCAATGATAGCAACTAGCAAACCGAGCTTACTGAGAGAGTCAAGAACCTTTATAAAGGCTGTTTTTTCTAACCAAGTTGAAAGTTGATTAGAGAATAGCAACGTCATCAGAAGAAGAATGGCAATCACAAACCAAATACCCCATTCCTCTCGAAAGGTTTCCCATAGCAAGGATTGTAAAACTCTCCGTTTGGTTTGCTTTCTTGTCATTCTGCTGGTTCCAGTTTTAAAAGGTGTCTTTATTTACACTGTTTGTTATACAGATTTGGTATCCACGATTCCAGATTTTGGGAAAAAATGTTATTGGAATTGCTGAGGTTCTAGTAGTAGGCGTTGGATTTATTCAACTTCATCTTCTCCATTACCTTGCACAGTTTTGAGAACTGATTCTAGACAATAGCCAGCCTCACGAAGATAATATCCAGCCGCGCCAAGGTCTTCAAACACGCTGTCAAATTGGGGATGAGTTTGCCCAAAAATCTTTCGTAGACGTTCATTAATACGTTGGAGTTCTTGCTGAATTGCGATTAGTTCTTGAGTATCATCGTCCATAACTTACCTAGGTTTTTTTGTATGTCTCCTCGAAAAGGAGGATTAGGATTTTTCTAACTGAGAAGCGGTAAATTTTCTAAGATAACGTTTCATTATTCTTTAGACTTTGACCGAATTGTATTTTGAGACATAAAAAGCAACACAATTATAGTTTCTGAGACATAAATAATTTCTGTATTTAGGAAATATTATAATCTCCAAAGTTTTAGTATATTTTTCCCTTAAGAATTTAATACGGCGTGTACAGCGTCGCTTTTATTATGCAGATTTTCTGTACTATTACTGATATAGAAATTAATATATTATTGTACAATCGTACAAACTTTTTAAAATAACTTATGGACACAATGGAACAACATGAAGATTTGAAAACAAAGGTTTTCAAAATTTGTGAAAATCTATATAATAAAGACGAAAAAATTACCCGTGAGAAAGTACGCGAACTTCTAGGCGGTGGTAGTTATAGTACAATTTCTCCTCTTGTGACTGAGTGGAAAAAACTCAAATCTGTACAACTTGATAGTCCCAATAGCATAGGCATAGAAAACGAAAGTACAGAAGCAAGTACAGAATCTAATCTTGTGTTGAGTCATGAATCTGAAATTACCGATAGCTTGGGTGGCGAAACCATAACGGCACAGGGAGCAACGCGATTTTGTGAAGTCGGGGAAAAAATGTGCTTTTAGCTACTCGC
>NZ_JAYGGY010000118.1:0-24636 GCF_034931625.1 Anabaena cylindrica UHCC 0172 | reverse complement strand
AGTGTGAGTTTCAGCCCAGACGGTCAAACTATTGCTACTGCTTCATCTGACAATACAGCACGGTTGTGGAACTTGAAGGGGAAACTGCTGCACGAATTTAAAGTGCATCAGTCAGGTTTCAATAGTGTGAGTTTCAGCCCAGACGGTCAAACTATTGCTACTGCTTCATCTGACAATACAGCACGGTTGTGGAACTTGAAGGGGGAACTGCTGCAAGAATTGAAAGGGCATCAGAGTTCTGTCACTAGTGTAAGTTTCAGCCCGGACGGTCAAACCATTGCTAGTGCTTCTGATGACAATACAGCCCGGTTGTGGGCTGTGCGGAATTTAGATAGGGCAATTAAGGATGGTTGTGATTGGTTAAAGGATTATTTACACAATTTGCCTGATAGTGATCAGGATAGGCAGTTATGTGATGGTGTCTGAATCAGGATATCCAGGATTTAAGGATTAACAGGATGGTTTATTATTGTATCATCTTATTCATCTTTTAATCTTGTTCATCCTGATTCAAACCATGAAGGTAATTTTGCATGGAATTTGAGTGGAATCCAAACAAAGCGGAGTTAAACTTTGAGAAACATGGTGTTTCTTTCCAGGAAGCTGCCACCACTTTTAATGACCCATTATCAGTCACCTTTCCTGATCCTGACCACTCCATTGGGGAAAGTCGTTACGTTATTATTGGCATATCCAGATTTGGACAAATTTTAGTTGTTGCTCACACTGATCGAGGAGATAAGATTAGAATCATCTCTGCTCGAAAAGCCACCCGAAAAGAGAGGAAGTTTTATGAAGAAGGAAGTTGAAAACGAAATGGAAGATGAATTACGTCCTGAGTACGACTTTACTCAAATGCAGAAAGGTGTTAAAGGCAAATATGTTGAGCGATATCGGACAGGAACAAACTTAGTGCTTTTAGATGCTGATGTTGCCCAAGCTTTTCCAAGTGGTAACGCAGTAAATGAGGCATTGAGATTATTAATTCAGATTGCCCAGCGACAACAATCCAACAATGCTGTACAAGGTAAAGAATAGCAAAAGTAACCAATAAAATTGTATAGGAGGCGATGTTCAATTTTTTATAAATTCTTAAATTATTTTTATTTCCACAGAAAATGAGTAATTCAAAATTCCCAGAATATCACTGTAATATTGACCTCAATCTCTACGATTCTCCTGAATGTGTCCGTTTAGCAACTCAAGCCGCAACAGGAAGACATTTAAAAATTACATCCCATCATCAAGATACAGCAATAGAAGTTTGTTTATGTGAAGATGACTATCCGGGATGGTTATCTTTTCAAGATTTGCAGTTTCTCCAACCCACAGAAACAATATATCAACCCAAATTCATCTCAGCCGTAGAAATTCAACAACACATACCTGCAATTATCGCTTTTACTCAAGCCGCAAAACAACAAGATAATTATTACCTTTGGGGCGGAACTGTTGCACCTAATTATGATTGTTCTGGTTTAATGCAAGCAGCTTTTAAATCTGTTGGTGTGTGGCTACCAAGAGATGCTTATCAACAAGAAGCTTTTACACAATCAGTTGATATTAATGATTTACAATTAGGGGATTTAATCTTTTTTGGCACTCCCGAAAAAGCCACTCATGTAGGTTTATATTTAGGTGATGGTTGCTATATTCATAGTTCAGGAATAGAACAAGGACGCAACGGCATTGGTATTGATCAACTTTCAGGACAGGGAGATGCAGTTAGTCAAGCTTATTATCAACAACTGCGTGGTGCTGGTAGAGTTGTCAAATGTTATAAACCGCAGAATTAACGCTGTTCCAACTTCTTTGTAGCAATTTTCTTCTTAACTGGCTTTTGAGTTTCATTTTGGGACAATATAAAGGTATCTAGCGACTCCTTTGGTTTGACTATTTGGAGACGCAAAAACTGTTCCCATACACCATTGGTGAATAAGTCTACAGCAGTTTGATAATTTTGACTAGCAATATTACTAATCACTCTACGCCATCCCTGAACCAATAAATCAATAAATATTTCTTCACCAGAAAACTTATTTAACAACATCAATGCGGTTTGTAACCCAGCAGGTAAAATTTTTGCCCTTAGCCTCTGAATTACCACATTTAACCAAATCGGTACAAGTTCCAACCAGTTATTTGCTTCTATTTCTGTAATTACCATATCTTCCATACCCAGCGCACCCCAAATGCAGAGGGCTTCTATAGCTAATTCAACATCACGATTTTGTAAAGCATTTTCCCATAATTTTTGGGCATGATTTTGACAGCGATGATCAAAAAATTGATATGCTTCTTGAACAAGTTCAGGAATTGTGACTTTATAAACTGACTCACCTGTTGGTAAATAGCCTCCACGATAAAAAAGCTGATTATAACAACCGCAAAGATGAATTTGTTGATCAACTATGACTTCTTTTGCATGAGAATTTCCTAACCAAAAAATCTGCACACCTGGTAAATCTTCAATAGTTCTTATTGATTGTAATTTTGCTTTAACTTCAGGTGATATTTGTCTTTCTTCATCTTCTTCTTGTCGTGCAATTCCATAGCCAATTAAAATTCCCACCCCACTATTAACTAATTTTTGAAGCAGAGTTAAAAACTTATCATCGACAACAGCCTGACTTATCAAAGGATAATAAAAGAGAATTTGATTTTTTGCAGAATTTAAAACCTCTAAAACAGCTTGAGCAATTTCTCCATCTCTTAACTGCACAGCTATACCACTATCCGGCAATGTTTCTAAGGTCTGTTGACGAATTTTTTCTAGTCTAGATTCTATTTCGTCATTTTTCTGATTAAGAATAGTTTTTTGTTCAAAATTGATGGTTTCATCTGATAATTCACATAATGCTTGTAAAGAAATCTTACCTTCATTTAGTAGTGATTCTAGCCAATTTGATGCTGCTTCTAAAATCTGCTTTCCTTTTCTGAGTTGAATACTCAATTTATCTTCTAAGGCATCAAAAATAACAAATAATGATACAGTCTTCCAAAAAATTTGAGTTGGTGGTATCACCTTAAAAGCAGTAACTATTTTACCCTCTGCTGGTACATGAAACGCCAAATCTGAATCTTGAAGAATTTGCTGTATTTTTTCAAGTGTTAAGGAAGAAATATTGTTGATTTTATTTTCAATATTTACAAAGGTTGCTAAATCAGGTAATTTTATAGTGACATCACTTAAAGATTCAGATTGAAAGGTAATATTTCCACCTAAAAAATCAGTAACAGCATAAATTTGTGCAGAATATGGTGGTTGAGGGACAGTTCCTTTTTCATAAAATAAACGTCCTTCGGTAGTAACTGTAATTGGTGATGTTACAGCTAAAGTTTGTAATGACTGAAGAGTAGAAATTGTACTTTTGACAAATACAGCATCAAGTCCCAGCACAGATGCTAATTCATCTGCTGTTGGTGCAGGTTCAAATTCAAGACCAGCACGGATAATAAATTCTTCTAGTACATTAAATTGACGTGGTTCTTTAATAGTTAGTTCTACAGTATTTTGACGCAAACTATAGCGGAATTGACGTGCTGCTAAAACTGATAAACTAGAACTTTGCGCTTCAATTTTTTCTACCAAATTTCTGAGATTGTCATCAATAGGTTTAGCCGCATACGTGAGAAACATCAATAAAACCTCCATGACGACTGACAATATTTGCTACTTCTGAATACATACCACCAACTGTCCCCGGTTTACTGGTAAATAAATCGTGACAACCAACAATTACCAGTAATTCTTGAGCGCGAGAAAAAGCCACATTTACCCGTTCTGGTTTTTTAGCAAATCCCACATCTCCTTGATGATTATTACGCACCATACTCACAATTACAACTGGTCTTTCCATTCCTTGAAATCTGTCAACTGTACCTGTTCTAATTTGCAGTGAAGGGAAAAGTTCTGATTGTAAACGTTCATCAATTTTTCTGAGTTGGGAACCATAAAATGTAATTACGGCTATTTCTTTTTTGGGTTCACCATTACTCACTTTAGAACTCCAAGTATTTTCAAACTGCTGACAGATATTTTCTATAACATCAATTTCTCGGATATTAAAAAATGAAGTTCCCAGACGTTCTTCCTGAAAATCAGTTTCTCTAGGCATTTTAACCCAAATCAGATGATGTTCTGGTTTAATTATTTCCCCTGCTAGATTATGAGCGCGTTTACTGTCAGGTTCTAAAATCCCACATTCTAATTTACCATCATAAAATTGATTAATTGCTCCCATGATATTGGGGTGCATTCGATATTGGGTATTTAGCATTTGTTTGATGCTATTATCAGCAGTTTCAAACTGAATTTTAAATAATGATTCTTCTAAAAATTTCACTTCTTCTCTGGTATTACCAATTTTTTGAGCCACTTCTTCAACGGTGCTAGTATCAAGCATGGGTGGTAATTGTCGATGATCTCCTACCATGACTAATTTTTTACCTTTTAAAGCGGGAATTAATAACTCTGGGGGAGTGCATTTACTAACTTCATCAATAATGACAACATCAAAAGATTGAAATTCTTCAGAAAAATTATAATTTGCAGCTTGAACACAGGTGATACCAACGACGTTAGCATTATCTAAATAAATTCGTCTCAAATCGTTGCTATCGCGTTCTGATGGTTGACGTAGTTTATTAATCCAATCTTGGACAAAACTTTGATATCTTTGCAGATAATTTTCTTCATTTTGTAGTTGTTGCTGCCAATTATCAAACTTGTCTTTGACTGAGTGTAAAAATTCTAGATTGAATAAATCACTTTCGGTATTTTTAAACTTAAACTTACTAGGTATTTTTTGCCATACTATTTGCCACCAATTTCGCTCTATAATTAAAGATTCTGGTATCTGTAGTTGCAATTGCTGTTCTAGTTCATTTAGCTTAATTTGTGATTTATCAAGTTTCTTTTGAGCCGTTTTTGTCTCTTTTTTGAGTTTAACTAATTCCTCATGTAAGGAATCTTGAATCATCTCTAAAATAGCAATTGGTTCTAATGATGAAATCAAGGTTGCAAGTTTAATTATGCTGTTTTCCCAAATATTGATTTGCTGGGAAAATTCTTGATGCTGTTCCCAAATATTTGATTGTTTAGCGAGATATTTTTCTGTTAGGTTACGCAATTGGCTAGGTATATTTGGTTTTTTATTAAGTTCTTCTAACATAATCACAACTCTTGCAAGTTGTAAATTAGCATCTTGACTGGCTTTTTCTACCTGAGATTGAGTCGCAAATATTTGTTCTTGGGTAATGCTATTATTTGGTAGTGCATTTAATTTTTCTTGCTGTTTTTGTAAAATATTTAGCTGTTGTTCAGCTTCTGTTTTAATTTTTGCAACACATTGACGGCAATTTGCCAGAATTATATCTAGTAGTTCTTGTGTAATTTGAGTAAGAGTAGAATGGATATTATCTAATTCGTAAGCTGCACCATATGTTCTTTGCAGTTTAGTTAAAAAAGATTGGGTATTTTCAACGAGCGATTTACGCTGTTTGGAGGTAAGGAGTTGATAATCATTTAATTCTTGATATGTTACCTGCCATTGAGTGCGATCGCTTTTTGATAGAACTAAAGGAATTTGATTAAAATTTTCCTGTAAGAAATAACTAAAACTATGCTGTTTCCCTCGTCTATCTGTGAAGTTACCTTGGATTTCATAAGATATTGCTTTTGTCAATAATTTCCAATCTGGCAAGCTAATTTTATAATTTTTGGGGACAAGTGGTAATTTTAAATTATTAGCAAACATTAATAAACCTAGTGGTAAATCTACCATGTTATCTGTTAATGGTAAGTCTGATTGCTGACAATTTTTTACAACTTGATACAGATTATTATAAGCTGTAGACTTCCATTCGATAACTGCTTCAATAATATAATCAATTTCTCGTTTGCGATTTTCCCATAGTTGAATTGTTGGTTGGAGACTTTTATCCTTATTTAAAAATTGTTGATATTCTGTTTGTAATTGATGCAAATATGTAGAATCCTTTTTAAAAACCTGTACTAATTCGGTTAATTCCGACATGGCTACAATCACATCATGAGCATCACTAAATGCTTTTTGAAATTCATCAATTTCAGTCGCTACTGTTTCACGTAACCAAGCTGCTAAACCAAATGCACCACGCGCAGGACGAACAAAGCCAAGTTCATCTACATATTTGATAGCTTGACAAACATTTTCACGGAAGCTTTCTACTTGATGAATATCTTTTGTATATGGTTGCAGACAGGGTAAAAAATCTTTAACTTCTGCTGAATCCCAGTTTACTGGTACATTTTTGAGCAGATTCTTTAATCCAATTTTTAGGGATTCAATAGTGTTTTGATTTGCTAATATTTCATTGTAAGCTATTTCTTGAATTTGACAGATTTCCTTTAAATTCTCTTTTTCTACTTTTGATTCATTTTGTTTTTGATTAAATTCTTCCTCAGATTGAAGATAAGCGATAAAACGTGGTAATGATGTTAATAATTGAGTAAATATTTTGATATTTTCCTGTCGTTGAGTGAGATTATTTTCACAGTCAGTAGCTGTATTTTCTAGCCATCTGCCAATTACTTGATCTTCTAAAAAAGGCTGTCCTTCTTCTCCAACTTTTTCGGCTCTTCCCTTACGTACAGCCCGAATTACAGGGTTATGAACTAATCGGCTTAAAGCATTATCAACTGCTAAATTAGCTTGAGAAGTAATTAATGTGCGCCCACCCCGCAGGGCTACTTGATAGCAAATTTCAGCAATTACTGTAGTTTTACCTGTACCTGGTGGACCTTGAATCAAAACTAAATCATCTGCGGCTAGTACCTTTTCTACAGATGCTTTCTGACCTGGATTTGCGGCAGATAACAATAAATCTTGTGTTTTAAGTTTGACAGTTTTTTTAATAGACCTGGCTTGGGAAGCATCAAATAAGAAGTTACCTAAATAGGGATTTTGAGTGCGTCCTTGTCTTAATTGTTCTAAGGCTTTTTCTTTACGTTCAATTTGTTTAATATCACCAGCAGCATCAAAAAATAAATATCCAGTTCCAGGAATTTGATAATTTCCTGCGGCTATATATTCAACTAAGTCACGCTCTAGTCTAATGTGAATAATATTATATTTTGGATCGATTTTTTCAATAGTTCCTAATTGACGACTACTGCGACGATTTCTTTCGCTAGGAACTGTGTCAGAAAACTTGATGTCTTGGTTTTTGGCTTGTTTTACTCGTTCCCAAAAGTTTTCTACATCTAAATAATTTTCTTCGGAGCCATCAAGGGTGGCTGTGTTAAGATTAATCTCAAAAGCAATTTGTCTTTTATTATTAGTATATTTATAATTTACAAAAACTGCACAAAATTGACGTGCTTTAGCGATGCGTTCTTCAACTTTTAAAAATGCTTTCCATGCTTGTAGTTGTTCTTCTGTAGGTACATGATGACCACAAACTGGCATGGTTGCTATTTGTGCTAATATCTTTGCTGGAATAGCGGAGGGATGATGATGATTAGGGACTAGTTGTAAACGCAAAGGTAAAGCATAGCCATCACCTTGTCCTCGTGAAGTTTGTAATAAATAAGCTGAGAGAATCTTTAAACCGCTAGTTCCATTTTTTTGGACTGCTGCTCTAAATCCCAAGGTTTTTCTCAATTCTTTCAGTCTTTTTGGCAATTCAAAATCGCTTTCATCTGTAGCTATTGTTAAATCCCAAATTTCTTCTCCTGGATCTTTTCCAGAACCCTGACGACGAATATAAAATAAGCAAGGTTTTTTACCCACACATTCAAATATTAATTCATGGGCGCGTTCTCGTCGTTCTCGAAATTCGGGGTATAATTCAACTGTTGATTGACCTTCAAAGTTGCGAATTAAACTATCAATTGTTGAGTTTAGTAAGGTGTATCCCCAGGTTTCTGATTTTTGATTGTTTGGAAAATTTGGCATGAATGCTCCTGGATTTTTTTTTCACGCAGAGGCGCAGAGAGAAGTTTGTTTTTTTGGGGTTAAAGATGCAATTGGTGATAGGTTTGACTGGTGGCTTGATATCATAGGGAGTGTCTCCATACTAGGGATTTTATATCATCTGCATAACTATCACCAATGAGACAAGCGACGGGATAAACAGCACTGACATAGGTAATTAAAACTTGCATTTATCGCCGAAGAATACCTGTGTCTGTTAGGGCTAGTTTATATTTTTAGGTAAACAATTTAGTCAAGATAAGTGGAAAATATCAGTCTGAGGGTAGATTGTTATTAATATGAAAATAATTTATTTTTTTTAAATTACAAAAATAGCTTTTTATGTAAGTCTTTTACTGAAGGATAATGTACCATATCTTTTTTTCAATAGTCTACTACCATACAGTAATTTAAAGAAAATTGTCTAGTTTCAGCTTTTGGAATTGCATATTAGTGCGGTGCGTCAGATAGAAACAATCTGTTAGATGCTCAATTATTGGGTCTGACGCACCCTACAAAAGAGCAAATTCATATTTGATAGATTTTAGGACTTACGCACTGTACAAACTGCACATAATATGTATGAACAAAAATGCCTAGTTTCAGCTTTTGAAATTGCATATTAGTGCGGTGCGTCAGATAGAGACAATCTGTTATGTACTAAATTATTGGGTCTGACGCACCCTACAAAAGAGCAAATTCATATTTGATAGATTTTGTCAATGCGTAAGTCCTGGAAATATAAATTACTTTGCTGAAACAGGATATTCGTAACTTGTCTAGAAAGTAACAAGGTAAAATTTGTCTACCATAATTATACTATTGCTGTTATCTTAATTTTAAGTTCTCAATTTTCAATCAACTATGATCGAATGGATTATACCTCTTGGATTTATTCTAGCTGGATTACTTGCTGGATTAATTGGCGAAAAAGTTTTTTTCCAAAAACTGAAAATGTTTGTTGTTAATAGACAAATTCCTGGCAGTGAAATTATATTTCAAGCACTGCATAGAATGACGTTTATATGGTTTGTAATTGCAGGCTTTTTTGGGGCTATAATCAGTTCTCCTCTCAGGCTAGACATTGCCAATGTTCTGCAAAAAATTATCACCATAATTTTTCTGTATTCAGTGACGTTAGTCTTAGCTAGATTAACATCTGGTTTTGTGAGTTTAGCGATTCGCAGAACAGAAGGAGTGCCGACATCATTACTGTCTAATCTGGCTAAAATTGCGGTTTTAATTTTAGGGACATTGATCCTTTTGCAAACCGTAGGTATTGAAATTACACCTATAATTACGACATTAGGAATTGGAGGTTTAGCGGTAGGTTTAGCCCTACAGGACACATTAGCAAATTTGTTTTCTGGTTTTTACTTAATTATTTCCCAGCAAGTGAGAACTGGAGATTATGTGAAGTTAGATGATGGAAATCAAGGTTATGTTACGGATATTACATGGCGAAATACGACTATTAAGGAAATTTCTAATAATGTGATTATTGTCCCTAATTCTAAGTTGGCTTCGGCTATTTTTACTAATTATCATCTCCCTGCTAAAGAAATTACTTTAACCATTAATGTGGGTGTTAGTTACGATAGCGATTTGGAATTAGTGGAAAGTGTGACTATAGAAGTTGCTAAAGAAGTGATGCAAGAAATTGCACCGAACTTAATTGAGAATGAACCCTATGTGAGATTTCACACTTTTAATGATTTTAGTATTGATTTTACTCTTTATATGCGTGTAAGTGAATTTTTTGACCAGAGAATTGGTAAACATCTGTTTGTGAAGAAGTTGCACAAACGTTATCAGCTAGAAGGCATTCAAATTCCCTTTCCTATCAGAGATATTTATATGCATGAAAGCTAAACAGTTTTCTTGTTGTCGTTATTTTTATTCCCTGATTGGTTGGATGGTGTATTTTGAAGCAAAGTCGGCTACTTCCCCAGTACTAACCATTGCTCTATATAATAAAGCACAGACTTCTGCTCTGGTGGCTACTTTTTTTCCATTCAGCAATTTTCTATTCGGATAGTTGACAACTACACCATTTTGTGTTAGCGCAGCTATGAAATTACGATGTTCGGTTTGGATGCTAGAAGCATCGCTATAAATGGATAAGATATTTTTTGTAGAACCGGTGAATTGATAATTTAATCCTTTGGCTAAGGTGATCAAAATATCTAGGCGGGTGAGCTTTTGTGTGGGGTTGAAGTTTTTACTGCCCAGGGTGGTGAAAAAGCCCATTTCATAGGTTTCGCGGATGGCATCTTCAGCCCAATATCCTTTGGGAATATCTCTAAATGCGATCGCATTCCTGACTTTACTTTTAATAAAGATTTTTTGCAATAGGGCTGCTAATTGGGCGCGTGTCACTGGTGCGTTAGGGCGGAATGTACCATCAGGGAAACCGTCGATAATTTCCATTGCGGCTAATTCGGTGATATAGTCTTTAGCCCAGTAATCCTTGGAAATATCAGAGAATGATACGTTGATATTCTTCGCTACACCTACTTCACGGTATTTCCTCAACAATTGGCTGAGTTGATATGTGGAGTTGTTACTGAGTTGAGTTAACTGCACCAAACTACCAGGAACAGCAGTTAAGGCTTTTGCTAAGTTAGAATCAACGATATTAATGGATTTACCGGCTAAAGCAAAATCACCCTCGGTAAACGATATAGGATAAACGCCGGTTGTGGCAACTTTGGCAAATCCTGCGGCTTGGTACTGGGTAATATTGATATTTTCTGAACTTTTAAGGAAGGTAACTTTTTGGTTACTAACTTGGGTGAAGTAATCGTAGGAGGTGGTATTGGTGTCAACAATGCTATCTTCATTGTCATCAACGCCATAAAAAACACGAACTACCTGATATTCTTGGGGGTTGGCAGATAAAATCAAGTTGACTGCTGTATGTCCAGGTAAACACGCAAATTGTGTGTAGCCAATAAAGCGGTTTGTGTTATCATATAACCGAACGATGATGCGATCGCCCAACTTAAGCCCATTTACAAACTTGGCTTTCTGTTTAATTTTATATTTATAATCACCTAAAAATCTTTCTTTGTAATATTTATTACCATGCTTACCCTGAATAGAAACGCGGGCAATTACTTCGGAAATGGTCCCACCGGGTTGCCAAATAGCCAAAGTAAATCCTGATTTTTCCCTCTTGACAGAAGTAGTAGTAGTTACAGTTTCCTCTGGGATATTTGTTGTACTATCTGTATCTACATCTTCACGAATAGTCTTTTGTGTTAAAAGCTGCTGATTATAATTGCCAAACTCTGATGCGACTGTAGCAGATAAATCTGATGCTGCCAAAGTAGAATGTGCTGGCGACAACGCTATGATAGAGACTGCGGCAATAGCTACTTTCCTAAAATGAGTTAATTTACTTAGAATCATGGTATTTATCTTACACCGTATCTATTCACCGAGAATGTCAAGTAGGTAATCAGCTTACTTAACTGATTAATTTTTTGATCTAAGTGAAACTTACAGGTGATAGTGTACGCCATATATAGCTTTTTCCATAATGTTTTGTCGAGAATGCTAGGAGTATTACCATAAAGAAATAATACTTTAGGAATCTTTACTAATGACGATATCAATCCAACAGTCACCAACATTAGAAAAACAGCTTTGGACTTGGCGAGATTACAAAATTCAATATACTGTGATGGGTAGCGGTCAGCCGTTGTTACTAATTCACGGTTTTGGCGCTTCTATTGGTCACTGGCGCAAAAATATCCCTGTTTTAGCTGATGCTGGTTATCGGGTGTTTGCTGTGGATTTGTTGGGGTTTGGTGGTTCTGATAAAGCGGTTATTGATTATAGCATGGAAGTGTGGGTAGAACTATTAAAAGATTTCTGGACTGCACATATCCAAGAACCTGCTGTATTTATTGGCAATTCCATTGGCGCACTTTTGAGTTTAATCGTTCTGGCAGAATATCCTGAAATTGCCTCTGGGGGTGTGTTAATCAACTCCGCCGGTGGATTGAGTCACCGTCCCCATGAATTGAACCCAGTTCTCAGAATTGTGATGGGGACTTTTAATAAGTTAGTCGCTAACCAAATAACTGGTAAATTCGTATTTAACCGCATTCGCCAAAAATCGCAAATTCGCCGGACATTGTATCAAGTTTATAGCGATCGCAATGCAGTCACAGATGAACTAGTCGATTTACTTTATACACCATCCTGTGATCCAGGCGCACAACAGGTTTTCGCTTCTATTCTCACAGCACCTCCTGGGCCTACACCCGATGAGTTATTGCTGAAAGTAAAATCGCCTTTACTAGTCATTTGGGGTGCTGATGATCCTTGGACACCCATTACCGGGGCTAAGATTTACGAAGAAGCACGAGAAAATGGCCAAGATATTAAAATTGTGCCTATTCCTGGTGCCGGTCATTGTCCCCATGATGAAATTCCAGATGTTGTCAATGCTCAAATTGTCAATTGGTTAGCGCAGCAGTGATAATTTCCCGTAAAACATAGCTAAAAAGTCTGGGATTGGGAATTAGTAATTGGTAGTTAGTAATTAGAGTCAAACATTACCGATTATCTAATTCCTCAGCAGCTAAGATAGGATACCGTACTTCAGGTGCATCTTGACGAAATCCACATTATATGTATTGTATGATGGAGTTTGATGTAAATCATGGACGTGAAGGTACTAACAATCATCACAGGGATTTTTCAACAGTTGGCTATCAAGTAATTCGCGAATTAGGACGTAACCCACAAGGAGGACGCATTACTTATTTAGCTAATCATCTGAAATCTCAACAAAAAGTAGTTATTAAAGAATTTTGTTTTGCAAATACAACTGCTGACTGGTCTGGAGTGAAAGCTTATGAACAAGAAATTGAACTGTTGCAAAAATTGAATCATCCTTGCATTCCTTATTACATAGAATCTTTTGAAAAACCAGGATTTTTCTATCTAGTTCAAGAATATAAAGATGCGCCATCATTAGGATCAAAACGCTGCTTTCACCCTGAAGAAATCAAAAAAATTGCTTTATCTATTTTAGAAATTTTAGTTTATTTACAACAGCAATGTCCTGGTATAATTCATAGAGATATCAAACCAGAAAATATTTTGGTAGATCAGCAATTAAATGTTTATCTAGTTGATTTTGGTTTAGCACGTTTACAAGATGGAAAAACAGAATTAAGTACTTTAGTTGCAGGTAGTCCTGGCTTTATGCCACCAGAAGAACAACTTGGTTATGTGTTAACCCAAGCTTCAGATTTATATAGTTTAGGGGCAACACTAATTTGCTTACTCACTAATACTAGTGCTGCGGATATCGGCAAATTAATTGATGATAACTATCGCTTTAATTTTCAGAAATTAGTTCCCCATATTAGTCTACGTTTTGGATTATGGTTAAAAAAAATGGTAGAACCTAATTCCAAACGTCGTTATCCTAATGCTGCGGATGCTTTAGCAGCACTCAAACCAATTCAGGTGCTGGCTTCTGGCAAAAAACTAGATTATTTAATTGCCGCCATACATCAGAGAAAAAATATAATTATATTAGGGTTAGCCGCTATGGGTATTTTAGCTATACTGGGAACCAATTTAATGGTTTCTCAACCTGGTGGTGCTGCTAATTCCATGAAAATAGAAAATTTCCCCAAGAATAATTAACTGGGTAATTGGTAATTGGTAATTGGTAATTGGTAAAGGGGAAGAGACTTCCAAATAAAAAAATCCCCAATTTGTAGGGTGTGTTAGGACGCTAGTCCGTAACACACCATAAATTTAAGGATAATGGTGGGTTACGCTGCGCTAACCCACCCTACAATTAATTTTCGGGTAATTTATTTCTTGTGTTCTCTTAAGCTATAGTCACATCAGGGGATAAATAAACATCTTGAATAGCGTGAAACAGCTTTATCCCTTCCTCAAACGGACGCTGAAAAGTCTTCCTTCCAGAAATTAAACCTGTACCTCCAGCACGTTTATTAATTACAGCAGTTCGTACAGCTTCCGCAAAATCATTTTTACCAGAAGCACCACCAGAATTAATTAATCCTACTCGTCCAGCGTAGCAATTTAATACTTGATAACGAGTTAAATCTATAGGGTTGTCTGTTGTTAATTCTGTGTAAACTCGTGCATCAGTTTTGCCATAACTGTTACCAGTTGCTTTAGCAATTGCCCCATAACCATTATTGCATTCTGGTAATTTTTGTTTAATGATATCAGCTTCAAGACTTACACCCAAATGATTTGCTTGTCCAGTTAAATCAGCAGCTAAATGATAATCTTGATCTTGTTTAAAATTGTTATTTCTTAGATAACACCAAAGTACTGTTGCCATACCCAATTCATGAGCAGTTTTAAAAGCATGACTGACTTCTTGAATTTGGCGGCTAGATTCTTCTGAACCAAAATAAATTGTTGCCCCTATTGCTGCTGCACCCAAATGCCAAGCTTGCGAAACATCAGCAAACATAATTTGGTCAAATTGGTTGGGATAAGTCAACAATTCATTATGATTTATTTTGGCAATAAACGGGATTTTGTGGGCATATTTGCGGGCAACATTGCTTAATACACCGACAGTTGTAGCAACAGCATTACAACCTGCTTCTATTGCTAATTTAATAATGTTTTCTGGGTCAAAATAAATAGGATTAGGTGCAAATGAAGCCCCGGCTGAGTGTTCAATTCCTTGGTCTACAGGGAGAATAGAGAGATAGCCAGTATTAGCCAATCTTCCTGTAGAATAGATTTGTTGCAGGTTTCTCAAAACACGCGGAGTGCGATCGCTATTTAGCCAAACTCGATCTATAAAATCTGCACCAGGTAAATGTAGCAAATCTGAGGAAACCTTGGCTTTATATGTCAGTAATTCTTCAGCTTCTTTCCCCAGTAATGACTCGATGGAACCAGCTTCTAAGAGAGTTGTAGTCATGGGATTTGGGCAATTCTTTACAAGTCAGTCAAAGTCTATTTTTTACCCTAGCATTTTGTCTACTATCCATAGACATATATCATTTTTCCTTCTTCCTTTGCACCTTTGCAGTACTTTGCGGGAAGCCTCTCTGCGTCTATATTTCATCCATTTTCTTTTAGAAGCCAGGGACTTAAACTCCCAGATATTAGTGAAATAAAATACCTCTGCGGGTAGATTTTGATATTGTACTTTCTAGTCAAATGCTTGTAAAACAGGCAGACATTGTGGTATTGTTACCTGCTACGACTCGTTATAAAATACTAGGAGAAGTATAAGAGAAAATACGTAAGTAAGAGTAATTTTCAGTCCATAAATTCCGTTTATACGTATTTGTAAAGCTAATCCTGAGTGAGAAGTATTTAGTGTATATTGCACCTATTCAGTCAGGGAATTTGCAGGTGCATTGGTGCGGAGGTAATGTTTTACTAAATAAGAGTCAGCTTTCTTGGGAAAGAGAACCAGAAACGCTGTTATCAGTCTGGAAAAACCAAATTAAATACTATTACAGCTTGGAGATTAAGTATGCTTGGTGCGATCGCAGGTGATATTATTGGCTCAATCTATGAGTTTAACAATATCAAAACTAAAGACTTTCCCCTTTTCGATGATAGATGTCATTTCACAGATGATACAGTATTAACCCTGGCGGTGGCAGAAGTTATTCTCAATGCAGACGAATTCCCTGACAAAACTAAGTATATTGATAAACTCCAATATATTCAGCAATTCAAATCTTATTACGGTGAATATCCCCATGCTAATTATGGTAATCATTTTATGCAATGGGCAGATTCCAGTAGTATCGAACCATATAACAGTTGGGGTAACGGTTCAGCTATGCGGGTTAGTCCTATAGCATCTGCATTTGATAACCTAGATATTGTCTTAGAAGAAGCAAGACATTGTGCAGAAGTAACTCATGATCACCCTGAAGGCATTAAAGGCGCACAAGCAACTGCTGCATCCATCTTTTTAGCCCGTATTGGCTATGATAAAATCACCATTAAATCCTATATCCAAAAGACTTTTGGTTATAACTTAGAACAAACCTTAGACGAAATTAGACCTAATTATGAATATGATATGTCCTGTCAAGGTTCTGTTCCTCAAGCAATAATTGCTTTTTTAGAATCAACTGATTTTGAAGATGCAATTCGTAACGCTATTTCTATTGGTGGAGACAGTGGCACTATTGCTTGTATTACAGGTAGTATAGCCGAACCATTTTATGGTGGTGTTCCAGAAGATATTGCCGAATGGATTTTCACTAAATTAGATGATCATCTCTGGACTATTACTGATAAGTTTATGTCTCAATACTACGCTTAGAGTATACTGATAAGTACGGATTTTAAAATTTATAAATTCTCCGTGCTACTCTAAAATTAGATTATCTTCCAATTTACCGCTATGTCTATCTCCCAAGATTTTGAACTCCCACAAGATTTAATTGTTCCAACTGGAGACTTATATAGTGACGAACCACCATTAGATTTTGAACTCCCAAGAGATGTAATTTTTCCGACCAAGGATTTAAAAAGTAATGAACCACCATTAGAAAGTGATTCACATTTACGTCAGATAATTCTGCTTTTACAATGTTTAGAATTGTGGTGGGGAAACCGCAACGATTTTTATGCTTCTGGTAATTCAACTGTTTATTACAGTTCCCGTCAGCCTAAATCAGAAGACTTTCGTGGCCCAGATTTTTTTGTAGTCAGAAATGCAGAACGCCATCCTCGGAACAGTTGGGTTGTTTGGCAAGAAGATGGTAAATATCCTAATATAATTATTGAATTGCTTTCAGATGCAAGTGTATCAATTGATAAAGGGTTAAAAAAACAAATTTATCAAGATATTTTCCGCACTCCCGAATATTTTTGGTTTGACCCCAATAATTTAGAATTTGCTGGCTTTATTTTAGTTGGTGGTACTTATCAACCTCTAGAACCTAACAATCAAGGTTGGTTATGGAGTCAACAGCTAAGTTTATATTTAGGTATTCATGAAAATAAATTGCGCTATTTTACAAATGAAGGATTAATCATCCTCACACCTGAAGAATTTGCTGAACAAGAAAAACAAAAATCGGAACGTTTAGCTGCAAAACTGCGAGAATTAGGAATTGACCCAGATACAATTTAGAAATAAGTAGGTTTTTCTAAAATTACTACGTTTGGATGTCATTAAAAATAAATATGCAATATAATGGGATACTTCTCACCATTGCCACGATTAATTTTGATAATTTGGTGAAATTCTATATTCAGCTACTAGAACAAGAACCAAAAAACCTCATTCCCAATGTCTATGCTGAGTTTCAAATCTCAAACTCCAGTTTAGGTATTTTTAAACCCAAACAAGATCATGAAACAGAATTTGTAGTAAATACTAAAAGTCCGCTCAGTTTGTGTTTAGAAGTGAGTAATTTAGAAAATGCCATAACTCACCTACAATCTTTAGGCTATCCCCCTCCAGGAGACATTTCCACCGCTTCCCACGGTCAAGAAGTTTATGCCTACGACCCCGACGGCAACCGCTTAATCTTACATCAATCTCATCATCGGTAACTGAGAAAAAATTATTAATTCCTAGTCCCCCAGTCCCCAGTCCCCAGTCCCCAGTCCCCAGTCCCCAAGTCCCAAATGTCAATAACTCAAAACTACAAATTAAATCTGATTCAATGGTATCCCGGTCACATTGCCAAAGCCGAGAAAAATCTCAAAGAACAGCTAAAACGGGTAGATGTGATTTTAGAAGTGAGAGATGCTCGGATTCCCTTAGCTACAAACCATCCGCAAACGAATGAATGGGTGGGGGATAAGTCACGGATATTGGTGATTAACCGATTAGATATGATCTTGCCACAAGTGCGATCGCACTGGACAGACTGGTTTAAAAACCAAGAAGAAATCCCTTATTTTACCAACGCTCAACACGGTCAAGGTATCACAGCTATCACCAAAGCCGCACAAGCAGCAGGAATAGCACTTAATCAACGCAGAAAAGATCGAGGAATGTTACCCCGTGCAGTCCGTGCTGTCGTCATAGGTTTTCCCAACGTTGGTAAATCAGCATTAATTAACCGTCTCTTAGGAAAACGAGTAGTTGCTAGTGAAGCGCGTCCTGGAGTCACTCGTCAACTGCGTTGGGTGCGAATTTCCGATCAATTACAACTACTAGATGCTCCCGGTGTCATTCCCTCCAGAATGGAAAATCAAGATGCAGCAGTCAAATTAGCCATTTGTGATGATATTGGTGAAGCCTCTTACGATAATCAACTCATAGCCGCAGCATTTGTCGATATCGTCAACCAACTTCAAGAAACCCACCCTCATTTATTACCAGCACACCCCTTACTTTCACGCTACGAAGTTGACTCCATTATCCATACAGGTGAAGAATATTTGCAAGTCTTAGCAGAACATCGCTACAAAGGAGATGTAGAACGTGCAGCAAGAACTCTCATCACCGATTTTCGTAAAGGACTTTTAGGCAGTATACCACTAGAAGTGCCACCTCAATAATTACAATAGATTGCAAGTAAATAGGGTAAAAACTGAAAATTGAAATATGGCATAACCCACGCTGTGCTATCAAAAATCAAGTGGCTTTCACTTCTGAATCCTAACTTCTAACTCCTAGCTTTTAAGCTATTTACTCGTATTTTCAAAATTAGCACTGTGCCTAATGTAAATAATATTCCTAGTAAAATGTTTTTCCAACTTAGGTTTTTATCATTTCCATTTATCAAAATAACTTCCAATATGATAGACGGTAATAAAATGCCACTAGGAACCAATATCTGAGATAATATCACCCTATTTTTGGCAAAAAGACTCAGTAAAGCTAAAACTGCACCCAACGGAATAAAAGTCAGAGCGTAATAAAATACTTTTTGATGGAAGGGAATCAATTCTAGTAAATTGAAAGAATAAGAACGTTGTATATTGTCTAGATATACTTGAATAGTTCCTCTAGAATATGTGATGAGGAGTTGGTGAAATTCTTTGTCTGTAAAAACATTGGGAATCATCAATTGTAAATCTGTACCATTTTCCCCAGTAATTGGTGTCCTCAACCTTAAATCTAGAGCATTGTTCTGTTGTGAAAGTGTAAAATTACGCCGCAAAGAATTATTAGAAATTGAAATTATCCGTCCTGGACCCGTCTGTTGAATATTGTCAGTGGCAAGAGTAGTAATCAGAGTAAATTCAGATTTTTTGCTGATATTTTGATTGAGATTTTTTACAGGTTTTGCTGTTTGTAACCACTGGCTAGAACTCAAAAAAACGCCTTTACCCTCCCGTATATTTGTAGGCTTTCCTTTCCATAATAGTTCTGGTGAATTTCCTGATTTTTCTTGACTACAACATTTATCATTTAATTGATAACTAGCTAAAAAAGAATCACTAATACTTTGAAAGTAATTAGCATCATTTAAGCCTTTTTCTACTTCATAATTTGATATTGCTCTATCAGTAATATAAACTTCTGAAATATATCCTTGCCAAGGTCTATCTCCTGTCCTTTCATTACCAAGTATCAACGGATAATTTAAACTCCAATTACTTAAATTTGTTGTACTTTGCCAGATAAATGAAATCAGGAAAATGAAAAATACATAAGCTACAATTAAGCCTGTAATTCGTTGATTTAATTGTCTCAAACTACCAGCTTGAATTTGTAAAAATCTTTTACTTAAACTTTGATAATTCCAGAGATAAAAAACTGCAAAACCCAAACATCCTCCAAAAGTATTATTGAAAATATCTGCTGGAGTAGGAGTTCTTGAAGAAATAAATATTTGTAAAACTTCAACTGTTGAAGATAAACCAGCACTAAGTAGGAAAACTATGGTAACTTTTAATGCTGGTTGGATTTTCAATTTTTGGAGTAAATTGGCACAAAAGAACCCCAAAGGCATAAATAATAAAACATTATTTACCTGATCTTGAAAAGAACTTGCATTGTTAAAACTAGCAAAAAATTCAGATGTGGAAAAACTCTGAGGTAATGAAAAATTAAAAGGATAAAGTGTAGCTACAGATATTACCAAAATGCTAAATAATACAAGCAGTAGATTCACTAGATATAATTTTACCCAGAAATATTTTTGATTTTTATCTTGAGTCATAATAATACCTTCGCCAATTTCTAAAAAGCCCAACAAAATAGAATTTTAGGACTATACAAACTAAGTCCACTTTTATGGGCTGAAATCTTGAGATTCTGAGGAGATAAGCTTTGTATAGCACCATTCTTAGAGGGTATTTGAAAAGTCTATACCTGTATCTATATCCTCTCTAACCCTTTTTTAAGGAGAGCCACTGCATTGAACGGCTTTCCTCCATGTGTAACTGCCGTTCGCGTAGTGTGCCGGAGGCATAAGGCTTCTTTTACTTGTAGCAAGTGGCGTAAATTTAGGATATATCAATCACCACTTTTCAAATATCCTCTTATAGAGTGAAGGCATTTTTTTGAAAGTATTGTCACAAGTAATACATTTTAATTAACTAACTGCAAATATAAGCTGTTGTTCAGTGTTTTTCAGGTATATGAAGTGGTCGTTAATTTCCACGATAAATAAATATTATAAAGTGGCAGCATATTCTAATTAAACTACATTTGAAAAGCTATTTTTGTAGTTTTAATTACCAAAAAAAAAGACTCTGAACTGGCAATAGAAGCTGTAAATCGTATTTAACTATAATTAATTAATTATCAAAACTTTTTTATATTATTAATTTATGTAATAACATGGTCAACCAACTAATAATAGTGACTCCATTTTTTATCAATCAACATAGGAAGTAGAGGGCTGTCATGCTGGAGAAAAAATGCTCTCTGCTTCTTGGTACTTCCAGAGATAGGAAGGGTTGTAGCTTGCCAAGAGTAGGATATCTCCTGCTGATTTGCTCCTGGGTAATGCCCACGCCATAAAATTATTACTTTTGTAGTGTTGTAGTATTTAATACAGCCACACTTGTCGTAATGCCGTTAACAGTGTCATAAAGAAAAGGTAATGTTATAACTTACACCAATGGGGACTGCTTTATCCCTAAAACTGGTGTAGCAATTAGATGTCTGATATCTGAATGTGTAAAAGTCCTGAAAAAAAGTTAGCTTTAATACTTGTGTTCCTAACTGCCTGTATAAATGTATTACACTCATGACAGAACTTACACTACTCTTAACAGAGGGTAATACTGAGACTTCGGTTTCAGTAAATCAAGATGTATTTATTATCGGTCGTTTGCCAGAATGCGACTTGTTTTTACCTTTTGGGGGAATTTCTCGTAAACACGCCCGCATAGCCAAAACTATTTATGATACGTGGGTTATCGAGGATATGGGTAGTAAAAATGGGACACAAGTAAATCTAACACCTGTTACCTCAGTTCAAGAGTTAAGTGACGGAGATGTTATTTGGTTGGGTAATGTCAGATTGACGGTAATGTTTTCAGTAACTGAATCACATTTACCCGCTGAATATGTACCAATTACAGAACCTAGTGGTCAGCAAATAACTATTTTTCGGAATGTTGAAGAACTCCAACAACAATGGATAAAAGCTGATGATATTCATGGTATTGATAACAATAAAGATAAAGTTATTGCCCGCCTGAAAGATTTGGTGGATATAGCTAAAAACCTCTGTGCAGCAGCATCTATTGAAGAGATTTTTTTTCAAGTTCAAGAAGTAGTTTTTCGTTATATAGATGGTATTGAACGCTTGGCATTATTAATTGATGTTAATGGTTCTGGTTATTTAGATTTAATAAATTCGGCAACTAAGGATATTTCTCAACAGCAAACTTTACCATCTAATGGCAATTGGATTAGTCGCACTATTTGCCAAAGAGTATTTACTGATAAAGTGGCTATTCAAAGTGCTGATACTCAAACTGATGAACGCTTTTCTGGTGAATCTAGCATTTTATTTAAAGGTATTATGAGTGTTATGGCAGTACCTTTATGGGATGAAAATAAGGTGGTTGGTGTTCTCTATGCCGACGGTAAACTTTATTCTTCCCGCTGGGAACAAGAAGGTGAGGAAGAACTGAGCTTTTTTTCAGCTTTAGCAAATATTGTTGCTTCTAGTGTTCAACGTTGGTTATTGGTAGATAAACTCAGAACTGAAGAGGTGATTCGTCATCGTCTAGAACGGTATCATTCTCCAGCAGTGGTAAAGCAGTTGATCTCAGTTAGAGGCTTAAACAATGGACGTTTGGCTCCTGCTGAAAGTGAAATCAGTATTTTGTTTGCTGATTTGGTGGGTTTTACTGCTATTTCTGAACAACTCACACCCACAGAGATTGCTGAATTATTAAATAATTTATTTGAGGAAATGCTACAAGAGGTATTTACTTATGGGGGTACTTTAGATAAGTACATTGGTGATTGCATTATGGCATTTTTCGGCGCTCCAGAACCACAACTAGATCATGCAGACCTTGCTGTTGCTGCGGCTAAGGGAATGCTGAATCGTCTGCAAAATCTCAATGCTAATAATTTTTGGCATGAACCTCTACAATTACGCATTGCTATTAATAGTGGTAAAGCTGTTGTGGGTGATGTTGGTAGTTCCCAAAGAGTAGACTATACGGCATTAGGGGCAACAATTAATGTGGCAGCGAGGATGGAAGCAATTTGTCCTACTAGTGAATGTGTTATTAGTGAAGTTACTTATAATATGCTTTCACAACGCTCGGAGTTTCAGGAAATGGGAGATTATCGTTTCAAAGGGATTGATCGTTTTATTAAGATTTATCAGACAAAAATGAATTAAATTTATTCGTAATAATTAGGATTTACGCAAAAACTCTCTTAATCTCTGATTTTAATAGGAGTCAGGAGAAGGAAGAAGGAAGAAGGAAGAAGGAATCAGGAGTCAGGAGTCAGGAGTCAGGAGGAAGAAGGGAAAAGAAGGAGGAAGAAGGAAGAAGGAAGAAGGAAGAAGGAAGAGGTAAGAATAGTTTTGAATCTGGTTAAGTGATAGGTTTTTGGTTTATATGTCTAACGGCACGCTACGCGAACAGCAAGCTCTATTTATTTTAAGTGTTTATATTTAATTGAATGTATAGTTTATTTCAAATTTAGTTGCAAATTTATAATATTAAGCAACTGTCTTGGAATTGAAAGATTAAAATTTTGATGTAGCTGTGGTGATTAATCTGTGTAACACTAGAAAGCTACCTCAAGCTATTCTTAAATGGGAGGTCAGGTCATGGCTATAGCCACCATTAATCCCGCTACTGGGGAAACTATCAAAACCTTTGAGCCGCTGAATGATGCAGAAATTGCCGCTAAACTAGATTTGGCACAGCAGGCTTTTGAAAAGTATCAAAAAACGAGTTTTACAGAGCGATCGCACTGGTTGCAACAAGCAGCAAAAATTTTAGAACAAGAAAAGGCAGATTTTGGCAAATTAATGACCCTGGAAATGGGTAAACCATTAAAAGCTGCGATCGCAGAAGTGGAAAAATGCGCCCTTGTCTGTCGCTATTATGCCGAAAATGCAGCGGGTTTTATGGCTGATGTGCCAGTCAAAACCGATGCTAGTCATAGTTTTATCCGTTATCAACCATTGGGGACTATTTTGGCTGTCATGCCTTGGAACTTCCCTTTCTGGCAAGTTTTCCGTTTTGCTGCACCAGCGCTGATGGCGGGCAATGTTGGCTTACTCAAACACGCCTCCAATGTCCCCCAGTGTGCCTTGGCAATAGCAGATATTCTCCATCGTGCAGGTTTTCCCACAGGTGCATTTCAAACGCTGTTAATTGGTGCTGCTCAAGTTGCCGATTTAATGGCTGATGACCGTGTAAAAGCTGCTACCTTGACAGGAAGCGAACCAGCAGGCGCATCTCTAGCTGCGGCCTGTGGCAAACAAATTAAAAAAACCGTCTTGGAACTAGGGGGAAGTGATCCCTTTATCGTTTTAGAAAGTGCAGATTTAGAAACAGCAGTTAGCACCGCAGTCACAGCGAGGATGCTTAATAATGGGCAATCTTGTATTGCGGCTAAACGGTTTATTGTAGCTGAAGCAGTAGCTGATAAATTTGAAAAACTACTGTTAGAAAAATTTCAGGCGCTCAAAGTTGGCGATCCCATGTTACCGGATACCGATTTGGGACCATTGGCAACCGTTGATATTCTGGAAGATTTGGATAAACAAGTTAAAACTGCTGTAAACAGCGGTGGTAAAGTCCTCATCGGTGGAAATCCTGTACCTGAAACTCCTGGCAACTTTTATCCGCCAACTATTATCATAGATATCCCGGTAGATACAGCGATCGCGCAAGAAGAATTTTTTGGACCAGTAGCGTTGTTATTCCGGGTTGCCGATATTGACGCTGCCATTAAATTAGCTAATGATAGTCCCTTTGGTTTAGGTGCAAGCGCCTGGACAACAAATCAACAAGAAAGCGATCGCTTGATTCAAGAAATTGAAGCAGGTGCAGTATTTATTAACAGCATGGTCAAATCTGACCCCCGCTTACCTTTTGGCGGCATTAAGCGTTCTGGATACGGACGAGAATTAAGCATTCAAGGCATACACGAATTTGTCAATATCAAGACTGTTTGGGTGAAGTGATAGGAGGCAGGGGGCAGGGGGCAGGGAGCAGGGGGAATCACCAATGACCAATGACCAATGACCAATGACCAATGACCAATGACCAATGACCA
>NZ_JAYGGY010000117.1:0-31632 GCF_034931625.1 Anabaena cylindrica UHCC 0172 | reverse complement strand
TGTAAACTCAGTCCTTCTGGGTCATTTTGTCGTGCCTTAGTCTAAACTCCAGTTAAATTGGCACGACAATGATTAATTTTAAACAAAAAAGGGGCTGATTTTACACAGTCCCCCCATTTCCAATTTCCAATTTCCAATTACCGATTACAACCCATCGCTAATCGGTGATGGCAGTGACTCTTCGGGTTCAGGTAATAAAGGCTCAGGTGATGACTGAGGTGATGGCTGAGGTGATGACTTAGGAAGAATAAATTGTCGCCAAGTCCTAATTTGTTGTTGGGCATCTCTGTAAGCAGAACTACCCTGTGGAATCAACCTAGCAGTCTCGATACTTCTAGCAACATCAAACTCACTTTGAGAACGCGCCATTTGTAATAACTGTTGACTCCATTGATCAATAGCCACGTTCGCATCCATACGTAAGACGTTACGATTTGATACTCGATTAGCTAACTTAATCGCCTCAGATAAAGCTTCTGGTGTGCCAGTAATAGCTACTTCTCTGGCTTTCTTCCAATTTTCTCTAGCCCGGATTTGCTCTTGCCAACTATCAATGGCTGTTTGTGCTTCTCCTGCCAGCGCTCGTCCTGATGAGGCAATTTTTTGAGCTTCCCTCACAGCAGCAGTTAAATCACCACTATCAGCGATGATGCGTGCTTGATCTAGATAAGGTTGATCTTGAATTCGCTGAATTTTAGCTGTCCAAGTGCTGATTTTTTTCCGTGCGTCTGGATATAAGGAACGACCAGATCGGATTTGACCTGCCTCTGCGATCGCAGCTTGTAATGAGTTAATATCCTCCAATAGAGCTATCTGTTCAGCACGATCCAAATAAGGTTGGTCTTCAATAGACTCTACTTTGCTACGCCAACGTCCCATTTCTTGCCGTGCTTCTTGAGAGCGGGGGTTATTATCAGGGATAAGCTGCACTTCGGAGATTGCTGCCGTTAAATCGTTAATTGTGCCTTGACTAGCTAAATTTCGCGCTTTTTCCAAACGAGCAACATCTTCAATCTCTAATTGCCAACGAGCAATCAGTTGTTGAGCTTTACCATATACTTCCCTAGAAGCATCAATTTGTTGGGCTTGATAAATAGCTGCCTCTAAACCAGCAACAGTACCTACCCAAGCATTCCTTTGCGCTTCACCCAAAACCACAAAATCATCTATTTCTGCTTGTAATGAAGTAATTGGCGGAATTTGTCTGACAATTTCTAATGCTGTATCAGCATCCCGTCTATCCATTTTGGCTTGTGCCAATTGCAGCATCTTGCGCCCAAACTCAGGAATTAACTCCTGAGCTTTTTGATACAAATAGCTGTCTGATTTAATCGACTCAGCGAGCTTAATAGCCTCAAGTAGTTGATCTACGGAGCGACTTTTTACTATATTTTCAGCTTTAGATAGCTTATCGCCATCTTCTCGCGCTGTCACAATGATGCGATTTAATTGGTCGTATTTGGTAGTAGACCAATATTTATTGTTGACGCGTAGGAGTTTAGATGACAGCATAAAAGCTGATTGCCAATTCCTTTCCCGCAGTTCTTTTTCCGATTTTTGGTAAATCTCTTCTGCTTTTGACCAGATCGACTGCCACTTGCCAATTTGTTCTTCTACTAGTTTACGTACTTCTAAGTCTTCAGGAATTTGGCGAGCAGTTGCGATCGCTTCTTCTAAATTCCCAGCTTGAAAACTCTGATCAGCTAACTGTAAAATATCCTGTGACCACCCCTCCAACAAACCATTAATTTGTCCTCTGAGGGGGTGATTTTTTGGCAATTCCCTCACAAGTGCGATCGCTTGCAATAAATCTTTTATAGTCTGCTTAGAAGCCGCCAACTGAGCGCAGTGCAACCTTACTGAAGCACTAGCCAAAGGCCAAAAAATTTCTGGGCAATTCGGTGCTGATGGTAATTTAAGCAGCATCGACATTGATATAAATCCTATAGTGCTGGGAATCAACGTTAATAATATTGACCACAGCACCCAACTTTTCATCCAGCGTGGTATTCTCTCAGTAATATAACCGAGCTTAAAATTTCGCTCTGAATGATTATCTATAGGTAATCCTTCTGTATTGTTGTCTTGTTGCTGCTTCACTGATTTATAGTTAGAACCAGTAGCTGGGACACCAGATGTTTCAGTAGTCCCGACTTCTCCAGTTCGGGATAATCTTGTTGTTTTATCTGGCTTTTCTGCTCTGGCTGGAGACCAACTGTCTGAAATATCCCGTTCTGTCATCTCTCACCCAAAGTAATTGAATAGCAGTCCGCGTCAGACTGATAATTCCATTTTTGCCATACTAACTTTCTTTCTCATCATTAAAAAGCTATTTTTTCCTGTTCTATCTCCACAGATACCATTTGCGATTAATGAATTTCGTAGTTTTTTATACTTATTCCTCAACAGAAGCTTCCGTCTGCAAATCAACAATTAGTTTCGCTAGATTATCACTACTGGCTTGATAAACTCTGCCACAAAAATCACAAGTTGCTTCTGCGCCATTATCTTTAATAATCATATCTTGCAGTTCTGCTTCTCCGAGCATTTTTAATGCTCCTAACACCCGATCAAAGGAACAACGACAGTGGAAGCGCAACATCTGACTTTCAGGAAAAATTGTCAGCCCCATATCTCCTAGCAAATCACTAAAAATTTCCGTCAGCGTCTTCCCAGCTTGCAATAATGGCGTAAACCCTGATAATGCAGATACCCTTGATTCCAAAGTAGCAACTAAGGCTTCATCTCTCGCAGCTTTGGGTAACACTTGTAATAGTATCCCTCCAGAAGCTGTAACGCCACCGGAACCCACGAATACACCTAAAACCAAAGCTGAAGGTGTTTGTTCCGAATTTACGAGGTAATGGGCGACATCATCACCAATTTCCCCAGAAACAAGTTCAACTGTACTAGAGTAGGGATAACCATAGCCAATATCCCTAACAACATACAAGTAGCCACTACCTACTGCACCACCAACATCTAGTTTACCTTTAGCATTAGGAGGCAATTCCACTGATGGGTTCTGTACATAACCCCGTACCGTGCCATCCAAGCCTGCATCTACTAATATACCACCGATAGGCCCATCGCCCTTGACTCGCACATTGACCCTAGACCCAACACGCTTCATACTAGAAGCCATTAACAATCCTGCTGACATAGTTCTTCCTAGTGCGGCTGTAGCCACATAAGAAAGCTTATGACGCACTCGTGCTTCCTCAGTTAAGCGTGTGGTAATCACACCAACCGCCCGAATACCCCCATCCGCTGCTGTCGCCCGAATTAATTGATCCGCCATGAAAATCCTTACAATTCTTAACAAAATGACTTTTCTATTGTAAGTTCTCTGGGGACTGGGGACTAGGGACTGGCGACTGGGAAAGATGGGGGAATATTACCAATTACCAATTACCAATCACCATGCTAGGCACTTTTCAACAAAGCCAATTGCGAATCGAAATAGAAGCTTCAGCCACTGCCATTCACGATAGTCTATTGCGTCCAGCACAGCTAGAAAAATGGCTCTTAGGACAAAGTTTTTCACCCGGAATGCCAGAAGAACTGCAAACCGGATTTCAGTTTACTACTTCCACTGGGCCAGTCCAAATACATCATCAAGTCGATGTCGTCAAACCTAATTGTCTGCGCTTGTTACTCAGCAACGGTATTGATGGCTTTCATGAATGGTATTGGGGAGAAGGTTGGGTACAGTCTCGTTTAGAAGGTGTATCAATTTTGCCTGTTAAGTTGGCTCAAACTCTGAGTTTGCTGAATTTACGTCAGTTTTTGGTAACTCAGAAAGTGTAAATCTATAAATATTCCACCCAATAGTAGGAATTTAGCTTTCTCATTCCCTTACTCTGTATGGGAATGAATTCTAAAAGGCTCTGCTCAGACTTGACAATATACGAATTATTTAACCGGTTTCACTACCAATACAGAACAATTAGCTTCTTCCATGACTTGAGTACTAACAGAACCCTGGACAATTCTCTTCATCCCCGTTAATCCACGACTACCAATCACCACTAAGTCGGCTTTGTAAATATTGGCTAGTCGCACAATTTCGTCAGCAGGATCACCAGTTACTAGTTCTAATTCACTTTCAAATAACAATTTTTCTTGATATGATTGCAGTTGCTTTTCAATCTGGAAATAAGAAAATTTGGGTGACTCAGGGTGAGGACGATCAGCGGGTAACTCTATTTCTGACTCTGGTGTAGGAAATACATGACAAAGAATGACTTTGGTGTTTGATGACAAAACCAAATCACCTAAAGCCTGAATTACTCGTTCGGCAATTTCCGAGCCATCCAGAGCTACTAAAATAGTTTTTAACACCGCTTTTGTCTCCTCAAAAGTAGACCCCTTAAATAGTCACATAGGGATAATTATTGGTGTTAACACCAATAATTTCCCAAATGTAATCTTTAGTTTATTAAATTCATAAACCTATTATCGTCAACTAAGGAGTAACTTGTGTCAACCGTATTCAGTAAAGGTTATGCATTCTAAATTACTCATTTTCCTCAACTCGCCGTCTTACTGAATCAGCGTGGGAAGGTAAACCTTCAGCGTTTGCTAATGCGTCAATTGCCCCAGCTACTTTATGCAGTGCAGTTGGTGAGTATTGAATAATACTGGAGTGTTTGAGAAAAGTTTCAACACCTAAGGCAGAAGCATAACGGGCTGCACCGGAAGTTGGTAAGGTATGGTTAGGCCCTGCTAAATAATCACCGACAGCTTCTGGTGTTGAATAACCCAGGAAAATAGCTCCAGCATGGCGAATCTGAGAAATTAAAGCCCAAGGATCTCTAATTTCTAATTCCAGGTGTTCAGGAGCAAATTCATTTGAGAGTTCTGCTGCTGCGGTGAGAGATTCGACAACGACAATTAAGCCGTAATGAGCGATCGCTTTTTCTGTGTCTATCCGGCGTGGGTGATCTACCAATTGTCTATCTACAGCTAATTGGACTTTTTTCGCTAAACCAGCATCTGTTGTCAACAAAATCGCCGCCGCCATTGGATCATGTTCCGCTTGGGCTAACAAATCTGCTGCTACGTGTGCAGGATTCGCTGTTTCATCGGCAATAATCAGCACTTCGCTGGGGCCTGCCAATGAATCAATACCCACTGTTCCATAAACTAATTTTTTGGCTAAGGTGACATAGATGTTACCAGGTCCGGTAATCATATCCACCTTCGGAATCGTTTCTGTACCGTAGGCTAAAGCTGCGATCGCTTGAGCGCCGCCAATGCGATAAATTTCCTGTACTCCTGCTTCTTGTGCAGCTACTAAAACAGCTGAATTAACTGTTTTTTCTCCTCGTGCTGGTGTTACCATCACTACACGAGGTACACCTGCAACTTTGGCTGGAATAGCATTCATCAGCACGGTACTGGGATAGGAGGCGCGACCACCTGGTACGTATATACCCGCACGATCTACGGGCGTATAACGTTTACCAAGTACTATTTCATCCTCGCCAAAGTGTACCCAGCTTTTTGGGACTCGTTGTCTGTGAAACTCTTCAATTTGGCGACAAGCCAACTGAATTGCTGCCAACAAATCCTTTGATACCTGTTGGTAAGCTGCATCCAGTTCTGAGCCTGTCACCCGCAGTTCTTCTGGTTGCAAGGTTAAGTGGTCAAATTCGGATGTGTAATGCAATACAGCTTTATCGCCTTGGCGTTTTACTGCTTGCAGTACTTCCCTGACGGTTGCTTCTTTGTGAAACAGTTGTTCATCCTGGGTGCGTTCGCCTTCGGCGCGTTGGAGACGCTCGCAGATACGTTGTAGTTCGGCTCTAACGTCTGCCTGCTGAGTAATAATTCGCAGCATGGAATAAGGACAATGCCAAAATTAGAATGTTCCCGCTTGAGAATTAGTTTTGCTTTTTACTCCCTAGGAGATCAAGCTTTCCCTAACTCTCTTCTCTAGCTTAACCTGGATTTTTTTGATACTCCCAGGATTGCCGTTTCCTTTTTTCCCTGGGGTTATTAATTTTAGTACTCTATCTTAACCTATTTTCCCATGGGAAAACATATCCTGACCATAGGGATTTCCCAATATAATTTCCCAATATAACAGGGGTGATAGCAGACGACTGGGTCCTAATTCTTTTTCTCCTGTTCCCTAATTGCCTGTTTTCTGCAACTTATTTTTTGCAGAAATTATAACATTGGCAATTTGGATGCTATATTAGTAAGTCTAGTAGTGTGTGTAAATATTAATTAATAGTTTTTTTGGAATTGACTGTGGCGAATACAAAATCTGCTCTCAAGCGTGCCCAAATTGGAGAACGCAACCGACTGCGTAATAAAGCATACAAGTCAGCCGTAAAAACGCTGATGAAGAAGTACATTAGTGCTGTTGAAGCCTATAAAGCTGCTCCTACTCCAGAATCAAAACAAGCAGTAGATACTCAGATGTCAGAGGTTTACAGCAAAATTGATAAAGCGGTGAAGCGTGGGGTGTTACATCCCAACAACGGAGCTAGGAAAAAATCAAGATTAGCGCATAAACTCAAACCACTGACTCAAACTGCATAGTAGTCATTTAGTCATTAGTCATTAGTTTTAAAGCTAATAGATTAATGACCTAATAAATTCCCATCAATGACTCTTGAGCAACCCATGCAGCTAATAGATACTCATGTCCATCTCAACTTTGACCTATTTCAGCCAGATTTAGCAACAGTGCGATCGCATTGGCAAAAATCAGGAGTAGTGCGTTTGGTGCATTCCTGCGTTCACCCAGAAGAATTTGCCAGCATTCAAGCCCTAGCCCACGAATTTCCTGAGATCAGTTTTGCCGTTGGCTTACATCCTCTAGATGCTGCTAAATGGGATCATAATACAGCCGAGAAAATAAAAGCTCTAGCTAGTTCTGATGCCAAAGTAGTAGCGATTGGGGAAATGGGGTTGGATTTTTATAAAGCCCAAGACTATGACAACCAGCACATAGTATTTGAGTCTCAATTAGCGATCGCATCTGAACTGAATCTACCAGTGATCATCCATTGTCGTGATGCTGCACCAGAGGTAAGATCAGTCTTGCAAAAATGGCGAGAGAGTCAAGGAGAAAAAGCACGGGGTGTCATGCATTGTTGGGGTGGAACACCAGAAGAAACCCAATGGTTTCTTGACTTAGGCTTCTACATTAGTTTTAGTGGGACAGTAACTTTCAAAAACGCGCAAACTATACAAGCATCAGCTGCTATAGTAAATAGCGATCGCCTACTAATTGAAACAGATTGCCCCTTCCTAGCTCCCGTACCCAAACGAGGAGAAAAACGCAATGAACCTGCCTATGTCCTTTATGTAGCAGAAAAATTAGCCCAGTTGCGGGGGGAAACAATAGAAGCCATAGCCCATCAAACCACCCAAAATGCTTGCAAATTATTTGGACTGGCATTATAAAGGGCAAAACATCAAGGTGAAATTACCATGATCTGGCTAACCATCAAAGAAAGCACTTTTTTACCTGCTTTTGAGATCACTGCCTTGATCAATTGTATTAAATTAAAAAAATAAGACTCTAGGAGGACAAAAGTGTGCTAATATTATTCCCTCCAAAACATTTTACTTG
Organism: Anabaena cylindrica UHCC 0172; assembly: GCF_034931625.1. GTDB lineage: Bacteria > Cyanobacteriota > Cyanobacteriia > Cyanobacteriales > Nostocaceae > Anabaena > Anabaena cylindrica_A. Next base: position 24,038 of record NZ_JAYGGY010000117.1, on the reverse strand, counting down.
CGCCATAATAATGATAAAGGAAGGAATTTATAACTTCTGAAAGCCACTTAATTTCAGGCGGGTATAAAATCTATACTGTGCTGATTAGGGATTTGTGAATATAAAAACCAAAATTTCACGGACATCTAAAACTATCTCTACAAGCAGATGCTCTCAATAGATAACAAATCCTGGCAGACTAGGTTGATATGGACTTTTGGACAACAGCGGATCTGGTGTGAATTGAACCTATAGAAAATTGTTAAACATAAAGTGCCTTGTGACTAAAATTCAGCAACATAAATCCATCCTGATTCAGAGCCGACTCTCGCGGATTCTTCAATTTTGGGATCTCACTGTGAGTATAGATAAATTCTTTTAAAGATACAACAGTGTGGATGTGGATAGATTAATGAAGGCGCAGTTTTGGAGGCGAAGTGAGGAAAAAAAATAAAACTCAGCAAGACATCAACAATCCGTTCTGGTTGAGTAAATACCCTAGCTGGATTTTAGCAAACCTTGCTTCTCCACAAGGGCGATTACCCCCTTGTCAAAAGCGCTTATTCCAGATTTAATTGCTGCGGAAAACTTTTGACCTGTTAACAGCAGGTTGTATCAGGAGGAGTTCCCCCGCAGATTGCATACACTGACACTAGGGTTAGTAACATTACCGCAGTATTCAAAAGCAAGTTTAACCAGGTTGACAAAGGTAGAGGCATGACTAACGAAACATATATGGAACCCGCCTTTCTGTTACCCGACTTAATTGAAATCCAGCGTTCAAGCTTTCGCTGGTTTTTAGAAGAAGGGCTAATAGAAGAGTTGAACTCCTTTAGTCCAATTACAGACTATACCGGCAAACTAGAGCTGCACTTTTTAGGTCATAACTACAAACTCAAAGAACCTAAATACAGCGTTGAAGAATCCAAACGGCGGGATAGCACCTATGCCGTGCAGATGTATGTACCCACACGTCTTTTAAATAAAGAGACAGGGGATATTAAAGAACAAGAAGTATTTATAGGTGATTTGCCGTTAATGACCGATCGCGGTACGTTTATTATTAACGGAGCCGAACGGGTTATCGTCAACCAAATAGTGCGATCGCCTGGAGTTTACTACAAATCAGAAATTGATAAAAACGGGAGACGTACTTATTCTGCCAGCTTAATACCTAACCGGGGAGCATGGCTGAAATTTGAAACAGACCGTAACGACTTAGTTTGGGTACGCATCGACAAAACCCGCAAACTCTCAGCCCAGGTACTTCTCAAAGCCCTAGGGTTATCAGATAACGAAATCTTTGATGCCCTCCGCCACCCAGAATACTTCCAAAAAACCATCGAAAAAGAAGGGCAATTTTCTGAAGAAGAAGCCCTGATGGAGTTGTACCGCAAACTACGTCCAGGTGAACCACCCACAGTTTTAGGTGGACAACAACTATTAGACTCCCGCTTTTTCGACCCCAAACGGTATGATTTGGGTCGTGTCGGACGTTATAAACTTAACAAAAAATTACGCCTTTCAGTCCCTGACACCATGCGTGTACTCACGGCTGGAGACATCCTCGCCGCCGTAGATTACCTTATCAACCTAGAATATGATATTGGTAATATTGACGACATCGACCACCTCGGAAATCGCCGGGTCAGAAGTGTTGGTGAACTACTGCAAAACCAAGTTAGAGTCGGATTAAACCGCCTAGAAAGAATTATCCGGGAACGGATGACCGTCTCCGATGCTGAAGTTTTGACACCAGCATCATTGGTTAACCCCAAACCACTAGTAGCAGCAATCAAAGAATTCTTTGGTTCCAGCCAACTAAGTCAGTTCATGGATCAAACCAATCCTCTGGCAGAATTGACCCACAAACGCCGTTTGAGTGCCTTAGGTCCAGGTGGTCTGACAAGGGAACGAGCAGGCTTTGCTGTGCGAGATATCCACCCCAGTCACTACGGACGCATCTGCCCCATCGAAACTCCAGAAGGCCCCAATGCCGGGCTAATTGGCTCTTTGGCAACCCATGCCCGTGTTAACTTATACGGATTTTTAGAAACTCCTTTTAGACCAGTAGAGAATGGCAAAGTGCGGTTTGATGTGCAACCAGTGTACATGACCGCCGATGAAGAAGACGACCTGCGGACGGCGACTGGTGATATTCCCGTAGATGAGAATGGTTATATCAAAGGGCCACAGGTTCCAGTCCGCTATCGGCAAGACTGGGCGACAACCACACCAGAACAAGTAGATTATGTAGCAGTATCCCCAGTTCAGATTGTATCTGTGGCTACGAGCATGATTCCCTTTTTGGAACATGACGATGCTAACCGGGCCCTGATGGGTTCCAATATGCAACGCCAAGCAGTCCCCCTACTCAAACCAGAACGTCCCTTAGTTGGCACAGGCTTAGAAGCCCAAGGTGCTAGAGACTCCGGGATGGTGATAGTTTCTCGGACTGATGGGGATGTTGTGTATGTAGATGCGGCAGAAATTCGCGTCAGAATTAGAGAAAACTCCACAACAGACAAAGCCCTTACCCAGTCACTTTTTGGGAAAGAGTCGGCAACTTCCAAACCCCAAGAAATCAGATACGTTCTTTCCAAATATCAACGCTCTAACCAAGATACCTGCCTGAATCAAAAGCCACTAGTCCGCATTGGCGAAAAAGTAGTAGCCGGACAAGTATTAGCAGATGGTTCTTCCACTGAAGGGGGAGAGTTAGCACTAGGACAGAACATCGTCGTAGCTTATATGCCGTGGGAAGGCTACAACTACGAAGATGCGATTTTGATTTCTGAGCGTTTGGTACAGGATGATATCTACACCTCAATTCACATTGAAAAATATGAAATCGAGGCCAGACAAACCAAACTTGGCCCAGAAGAAATCACCAGAGAAATTCCCAACGTCGGCGAAGATGCCCTCAGACAACTAGATGAACAGGGTATTATCCGCATTGGGGCTTGGGTAGAAGCTGGGGATATCTTAGTTGGTAAAGTTACCCCTAAAGGAGAATCTGACCAACCACCAGAAGAAAAACTGCTACGGGCGATCTTCGGTGAAAAAGCCCGCGACGTGCGCGATAACTCCCTGCGAGTTCCCAACGGTGAAAAAGGGCGCGTGGTTGATGTGCGGCTGTTCACCAGAGAACAAGGTGATGAACTGCCACCAGGGGCAAACATGGTGGTGCGGGTGTATGTCGCCCAAAAACGTAAAATCCAAGTTGGCGACAAAATGGCAGGTAGACACGGGAATAAAGGGATTATTTCCCGGATTTTACCTGCTGAAGATATGCCTTACTTACCTGATGGTTCTCCAGTTGATATAGTCCTCAACCCCTTGGGTGTACCTAGCCGGATGAATGTCGGTCAGGTGTTTGAGTGCTTGTTGGGTTGGGCAGGTCAAAACTTGGGAGTGCGATTCAAAATTACTCCCTTTGACGAAATGTATGGGGAAGAGTCTTCTCGCCGCATTGTTCACGGCAAACTCCAAGAAGCCAGAGACGAAACCGGGAAAAATTGGGTATATAACCCCGATGATCCGGGCAAAATCATGGTCTATGACGGACGCACAGGAGAACCATTTGACCGCCCAATTACCATTGGTGTGGCTTATATGCTCAAACTGGTGCATTTAGTCGATGACAAAATCCACGCTCGTTCAACTGGACCTTACTCTTTGGTGACACAACAACCCTTGGGTGGTAAAGCTCAACAAGGTGGTCAAAGATTCGGAGAAATGGAAGTGTGGGCGCTGGAGGCATTTGGTGCAGCTTACACCTTGCAGGAATTGTTAACAGTTAAATCTGACGATATGCAAGGTAGAAACGAAGCCCTCAATGCGATCGTTAAAGGCAAAGCCATTCCCCGTCCGGGAACTCCAGAATCCTTCAAGGTGTTGATGCGCGAGTTGCAATCTTTGGGACTAGATATTGCTGTCCACAAAGTAGAAACCCAAGCAGATGGCAGTTCCTTAGATGTAGAAGTCGATTTAATGGCAGACCAAGCCACCCGTCGCACTCCACCACGACCCACCTATGAGTCACTTTCTCGTGAGTCCTTGGAAGAAGAAGAGTAGGAAGAAGGGAACAGGTGACAGGTGACAGGTGACAGAGAAGAAGTAAATAGATAATTCTCCCCTGCTCCCTGCTCCCTGCCCCCCTGCTCCCTCTTTACTGTCACCTGTTCCCTATCACCTGTCACCTATTGTTATGAGACCTGCCCAATCTAATCAGTTTGATTACGTAAAAATCGGACTAGCTTCTCCTGAACGTATTCGTCAGTGGGGAGAGCGGACTTTGCCTAATGGCCAGGTAGTTGGTGAAGTCACCAAGCCGGAGACTATCAACTACCGGACTCTGAAGCCAGAGATGGATGGTTTATTCTGCGAACGCATCTTTGGCCCGGCTAAGGACTGGGAATGCCATTGTGGAAAATATAAACGGGTGCGTCATAGAGGCATTGTCTGTGAGCGCTGCGGTGTAGAGGTAACAGAGTCACGGGTGCGACGACACCGCATGGGCTTTATTAAGTTAGCTGCCCCTGTTGCCCACGTTTGGTATCTCAAGGGCATCCCCAGCTACATTGCTATTTTGTTAGATATGCCGCTGCGGGATGTAGAACAAATTGTTTATTTCAACTCTTATGTTGTTTTAGCTCCTGGTAATGCCGATACCCTCACTTACAAACAATTGTTGAGTGAAGACCAGTGGCTAGAAATTGAAGACGCTATCTATAGCGAAGACTCCCTATTGGTGGGAGTAGAGGTAGGTATTGGGGCAGAGGCGCTGCTACGGTTGCTGGCAGATATCAATTTAGAGCAAGAAGCGGAAAATCTCCGAGAAGAAATTGGCAACGCTAAAGGTCAAAAACGAGCCAAGCTGATTAAACGGCTGCGGGTGATTGATAACTTTATTGCCACCGGTTCTAAACCAGAATGGATGGTAATGGCTGTGATTCCCGTCATTCCTCCAGATTTGCGCCCTATGGTACAGCTAGATGGGGGTAGATTTGCTACCAGCGATTTAAATGATTTATACCGTCGGGTCATTAATCGCAATAACCGTTTAGCTAGACTCCAAGAAATTTTAGCACCAGAAATTATTGTCCGTAACGAAAAACGGATGCTGCAAGAAGCAGTGGATGCCTTAATTGATAATGGTCGCCGGGGACGGACTGTGGTGGGAGCTAATAACCGCCCGCTGAAGTCTTTATCGGACATTATTGAAGGGAAGCAAGGACGTTTCCGGCAAAACCTGTTAGGTAAACGGGTTGACTATTCAGGACGTTCGGTAATTGTGGTGGGGCCAAAGCTGAAGATTCACCAGTGTGGCTTACCTAGAGAGATGGCCATTGAGCTATTTCAGCCTTTTGTGATTAACCGCTTGATTCGTTCGGGCATGGTGAATAACATTAAGGCTGCCAAAAAATTGATTTCTCGCAATGACCCTAGTGTGTGGGATGTGTTGGAAGAGGTGATTGAAGGGCATCCGGTGATGTTAAACCGCGCTCCCACACTGCACCGCTTGGGGATTCAGGCTTTTGAACCTATTTTAGTAGAAGGTAGAGCAATTCAACTCCATCCTCTGGTATGTCCGGCTTTTAACGCTGACTTTGACGGCGACCAAATGGCGGTACACGTACCTCTATCTCTCGAAAGTCAAGCAGAAGCACGGCTGTTGATGTTGGCTTCTAACAATATTCTTTCCCCAGCAACAGGTAAACCAATTGTTACCCCTAGCCAAGACATGGTACTGGGGGCATATTACCTGACAGCAGAAAATCCTGCTGCAACTAAAGGGGCTGGTGGATTTTTTGCCTCTCTTGAGGATGTGATTATGGCTTACCAGCAAGATCAGATTGCACTGCATTCGTATATTTATGTGCGGTTTGATGGAGAGATGGAAACAAGCGTTCCAGATACTGAGCCATTAGAAATCGTAGTCAACGAAGATGGTACTCGGACGTTGCTGTATAAATTCCGCCGTGTCCGCCAAGATGCCGAAGGAAATTTACTTTCTCAGTATATCTACACTACTGCTGGTCGAGTGATTTATAACAACGCTATTCAGGAAGCTTTAGCAAGCTAGAAAAGAGTACCGAGTACCGAGTAAAGAGTAACTAGTAGTAGAAAAGTTATATATAACGTCTCTACAGAGATTTTCACTCATTACTTATCACCCGGTACTCAGCACTCATCACTCAGCACTCAGTACTCGGTACTCGGTACTCAATAATGGAGAGACTAATGACTGAAAAAATGATTTTTCGCAACGTTGTCGTCAACAAAGGTCAACTGAGAAACTTGATTTCTTGGGCGTTTACCCATCATGGGACAGCGCGGACAGCGGTAATGGCGGATAAATTAAAAGAGCTAGGATTCCGCTATGCCACCAAAGCCGGGGTATCTATTAGCGTTGATGACTTGATGGTTCCACCTTCCAAGCGATCGCTCTTAGAAGCAGCAGAAGAAGAAATTCTCAGCACCGAAGCCCGATTCAAACGGGGGGAAATCACCGAAGTTGAACGATTCCAAAAGGTAATTGATACCTGGAACAGCACCAGCGAAAGTCTCAAGGACGAGGTGGTGACACACTTCAAAAAAACCAACCCCCTCAACTCCGTCTATATGATGGCCTTTTCGGGAGCGCGGGGTAACATCTCCCAAGTCCGGCAGCTAGTAGGTATGCGGGGACTAATGGCAGATCCCCAAGGGGAAATTATTGACTTGCCCATCAAAACCAACTTCCGAGAAGGGCTAACAGTTACAGAATATATTATTTCTTCTTATGGAGCCAGAAAAGGGTTAGTAGATACTGCCCTCCGCACCGCCGACTCTGGTTATCTCACCCGACGATTAGTAGACGTATCTCAAGATGTAATTATTCGGGAATTTGACTGCGGCACCACCAGGGGTATTCCGGTGCGGGATATGACCGAAGGCGCTAAAATTTTAATTCCCATCGGCAACCGCTTAATGGGCAGGGTAGTAGGAGAAGACATAATTCACCCCACCACGGGAGAAGTTATTGCTACTCGCAACACACCTATATCTGATGACCTAGCAGTAGAAATTCAAAAAGCTGACGTTAAAGAAGTTATAGTGCGATCGCCCCTCACCTGCGAAGCTGCCCGTTCTGTGTGTCAACACTGTTATGGCTGGAGTTTAGCCCATGCCAAAATGGTGGACCTGGGAGAAGCTGTGGGGATTATTGCTGCCCAGAGTATCGGTGAACCAGGAACCCAGTTGACCATGCGGACTTTCCACACCGGGGGTGTATTCACCGGGGAAGTCGCCCAACAGGTGAGATCCAAAATCGACGGTACAGTCAAAATATCCCGCAAACTCAAAACCCGTCCCTATCGCACCCGCCACGGTGAAGACGCACTCTATGCCGAAACCAATGGCACCTTAACCTTAGAAGCCAAGGGTGAAGCCGAGAACCAAGAAATTCAGATCACCCAAGGTTCAACACTGTATATTGTGCCTGGTCAACAGGTCAAAGCTGCCCAACTGTTGGCAGAAGTAGCCCTGGGAGGCAGAACCACCCGTACCAATACAGAAAAAGCCGTTAAAGATGTAGCCTCTGACCTAGCGGGAGAGGTGCAGTTTGCCGATGTTGTTTCTGAACAAAAAACCGATAGACAAGGCAACACCACCACCACAGCATCAAGAGGGGGATTAATTTGGATTCTTTCTGGCGAAGTTTATAACTTGCCACCAGGAGCAGAACTAGTAGTTAACAACGGTGATGCGATCGCCTCCAATGGTGTATTAGCAGAAACCAAATTAACCTCCGTGCATGGTGGGGTAGTGCGGTTGCCAGAAGCAGTTCCCGGCAAAGCCACCAGAGAAATCGAAATCATCACCGCCTCTGTGGTATTAGACCAAGCCACAGTGACAGTCCAGAGTTTCCAAGGACGCAACAACTACCTAGTGCATACAGGAAAGGAGTCAGGAGTTAGGAGTCAGGAGTCAGGAGATGAAGAGGATAATTCTCCCCTGCACCCTGCTTCCCGCCCCCCTGCCTCTTCTGCTCAAGTCTTTAACCTCCGAGCTACACCAGGCACAAAAGTCCAGAATGGGCAAGTAGTCGCTGAGTTAATAGATGACCGTTATCGCACCACCACCGGAGGCTTCTTGAAGTTTGCTGGTGTGGAAGTGCAGAAAAAAGGCAAAGCCAAATTAGGTTATGAAGTAGTCACCGGTGGCACACTGCTGTGGATTCCTGAAGAAACCCACGAAGTCAACAAAGATATATCCTTGTTGTTAGTCGAAGATGGGCAATTTGTCGAAGCCGGCACCGAAGTAGTCAAAGACATTTTCTGTCAAACCAGTGGTGTCATCGAAGTCACCCAGAAAAACGACATCTTGCGGGAAGTGGTGATTAAACCAGGTGAACTGCTGATGGTCGATGACCCCGAAGCAGTATTAGGGCGAGACAACACCCTAATTCAACCAGGGGAAGAATTCCAAGGCACAGTAGCCACAGAACTGCGGTACATTCAGTATATAGAATCACCAGAAGGCCCTGCTCTGTTGAGTCGTCCGGTAGTAGAGTTTGCCGTTCCTAGTAACCCAGACCTGCCTTCCACCACCTCAGTTAGTCAGCAAACAGGCCGCTCAATTCAGTTGCGAGCAGTACAACGACTACCCTATAAAGATTCCGAGCGAGTCAAATCTGTAGAAGGGGTAGAACTGCTGCGGACTCAACTGGTGTTAGAAATTGAGCAAGAAGGCGAACAAGACCACACAGCCTCACCTCTGGCAGCAGACATTGAACTAGTGACTGATGCAGACAACCCAGAAATTCAGCGCTTGCAGTTGGTAATTCTGGAATCGTTGGTAATTCGCCGTGATATTGCGGCTGATGCCACCCAAGGCAGCACTCAAACCACCTTAGAAATAGAAGATGGTTTAACTATTGCCCCTGGTGCTGTGGTCGCACGAACACAGATTTTGTGTAAAGAGGGCGGTATAGTCCGTGGCGTGAGAAAAGGCGCAGAGGCCGTGCGTCGCTGTCTAGTCTTGCGCGACAGTGACATGATCACCATGACTACCAAAACTGCCCCCAAAGTCAAGAAAGGTACTTTGTTGGTCGAAGGTACAGAAATTGCCTCTGGTGTGTTTGCAGCCGAATCTGGACAAGTAGTAGAGATAAACGCAGGTGACAAGGAACTCTTGACAGGTGACAAAGATTCCTCTTCACTATCACCTTCTACTTATACCCTGACTCTGCGGGTAGGTCGTCCCTATCGCGTCAGTCCTGGTGCTGTGTTGCAAATAGAAGATGGGGATTTAGTGCAACGGGGTGATAACTTGGTGTTATTGGTCTTTGAAAGAGCCAAAACTGGAGACATTATCCAAGGTTTGCCCAGAATTGAAGAATTGCTAGAAGCTCGCAAACCCAAAGAAGCCTGTATTTTGTGTCGTCGTCCGGGAGAAGTCAAGGTGGTTTATGGAGATGGGGATGAAAGCATAACCACATCTCGCGAAGCTTACGCTATTAAGGTTGTTGAATCTAATGGCGTTATCACCGACTATCCTCTGGGACCTGGGCAAAACTTAATGGTTTCTGATGGTGTTCAGGTCTTAGCAGGTCAACCCCTGACTGATGGACCTTCCAATCCCCATGAGATTTTAGAAATTTTCTTTAGTCTTGGTTCTGATGATGGCATCTATGCCTGTGCTAGTCATGCACTGCAAAAGGTACAGAGCTTTTTGGTCAACGAAGTGCAGATGGTGTACCAGTCTCAAGGCATTGAGATTGCTGACAAACACATTGAGGTGATTGTCCGCCAAATGACTAATAAGGTGCGGATTGATGATGGTGGGGATACTACCATGTTGCCTGGTGAGTTGGTTGAGTTGCGCCAAGTTGAACAGGTGAATGAAGCCATGGCAATTACTGGCGGTGCAAGGGCGCAATATACACCCGTATTGTTAGGTATCACCAAGGCATCTCTGAACACCGATAGCTTTATTTCTGCTGCTTCTTTCCAAGAAACAACCAGAGTCTTAACTGAAGCTGCTATTGAAGGTAAGTCTGATTGGCTGCGGGGATTGAAGGAAAACGTGATCATCGGGCGGTTGATACCTGCTGGTACTGGTTACAACACCTATGAAGAAACTACCATCGTTGAAGACTATGGAACTGATTTGGGTAATAGCGTCTTAGATGAAGTCGATGACCCGTTGGATATGGTGTTAGATGACCGCACTGCCAAGCTCTATAGTCTAGATGCTCCTGCTTTGGGAGATGGTAGCTATGGGGGAAGAAAGGCAGAAAAGTCGATTTTGGATGATGATGACGATTTGATTGCTGATGAAGTCACCGACCTTGTAGAAGAGGAAGAAGAAGACGACGACTACGAAGAAGAAGAGGATGATGATTACGAAGAAGACTAAAACTGTTTACCTACGTTAGTAACGTTTGTAGCGTACTAAAGGTAAAAGGTAATAGTTGGAAAGGGCAAAAGATTAATTTCTTTTGCCTTTTTATATGATTTCCAATACTGCTCGGTTAAGAATTTTTGTAGGTTGGGTTGAGGAACGAAACCCAACAAATGCCTGTAAATGTTGGGTTTCGTTCCTCAACCCAACCTACCTAATTTCATTTTTTGAGCTTAACCGACAAGTATTGATATGATTTCTACTTAAAGGATTTAATCAAAAGTTAGTAATGGTTACACTGAGACCAGAATCAAGCTTGGGAACCTTTAAATACTCGATTGGCTCATAACTTTGACGATTTGGGTCATTTGGTGCAGAGCATGGTTTAAAGAAAGTCTCTGGATTGTTTATGTATTCCAGTGGGTTAATTTTTTTGCATTCTGGATCGCTTACTCTCAAGCTTCCATCATTACTGCGAGTCTGATCGCTGACAATATTATTCCATTTACTAGTAATTGTGGCTGCTTCCGTCACCAAATTAGCTGACTGATTACGTTGAGCTGTAATAGCAGAAGTTTGTTTTGGGTTAGCATAAGCACTAGGAGTAATAGCGATGCTTGCGGTGAACGATGCCGCACTAATAGAAATGGCTAAGGTTAACAGATATAATTTCATAATTAACTGAATTAGGATTTAGAACTAGTGAAAACATTACAATCAACTCAGCGCAAACACTGAATACACAAAACTATTTTAAAGCAAATTTCCTGTTTATTTTAGAACTAGTAGTCGTTTTCGCTGTTTTTATTCTCAAAAATCTGTTAAACTTCAAAATTCTTAATTTTAATATCGTCTGCCGATGGCTGACATAAGTCACAAAATCCCATAGGCTAATTTAAAGTGTGTAGTTCTCACAAAAGTCATCGGCAGGATATACTTAACCTTGTTGTAGCCTTTACTAACTTTTTTTTGTAGAGGTAAAAATGTCTTTCAAAGTGACAAAGTGCAGAATCTTGCTATCTTCAATCATTACTCATTTGTCGATCACAATTTGTAACCAAAATGTCTTTAAGAATTGTTCAGAATTTTGATAGTAGTTTTACACTAGCACCAGAAGCTCAAGAAACTCTGTTTAAATTATTGACTAGTGAATCATTTTTAAGCCAACTTTGTCAAAGTTGGCAATGTGGAAAAATTGAATTTACCGAAATGCTTTTTCAACCAGTTCCATACAGTCCAGCGACTCCTAAAGGGATGCCACCAGAATTTGAACAATATCATCAATCTGAAGATTACACCATTATTAACGTACCGCCAAATTTCATGTTTAATGCTAAAATTTTCAGACCTAGCCGCCTTTGTGCAATTTACATAAAAAAGGTTTAAGCGGTTGTGAAGAGCCATATATTTTGGCTCAATTACAAGCTATCTAGAAAAATTGTAAGTTAGTAATTTATAAATTTCCATCATGACTACTGAAACTAATATTCCTACTTTAGCTAATCTAGAATATGTTGCTTATATTGATGATAATGGTGAATTTCCAGCACAATTTCAGGGTAAAATAGGAGTTTATGCTATTTTTAATCAAGAAAAAATTCTCCAATTTGTTGGTTATTCTCGCGATATTTATCTCAGTCTTAAACAGCATTTAGTTCGTCAACCTGAAGAATGTCATTGGGTGAAGGTAGAAACTATTGAACGACCTAACCGCACGATTTTAGAAAATATTGAAAATGCTTGGATGGCTGAAAATGGCAGTCTTGATTTAGGTAATGTGGAAAATAAGCAAAAATGGACTAATCCTATTGATGCTAAGGCACTCATGACAGATGAAGAAAAGGCTAAATATCAAAATCCATTAATTGATGATTTAGTAAAAATGAAACTTATTAAAAATGTAGCACGGCGAGTTGAAGAAGAAATTTTAGCAGTATTGGTAGCAAGAGGTTTAAAAACTCAAATTCGCTTTAATCCTAAATTGAAAGAAGATGGATTACTGGATTTGAAATAGGTCTAAAGCTACTTTTTACACTACAATGTGTCTTATACACTGTGCCAGATGCTGAAAATAGGAACTGGCATTTTTGACTCAGTACTCAGCACTTTTGCAAGTCAGTTGCTTGTAACCTGTCATGACACTACAACTACTAAACGATCGCTATCAAGTTCTCCAAGTTCTTGGTGCTGGCGGGTTTGGTGAAACCTTTCTAGCAGAAGATACTTATTTACCATCAAAGCGTCGCTGTGTAGTCAAACAGCTACGACCAATACAAAACAATCCCCAGATTTACCAACTGGTACAAGAAAGATTTCAACGGGAAGCCGTGATTTTAGAAGCACTTGGTGGTGCAACTGAGCAAATTCCCGGCTTATATGCTTATTTCTCTGCTGAGGGACAATTTTACTTGATACAAGAATGGGTGGAAGGGGATACTTTAACAGCAAAAATCCAACAACAAGGATTATTTACTGAAAGTGGTATTCAAGAATTATTAGTAAATTTATTACCCGTTCTGGATTATATTCACTCGCAACATATTGTTCACCGAGATATCAAACCGGATAATATTATTTTGCGTCATCGTGATGGAAAACCTGTGCTGATTGACTTTGGTGCAGTGAGAGAATCTATGGGGACAGTGTTGAATTCTCAAGGAAATCCTACTAGTTCAATTGTCATTGGTACGCCGGGATTTATGCCTAGTGAACAAGCAGCAGGTAGACCAGTTTATTCCAGTGATTTGTATAGTTTAGGGTTGACAGCAATTTATTTGCTCACTGGTAGACAACCACAACAATTAGAGACAGATTCTCAAACAGGTGAGATTGTATGGCGAGAGTATGCTGGTCATATTAGTCCCATGATGGCAGGAATTCTTGATCAAGCGATCGCATATCATCCACGCGATCGCTATCCTACCGCTAGAGCAATGTTAGATGCTTTACAAAGCAGCCTAGCCAAACCTATTCCTTCCACCCTACCACCCACCATTTCCACGCCTATCGTACCGATATCACCAACTATTCCCACTCATCCTCAACAAGGTGCTAAAACTAATCATCAGAATAGTATCCTCATTGGTAGTTTAATTGCAGGTGGGTTAATTGGCGCATCTGTAATTATTGGTCAGGTGTTAACAAAATCTCCCGAATCTAGCACAGATACGGAGGTGTCAGTTTCCACAAAGAGAACAAATACAACACCCCAAGTTCAGGATAGTCCCAGTATTTTACCAACTTCAGAAACTGCACCAAATACAACACCCCAAGCTGTTGCAACTCCTGAAATTACAACTACTATTATAGACAAAAGGCTAAAAATAGAAAGCACAAATAAAAATATTAATAATTATGCTTGGCTTTCTCAAAGACCAGTTACAGATACAGATTTAGATAATAAAAATGGCTTTGAACTAGATATAATGAGAAATACAATTTTCGCTATTCATGGTCGCCGTTTTGATACTCCTGGTTTACAAGATTACTTTGATAAACAGCCTTGGTATAGTCCCCAATATTCACCCACGGAATTTCCGGTTAGATTATTATCAAAATTAGAGCAACGCAATATAGATTATATTGCCAAATATCAAGAAAATTACGATATCAGATACTTTAAAAAATAAATAATTCAAGCGAAATTTGGATTTTGTTGAGCGCCTTTGCTCCTAGCTTAGATGTAAGTAAGAGCAAATATCAGAAAAACTACAGTAAGCTGGATGCATGAACTACGAAATAGCCCGAAAATTACTCATAGACCAAACAATAAACGACGAAAATCCAGATACTTTCTTAAATCGTCTCAAACAAGGAAAACCTCCAGTACCAGGTCAAATTACTTCAGTTTTGTTAGCCTTGAAGGTAGTGTTTGAAGCCCTGAAAGAAACCTCTAGTGTAGATAAAGAACTGGCTTATGCTTTGTATAAATTAGGTATTAGAACCTTGCAGTTATTTGCAACAGGACGCAAAGCAGGTATTGACTGGCCACCACTATTGAAAGAAGATTTGCAACGCATTTCTCTAGCAGCAGAAAGTATATTTTCAGGTCAATGGCAAACCCTAACCATCGGAGGCTATTTGAAAGATGACAGATGAAAGATGAAAGCTTTATCTCATTTGATCAGCTATTCTACATTTAAATTCCTTATTAGGGCGGACAATATGCCCACCCCACAAGAATTTCATCAAATTTAGATATGCAAAAATTAGGTGTGTTTTAGCTGACTTTTAACGAGTTCTCAGTTCTGCTTCTAACTTGTCTAAATCGTCCTTAAGTAAAACTGTGATTTGACCAACCACAGCCTTTCCTCCTCTGGGTTTAGCGATTTCTACCCAATATGCATAGCGATCGCCTAACCGCAATTCTCCCTGCAATGCTTCCCGAATTGGAGTTTTTGCCAAACGTGCCTGATTAATTGCACTCTCGTTCGGATAATCGTAAACTACCTGAGCGCGATTATAGTCTTGGTAAATATCCAAGCTATAAATTACCCGCAAAGATTCCTCAAGTCGCTCAGTGGTAACGCCATTTACACCATCATACATAGTCATGCGCTCAGTACGAATTGTGCTGCGGTCTTTAGTAAATGTCACCCTACCTGGAGGTAATACTGAGGCTTGAAAGGTGAATCTTTGGGCAGCTGTATCACTCTTACTCACAAACAATCGCTCCCCACTTCTAGGTTTCAGCGTGGGATGGGCTTTTATCCATGTGGTTACTTCCTCAGTGCTTTCTCCGGGTAAGGCCTGGGCTGGAGAATTCAGGATAATTTCTCCTGACAGCCAAGGTATAAAAGAACAAGACAAAATTAAAAAATTACGCAGAGATTTTTTTAGCATTTTTCTATTTAAATCACAATTACCCATTGGCAGGGAACAAAAAAGAGATAAACATAGTTTTCCCAATTTTTCCATAGCAATGAACTTTAATACCCTACTTTTAACTATGGAGTCACTCAAAACTCAGCATTGCTGAACATTAACAAGGTAGCATTGCCACCTTAATTACTTTACGCGCTTTCATGTCAGCAAACACCTGTTCTAAATCTTGTAATGGTCGCTGTTCACTAATTAGCAATTCAAAAGGAATCTTTCTACTCGCTAACAATGACAAAGCTGACCGGACATATTCGGGTGTATTATGAAACACACCTTTCAAAGTCAATTCACTATAATGTAGCTGTTCTGTATTCACGGTAATTGTCGTATCTTTGGGACAACCACCAAATAGATTTACAGTTGCACCAGGACGGGCGCAAGCGATCGCATTTTCCCACACACTCGGAACACCAGTAGCCTCTATAACTACATCTGCACCCCAACCCCCCGTTAATTCCTTCACCACCCCAGGAATATCAGCAACTTGATGATAATTAAAAATCTCTGCTGCACCTAATTTTTTGCCAATTTCTAGCCTTTGGTCATTACCTCCCCACAGCAACACCTCAGCTTTGCTTTGTGCCGCTAAAACTGCCACAAACATCAGCCCAATTGCCCCATCTCCCAGCACAACTACCCGGTCTTGAGGTTTGACATCAGAACGCCCAACTCCGTGTAAAACACAAGCTAGAGGTTCAGTCATTGCTGCCAATTCAAAGGGTAACTCATCAGGAATCCGCAACATATTCTGCTGGACAATCGCTGCGGGAACTTTCAGATATTCTGCAAAAGTGCCATTATTCCAAGTCAAATTGGGACAGAGGGAATATTCTTGACGTTGACAAAAAAAGCATTTCATACATGGCGCAGAATTATTAGCGACAATTCTGTTACCTACCTGCCAATTATGCACACCAGCACCCACAGCCACAATTGTTCCCGCCGCTTCATGACCAAACAACGTGGGGAGAGTCAACATTTTCGCATGGACACCACGTCGCCAAACCTTCAAATCCGTACCGCAAGTAGTAGCTGCCCCCACCTTAATCACCACTTCCCCATCTGCTGGAGTGGGTTCAGGGACTGTTTCTAGGCGTAAATCTTCCTGTCCATAAAGTAAAGCTGCTAACAAAGCTTTTCACCTAAGAATAAAGCTGCTAAATGATTTTACAGGATATTGTGGAAAGCCAGAATCAGGATTTACAGGATTTGAGGATTTTTTGTTTTTCTATAAAAGCACGAAAATTAAGAAATCAGTAATAACAGAATAAAAAGAGGAAGTTATACAAATTGTTACCAGTTGGATGGAAGAAGGAATTGCGAGATAAAAGGATTTAATTTTACGTCAAACTCATAGAAATTTAGGTAAAGTTGATGCTGAATCCTTACACTTGAATTAGATATTTATATTTGGAAATTATTGAAACTTTAGCAGAGGCAATATTTGATTTATCAACTGTGGAAGATGTAGAAACTTGGTTAGATAATCTACATAATTAATTCAGGATATATAATCAACATCCTGTTAATCCTTAAATCCTGCAAATCCTGATTCTGACAATTGAATATTAGCAAATATATTTTTTTTGCAATCTCCTTGTCTCAGCATAGTCTAAACTCCAGTATTAACCTAAACCTTGTCTTACCTTCTGAAGTCGTTTAAGTCCCTTGGGAGGAATTCCTGTAAATCGAATTAAGAAATGATTATCAACAGCAGATTTTTTCATTACTTTGGCGTATATATCTGGTTCTTCTGTAAATAATGCTGTTTTTGTTAATAACTTGAGTTTGATATTAGTTAATTTTTCTAAATCATATTCACACCGAATTTGTGCGCCATTTTGTGAAAGTCCAACTAATACACCGGGCAAAAATTTTCCATCTACGTGTTTACCATGTAAAACAATAAATTCAATCGGTAATTCTTCGCTTAACATCTCTACATTTTCGTCAATATGAGGCAAGAAGAGATTATATTTGCCACCGATACCACCAATTTCGTAAAGAGTAACGAGATGTTTTATCCCTTTTGGTTCTACCTGCAATTGACTATCAATTCTCAAATCAATCTTGGCATCTTGCCAAGTATGTTCTGAAATAAAAATTTGTCCTCCTACAGAATAAGACTCAATCCGAGCAGCTAAATTTACATGACTACCAATAACTGTATATTCAGCACGTTTTTGAGAACCAATATTGCCGGCAATAACTTCACCTGTATTG
Organism: Anabaena cylindrica UHCC 0172; assembly: GCF_034931625.1. Taxonomy (GTDB): domain Bacteria; phylum Cyanobacteriota; class Cyanobacteriia; order Cyanobacteriales; family Nostocaceae; genus Anabaena; species Anabaena cylindrica_A. The sequence goes on along the minus strand of NZ_JAYGGY010000117.1, from coordinate 6,563 downwards.
ATACCAATTCCCATTTCTAAAATTGGTAAATTCATTTCCTGATTTTTGGCATTTACCTGTGACATAGCCAACTGCATCGCCACAGCACAAGCGATCGCTCTTTGAGAATCATCATCCCGATGAATAGGCGCACCAAACATCACTAAAATCCCATCACCCATAAAATCATTAATCGTACCTTTATACTGATTAATTACATCTGTCATCACTTCCAGATAAAGATTGAGAATTTCTACCACCGTTTCTGGGGGATATTCTTCAGAAATAGCCGAAAAACCCCTCACATCAGATACTAGAACTGTGACCTTTCTCCTTTCTCCTCCTAGCTTCAAGCCAGAAGGCGTTTCTATTAAACTAGTCACTACTTCATCTGTTAGATAACGTCCAAAGGTTTTTTGCATATTGGCAGCACTACGAGCCATATACTGGGTAATAGCAATGGTTGATCCGGCTAATGCCAATATTGGCGGCACTACAGGAATCCACCAGCCAGCTAAAAATGCTAAAAAAGAACAGGCAATCAAAGCGCTACCAGCCAGCAAAATATTAATAGTAATTAGAGATATATTATGACGTTGCTGCCAACACAATAAAGAGCTAATAGTTGACCATAGCAAAATCCACAGCCATTCTATAGTGTCACTCCAAGACTGAATTAAGGGACGACTATCTAAAGCCGAACTTAAAATTTGACTAGTTAAATTAGCATGAATTGTGACACCTGCCATCCTTTCCGGGGCAGCAAAAACTTGACTAGTGTAAGGTGTAAAAAAGCTATCTCTCAAACTTTCAGCAGTTGAACCGATTAGTACTACCTTTCCTTGCATCAAATTTGGTGAAATTTGGTTTTTTAAAACTGCTGTCAGGGAAACCGTGGTAAATTGCTGTTGACGACCCCGGTAATTTAATAATATTTGGTAGCTTCCGGCTTTTGCTCTTACATAAGCACCATCATTAGTTTGAAATCTAGGAAAAACACTTCCACCTAATTGGAGATAATTGGGATTATTTGTTGCTGCTTTTTCAGTAATACCCTCAGATTGTAAGTACAATAAAGCAAGTTTGAGACTAAAACTTTCTAAAATATCACCATTATCTAAATATAGGTAAAGCATTCCTCTGCGGATTTTACCATCCCCATCTGGAGGTAAATCATTTCCTCCTACTTGTTGGCGTTGCTTCAAGATAGGTGATGGTTCAACTAATGAACTATCTGCACTTTCAAATGCTTTTTGGATGCCAATTAAATTGGGGGTAGATTCAAATAACTTAACTAGGTTTTGATGACCAGGATTAACTGCTAAGTTACGATAAACATCTAAACCTATCGCTCTGGGTTGTTGCTGCTTAATCTTCTTTAATAAATCAGTCAGCACTGCATCGGAAATAGGCCAACTTCCCTGATTACTGATGTCTCTTTCATTAATTTCAACTATAACTATGCGATTATCAACTGGTTCTTGCGGGCGAAGAATAAAGAATTGATCTAAAGCTGTTAATTCTAGAGATTGAAGCAATCCAGTTAAACGTAGTGCGATGACAATAAATGTGACATTGGGAACGGCAATGAAAACACCCCGCCATTCCCACATTAATCTTTTCAGCTTTTCCCACATAAGAATTACTGTTTAATTCTCGGTTGTGCAAGAATCAATTAATGGCTCAGATGCGATGTCAATCAGTTCCACTGATTCCAAAAATTTTCGCCAATTGCGCTTGACTGTTAAATCATTTGGCTGAGTGCAACGTAATTGAACTAGAGAAGTTAGTGCTTCATGCCAAATTCCAGCTTCTGCATAGATTGTTGGTATCTGGCTTAAGTCTGATTTGGCTAGGGAATCTGATAAAGTTAAATCTGGTTGAGTACGTTTTACAAAACCTTCTACATAAGGATTGTTGCTAGATTCTTCAGAATTGCAAATCAGAGTTAGATACCAGTGGTAAGTAGTATTTATTTGCAGTGCAGGGGCATTTGTCGGCAGAGTAAAGCTGATAATTCCTGGTTGGTCGGGAAGAGTTAAAGTTGTTTTATAAATTATTTGTTCGTCTCCAGGAGCAAAAATAGTGAACTCGGCAGTTTTAACTGGAGTTGGAGGCACAGACCAATAAAAAGTAGGATGTTGATTGAAGGTCAACCCCGATTTATTGGCAGGGAGTAAGGGCTTTATTATTTGTTTTGCTTTGAGACATGAGGAGCTACGAGTTGCAGCACCAATGGTGGGAGGATTAGGTTGATTATCTACTGGAGGCTTAAATTTTTGACTTATTTGCCAAGTTTTTTGTGTTGGGTATGACTGAGCTAGTACGGATGGTACTTGAGAATATACGGTAAAAGAAAATGCCAAGAAACCTAGAGATGCCTGGAGCCATTTCATGGTTCAATAATCTCCTTGATGAATTATTTTATACTTTAACTACGGTATTTTTATTTGATTTTTGTTGGTGTGTGCGTTCTGCAATTAAAAACTGAGTACACCTTTAATTCCCTTCTTTCTTGCTAAGAGTTCCCTTTTGCAATAGACATCTGGTGGTAATTAAATGTGCGTGGCTTGAAACCCTTGTAGAGAGGTTCCACCGGAACGTCTCTACTACAATCATTTTCACGCTCTTGTCTAATGACTTGAATGAGTGAATATTACGTAATACAAGGCGTTAATGGCGATTTACGAATTTACGAACTGCCTTAATGAATTGATATTTTTTATACAGAGATTCAAAGTTCTGTAGACGTGATATTTAACAGCAGTGTTCCCACTATCAGGGTTAAATATAGCACTTCATAAAAATAAATTTTAATGGCTTAAAGCGATCGCTGCATTTTGTCCACCAAAACCAAAACTCAAACAGAGCGATCGCTTAATTTCACTGTCTTTTGCGGCTGTGACGAAATTTAAATCAAATTCTGGCTGCTGCAATCCTACGCAAGGGGGTAATTTTCTATGCTTTAAACCCATGAGTGCAAAAGCCACACCCAAGGCTCCTGATGCTCCTAGTGTATGACCTGAACTGCCTTTGGTAGAACTAATTGCTACTTTTGAAGGAAATAAATGCTGAATAATTTTGCCTTCGATCCGGTCATTGAGAAGGGTAGCTGTACCATGAGCATGGATGTAGTCTATGTCGGCAGGGGTGAGGTAACTACGTTGTAAACATTGCTTGATGGCTGCGATCGCACTTTTGCCTTGATGTTCTGGTTGATTGCTATGAAATGCGTCTGCTGTCAAACCAAAACCCAGAATTTCGCCGTAAATATTTGCTTGACGTTGGTTTGCTAATTCTGCTGATTCCAGAACAAATACAGCACCACCTTCTCCCAAAACTAAACCTTCTCGGTGTATATCAAAGGGATAAGCTCCTGTTTTTGCCAAAGCCCCCATTTGCTGAAATCCACAGATAGTCAGAGGGGTAATTGGTGCTTCCACTGCACCTGCGATCGCTCTTTGACATTGCCCAGTTTGAATTAACATAGCAGCTTGGCAAATTGCCCAAATCCCTGTAGCACAGGCCGCCATTGGTGCTAAAACAGTACCTGATGCGCCGATTTTTCGAGCTACAGCGATCGCATTCATGTGTGGTAAGGTATCTAACCAATTTTCTAAATTTAAGGCTGCTGGGAGGCAATTTTGACCATATATTTTTCGTGCCAAATTCTCCCAATCGGCTTGATAACCACGACTAGAACCAATTACCACTGCACAATCAGGTAAAGGCGTTACTAATTCAGCATCTTGCAAAGCAGAATTAACAACCTTCTGAGTTAGCGTCTTTAAATCAGATGGTTTTTGAGCAATTAAACCTAGAGGAATTTTTAAGAGTTCTGGAAATGGCTGATGTAATTTAATACCCGTTTTACCTACCAACAAATTTTGCCAGCTATCCTCTAAGCTTGCACCTAAAGCAGAAATCAAACCAATACCAGTGACAACAACCCTAACCAATTTTAGATTTTAGGTAAAAATTCAGGAGTTCAGGAGTTCAGGAGTTCAGGAGTTCAGGAGTTCAGGAGTTCAGGAGTTCAGAAGTTCAGGAGTTCAGAAGTTCAGGAGTTCAGGAGGAAAAATATTTTCTCTTCTGTTCCCTGCTATACTGCAAACGGGTGAAATTTGGACTTATGTCATACTGAGCGTAACGTAGTGCAGCGTTCGCGTAGCGTGCCGTAGGCTCTAGTATCTCGGAGATTCTTCACTTCGTACCCTACGGGAAGCAAGCTACAGAATGACACTTTTAACCCGTTTTTAGTATATATCAAATATTCTGTATCCTGAATCCTTACGATTTTAGATTGTGCCAGTTGTCAGCGTTTTGAGAACAACTGACAACTGAACTACTGATTACTTACCAGAGGTTTTTAAGTTTTCAGCACCTTGAGTGACTTTCGCGGAGTTAATGCGATCGCCTTGCTGAATTTTATTAACTACATCAAAGCCATCGGTGACATAGCCAAACACAGCATAGTTACCATCCAAGAAGCCCAAATCTGCCAACGCAAAGTAAAACTGAGAAGAAGCCGAATCAGGTGGTTGCGATCGCGCCATAGCTACTGCACCTTGTTTGTGAGTCAAAACAGGTTTCTGCGTAATGACTTTACTGTAAACAGGCTGATCTGCACCTTCTGGCTTGATTTCTAGTGGTATACGGCGTTCAGTCTCAGTTTTTGGGTCTATGTAGCCACCAGTTCCCCATCTTTCTGGCGAACTGTTGGGATCTTTACTTTGGGGATCACCACCTTGAACTACAAATGGCTGTGGTTCGCGCACAACCCGATGGAAAACTAAACCATCGTAAACACCTTTTTTGACTAAATCGACAAAGTTGCCAGCAGTAATAGGAGCATTAGTACCATCTACTTCGATGGTAATTGGTGCGCCATTCACTGTCATCACAACAGTAGCCTTACCTTCGAGGCGTGGTAAATCTTTCATTCCCGGAATACTCTCACTACTAGTTTCTGATACCGTCGTCGCTTCAGCAGTTGACTTAGAGCTTTCCTCAATTGTATTTGAGGTAGATGTGGAAGTTGGAGATGTATTAGAAGCTACTTTTTCTGCTGAACATCCTCCCAACATCAAACCACCAATCATCAACAGAGCAACTAAAAATTGTGAAAATTTTAACCGCATTGCCAGTTACTGACTCAACCAGAGTATCTTAGCCTCTCTTTGCAATTTTAGATTTTAGATTTTAGATTCTAGATTGAGAATTTTCGTAGTCAGGCTATTGCATAGGGTTAAACCAAATAGATACTGTCGAGATTTTGTAATCTGAGACAGTAGATTTTTGATTTACCACCAATTCAAAACCCAAAATCTAATTCAAAATCCAAAATCTAAAATCCAAAATTCTTAGAGTCCTTCTAAAGGTACTGACAAAAAGCGGGCTAAATCAGCAGCTTGAGTTTCTAAATCAGCTAAAGATAACGGTTGACCTACTCGTGTCAAAGGAATATCTCGTCGTCCTTTAACTCTTAGATAAAGTGCGCGTTGGGGATTTAGACCTTCCTTAATAGAGATGCGTACAGATTGCACGTCTTGGATACGGTTTTCAATCTCAATTTGGCGGTTTTTTCCAGGAAAACCCCATCGAAAGATTTTGAATTTACCAGTTTCCTGATTGAATTCGTTATAACCGCCACCAACATCCCATAGAATAACTAGCCACAGGTATAAAGCTAAGAGCAACCCAGCTAGTCCATACAAACCCATAACCAATCCTTGGGGTACAAATATCAGTTGAGTTGGATCGGTGACAATGAGTAAATTGACTTTAAGATAGCTGGAAATACCAGCCAATAAAAAGCCAGATGCTCCCAAACTAACGATAGTTGCCCACCAGTAGTTGCTAAACCGACGAGAACCGAGGACGCTTTGATGCAGGAGTCCATCGCCTTTATTAATCGTTGTTGATGCCATCATGGAACTACCTTGGCCTGTGAGATATTCTCTTTAGAAGTCTGCCACTTGAACAGTCGGTATTGCAAGTTTTGACCGAAGAAAGGCAGAGAGTAGGAAGCAGAAGGATTTAGAGAGCCACTCATGGTTCGATAGCAAGTGACGTACTCACAACTATGAAACAACTTTGATATTCCCAGAAAAATTTTTGTAAGATTTATGAGAAAATGTATGTCAGATTGTTAAAATTTTGGTATTCATATTAATATCAAACCCAAACAAGACAAGAATCCTTAATTACAATTACCACAGATAAGTTGTAGCACGTCAAATACCCCATTGATTTGCGTGTCCCCAGCGTAAACCCTGATTAATGTGATAAGTTAAGAATCATTAAGTTACCACAATCTAGAGTTTTAGTTAGTGGTACGCGTAATGGCATAATCCTGAGAAATGCCTAATTGTCAGGCATTAGCTTCTCAGAATTGCAGCCACGTACAAGTGGCAAAAAGTCTCAAAAAACGTTTAATTCCTCGCGGTAGTTGCCCCAAATCAGTAAATCTGACTAAGGTACAGCCCTAAAAACGTGGCAATTTTAGTAAAAAAGAGGATTTCAATTCAATGACCATCGCAGTTGGACGCGCCCCAAGTAGAGGGTGGTTTGACGTATTAGAC
>NZ_JAYGGY010000116.1:0-33178 GCF_034931625.1 Anabaena cylindrica UHCC 0172 | reverse complement strand
TCGGTGAGCGCAAACTTTACTACACCCCAGAAGCCGCAGAAAAAGCAGGGCGTGAATGGATTACTCAGGGATATTGATTCTTGAAGGATGGGAGCGATCGCTTGGGGTATGGAGTATGTCACGTATCTTTCAGCGTCCGACGAGCTAATTTGACGTAGGTTTTGGCAGTGGTGTAAGGTATCTCTAAATCTTGGGCGATTACCTGTAATGATTCTCCCATTTCCCGCCGTGCTAAAATCGTTGCCCAGGTTGTAGCAATTTTTTCAGCACGTTCTCCTCCTGTGCGTTTGCGCTGTGCTGTAAATATCGCTGTTAATTGCTCAATTCGTTCTGGAAGTAAGTTTGTTAACCCTTCAGAAGATATATTTGATTCTGGTTTTACCCAATCTAAACAGGTTTGTCCTAGTCCAAAGGTAGTTTTATGACCTGTTCCGCAATAGGGAGCAAGTTGGACTAAGGCGTAAAATAATTGGGTAAATTCAATATTGGCTAAGGCAGTTTTACTCAAACCCAAGGAAATTGCACCAGTAAAACCAGTGACTGAACCCCGTTTACCTGCTGCGACTTTGACTGATTCTAAACGGTGTTTGTGAATGATGACGTTTTCATCTATCCAGTTCAGAAAAGCGTCTTGTTCTATAGGCATTCCTGAAAAGTCGTTCCAGCGTCTCAGGTAACTATGGAAAAGATTGAAGGGAACTGGAAGGGGAAAATGATGACCTTTGCGACGGAAACTGGTAGGAGAAATAAAACTCAAATTAATGTTTCTGTAGTTTTGGTTTTCTATAGATGATTGCAATAGTTGAGTGTAAGTAGTTGGTGGATGGACAATACTTACTTGTTTTATTTGTAAGGAAGCATCTCTTAATTTCAGAATAGGTAGAGGTTGTGTTAACCACTGACTCAAGAACTGAACTACTGGTTGAGAAATGGCGTTAAGATGCCAACGATAAGTGTGATTTGCTTGCAGTTGCAGTTGTTTACCAGTGGCAACTAATTGACCTGCGAGGGCAGAAATATTAAAGGGTTTTTCTGATTCACCATCATGCAGATATGCTGAAAGGGTTGGATTAATTTGGCGAACTTGATCTAGAAACCAAGCATGAAGTCCAATGGTATATTGCGAATATAGAGACGCAGAATCAATTGCCTCTAATTCAAAGACTAAACCAACTAATTCGGCATTATCTGCCCATACCAGAGAGTTGTTTTCTGAGGGCGTTGCGCGTTTGCTCGATGTAGCTCTTCTTGGCATTTTTTCTGATGCTACATTATTTGATATTCAGTCATTTTATAATCTTTTAGTCCCCTTGCGGGGATTATTTATTTGGAAACTTTAGCTAAAATCTGGTCTGCGCTCATGCCATCAAGTTTCAGTCCCCTTGCGGGGATTATTTATTTGGAAACTCTGGATTTGAAACCAAGGGAAATGCGATTTGCTCTAAAAGTTTCAGTCCCCTTGCGGGGATTATTTATTTGGAAACAAATGACTACCTTTTTTATGCTCATTTGAAACTTCGGTTTCAGTCCCCTTGCGGGGATTATTTATTTGGAAACACTAGAATTAATTACAGTAACCTCTTCCGGTTTTAGTACATGTTTCAGTCCCCTTGCGGGGATTATTTATTTGGAAACTCCGAAAAATTGGGAAATTGAAGAAAACACTAGTAAAGTTTCAGTCCCCTTGCGGGGATTATTTATTTGGAAACCCTCAAAGTCATTTGAGGAACCGCCGTCTAAAGTCACGTTTCAGTCCCCTTGCGGGGATTATTTATTTGGAAACTTATGGAATACTTTCTTACCATCTGGTATATCTCCAGTTTCAGTCCCCTTGCGGGGATTATTTATTTGGAAACTTGGAAACCGTATATTTACCTTGTCCCATTTAGTTATGGCGTTTCAGTCCCCTTGCGGGGATTATTTATTTGGAAACATTCATTTTCCTTTATTTTTAACTTGCCTCGTCAGGTTTCAGTCCCCTTGCGGGGATTATTTATTTGGAAACCGATGGGTAAACTTTGCACAGACAACGCAACTTTGAGTTTCAGTCCCCTTGCGGGGATTATTTATTTGGAAACAACTCCGATGCCATCTTGCCTATAGCATCGGAAATTGGGTGTTTCAGTCCCCTTGCGGGGATTATTTATTTGGAAACTATAACAAGGATCGAGACTTTTTACCCCACCTGATAGCTTATATTGTTTCAGTCCCCTTGCGGGGATTATTTATTTGGAAACACTCCTGTATCATTTCCAGGGTCTTCAGTTGCTTGTGTTTCAGTCCCCTTGCGGGGATTATTTATTTGGAAACTTGAGAGTCTGCCATCCATGTTTCTGGATGATCTATGGGGATGATGTTTCAGTCCCCTTGCGGGGATTATTTATTTGGAAACTTTGCTAATTTACAGAGTGAAACCGTCAAACCCGTTGTTAGTTTCAGTCCCCTTGCGGGGATTATTTATTTGGAAACATCCGTTTGAATATTGCCTCAAGGCTTTTAACTTGAGTTTCAGTCCCCTTGCGGGGATTATTTATTTGGAAACCAAGCATGAATGCAGCACTAGAGCAATATGAAATAAGTTTCAGTCCCCTTGCGGGGATTATTTATTTGGAAACCAGATTTGTGATTACGTCCCCTTGGTAATCCAATTCACGTTTCAGTCCCCTTGCGGGGATTATTTATTTGGAAACCACAAGATCCAGTATCAAGCATTCCTAGTATTGGGTTTCAGTCCCCTTGCGGGGATTATTTATTTGGAAACCATTCTACACGAGAACTGTATACAAACCAAGATTTGTTTCAGTCCCCTTGCGGGGATTATTTATTTGGAAACAGGGCAAATCTCAGAGGTTTAGTGAAATCTTGGTTTGTAGTTTCAGTCCCCTTGCGGGGATTATTTATTTGGAAACTCCGCCATCTGAAACATAGTCTAGGGGCGGAATCTAGAGACGATTTTGGCGGACCTCTCAAAAAACCTCATTTCAGGCTTCGGGTCATCTACCAACTGAAACTAATCAAACGCTGAAAGTATTCAATTATCAAGGTTCTGGCGATTTGGCGAATCTCCAGGGTTTTTGACCCCGCTCTAGGTCTGCCAAATTTATCCTTACACCAAGGTATAATTTCTGAACTTACTTGTCAATATCTATTGTATTAAAAATATTGAAGCATCCGACTAATGAATTTATTCAATATTAAAGATGCGAATGATGATAAAGCCCTATTTCTTTAGTAATATCAGCCGCAATTCTTTCTCTTACATCATAAGGTAACAGAATTTCTACTTTCGGTCGCCATGCTCGTAAACGCATAATTACATTATTATCCCCATGTCGATATTGAAGGCTATAATAAGCATCTTTTGGGGAACGATTTTCTATAACTTTTAATAATTCTGCTTTTTGGTCTGAATTAATTACAGAACTTTGAATCAAATGTTTAGCTTTTTGGTAATTAATTAAATTAAATGTTTCGTGCCGAAAAGTATCCTGAATGTAGCGGTCATGATATTCACGGTCAAATCGTAGCAGCATTAGTCGAGATTCTAAATAAAAATCAAAACCTAATGCTTTCGGCATTTGCACTTCAATTTCTTCTGGATTTGGTAAATTCCTTTGTTGATAACGCTGTTGCAGTGTCTTAGGAATGGCAGGATTTGTCCATTCAATTGGTGTAATATTTTCAATTCTATCTAAACGAAAGTTATACCAATCTGTTTTTTTATCAGGACTTTCGCCAAAAGCACAGAGATAAACTGCACGTTGCACATAGTAAATACAAACAGGATAAACTAAACATTGTCTAGATTCTCTTAATCTGGCACTATTATAAATTAACCTAATCGGTGGAACTGGGGTTTGTGACCAAAGTTTGCGGAGTTCATATTGCCAATTTTCAACTTGGTCTATAGCGGTTACAACATAATCTAATTTAAAAAAGAACCGCTGGATACCACCAATTTGTTGAGAGAGATTCTGAGCAATTTCTGCTAAATCTTCTTGATTGAGAAAATGTAATTCGTTAATATTCTGTTTGGTGGTGATAGGACGAAAAGGTAAATATTGAACTCGATGATATTTTTGCTCTCGATTTTCTAGCCAACCTAATTCTTCTAAAATTTGTAAATCTGCTTGTAAGGAACGACGAGTTACGCCAAATAATCGCTTGTGGAGGATTTCATCTAAATTAGGGATGTTAACGTGCGATAATAGCGATCGCTTCCATTCTTGTTCATTCAATCCAGTTTTGGTATCAAACAACCAGTCAGCGGTAGTTTTGGCACAAGGACAGTTATGGTCATGGAATTGAGGAATTGCTTCTCCCTTGGGGTGTGTAGAACGAAAAAAAGCGTTTTTCCAGTCTGCTAAGGTAAAACCATCCTCTAAGAATACATGGTCTTGACCTTCTCCATATAAAGAACGTAACCACACCCACAACCGAATGGCACGGAGGAGGTTTTGTTTGAGAGAACCGCGTGCTAACCATTGCAATAACTCTACTTGAGGGACATCAGAAAAAATTTGCTCAGACACTTTACTAGAACTTGGGGATAACTCCAGCATAAACCAATCTGGAATAGGCTGCTTCCAATGCCATGTATGATGTGATAGTTGCTCACTAAGCAAGGTAATGACTACTTACAACATTGAGTTAAAAGACGATGTTTTGCGGTTGAGTTTTGGTGAACCTGCCCAAAATGACCAGATTGTCAAAGATGCTGCTACGCGACTTGAAGAAATGGCAAAGTCTGGAGAACTTACAGGAGGACAACTGCTGAGGATTAATGGACCCGTTTCTATCCCTGTTGCTTTTGTGTTGGCACATAAATTAGCCCATATTTACGGTGCAATTGGTTTTTTTGATCCAAAATTAGGTAAATATGTGATCTGCATCACACACAATCCTGCATATAAGCTGGGAGACTTAATTGATTAAAGTGTTTATTAGTTTCACCAAATATGACTCTAAATTACTTATGTATACAAATTACAAGTATTTTGGAGTTCTAGTAGCATTTCTTGCCTTAATTCCCAAGGTAGTAAGACTTCAACTTTTGAACCTAAAGCTCGTAACCGTCTAATTACATAATAATCTGTATTTCGATAATATACCTGGTAATAAGCATCATGATTTGAGCGAGAATCAAGAATTGGTACAATATGCTGATGTAGTGAATTGGGTGTGTTTTGTTTGATTAGTGTTTTTGCTTGTTCATGGTTAATAGCTTTAAATGTTTGGTGGATGTTGATTCCTTGGATATAATTTTGATGAAAATTTTGGTCAAACCGCAATATCATCAATGTTTTTTCTTTATAAAAATCACACCCCCAAGCATCTTTCAATTTCATATTCACAGTTTTAGGAGTTGGTAGTTGATGCTCTTTATATTTATCTCTTAATAATTGTGGAACACGATTGTCTTCCCAATCTAAAATTTCTAATTGCTGGGAAATTATTCTATCTAAGCGATATTTGTACCAGTTGATATCACCTTTAGGGGTTTTACCATAAGCACATAGATATTTAGCGCGTTCCATAAAATAAATGCAGACTGGATAAACAACACATTCATAAATTTTATTTTGATGGGCGCTGTGATAAGTTAAAAGTAAAGGTTGAATTTTACCCGAATCCCAAATATCCTGTAATTCACTTTGAATTTCATCTACTGCATCTTGTATTGGACTTGATTCAGGTACTACATAATCAGCATATAAGAAAACTCGATGATTGTCTTCATCTATTTCCTCTTCTGAAAGTTCTTCTGCCAGTAATGGTAAACTAGGGTCAAGAAAACTAAACATACCCAAAGTTCCAGCTAAATAGGCTTGTTTTTTATTACTTAAATTCGTTTCGTAGCCAAAATTTTCTGATTTTTTAGAAAATGGTAATACCTCTACTCGACGGTAATATTTGCTTCTACCAGAGACATGATCTACTCGTTGCAAGCAATTTTTACTGACTAATAAATCTAAGTCGCTTTGAAGTGATTTGCGAACTTGGGCAAATAACCGTTCCTTGAGGATTTCTTCTACAAGTTTTTCTAAATCAGAGTTATATACTGGTATATGTTGTTGTAAAGAATTTTGCCACTCATCTATAGATACTTCCAATTCTACTAACCATTGTCGGGTGGTTTTGAGACAAGCACAGTCAGGGTCTTGATGGTTAATGATATCGGTTTGTTTTTCATCCTTGTGGGTTTTGGTAAAGAAAGCTTGTCGCCAGTCAGTGTAAGTGAAGGTGTCACCAATAGCTGCTTGTCCTTGATCACTATATAACCAATGTAACAATACCCACAGCCGAATAGCGCGAGTGAGGTTGTGACCTTGATCAAGAGATCCATTGGCTAACTGCTGTAAGATGTTGGGGGATGGGGTGGTATTAGAAAGTATATTCACGGAGGATAAATAGGTTATTATGTGCGCTTTCTAATCTAGCAGGTATTGGAAAGGGGGATTTCCAATGCTATGTATACTGGTAACAGAAATTTTGATAAAAGGATACATGAGAGATTATGACTACATCTGAATTAGACAAGTATAAAGTTGACCATCTGTTTTTGCTTATTGGTGAAAACCCTTTGCCTAATTATGTGGCGGCAAAGACTTTGTTGAGAGAAGGTGGTAAGCCTTACCTCGTGTTCAGTGAAGGCACGGAAAAACCTGCGGAACGTCTCAAGGAAATATTGGGTTTAAGCGATCGCGAAACAGTTTCCCTGGATAATAACGAATCTAATGCTTATGAAATTAAGAAGAGGATTAGAAAAAAAATCAAAGAACTTAAAAAAGAATTTCCAAATAAAAATAGTTTTGGTCTGAACTATACAGGCGGCACAAAAGCAATGGCTACTCATGCCTATCAAGCACTACTTTTCCATGATGATAAAGACTTAACGATTCAACTTAATCCGCTTCCTATTTTCAGCTACTTAGACTCTCGTAGTTTGAAGATATTGATTGACCAGATCAACAACCCGATTCCCTTAGATATACCAAAAAAACTACTAGAATTTTCGCTAGAAAAACTCTTTGAATTACATGGGTTATCTCTAAGCAAGCCACCCAAAACTGAAGTTCCACCAAAAAAACCATATAAAATCGATGTCGCACTTCCAGAATTAGTAGAAGCTATAGTCAAAAATAATTTAGCATGGCGAGAATGGTGCAAAAAGCAACTTAGTATTGAGGGAAAGCAAAGGGAAGAGGTAAAACGAGTGCAAAAGAAATTAGACAGCCAAGAAGGAGAAGAAATATCCAGTAACCAAAACAATACCGTTACAGAAATATACTTTAATTTTAGAGAATGGAAAAATGCGACTTATTTGAGAAACTTATCATTACCTATCTATGAATTACCACAAGACATTACTTCTCTTTTAGAAAGATATAATTTTCTAGATTCTAACGGAAATTTATCAATTCAAACCATTGAACAGGCACAACAGCTAATTGAATACAAAGAAAGGATACCTAAACCTAAAAAAAATAAAGATTATCCCGAAGAAATTTGTAAATGGCTTGAAGGTGTTTGGCTAGAAGACTATGTACTACAACAGTTAAATAAAATTCAGGAAGAATGTTCACTTGATGAATTAGGTATGTCGTTTGATTTTCCAGAAAACCTTAATATTGTCGAGTTTGAATTTGATGTTGCCTGCTTAAGAGGGTATCAACTTTTTGCCATATCCTGTACAAGTAGTAATGATAGCGGTTTATGTAAATCTAAATTATTTGAGGCTTATCGTCGAGCGCGACAGATGGGAGGAGATGAAGCACGGGTGGCTTTAGTTTGTTACTATGATCAACCGAAAAAAATAAAACAACGTTTTATGAGTCAGATTAATGACCCTAAAGTTAATGTTTTTGGAAGTGGAGATATTGCAGATTTATCAACAAAGCTAAAAAATTGGATTCAAGAGGTAGATGCATAATGAATAACTTAGTTGCAACGGTAATAGATACAACTGGAATCCAAAAATATATTTTTGGTAGCAACCGCCTGCGTGAAAATATTGGTGGTTCATATTTGGTTCAAATAGCAACATCTGAATGGGTTAAAGAGTGCTTCCTAGAACTAGGTGAAGTTTATATTCCTGATGAAGAAACAGATGATTTTGGACTACGTATTACTACAAATTTAGAAATTGTGGCTGAGTTAGTATATACAGGTGGTGGTAATACGGTCTTGCTATTTAGAAGTGAAGAATATGCCAAAGAATTTACTAAGAAATTAACCAGTAAAATACTACATGAAGCACCAGGGTTAAATATTGTCATTGCTCACGAAGTATTTGATTGGGATACAGACTTACTCCAAGAAGTGATTGATAAAAAATTAATTCAGGGAAAACTGGAAAACGAAAAACGAAAGCCAAGACCATCAATGCCTATATTGGGTCTGAGTGTCACAGCCACTTGCAATTCAACAGGATTAGTTGCAGTAGATACGAGCAACCGCTATGGTATTCCAGAAAATGACAGTTATTTGGTTTCTAGAGAGATAGTAGCGAAACTGAAAACAGTTGATCGCAAGTATAATGAACCTGCTAATCAACTACTTAAAAATACTATTTTCAAAAACTTGGATTTTGGTAAATACGAAATTCCATACGATGTTGATGATTTGGGGCGCTCAGAGGGTGAAAGTAGTTATATAGCTATCGTTCACGCTGATGGTAATAGGCTGGGAAATCGCTTTCAAGAATATCTTAAAACTGCATCTGACAATGAAGATTGTATTGTAAAGATGCGGAAATTTTCCATAGCAGTTGATAGTTCTGCAAGTAAGGCTTTACGTGCTGTTGCTGAAACGGTTCTTAACTCAATTACTATTGAGGATCATCAAGCAGTTATTAAGTATGTCGATACATCACAGGAAGTTATAAATAAGGTAACTCTTCAAAAAAGAAATGGACAAACTTATTTACCTTTTCGCCCTATAGTATATGGTGGTGATGATATCACTTTTGTATGTGATGGGCGTTTGGGATTATCTCTTGCTACAAAGTTTTTGAATAAATTTGAGGAATTTACTGCTGATTTACCTGACATAAAAAATAAAGTAACTGCTTGTGCAGGTATTGCAATTGTTAAAAATCACTATCCTTTTGCTAAGGCTTATGCATTGAGTGAATCACTGTGCGGTAAAGCTAAAAAGTGGATGAAAAAACAGACAAATGATTATGAAAAACCTTTGTTTTCTGCGCTAGATTGGCATATTGCAGCCAGTGGTTTAATAGGGTCAATTAATGAAATTCGGCAACGCGAGTATGAAGTGCAAATTCCTGAACGTAAGGAAGTTGCTTCTTTAGCAATGCGACCTATGCATTCAGGTTCCTATGAAAAAGAGTGGCGTACTTGGACTAGTTTTGCCAAAGTTGTTCATGAGTTTAATACACACGAAGACTGGAAAGATAGACGTAACAAAGTTATGGCATTACGTGATGTGCTGCGTCAGGGACATGAAGCTACAAAGCAGTTTCGACAGGTGTACCGTCTTAAAAGCTTACCAGCCTTCCCAGAAGCTGATAATAAGTTGGGAGAAGAAGGTTGGCATTGGAATGGAATCTGCGCTTACTTTGATGCCATTGAAGCAATGGAGTTTTACATTCCTTTAGGAGAGTCAACCGATGAGTAACTACACCCTAAAAATAAAGCTGCTGAGTGATACAACGTTTGGTCGTGGTGATGGGGTTGCGGGGTTAGTTGACCAAGAGGTAGAACATGACTGCTACGGATTTCCTTATTTACGGGGACGCACTTTAAAAGGGTTACTAAGTGAGGAGTGTGATAACTTAGTCGGTGTAATACCACATGAAAATCAGCGCGAACATTGGCAGAAAATAGCTGATGAACTATTTGGTAAACCGGGTAGTACGCTTGATACTCAGGCAATTATGCACGTAGGCGATGCTTGTTTACCAAGTGACTTACGAACCGCAATTGCAGCACAATTAGATGTGGAATCAAAGAAAAATCGTGAAAATCCCAAATATCACCCGACTTTGACCAATACTGATATTTTGGAATCTCTTACAACCATCCGTCGTCAAACTGCAATTGATCCGGAAAATGGGGCTGCTGCTGAACGAAGTCTGCGGTCAGCACGTGTGATTTTGCGGGAACTACCCTTTGAGTCAAAACTTTTATTTGCAAGGAAACTAAACGAAGAGTCCGAAGAAGATAAAGACATCTTGGCACTTTTAGTAGTAGGTACACTTGCATTAAGAAGGATGGGAAGCGGACGCAATCGCGGACGAGGTCATGTGCAGTGTACTTTATGGGATATCCAGAATAACAGCGAAATTACCCAAAAGATTTCTTATATTGAACGCTTCGGGAAAGGAATATGAAAGCAATTAATTTTTTACTGCATACGCAGCAACCTATTCTTGCAACATCACTTCAAGGCGACCCCAATAGCGACGTATCTCATGACTATATTTTAGGTAGTATGATTCGCGGGGCGTTGATTGGTCGCTATTTAAAACAGAAGAATATCAAACACACAGATGATATTTTGGATAGCCAGCGATTTCCTGATATCAAAAGGTTATTTTTTGATGCTTCTAAGACTCGTTATTTAAATGCATATCCTGTTGATATTGATAAAAAACGTACTTTACCCATACCGCTTTCTTGGTATAAAAATAAAGGTGAGGAATTTTCTGAAGATCCGGATAAGCAGGGTAAACCAGTCTATGATTTCAGCAAAATACCCATTGATGAGCGAGATGAAGATTTATCTCCCAAGCTGTTAGAAGAAAAGTTTTGCACTGTAAGTGATTCTGATGTATTGCTTTACCGAGTGAAGCGAAGAATCAACATTCATAACCAACGCGATCGCAAACGTGGTAGAGGTATTGAGGGCAGTGGTGCAGTATTTCACTATGAAGCCATAGATGCAGGGCAGACTTTTGAAGCAGTTGTTTTATGTGACTCTGAAGAAGATAAGTCTATTATTGAATCATTATTACAACTGAAAGATGTCTGGCTAGGTGGTTCTCAAAGTGCAGGTTATGGTCACGTCAAAATAGAATTATTAAATAATGACGGTGAATGGTATGAAGTAGGAATTGACTCGAAAGAACGTATAAAAAGAAATGAGAATTTAACTATTACACTGCTCAGTGACACAATTATATGTGATAAATGGGGACAAACTGCAACCGATCCAGAAAGGTTACGTCAACTATTTTCAGAATCACTCAATGAGGAGATTAAATTTCAAGAAGATGGAATTTATGCTAGTAGTCTGATTGTGGGTGGATTTAATCGTAAATGGGGACTACCGTTACCACAAACACCAGCCTTAGCAGCAGGAAGTGTATTTGTTTTTGAAAAAATTGACCTTGAACCGCAAAAATTTCAGGAGTTTCTGCAAAATGTTCAGACTTTGGAAGAACAAGGAATTGGGGAACGTAGGGTAGAAGGATTTGGTAGATTTATATTTAACTGGCTAGATGAAAAAACAGAATATGAAACAAAATTGCCTAATCGAGAAAGCAAAATTAAGCAACAAGTTAATACAATCAAATCATTAAAGCCAGAATCTTCTAAAATTGCAGCAGATATAGCTAATAGAATAGTACGGAAAAAACTTGATGAACTATTAATACAGGAAGTTAGTACTATCAATCTGAATAATCAAGAAGAGATTTCTAATAATCAATTATCTCGGTTAATGCTTGTTACAAGACAAGCATTATATGAAGTTGAGTTTGAACAAACTAAACCTGAGAATGAACGTATAAGCATTACAGAACTAGCTGAACCAGTCCACGATTTACTACGTAACTTGCCTTCTAATGCTCGTAGACAATTTGAGCGTAGTAAATTAGATCAGCATATTTATATATGGCTTAATGAGCCAGATACTTGGTTAAAAAACTCTTGGTGTAGCAATCCACAAACTAAAAAATTAGTAGTTGCAAATCAACCCAAGGTGAATATCGCTGGTAAAGAGCAAGATATCGATGTTTATATAGCACTAGAATATTCACTTCGTTTGATTATGGCAGTTGCAAAAAAGACGATGAAGGAGAAAAATAATGATTGAAAAACGTCATAGTTCAAATCGGAATATTATTAAACGTATCATTGTAGGCGGTATTTTGATTTTAGATACCCCTACTTGTTTAGGAAGTGGTGATGCTGATAGTCTCATTGATTTACCCTTGCTCAGAGATACTATTAGCAACCATGCTTTACTTACAGGTTCGTCAATCGCTGGTGCATTAAGAAACTATTTACGTGAGCGCAATAAAGGATATGACTTAAATGATTATCGTCATGAGTTAGTAACAAAATTATTTGGCGATTTGTTTGTTTATAAAGATGAGGTAAACATTCCAGAAAAGGAAAAAATAGAAATAAAATCACAGGATAATCAAAGTCTATTGATTATAGATGATGCTATTAGTATTGATATTATCAAATCTGAACTGAGAGATGGGGTAAAAATTAATAGCGTTACTCGGACAGCAGCAGAGAAAGCTAAATATGACTTCGAGGTATTGCAAGCTGGTACAAAATTTCCTCTATGTTTTGAGTTGTTAATAGAAAAAAAATCGGATGAACCTAACTATGAATCTACTTTACTGAAAGGATTAGCGATCGCACTCCAAGGTTTAGAAAAGGGCGAAATTAGCCTGGGGATGAAAAAACGACGTGGTTTCGGTCGCTGTAAGGTCAACAATTGGCAAGTCTGGAATTTTAATTTAGAAGATGCAAGAGATCGCATAGCTTGGTTAACTCTTGACCATTCCTGGTTGACTGACCCACCCTGCACTAAATCACCTGCTGTTAATACTTCCATTGTTGCAGCGATGAAAGAAGCAGGTCTTCAGTTTGTAGACGAACGGGATGATAAACGCGATCGCATAACCATTAATGCCAAATTCACCCTTGCTAGTCCCCTGTTAATTCGCTCTGGCCAAGCTTCGAGTGATAAAGCTCCTGATGCCGTACACCTCAAATCTCGACGAGTAGGTGAAGAAAAACCAGTACCTATAATATCCGGTACAAGTTTAGCGGGAGTATTACGTCATCGGGCAGAACGAATTATTAATACTTTAACAGAAGGGGAAAAACGTCTTCTTACAAAACGAATAATTGATGAAATATTTGGTTTTGTCGAAGATAAAAAAGATAAATTGGAAGTAAATACTCTTGATAACAACAAGAAAAAAACGAGAGCAAGTCGTTTGATTGTTCATGAAAGTGTTATTAAAGAAAGTAATGATTTAGTACAAAATCGCATAGCTATTGACCGTTTTACAGGTGGTGCTTTACATGGAGCATTATTCAACGAGCAACCAATTTTTGGGAGCGATAAAACAGAGTTGAAGTTGGAATTGGAGTTACGTCAACCGAAACCTCATGAAATTGGGTTGTTACTACTGTTAATTAAAGACTTGTGGACTGGAGATTTACCTGTTGGTGGTACAAGCAGTATCGGCAGGGGAAGATTGCAGGGAAAAACGGCAACAATTACTTTAGCTTTAGAAAATAAAAATTGGAATATTACCCAAGTTTCAGAAAATGAACCTTTGATTATAGATAATCCTAAAGATTTAGAAAAGTTTGTTGATGCATTAAATGAAGAGGTAGCTGAATGAATAAACCAATACGTAAGCCTTTAGATATTTCAATCAATTTAGATATATATCAATGGTTAGAAGAACAAGCTGAAGAATATCAATTAAAGTTTCTGTTAGCTCACGCTGAAGATGGAGTGATTTGGGGAAAATTTAAAGATGGTAAATTATTAACGGCAGATAGTGCATTTGATTTTTTGCCTAAATTACGTCTTTTTACTTTGCAACAATGTCGGGTTTTTGGTGAAACATCGGAAGTAATGTTATGGCAGACTGATGAGGGTTTTAAAGCTCGTTTAATTCAAGATGAAAAGGATACAGAATTTATCCCCGAAAATCAGATTCTTTGGGGAACGCAAGCAGATAAAAATTGTGGTGATTTTACTTTAGTGTCAGATGGTTCGCAAGGTTTACGTCATGCAGTACCTTTAACTGATATTGAATTCAAGGATAATGAACATCCTTTGCGTTTAAGTGTTCATCACTATATTGATTACGATGATTCAGGTGTAGCTCGAATTGCTCTACGTCGTTTAGTTAAAATTTACTTTTAAGGAGATTAACAAATGAATCCTAAGCATATTACACCAGTTTCTAAAGCTCGACGATCCTTTGCACCTTACAATTTTGTCGAATTACCTGATGAAAACAAAATAGTTGTAGCAGAAGAGCTTCCAAAACAAAATTCTTATGATATAAAACGACATACAGGTTATATTGAGTGTACCTTAGTTACAGAATCTCCTCTCTACATTCGTTGTGGATTAATTCCAGATAACTTTAAAAACTTTGGCGATCGCACTTGCAATCATGAAGAACTCAATCAATTAATACTAGAAGAACAAAAACGATGGACTGATTTTTTTTATAATCCAGCTAATAATCTTCCAGTAATTCCTGGTAGTAGTCTGCGAGGTATGATCAGGAATATTTTTGAAATTGTTACCTACAGTAAACTTCATCAAGTTTCAGGATACCAAAAACTCTTTTTTCGTGCAGTTGCTGCACCTAATAACGATCCTCTAACTGACGAATATAAAAAAAAACTTGATGATAAAGTTAAAGCAGGATATCTACAACAGCAAAGTGATGGTAAATGGCGGATTTATTTATCTCAAACAGTTGAAGAACAGCCTTTTATATGGGTTAAAAAATCAGCAATTCCTAGTGATGTCGGTTTAATTGATGCAAGTAATATTGATTATAAACCTCAATATCTTAAAGTTCGATTTGATGAAATTAATAAGGTTAAAACTCGCTATCTTGCCAACCAAGTTAGTAAGGATAACCTTCATCATCAGTACAAAGGGCATCTGGTGACAAGTGGCAATATGATGGAAGAAAATCCAGAGGGTAAATCTTCTCGTCAATATCATTGTTTGATAGGAGAAAGAACAGATGATTATGTTGAAATTGATCCTGGTGCAGTGGAAGATTATCGTGCTGCTTTAACTGATTTTCAGAAGAAATATTTTGATGAAGAAAATGGCATCCTAAAAAATGATTATCCTGTATTCTTCTGCAAAAACAAATTAGGTGAGAAAGTGACTCTATTTGGTCATAGTCCTAACTTCCGCATACCTTACACTCCCCCTACCAAAAATGGTCGTGCTGCTTCGGTTACTGATTTTATTCCTCCTAAGTTGAAAAGCTCTGAAAATCCAGAAATTGACATGACTGAAGCAATTTTTGGTTGGGTAAAGGATAAAAAATTAGAGAATCAAGCACGCGCAGGAAGAGTATTTATTACTGATGCTATACTTGATAGTTCAACACCAGATGAGCAAATTTGGTGTCAAAATAACCCTGATGAAAGAATCACTCCCTCCATTTTAGCTACTCCAAAACCTACTACTTTTCAGCATTATTTAGTCCAAACAGATCCAGAAGCAAAAAGGGAAAACCTAAAGCACTATGGAAGTCACCCCATTAAAGATACGGTAATTCGTGGAAATAAGTTATATTGGCATCAAAAAGATGTTAGTAGTAATTCAATTAGAGAATCTAATGAGGAAGAAATAAGCAATAAACCAAAGCAATACACAAAAATTAGACCTATTAATTCAAAAGTTAGTTTTCACTTCAAAATTTATTTTGATAATCTAACTGATGAAGAACTAGGTGCATTATTGTGGATATTAGATTTGGCAAAAGAGAAAGAAAGCCGTATTTACGTCAAAGACGATCAAGAATATCGTTTTTCTCTTGGTATGGGTAAACCTTTTGGTATGGGAGCGGTTAAACTAACAAATCAACAATTATACCTAAGTCAACGTCAAGAAAAACGTTATCAAAAGTTATTTAACGGAAATAACTGGGAAACAGGAAATTACAATGATACTGAAATTGAAGCAGAAGTTTTTGTAGAGTCATTCAAAAATTATCTTTTGGATAAAAATAAAATAGGTGAAAATTCTGATGGAAATCTGGAAGATGTGAAACGCATCAAAATGTTATTGGAAATGTTGAGTTTCCCTGGAAAATCAAAAGGTAGTGTCCGGTATATGCAAATAGAACACCCGCGTAATAAAAATGAGTACGATGAACGTCCAGTCTTGCCAAATCCCTCTGATGTTTGAAGTTTTTATAACTTAATTATCACAATTTATAAAGTCAACCAAAACCGAAAAAATAAGTGCGATCGCTCCCATCCACCCCAAAAATACCCCAATTGTCAGATATGTTAACAGAATTGACAATTAACAAACACTTCCAAACCCTAACCACTTTCCCCCCACGCAACTTTCAACGAGAAGCGATCGCTAAACTCCTCCACCGTCAAGACATCCTTCTCCGCGCCCCCACAGGGTCAGGGAAAACCGAAACAGCGATCGCACCCTTCCTCTTTGCCAAAACCCTCAACCTCGACTTCCCCAACAAGCTAATCTACGTTGTCCCCCTGCGAACCCTGGCCAACAGTCTGCGACAAAGAACAGAAATCCTCGTTCAACGCTGGTCACAAGCTCAAAATGTCCCTTGTCCAGTCGTTACCCTACAAACCGGAGAAAACCCAGAAGACCCCCGTTTTGAAGGTGATATAGTCTTCTGCACCATTGACCAAATGTTAAGCAGTTTTTTGAATATTCCCTACTCAGTGGGTCGGGGTTCAGCTAACGTTAACTCCG
The DNA here is from genome assembly GCF_034931625.1 of Anabaena cylindrica UHCC 0172. Lineage (GTDB taxonomy): Bacteria > Cyanobacteriota > Cyanobacteriia > Cyanobacteriales > Nostocaceae > Anabaena > Anabaena cylindrica_A. The sequence continues at coordinate 16,453 of NZ_JAYGGY010000116.1, read as the reverse complement.
GGGCAATATTCGCATCTTATCTAGTATTTGATGAACTGCATTTACTTGACCCAGACCGTTCTTTTACCACCGTTCTCAAAGTTTTACAACAAGTCAAAGGTATTTCCCCATTTCTGTTGATGACTGCTACATTAACCAATGAACTGGCTACCCAAATTCAAGGTTTAATAGACAATGGAAATAATTCAAATTGAAGATGCTGATTTACAGGCTATTGAAGGTAAACGTCGCCGGATATTTCAAGCTATATCTGAACCATTGACGGCTGAAGTTATCAAAGTTGGTATTAATAATCATAACCATAAACGAGTTATCATCATCTGTAATACCGTTTCTCAAGCTCAGGGATTATATAGAGATTTGCAAGAGTTGAATTATGATGATACCTTAAATATTACCCTGCTGCACTCCAGATTTTTACCAGAACATCGCGCCCAAAAAGAAACATTTTTAAAAGAAACCTTTGCTGAAAATTGGCAAGATGATGGCACTTGTTATGTGTTGATTTCTACCCAAGTAATTGAAGCCGGAATTAATATTACTTGCCAAGTTATGCACAGTCAACTTTGCCCCATGAACTCATTATTACAAAGGGCGGGACGTTGTGCAAGATTCCAAGATGAACAAGGTCAAGTTTTGGTTTATCGCACCATAGAAGTTAACCAAGCTTATACTGCGCTTACAGAAGCAGATTTAGAAATAGAAACACAAGAAACTACTGATAAAAAACAAAGTTTTCTGCCATATCCTAGAGAAATATGTGAATTAACATGGCAAGTATTACAAACACATACTGAATCAAATCAGGTAAATGAAAATGTCGGATTTCGTACCGAAGAAACTTGGATAAATCAAGTGCATACTACAGAAGATTTACTCCAACAACAACGCCGACAAAATAATCAAATGCAGTTTGAACAGCATTTTGAATCAGCTTTTTTCAGGGGTGATCAATCTACTGCAACAGAATTAATTCGTTCAGTTGATAGTCGGAGTTTATTTATCTGGGAAGAAACCGGATTTATTGACTTTGAGGAAGAACCCATTGACCCCCGCAAATTAATGGCTTTTTCTGTTCCTGTTTCTACACTGTGCAAAGTTTGGCGAGATTCCAAAAACTTAGAATTTGGCACTGATTGGATTTTTAAACGAATTGAAACACCAAAAGGTAAAGCAGAAACCTATAACCAACCTGTTTGCACTGAGATTAAATCCCGTGAATCATTGGTTAATAGTATCAAGATTTTAGTCAACTGTCGCTATGTTTCTTATGATGAAAATATTGGATTATTGATTGGCATTAATGAATTTGGTAATGGGTTTATTTCACCACCCAAACCACAGCGTTCAATTGTCAGTGAATATCGTTATAATATGGATACTTATGTTGGACATTTGGGTTCTATGTGGACTTGTTGGTATAAACCATTTAAAACCTTACGGTTGAAAAACGGTAAAGCTGAACCAACTACTTACAATAGTATCAGGAATGAACTACTACCAGCAGGTACAAAACTAATTAAAAACAAGATTTTTCCACATATCCAAGAATCAGAAGCAGCAGCATTATTTGAATTATTGGTGTTTTTTGCTATCTTTACTCATGACCTGGGTAAACTACAAATTAAGTGGCAGGAAGTGATGCGGAAATGGCAAGCGATCGCTCATTCTTCATTTCAAGGTCAAAACCCCAAACAACATTTACTAGCACACACTGACTATAATCCTGAAGACCGTCAGCAAAAAACAGCACTCAAAGACCACGAAAAGAAACACAAACGTCCTAACCACGCTGTTGAAAGTGCATATTTAGCACGGGATATTCTCAAACAATCTTTAGTACCACTGTTACGTGATTATTTTACTGCCGATAACGAACAGATTCAGTATATTTATTATACAGTGATTATGGCTACCGGTCGTCACCATTCTGCTTGGGCTGGTGGTTGGAATGGAGCAGATATAGCCAAGATAAACAATATTCAATTACACCCAGAAGCACAAAGAGCGATCGCCCAAAGTTGGCAAGGTATGACACGCTTCCTAAATCAGAGTTTACCATTAACACCAGCAAATTTAAGTAGAAGCAATTACCCAACTAAAGAGTTTGACTTAAATCAGTTAAATACTGCTGACGAGTTTGAGTATTTTCATCTCTACTTGCTGGTAGTTAGGGCTTTACGACTGTGTGATCAACGTTCCGTACAACTTTAGAATTAAGTAATGGACAAAAGACCAGTTAATATTGTCTTGAAAGTAAAACAGGACACTCTTAATTGGCAAGATGGACATAATGTTGTCCTCCATAAATTTGCCCATCAGTTAGATCAAGAGGATGATAAAGTAAAGCTGAAGGTGTACCGATTTTACAACACAATAATGTCTAGAAGAGATGATTTACATTTTCCTTTACGCCGTACCCTTGAAAAAGATGGATGGATAATTACCAGTGATCCCTTAATCTTAGTGCTTGGACAAACACTCTTAAAAGCTGATTTAGGAGCAGAAAAACTATTCATAGCCGAAAAAGAAGGACGTAAAATAGCTGTTGAGATCAAAGATTTTGATGCTTCTTCGGTAATCAGTGAACTAGAGAAAACAATGGGACAACTTCAACTTTACCAATGGGCATTAGAAGAACAAGAACCAGAGCGTCAATTGTTTTTGGCTATAAGTCAAGCAGTATATATCAAACATTTTCAAAAGCCAATCTTCCAAATTGCCATCCAGCGCAGTAAAATTAATTTATTAATCTATGCTCCAGATCAGGAGGTAATTATCCAATGGATAACTCACTAAATTATGCAGAAATAATCAAAAAAATAGTGAATGCTGCCACCATTGATCAACCTAGTATTCAAGCAATTAAACTCTATCCAGTTTGTGACGTTGAATCTGGTAACTTTGTTGTTCTTGCTACAGGCTTTGATAAACAACAATGGATGGATAATGTAATATTTCATGCCAGACTCATCGAAAAAGATAACTGCGATCCCCAAATCATCATCGAAGAAGATAACTTTGAGGAAGGATTAGTTGATACACTCATCGAGGCAGGAATCAAAAAAGAAGATATCGTTATCAGTTAACAACAAGCGCGGAAAGAAAGTTTTGCACGGCTTCAGGAAACATCAAAAAGATTAAGAGACGGTGAGACTACGTTTATACAATAACAATTGGGAATTTTTTTATTTGGAATACTCTTAGCCAAACTTTAATCAGCTTATCAACAAATTGCTTACCAACTTCAGATTCTCTCATCAACTGCTGGAGTTCTTGATCAAGAAACTCGTAACCCCGTCTCCCAGTCAATTTCGGCTTGAATTTCTGGAAAAAAGAATGCCAGGAACGGCTCGAAGTATTGTTCTACACCTTCCTTCCAAGCACCATCATAATCGGCTCGTACTTCACTCACTGGTTTTTCTTACTCAGATTGCAGAAATATCATAGCGTCTTTCATTTGGTAGCAGATAGATAGACTGAATGGAGGACTACAAACCATAAGAATAGTTTCAGTCCCGTTGTCACGATTAGTCCATGACCAGGATTCGTTACCATCCAAGCAGCTTGGATCATCTATCTGCCATTAACTAGAGTACAACATTAAGGTTATAGGCAAAAAAATAAAGTATATTCTTATGGGTTGTTGAAAAAACAAAAAGTATGCTAGATTCTTCTTATACTGAAAGCGTCTCTGAAACTTCCACTTCAGAGACGCTAGTTAATTGCACAAATTGACAAAGCGGCTAAACTTCCACATTGAGCCGCCTTGTATTCTTTTACCCTTTGGAGGTAACACTTATGTTTAATCATCGTAGCACAAAACAAAATCAACACCCTAGTTTGAATCTCAATCAATTGGAATCTATCCTTGCAGATGGGCTATTGACAAAAAAAGTCAGAGAACTGGTTAAAATGCTGGTAGACCGAAAAGTTTCGACTGAAGAAATCCGAGAAAAAGCTAAAAACGGTAAACTTGAATTTTCTTATTCTTATGGAGTGCTGCGGATAGTTCCATCACACAAGGGTAAATCAGGTAGGTGCTGGAGATGGGACGTAATCTTTTCCCCAGTGAGTTTATCCCAAGTTTCTGAATAAATAGTTTAACTCTTTAGGTTTTACTTTGCGTCTCTGTTCCTGTTGAAGAGGCATAATTCCGTTTGGAATAGCCCTCTTCCAGGTGGGTATACACTGTTTGGAAGTACACAACTCCTATGAGTTGAAAACCAGATGACACAGCAGCTATTTGTTACTAAAAAATACGGCACTTATGCTGACACTTTCCTGATGCTAGGTCTGGCACAGCTTGTTGAGTATGCCCTGAAAGCTACTAACCAAAAAAGTGCAATTCAACTTTTAGATCAAGGAACACACTACTGCCTACAACTAAAACAAACCGTCAATTTAGAACTGATAGCCAAACTCAATTATACCAATCTTTTTCCACCAGTCAAAGGTCAAAAGACTGACATTAGCAAAATACCGCAGGAAACCGAATGTTTTGACACAGTGGAGAAAACCGACCAAAGAAAACTTTATCGGGAGTATTTATTTCAACAAAAAGGCAAACCCCAATTTAATGAAGATGCACCAAAACCACCGCATCCAAGTACCCAAAATGGCGTAATTCTTACTTCCATGCGTCATGACCGCAATCATAACGAACTGTGGTATTTAGGATGGCAAACGGTAGGGGCGGGGTCTCTCCACCCAAATTATGGGGCTTTATTAGTTGCTTTGTTTACGGCATTTAGCCAAGAAGCAGAGGATGTTAATAAATTAGTAAATGAGTTATTTACTCAAGCTACTGGACAGAAATTACCAGACACAGCCAGTGCAGTCAAAATTTATTTACCTACATCTGTTCAAGGTGTAAATCGCATTAAAGCAGACAGTAATAAAGTAGATTCTCAAAAAGCAGATTGGTTAAGTTTATGGTTGATTGCTGGAGGTTTATTTACCTTTGGTATAGCAGAACGAGTAAAAATAGCAGAACGAGTTTATGATTGGCGTGCTGTTGCCCTTGAACCACAAGATATTCCGTTAAATAAATATCGTGAGGTGTTGAATAAGCTGCGTCAATTAAACCCACCATCTGGAGGGCATGGAATTGCTAGATTTGATGCAGAGTTGATATTACGTTTTTGTCAAGAGTTACTTAATCATCATCAAGTCCAAACAGACATAGAACCTGATGAATTTGATATTTGGCAACCGATTAATCATTTTGTTAGTAATTTTATTGGTACTCACTTTGGTTCTAAAGGTCAAGTCTATGGTGTCAAAGAAGTTTTTACTTTAGGATTGCCTGGTTGGATTAATCCTAAAAGCTCTCAAGAACTAACAGATTATCACAATGTTTTAAATGAACATTTGTCAATTATTAGTAGCTTATCAGCAGAAGAGGGACATAGTGAATTATTAGCAGCTTATCGGGACTTTATCACTGGTACAAATCTAGGAAATTTCTTTCGATTTCAAGTAAGTTATGCCGATTATGTTGTGAAACGTTTAGCAGATGCTAAAGCCAAACCTCCCCGTTTATTTTCTCTTAATGGATTAAACCTCATGGTGAAAAATTTTAATTATCGTCAAAATGACCAGGAATTAAATTTAACAGACATCACTGAAGACCCTGGATTTTTACGCATTGCTAAAGCTATTAATAGTGCGACTGTCTATGCCGGAAAAGATGAACATGGCTGGGATAGAATCTATGGTTTAGCACAGCGTTTGAGCAGTCAATCAGGTTCCAAAAAGGATTTTATTATTGAATTATCAATCTTTCTTGCTAGTTATGAAAATGAAAATCTCCGTATTGATGAAGAACTCAAGAAGAAAGGTAAATACCCAAGAATTTGGACTACCAAAGATGATTTAGATAGAGTCATTAATTTGATTGAGAAATATGGTTCTAGTTTAGTAGCTAATCTTTTAATTGCTTATGGTTATGCCAAAGGTTGGGGTAAAGCCAAAGAAGCAAACAAAACCGATTTAACTGATACATCACAAACAGAATTAGATAATCTTGAAGAAGGAGCATCAGATAATGACTAAGACAAAATTTCCTGCTTACTCAATTTCTATCAGTGGCTTACTTTCCTTACAACTTCATGCTTTAAATAATGAGGGTAACGAGGGTAATCAATCCTTAACTCGACGTTATTACATCATTCAAGAAGGAATGAATGAACCTGAATATGTTAATGGCATTTCTGGGGATATGTTCAAACATATTCAATCGGAACATTTACACCGTGTTGCTTTAGAATCTGGACTAAGTTTATCAGAGGGTGGTAAACAATTTAATCCTGATAGAATTGGTTATGATCTAGAAAAAAATCTCTCGGTTTTTACAGATAAAGATACTGATTTAGCTGCCAAAACAGGTAAAGTTCTGCAACTCTGTACCATCAGCGATTTAGAAGGTTTCATGGTGACTGTTAAAGGTGGACAAACCTTAAAACGTGATTCTGTCATTGAGTTTGGGGCGGTTGTCGGTTTACCCACTTTCGTGAAAACTCAGAGTTATTTTCATGCTAAATATGGTGTAGATAATCCAACTCCTTACAATGTGCAGGTCAGTTCTGGTTTATATGCCACTGTTCTCAACATTGAGGCTTTTAGAATTGGTTATAATCCCCACACTTTTAATTACAGCATTGATGGTTCCGAACGTAAAAAACGTCTTGACGCTTTACTCAAAAGTGTGCTTTATACTTATCTCCAACCTAATGGAGCAAAACGCAATACTAATTTACCACATCCTGACAATTTTGAAGGTGTAATTACTGTTAGTAGTCGGCGTTGTCCTGCACCAATGATTAGTTCTTTGGAAAGAAGTTATAAAACACAAATTGATAGTTTGGCAGCTACGTTAAATAACCTCAATGGTGCTGATACAATCCGCTGTTTTAAGTTTGAAAATATAGCTGAATTTGCTGACCAGATTGAAATTTTGATTGCTCAAACTCTACCTTGGGATAGTGAAAATGCCGAAGCAATCTCCTAAATCAAAATCTTCCCCAACATCAGAAACCGTAACTACATGGCTAACTGTAACATATCAACCTGTTAGCCTATTTTCTCTCAAACGTTCTGATGCTACCAGCATGGCTGCAAGGTCTAATTTAGTACCTACTCCTTATGCTATCAAAATGGCATTATTGAAAGTGTTGTTAGAAAGTCAGGGAAGACACCATCAAAATGATTTTGACCAATGGATTAAAACCGAATTTACCTGGATTCGAGATTTAACAATTTATATCTGGCCTCCAGAAAAATTGGTTGTCAATCGCAATGGTTATAAACTGCGTTATTACGACCAAACTGCCGATAAAGCAGATAAAACTCGTCCAACTATCCCTATGCAAGATGGTTTTGTATTTCGGGAATGGGTATATTTACAAGGACATCTGCAAATTTGTTGTAGTGCGGGAAACCATTTATCAGAACTAGAACAGTTATTTACTCAAATTAATTATTTTGGTAAACGCAGTTGTTTTTTTCAATATTTACCTGACTTCAAACAAGAAACGTCAGAACCATTATTTCAACCAAATCCTGCTACTGGTTTTACAATCCAACCAATGGATGATTTAGGTGAAAAAACCACATTTAGTCGTATTAATCCTTTTTCTACTGATAAAGCTCAACTCGATAAAGACCGAGTGATTAAATCAGGTCTTTTACCATTAAAACTCATTGCTACCAGCGCCCGTTATGACATTTATCAAAGATATTGAAACTACGTTTGCTGGTATGAGTTTAATTCTGAGACAAGATACAGAAATTATCAATCCTGTCAGTTTAGAATCTTGGTTATCAGATACTCAATTTGCCCCAGTTTGGATTCCTTTACACATTGATGATGGCATTACCAAAATCATGCCTGTGCTGCTAGATTATGGATTATATCCACAACTAATGGAATCAATTTGTCAGCGAATTATTGGTAAAAGAATCATCCTAGATTGGCAAAATAATTCATATCAATTAACAGGTGTTGAAGTTGATTCTAATGCTCTTCATGTAATTCTCATTTCGATTTCTGCTACTGCACCATTACCAGCAACATTAGGAAGGGCTATTCATGCTCAATGTTTTCAATGGTTTGCTAATGCTAATCCTATTCTAGCAGAGAATTTGCATCAACAGAATAGCTTGCCAATGACTGTAGGAATACAATACAGTTCACGGCAAAGAATGCAGTTGAGAATTACACTGTTAAAACAAGAACTTTTAGCACCACTACTTTGGGGATTGAGTAGCAATTTAGGTGATGAAATTACATTGGCAGGAATATCTTGTAAATTAGGTAAATGGATAAATATTTATCAATCTAGCAGTTTTGAAAAGTTGGCAGAGATATCATCACAAAACACAATTGAATTACAATTTTTTTCCCCCACTAGTTTTAAGCAGAATCAAAATATTCAACCTTTCCCACTACCAGATTTAGTATTTAACAGTTTACTACGTCGTTGGAACAAATTTGCACCAGCAGAACTGCAATTTCCTCAAGTTGAATGGCAAGGTTTAGTTTCTGCTTTTGAACTAAAAACCCATGCTTTGAAGATGGAAGCAGGGGCAGAGATTGGTACTGTTGGCTGGGTAAAATATCGGTTTCCAGACCCTGAACAAGCCAGAATTGCTACTATTTTAGCTAACTTCGCTGTCTTTTCTGGTGTGGGACGTAAAACAGCTATGGGTATGGGTCAAACTGCTTTCATAAACCAATAATTAGATTGTAGGGTGCGTCAAAATTAAGGATTATTGCTTAAATACTTCAAGCTAAAATCTGACGCACCAATTACCAATTACCCATTACCAATTACCCATTACCAATTACCCATTACCAATTACCAATTACCCATTACCCATTACCCATTACCCATTACCAATTACCAATTACCCATTACCAATTACCCATTACCCATTACCCATTACCAAATAAAATGAATGAAAATTATTTACCTCTAGCTTACTTGAATGCTTGGGAATATTGTCCACGTCGATTTTACCTGGAATATGTATTAGGTGAAATGGAAGACAATGAACATATTATCTTAGGTCGTCATGTCCACCGCAATATCAATGAAGAAGGCACTTTTCAGGATGGGGAAACACTGATTCATCAACAACAATGGGTGTGGAGCGATCGCTTGCAGGTTTCCGGTATCATTGATGCTGTAGAAGAATACGATGGTCAACTTGTGCCTGTGGAATACAAGAAGGGAAAAATGGCACAGCACCTAAACGACCATTTTCAACTTTGTGCTGCGGCTTTATGTCTGGAAGAACGCACGGGACGCACTATTACCTATGGCGATATATTTTATCATGCCAACCGCAGAAGACAAACTGTAGCATTTACACCACAACTGCGACAAATGACAGAACAGGCGATCGCACTAGCTCATGTTGCTAGTCAAAACAAAATGCCTAGACCTATTGATCATACCAAAAAATGTCAATCATGCAGTTTGCAAAGTATTTGCTTACCTTTTGAAGTCAAACAATTACAAAATCAAGATTATTAAACTATGACTACTCTTTATATTATTCAACCTGATGCTGTTTTAAGCAAAGATTATGAAGCTTTTCAAGTTGCTTTGAGACAAGAAGATGGTTCTTGGAAAAAACAAAAAGTTGCGGCTCAAACTGTAGACGAAGTTATTTTAATGGGTAATCCCCAAGTGACTGGTGATGCTTTTGTTTACGCATTAGAATTAGGAATGCCAGTGCATTATCTTTCTAGTTTTGGTAAGTATTTGGGTTCTGCTTTACCTAAATCTTCTCGTAATGGTCAACTGAGATTAGCACAGTATGCAGTTTATCATGATCCTGTGCGGCGTTTGGAATTAGTGAAGGCGATTGTTAGTGCAAAAATTCATAATCAATATAATGTGTTGTATCGACACAATGAAAAAGATAATCCTCTCAAAGAACGGAAAAATTTAGTTAAGACTCAACAAAATATAGATCAAGTGCGGGGTGTTGAGGGTTTAGCTGCTAGGGAATATTTTGCTTGTTGGCAACGGATGATAGGTAAACAATGGATTTTTAATGGCAGAAATCGTCGTCCGCCAACAGATCCTGTAAATTCTTTACTCAGTTTTGCTTATGCTTTATTGCAAGGTCAAGTCATGGCTGGTGTTCATGTGGCAGGATTAGACCCTTATATTGGCTATCTCCACGAAGTTCATCATGGTCAGCCGGCAATGGTGCTAGATTTGATGGAAGAATTTCGGGCTTTAATAGCTGATAATTTGGTGCTGTCGTTATTGCATAAACATGAAATTAAACCCGAAGATTTTAATGAAAGTTTGGGTGCTTATCGGTTGAAGGATAATGCAAGAAAAACATTTTTACAAGCTTTTGACAAAAAAATGAATGATGAGTTTAAACATCCTGTATTTGATTATCGTTGTACCTACCGACGAGCGATAGAGTTACAAGCACGGTTGCTGAGTCGTCATTTACAAGAAGGTATTCCCTACAAACCTTTATCACTAAGATGACTACACTGTTTTATCTGATTATTTACGACTTACCTGATAATAAAGCTGCAAATAAGCGGCGTACTCGCTTACATAAAATGTTGAGTGGTTATGGTAAGTGGACTCAATATAGTGTGTTTGAATGTTTCTTGAGTGCGGTACAGTTTGCTACACTACAAACAAAGATAGAAAAGCTGATTAAGCCTGATGAGGATTCTATTAGGATGTATGTGCTGGATGCTGGTAGTGTGAAAAGAACTATCACTTATGGTTCGGAAGTACCTAGACAAGAACAAGCAATAATTATATGATGAATACATCAGCTTAATTTTGGCAGACCTAGAGCGGGGTCAAAAACCCTGGAGATTCGCCAAATCGCCAGAACCTTGATAATTGAATACTTTCAGCGTTTCATTAGTTTCAGTTGGTAGTTGACCCGAAGCCTGAAATGAGGTTTTTTGAGAGGTCTGCCAAAATCGTCTCTAGATTCCGCCCCTAGACTATGTTTCAGATGGCGGGAAAGTTTCCCAATAAATAATCCCCGCAAGGGGACTGAAACAATTAAGAGGACAATCGCTCCACAGCAATCTAGATTTAAAAGTTTCCCAATAAATAATCCCCGCAAGGGGACTGAAACTAAATAAAATTGCTGCGATGAACTATTTAATAGTTCAAAAGTTTCCCAATAAATAATCCCCGCAAGGGGACTGAAACCTTATTTTGGTTTGTTGAACTGTTCTGTTTTATTTAAAGTTTCCCAATAAATAATCCCCGCAAGGGGACTGAAACAAAAAAGATTCACCCATACGATTGTAATAAAGTCCAAAAGTTTCCCAATAAATAATCCCCGCAAGGGGACTGAAACCTATCAGCATCTAAACGCACAAAAAAGAATAAAGTGTTTCCCAATAAATAATCCCCGCAAGGGGACTGAAACATTATATCAAATTGTTTTTGATATAAATTAGGATCAGTTTCCCAATAAATAATCCCCGCAAGGGGACTGAAACAATAGTGTGTAACACCAACCATGTGATCTACTTCTTCAGGAGTTTCCCAATAAATAATCCCCGCAAGGGGACTGAAACAATTGTTAGGTGACGGTGCAGGATATACAGGCTCCAGTTTCCCAATAAATAATCCCCGCAAGGGGACTGAAACCAATGTTCTCGGTAAGATTAACCTCAAACTCTGATGAGGTTTCCCAATAAATAATCCCCGCAAGGGGACTGAAACCCTGACTTATAAGCTTTGACTAGCATCATCGGATTATGTTTCCCAATAAATAATCCCCGCAAGGGGACTGAAACATTAATTGACTCATGCTCCCAACTATTAGAGGCAGCAATGTTTCCCAATAAATAATCCCCGCAAGGGGACTGAAACTAAGGGGTATATCGCCTGCATTAGTTAGAGAGTTTCGTTTCCCAATAAATAATCCCCGCAAGGGGACTGAAACATAAATTGAGCCATTACCTCTGCCACATTTGTATGGTTTCCCAATAAATAATCCCCGCAAGGGGACTGAAACTAGAATTATTGCTTACATCGATTCTTACAATCTTGGGTTTCCCAATAAATAATCCCCGCAAGGGGACTGAAACATTAAAAGCCATCATTGTAATTACAGTTTATTCTTGTAGTTTCCCAATAAATAATCCCCGCAAGGGGACTGAAACGCAAGTTAGTTTTAAAGATTTAACTGGTGAATTGTCATTAGTTTCCCAATAAATAATCCCCGCAAGGGGACTGAAACTTTAGAATTTAATGATACACCAAGTTTAACAGCTATGGTTTCCCAATAAATAATCCCCGCAAGGGGACTGAAACATTGCTGGTGCAATTGCTGTGAACCTTGCATTAATGTCTGGTTTCCCAATAAATAATCCCCGCAAGGGGACTGAAACTTTATCCAGTAGTTATGGTCTGAGACATTTAACAGCCCTTTGTTTCCCAATAAATAATCCCCGCAAGGGGACTGAAACTTTAAATTTACATTAATACTATCATGTTAGCCGGAGTTTCCCAATAAATAATCCCCGCAAGGGGACTGAAACGAAATTCCAGCTAATGTCAAAGTTGCGATCGCAGCAGTTTCAATAGTTTCCCAATAAATAATCCCCGCAAGGGGACTGAAACTATCTCCGCAGTTCCTCAGCCGACGCACAGCCGATCGGTTTCCCAATAAATAATCCCCGCAAATAGATTTTTTAGCCACAGCAAGTTTAGCTTTTCCTAATCCGCGACTGGGAAAAAACTGATCTTCAATAATTTTCTTGTACTTAGCAGTAACTTCCTTTTCATCTTGGGGATAAAGTTTAATTTGGTAATAGTCTTTTACTGCTGGAAATTTCTGAAAGAGTTCAGTAATATCTGAAATTAATTCTTTTTGAGAAGCCTTTTTCAAATATTGTTTAAGATCAGTAAGATTGATTTTTGGTGGTTTCATTTAAAATCAACAATAGTTGCAAAAAAAAATAATTTATGGAGATGTCTAATAAGTACCTGGACAGAATTAATTAGATATTATTTATATTTATCAATCCTTTGCTAATTAAGGATTTTAGTCCAGATATTTGTGTAATTAATTTTGTCTTATTACTTAATTAAGCGCGTTTTGCTAACAATGTAGAACTATCACCTTGATGAAATTTTATTTTTCCTTGGAGTTCATTTTCGTCTTCCAATTTTAACCAACCGCTACCAGAAGCCTCATCATTTTCATCATTGCCTTCCCAAGTAAATTCTAATTTGTTAGCATTGCCATCTTTAATAATATCACCATCAATATATCCAGTAACCAATCCAAACTGAAACTCCCCATTTCCTTGTTCATTAATTTCGATATAAGCCTGTACTTCCATATTAAAATATTCATCATCCCAATTCGACATTTCATAAATATGCCAAGTTCCAGTAAATTCCATGATTTTATCCTCCCGATTTAAAGATTTACTATATCAGTATTTTTGTGATTTTTTTTCATCTTCCCCAGTGATTAATTTAAAATTTTCATTAATATGGTTATAATCATCTGGTTCAATAATAGCTTCATCAGAAAAACCAGCAGCAGCAAATTGAGATTTAATGGATTGTAAGTTAATTCGTGTCAAATAAGATAGGTTACTTGATAAACCATGAATTGTTGTTCGACGAGTACCTGAATGTTGCTTAGAGTAAGCTAAATCATTCTTCAGCACCCATACAGCTAACATATAAACATCTTCAGGAAACTGAATGGAAATTGTTTTTAATTCAGAGACTCTTACTACTTTACGTTCGTTTATAGACATTTGTACTCTCTCCTAAAATTACCTAGTTCAGCACGGCGTAAATAAACCAACCATTCTCAATCCCCAAAAAGTTTATGACCTATTACTTTTGATTTTTGACTTCTGCGTTCGCGTAGCGTCTCTGAGAGAAGCGGTACTAGCTGTATATAATTTGCTCAATTTATGAAGTTATTGATTTACCTAATAATACCAATCTTTGCTGTAACCGTGTATATCGTTGCATATCATTAGTAGAACGCACAGCCAAAGATATAGCTTTTTTTGCCCCAATTACAATTGCTAACTTTTTAGCACGGGTCAAACCTGTATAAAGTAGATTACGACTCAGCATCATATAATGCTGCATATAAAAAGGTAAAATCACCACCGGATATTCAGAACCTTGGCTGTTATGGCAGACAAACCCATTTACTGTAAATGAGTGGTGTCCATCAACCTCAAGGTCATACATCGTTGTTTCTTGCACCAAATATTCAACTGAAACAATTTCGTCAAAGAAGTAATTTGTATGAATGGTTTTTTGAATATTTTCTGGTAAATAAGTACCGTGATGTGAAGAAAAATTGACAATCTTTTGAAGATGGGCGTATGTACATTTCATTTCACCTCTAGCAATTATATTAACAAAATAGTATTGACGGCTTCTATTTGCTTTTAAGCCTTGACCTTTTATACCCTGTGTATTTATAAGATTTACCTTAAATTCATTAATTAATTTGGTACCAAATGGAATGATATCAATGTTCGCTTTACCTTTTTTAATAGCTCTTTCTACTAAAACTGATAAAAGTCTAGATTTTCGCTCAATTACAAAATTAACCTTTTCAAAAAAGGGAATAATGCTAGGACCTGAAACTATAATTTTATGATGCCGTTCTCCCTGGCTATTTAAGACAGATATAATCCCAATTGAAAGTAGTAAGCTATGAACATCTTTCACTAATTGTCTAGATGAAGATGTAAAACGAGTATTAATTTTTCCTACTGAACCATCAGTGTCAAATAACCCTCGTAGGTATGCTGATCGAACCTGTTCAGTTGCACCAAAAATTACATGAGGAGTCTTTTTGTCGGAGGCTAGGGCATAATTTAATCCTAAACTTTCTAGCCAATGCCGCAGTGGTTTGGACACAAAGTAGACACGATAATGATTTTTTCTAGCTCTGACAGTTACATTTAACCCAAAACCTTCAAATATAGACTTATATTTGTTAACTATTTCTAAATCCTGACTAGTAATATCAATCATACCGTGACCGCCGCGACGGTATGAACCGTCGCCAATAATCACTCCTAAAGCCCATGCCAAATCTTCGGTTAGAGTAGTCGGTAATTGAATGCGCTTTTGAGGATTATTCGTTTTCTGGTAGCGAATTTCAGGTAAATCCACAATCCGCCCATCAATACCAGAACGGTCAATACAAGCAAAATTACCTGGAGCAAGCTCAGAGGCTTTTCTAAAATGTGGAAGTTCCTCTCTGGAAGCCACTAGTAAAGGATGATCTATAGAAATGTCTATGGTGTATCCGCTTTTTGTAAGTATGCGAACAATTGGTTTTTCTCCAGTTTGAATATGATCTAGTATCTGCCTATAACCACCCATTCCAGTACACACTTTTTCTCCAATTGCAACATCTTTAACTTGCACCAATCCACGACCTTTAATTGCAGTTAAACCATATCCTGCAACACATTTATGTATAGAAACACTCCAAGCTAAAGTAATTTCATTCAAGTCAGCATAATCATAAACTACAGAACGTTCCCCGTACTGCACATTTACCTCTTGTTCAACAGTGTCTATGTCTGCGATAATTCCCAAATCACCGTTAAACACTTCTCTTTGATAATCGTTAGTCTGCTGAATTACTCTGTCACCTACCCGCAATGTCATTCCACCCCTAGTAATTTCCACCTTATCGGGACTTTTAGGATTAATTAATTCCTGCAATACTATATTCAGATTCCGAGTACCCACTAATCCCCTTGACATCGGACAAAGCACTTGTACATCAGTAGCGGGGTTAAATCCTAATTTTGGGATCAAGTCTGTGATTAATTCACAAATTGTTTGTACCCCATGTTCTGGCTGATATCCTCCTCCATGCCACAAACAGTCAGAAACAGGGTTATCGTTGATTTTTTCAATTGTCGGATACTGTCCCCGGTTAATTTCGTGGGCTGCGGTAATAATCGCACTCTGTTGGGCTTGACGAAATACCTGAGTTAGTCGCACTACAGGGACTCTGCCAGAATTTATCAGGTCAGCAAGTACACTACCTGGCCCCACTGATGGCAACTGGTCAATATCTCCCACTAATAAAAGTTGTGCGCCTGCTGAGACTGCTTTGACTAAGGCGTATGCTAAAAATAAATCTAACATACTGGCTTCATCAACAATAATTGCTGTTTGAAGTAACGGATTATCACTATCGGCCTTAAAACCCCTGGTTCTGGGGTCAAATTCCAATAAACGATGTATAGTCTTTGCTTCTAAACCAGTCATTTCACTTAAACGTTGTGCTGCCCTTCCAGTTGGTGCAGCTAAAGCAATGGATTTACCCATCGCTTTCCATAAACTAACTATGGTATGGGTAGTGAACGTTTTACCAACTCCTGGACCCCCTGTAAGAATCATGATCGGGGAATAAGCAGCCA
>NZ_JAYGGY010000115.1:0-34817 GCF_034931625.1 Anabaena cylindrica UHCC 0172 | reverse complement strand
AACTCCACAAAAAAGATGTACTGCTTGCAGCAGCGCTAGTTCCCTCCGGGACGCTTTGCGTAGCTTGCTTCCCGTAGGGTACGCTATCTAATTTCACCAAATCAAAGTGACTTTTCTTCCCCCTGCTCCCTGCCCCCTGCCGTCACAACGACGGGATATTTTTTTAGTTGGAAGTCTCTAAAGTCGTGGATCAACTGGTTCGCTTTCCAATGCCAAAATACCGAAAACACATTCATGGACGCGGCGCAGAGGGGTATGGGCAACAAATCGTTCTAATGCCTCAACACCCAAAGCAAACTCGCGCATAGCCAGAGAACGCTTGTGAGATAACCCCCGTTGGCGCAGACGTTGCAGATTCTCCGGGGTTGAATATTCAGGGCCATAGATAATCCGCAGATATTCTTGTCCGCGACATTTCACTGCGGGCTGGACAATGCCGCGACTACCTCGAACGATAAAGTCTATCGGCTTGACAACCATACCTTCACCCCCGATTTGGGTAAGTTTTTCCCACCAATAAACGGCCTCTGCTTGACTGCTGGGGTCAGTCAAATCTATGACTTTATAGGCAGTTGCTAGGAGCAGGGCAGGGTCTGAATGGCAGATTTTAGCAATTTGCTCTATATGCCAGCGATGGTCTTTATCAATGTGGACAACCCCTTCTGTTGCCAAGATGTGAAAAGGGGCTAACCTTAATCCAGAAATATCAGTGACAGACCAGCAGTATTGGCGGTAGGCACTGACGTACTGATGTGCCATATCTGCACGTTGTTGGTAATGACTAAGTTGGGTGCTGATATCTACACCGCGATCGCTTGCTTGTTGTAAACAGTCAACAGTATTATTGAGAGCAATGCGTGATGCTACTCCCACTGGTGCATATTGTTGTCGTAATAGTCCCTGTGCTTTGGCTGACCACGGCATCAATTCACAGTCTAGACACACCCAGTCAGTTTGAAATTCTGACCAAAAACCACTCTGGGAAAGGGCAAGATTCACCCGATCTAAAAATTCTGTCTCTAGTGCCGAATCATCAAAAAACCTCCGTCCCGTGCGCGTATAGCAGATGCCAATGCCTTCATTGACGACACCAAATCGTTTCTCAGCAGCCGCTAAATCTCGGCAAATAATCACAACCGCCCGCGAACCCATGTGTTTCTCTTCACAGATTACTTGTGTAACTCCTGCATTTTGGTAGTATGCAAAAGCTTCGGCTGGATGTTCCAAAAATCCCGGCAATAGGGATGTTCCTACAGGGGACATGGTGGGGGGTAAATAAATCAGCCATTTGGGATTACAGGCAAAACGGCTCATCACTTCTAAAGCCGCGATGCCTGCGGCGGGCGGAGCCATCGCATTTTCTTCTCGAATAGTAATATGAGAATGAAGTCGGGTATTGATGATCCGCTTACCCACAACGTCCTCAATATACAAGACATCATCTAATTCCTGTTGGGATGTGCGTGTTGCGGAGTTCTGTATCAAAGGTTTTACAGGTTCACAGTAGACACGGGCAGCAGCAACACTCACCAGTTCCTTTTCTGGATAGCGGAGGGCAGTGAGTTTGCCACCAAAAACGCAGCCTGTATCTATATCAATAGTGTTATTCAACCATTCGGCTTCTGGCACAGGGGTATGTCCGTAAACCACCATCCCTTCACCCCTATACTCTCCTGCCCAGTTGTAGCGGACAGGTAAGCCAAATTCATCAATCTCGCCAGTGCTTTCGCCATAAAGAGCAAACTCACGCACAGCACCAGACCCCCGTCCTTGCATTTCCTGTTTCATGCCAGCGTGAGCCACTACTAACCGCCCCTCATCTAAAAGGTAGTGACTGATTAAGGAATCGAGAAACTTTTGCAGTTCTTTACTAAAAGCTTCTCGCACCTCATCGGGTAAAGCCTCAATCTCATTCAGGGTTTGCTCTAACCCATGATTAACCCGGACATTTTTACCGCGTAATTTCCGCAATAGTTTGTTTTCATGATTACCAGGAACGCAGAGAGCCGTACCTGAGAAAACCATGTTTCGCACTAATTTAACTGTATCTAAAATCCGCGTCCCCCGGTCTACCAAATCACCGAGAAATACTGCTTTGCGTCCTTCAGGATGGTAATAGATTGGATAGTCCCAGAGTGCGGGAGACGATTCTGCCCTTTTTTGATACCCTAACTGGTGAAGTAATATTTCCAGTTCATCACAACAACCATGAATATCCCCAATGATGTCAAAGGGGCCATGTTCGTGTTTGAGGTTGTTCCATAAAGGCTGACGCTCAATTTCGACGGCGGCGATTTCTTCTAAAGATTTGAGAGTGTAGACATAGCGAAAGCCTTCCTTTTCTAGACCTCGCAGAGAACGCCGCAACATTTGGGTATGACGACGCACTACATGGGAACCAAACTGACGATTGCTTCTTTGTTGATTACGTTCGTGGCATAATTCTTCTGGGAGATCGAGGACAATAGCGATCGCAAAACAGTGATACTGTCGTGCCATTTGCAGTAAAGGTTTGCGGTCTTCCATCTGCACATTGGTAGCATCAATGACTGTTAGTTTACCAGCCGCCAGCCGCTTTTCAGCAATGAAACGCAGCACCTCAAAGGCATCTTTAGTTGCAGATTGGCTATTTTCCTCATTTGACACCAACCCCCGACAAAAGTCGGAAGACAGCACCTCAAAAGGTTGAAAGTGTTTATGAGCAAAGGTCGATTTACCGGCACCAGAAGCACCGATGAGAACAATTAGCGATAATTCGGGAATAGTCAGCTTCATTAAGTTTGCTCCTGGCAATTATTTATAGCCCTTTCTAGCAAGAAGTTATTATCTTCAGTCCACCACTGTTTTAATTGCATCAAGGCTGGATAAAGTCCGGGATTGGCGAATTCTTCTGCTGCTTCAACGGCAAGTACACCAACATAGTCAGATAATAATTCTTCTATCAATCGAGTTAATATTCGTGAGTCTTTTCTTTTGGCTAAACCAACTAATGCTTCTCCATAAATTTCATAATTTTCATCTGTATTCTCATTAATAAAACGCTGATAAAGAGCTTCTCGAATAGCAATTGTATCAGTTTGAATTTGTGAACCTAATCCAAAAGTTGCCCAATTTCGCACTTCTCTATCCCGATCTGAAGACAATTCAATGAGAGTGCTGATGGCTAATTCATCTTCATATCCCAAAAGACCAAAGACAACTCCATAACGCACAGATGGGCTGGGGTGGTTTTTCAGTTGAATTAATGGGGCGATCGCTCTAGCATCGTGCAGATGTCCTAGTGCAATTCCAATTGAGTTGAGAACATCAATATTTTGCTCACATTCAAGCAATTCCAGTAAAATCGTTACAGACTCATGAGGAAAAGTCCGATTGGGTATCCCCAGCTGACCTAATATATCAGCGCCTAATTCTCTTTCCTGTGGGTTTTGACTACTGCACAATTTTGACGCAGCTAAGAAAACTTCCTGATTACCGCGAAAGTGCAGAATCCCAACTACATCGTCATTTTCTGACTTGAGAGCCAGTTCTATCAGTTCGTGGGTAGACCGGGGGTCACTGTGACGGTTCATCTTCTAAACACCGCCATTTGTGTGGGTGAGCCGACTTCTGAATCTTCCATCCCTATCGGTTGAAATTCCACAGTGTAGCCAAAGCTGTCTGCTACTTGGTTCGCCCAGTTTTGAAACTGCGATCGCGTCCATTCAAAGCGGTGGTCTTGATGTCGTAGTTTTCCTGCCGGCAGGTTCTCAAATTTGATATTGTATTCAATGTTGGGCGTTGTCACCACTACTGTTTTCGGCTGTGCAAACTCGAACAAAACTCGCTCAAATGCTCCCAGTCGCGGCAAATCAAGATGTTCAATCACCTCAATCACCGTCGCCGCATCATAGCCACTAAAGCGTTTATCTTGGTAAGTGAGTGCGCCTTGGATTAGTTGTAGGCGTTCCCACTGGTTACGCGGTAGGTGCAGACGGTCTAATCTTTCTTGGGCAATTTCTAGCGCTCTATAGGAAACATCAACACCTATAATCTGGGTAAAAAAGCTGTCTTTGAGGAGTATTTTCAGCAGATTCCCTTGACCACAGCCTAAATCAATCACCCGCCTTGCATTGCTTTGTTTGAGAGCCGCAATCACTGCATCCAAGCGCTGCTGATTTAAGCTAATGGGTTTTTCTACAGCCGCCTCTTCTTTTGCATGACTTTCTTCAGCGCTATCAGGATCGGGATTGTCTTCTTCTACTAGTTGCGCTAAAGCTAGACGAGTTAAGCGTTGCTGTCGTTTTAGATAACGCTTTGTAATTTGTTCTCGCGCTGGATGGTTAGTTAACCAGCCTTCACCATGACGTAGTAATTTTTCGATTTCTTCATCACCTACCCAGTAATGCTTATCGTCATCTAACACTGGAATTAGGACGTAGAGATGACTTAACAAATCACTCAAAGTTAGGGTGTGCTGAAGTTCGACGGTAAAGTATCGACTCTGCCCCCAGTCAGGGAATTTCTCATCTAAAATATGACCTTCGGCACTGACACTATAACCCAATGGTTCAAACAATTGCCGGAGAAACTCTTCCCCACCGCTACAAGGTAAAACCGATAGTTTTGCTACCAAAGGAATAGGCGTTTGCGCTAATTCTGGTAAGTCTTTGCAACGACCTCCTAAAGCCGTGCTAAACACTTGAGCGATCGCTACACTCAAAAAAGAAGAAGCAACATAAGGGCGATCGCTGACATATTGTTCTAGCCTTGCACCGCCTCCCCGCACCAACTTCACAGGATCAACATCCAACAACAACGCCACCGTACATCGCTCGACACTAGCTTCTGGATAGAAGATATGCGCCTTGCCAAAACTTAGGTCAAAAGACTGACAACGGTCTGGGTGTTTATGCAACAAGTAGCCTAACTCCGTTGCTGGGGAATGTGTCGTTGTGATTGTCAGCAGCATTTATTCACTTGTACAAAGGTTTAGGATTGAGGACTAGCGATCGCTAAGTCTATTGTTGTAGAAAAAGTAACAGTGTATTATTTGTGAATATTTTAACAACAATTTTTCCCTCATAGCAGCAATGATCATCCGCCATGCCACTGAAACTGACTTACCTGATATTGTCGCCATATACAACGCTGCCGTTCCTAGCTTGATGGCAACCGCTGATTTAGAGCCAGTATCTGTGGAAAGTCGTCTGGCTTGGTTTAAGGGCAGAGTACCCTCACAGCGCCCTCTATGGATAATTGAGATAGATGGTGCGATCGCTGGTTGGCTAAGTTTCCAATCTTTTTATGGCAGACCAGCTTACCATTCCACAGCCGAAATTAGTATTTACATTTCCCCAAACTTTCAAAAACAAGGTTTAGGAAAACAACTCTTAGCTAAAGCAATCAATGAAAGTTCCAATTTAGGATTAAAAACTTTAGTCAGCTTTATTTTTGCCCATAATCACCCCAGTTTGAAACTCTTTGAAAAATTTGGCTTTCAACATTGGGGACATTTACCCAAAATCGCTGATTTGGCTGGTGTTGAAAGGGATTTAATAATTATGGGATTGCGAGTTTGTAAACCATAATAAAATCAATTTTATCTAATAACTCAAGTTGCTAGTTATCTAGTTGAGAACGGTAATGGGTCATTGGTAATGGGTCATTAGTGAATAATTTTCTGTTTTAATCCTGTAAATCCTTAAATCCTGGATATCCTGATTCAGACATTTTCCCTAACTAGCAACTTACGTTACATACCATCCACTATTTTATTACCCGCAACTTGGGTTACTAGTACAGCATAGGATTGTCGGAGATTTAGAATGGTTGGTTTATTTACGCCCTGCTGTACTAGGTTATCTTACTAATTTGCCCAGGTAGGAGTAGATGGACGCGCAGCAGCGATCGCATGAAAGAATGCAAATAGCCTGTGGCTGGCTCGACCATTATCTCGGTATTTTTGTAGATCGAAAGACCGTAATTCTTTTTCTATCACGTCTTCGACATCAGCAGATAAATTTAACCTACCTTCATTGAGATAACATTCGGTTAAAAATAGCAATTTTTCAACATTAATTTCGTTGATTTCCCATTGAATCTCGACAGGAAACGCATAATTTTTTTCTAATGTTCCACCACGGTAAACATTTTCTACAAGCTGATTGCCGATAATATATTTAACTTTATGGATGTCAGCTAGTCCCAGCAAATCATCAGCAGTTGGCTTCAGTCCCAGACGGCGACGGAACACAGAATCAATAATTTCGTACTTGCTGTTATCTGGAAACACTGTAACAACTACTGCCGCAATGCCTTCGATATTGCCATAACATCCGATGATGTTTTTACTTTCTTCACCGCGAACAAACAAGATATCCATATGCAACAATTAAATTAATGATAGGAAATCGAAGTTATGGAACTTTCTAAGGTGAAACTGAACAATGCAAAACTCAACACTGATAATCTATCAGATTTTCTGGTAAAAATGGAGGCTTTGTACAAAAAATAACCCTTGAAGAAATATTAGTCCAATTCGTCCATGAATAACCTAATCCATCAGCACCCTCATGCACCTCATCCCACAGGAGTGAAAGCAGTGGAATCCTAAATAAATTTGTTGTTTAACCAAGCAACTAGGTAGGTAGGCGGGAAAATTTCAAGGTATGTCATTGCGAACGGAGCGTAACAGAGTGTTCGCGTAGCGTGCCGGAGGCTTTAGCAATCGCAAGGGTTTTGATGATTTTATATTTTGTTACATAGTTAGGTTTATTTGTGCCTACCTACTTAAACTATCAAGCCTAGCTACGGACACAAAGACGCATAAAAAAATTTTTCAGTCCTGAGTCCTGAGCGTAACTGAATACCACTCAGCACTCAGCACTCAGCACAAAAGCAGCAAACAGAATATTTAACGAGAAGTTAAAGTATCAAAGTTATATTCAGTACCAACTTTTAGCTGATTAGCATTGTACCGAGGAGACATCAACAGAGAAGTGTCGTAAGGATTCGGTAAATCAGGGGTACGAAGATATGGATCATTCATAGCTTGTTGAGTCAGAACATCGCGATAAAGAGTGTTAACCAACTCAGCATCTTTAGCGATTTCATTATCAGGGAAAGTTGTTCCGAACTTACCTCCAGGCCCCACCAAAGAATCTACTTGACGCTTTAAACTGCCATTATCGTAAAAATTAGGATCATGTCGAAAATAAGCTCTCTCGAAGCTATCACTCGTTGTTTCATAATTATCTGTTTGCATCTGAGCAACTACAGGAAAGGCAGTACTAGTAGCTAGAAGTACTAGTAATCCACCAAAGCCTTGCCATTTTATACCCATATTTACTACTCCTCAATTTTTGGACGAATCTTAATTTAAGCTTAATTTCAGAACTCTCATGAGTTTAACCTTTGGTGTAGCACAACTTTTAATTGTTTGTAATGTCTAATTCTACTGAAACATCTAACCAATCGGATATTTGGGCAACTACTACTGATTTAACAACCCTGCGTCAGAAGTTACTAGATTTATTTTGCCAACTTGCTTATCAAGAAGGTGATTTTGTTCTCTCTTCTGGACAGCAGAGTTCTTACTATATTAACGGTAAACAAGTAACACTCCACCCTCAAGGTGCTTTGGCAGTAGGCAGACTTTTGTTACAACTATTACCGGAAGATACACAAGCAGTGGCAGGTTTAACCTTGGGGGCTGACCCCATAGTTTCAGCAGTAAGTGTCGTTTCTGCCTATGAAAATCGACCCCTACCAGCTTTGATTATTCGCAAAGAAGCGAAAGGTCATGGGACAATGGCTTATATTGAAGGCCCCAGTTTGCCACAAGGTGCAAAAGTAGTGGTTTTAGAAGACGTTGTTACAACTGGGCAATCTGCACTGAAAGCTGTAGAGCGATTGCAAGCAGCAGGTTATACAGTCAATAGGGTAATTTCTTTGATAGACCGATTACAGGGGGGAGCAGAGTTATATCAGTCTCATGGGTTGAAATTTGATGTCCTGTTTTCAATTCGGGATTTACAAGAACAGTATCAGCAGATACACGCAAAATCCCAAATAATTAGTACTACTAATTCTAAGTGATATTGAGCCAAATACAGCAGGAGTCAAGAGTCAGGAACAAAACAGACTTGATATCTGGGCTTTGAATTTAAATTCTGATCTCATTTATCTGTAATCTGCTGTAAATCCCGTAGAGACGTTCCATGTAACGTCTCTACAGTCAGGAATAAAGCGAGTTTTAATAGTATCTTTTTGGTAAGTATGCAACTTTTAAGTGCGTACTTTTCATCTTATATGGGAACATCTTAAAATATATAGTAATCCTAAATAATTTATGAACTTTCGTAGGACTTAATATGATGTCTCAAAATACGATTAACTACATAATTCATGACGGAAATTCACGCGGTCATAGTCAAATTGACTGGCTTGATAGTTATCATACATTTTCCTTCAGTCATTTTCATGATCCCAAACGCATGGGATTTCGTTCTTTAAGAGTGATTAATGATGACCGCATTGCTGCTGGGGCTGGATTTCCTACTCACGGACATCGAGATATGGAAATCCTTACCTATGTTGTATCAGGTGCGGTTGAACATAAAGATAGTTTGGGTACAGGTTCAGTAATTCGTCCCGGTGACGCACAAATTATGAGTGCTGGTACTGGTATCATGCACAGTGAATTTAATCACTCAAAAACTGAAGAATTGCATTTATTGCAAATTTGGATGTTACCAGATACACCAGGATTATCACCAAGGTATGACCAAAAGGCTTTTTCTGTGGAAGAAAAGCGAGGAAAACTGCGATTAATCGCAGCTAAAGATGGACGTGATAATGCTGTAACTATTCACCAAGATATTGACTTATATGCATCTATTTTAGAGAAGGGTGATGTTGTAAATTATCATGTCCAGTCTCATCGTTATGCCTGGTTACAAATAGTAACTGGTGAAGCAACGTTCAATGGTCAAGAACTAAGAGCCGGTGACGGGGTGCAAATTACTGGAGAAGAGCAACTAGAAATTAGTACAAATCTCAGCGCGGAAATCTTGCTTTTTGACTTGGCTTAAACAAAAATTTAACCACCTTGTCACCCGTTAAGATGAAGTACAGAATCTAAATTCAAAGCCAGACAGCAAGCCAGTTTTACTCCTGACTCCTGACTCCTGAATTCTGAATTCTGCTATAAAAAGGGCTTTTTTCTGCTTAATCTTCTTTGATCACTATTGGATAAATCGACAATTTTCAGGTTCATAACCTGTTAAAAATTAAGGTTTCATCCCAATTTGACAGCAGAGGGTTAAGCTAATGTTGCCCTTCCAGACAATATTTGACAATCAGCAGACAATTTCTGTTATCAGTATCACGTTCATAAGTAACATGATCTGCCAAGCGCCGGAGGAGAAACCATCCATACCCACCTACTTGTAGAGTACCTGGCTCTGGCTCAATGATCGCGTCAGGATTAAACGGTTTTCCATAATCCCAAATTCTCATTTCTAGTCGGTCAACCCACAGACTCACTTCAATATCTATTGTTGTGTCTGGCGGTAAAGAACGATGAGCGTGGCGAACTGCGTTGGTAAAGCCTTCTGCTAATGCTAAATTGAGGCGATAGAGTTGGCTTTCTGACCAGCCGTATTGAGTTAAATATTGTAGACAGAATTGTTCAAACCATTGTTGCACCTGGTTTAAGAGCTTAAGATCGCTCTTCACTGTCAAATGGTCTTGCTGCACTATGGTAAGCATTGACCGTGACTTGAATATTAAGTAAATGAAAAATGCTAGTTTTGTTGGTTTGAGATTTGGGAACAGATTTTATTTTAGATCCAAAACTGTAAATTCCAGACAAAAACTAGACTTTGAAAATTAATGCCTGTGTGTTTTCAAAAGCATATTAGCCAGGAATATGAGTGACTAATGGACTATATAAGCCTTGCGGCTAAGTTGTTAGACTCATAACTTAGGTATATGCTCTTTAAACTCACAGGCATTACAGTACTTTGTGGGAAAAACTCAGTTAGAACAGTCCCAAAGTCAGAGATTTATCTAATGGTAATGCAGCACCAATACCTAACCAGATAGTTACAAAAGTACCAAACAAAAATACTGTTGTTGCTACTGGACGACGGAAGGGGTTTTGGAACTTATTCACGTTCTCAATGAAGGGAACGAGAATCAAACCCAAGGGTACAGCAGCCATTGCCAGTACTCCTAACAGTTTGTTAGGAAGAGAGCGTAAAATCTGGAAAACGGGATACAGATACCACTCTGGCAAAATTTCTAAGGGGGTAGCAAAAGGATTAGCTGGTTCACCAGTCATTGCGGGATCTAGCACTGCTAGAGCGACGATACAAGCGAATGAACCCATAATCACGATTGGGAACACGTAGAGCAAATCATTAGGCCAAGCGGGTTCACCATAATAGTTGTGACCCATGCCTTTGGCAAGTTTGGCTCTTAACTGAGGATCACTGAGATCCGGTTTTTTTTGCGTTGACATTTTGAAATTTGCTCTCCTGCTTAAATTAAGTTAAAGCATTTGTGAAAGCCATCAGCTATTTAGGTAAGCCGCACGCTTGTGCGTCTGGTTGAAAGCCACAAATTTAGTATGACACTAAGTTCTGTCTTGCTAGTTGAAATAAGTTTTTGTAGCTTTCAATGCTTACAGCTTCAGGGAATAGTGTTTGTTTTTCACTTAAATGTTATTTGCCCTAAGTTTAAAACAAACGACTCTGATCTGGAAACAGTTTGTACCTATTTAGTGATAATTTTCAGTTACAAAGGTCCAGAAATACCTTGTTTGCGGATCATCAAGAAGTGGAACAGCATGAATACTGCAATTAACCAAGGTAGAACAAAGGTGTGGGCGCTATAGTAGCGGGTTAGGGTCGCCTGACCGACGCTAGAACCACCACGTAGTAGGTCAGAAATTAGAACACCAACTACGGGAATTGCTTCGGGTACACCACTAACGATTTTTACAGCCCAGTAACCAACTTGATCCCAAGGTAGGGAGTAACCAGTCACACCGAAGGAAACTGTGATGACAGCGAGGATGACTCCACTTACCCAAGTCAGTTCGCGGGGTTTTTTGAAACCACCGGTTAGATAAACTCGGAAGACGTGCAGAATCATCATCAGCACCATCATGCTGGCTGACCAGCGGTGAATGGAGCGAATTAGCCAACCGAAGCTGACTTCATTCATGATGTACTCTACGGAGGAATAAGCTTCAGCTACTGTGGGTTTGTAGTAGAATGTCATCGCAAATCCAGTGGCAAACTGGATGAGGAAGCAAACGAGGGTAATTCCACCTAGACAATAGAAAATGTTGACGTGGGGAGGGACGTACTTACTGGTTACATCTTCAGCGAGCGCTTCAAGGTCTAAGCGTTCCTCAAACCAGTCATAAACGTTGGCCATACAATCTTAAGTTCCTAAAAATTGGTTGCGGTTGATAAATCTCCCAATAGCAATTTTGGGATTTTCACAAAGAGTAGCTTTCTTGCAGAATCGTTAAGATTTTCAGAAACTTAACACTCTGTAAATATCGAATATATTGCGATCTCTTTGCAAGCCAACGCTGAAAATGTTGGTTCCAAAGTAGATTTTATCGTTTTTGAGGAGGGATATGCACAGCAGCTGTTGATGACAACTTGATGAGAGCAATGCACCTCTTCTATAAAAAAAGTAACATAGTCGAGAGATAGATTTCATCAAAAACGTGGCAACTGGACAGTTAGAGCTAATTTGGGTTGAGGTGAACATGAATAAAAAGGTTTTTCGGTGGGGATTTTCCTTACTATTGGGTTTTTGCTTGATTTTTGGCGCATTCATCTCACCTGCGATCGCTTTGACTCAGGAACAAAAGCTGGTTTCTGAGGTGTGGCGAATTGTAAATCGCTCTTATCTGGATGAGACGTTTAATCATCAAAACTGGTCGAATGTGCGGCAACAGGCTCTCAAAAAGCCGCTGCTAAATGACCAGGCAGCATACACGGCAATTCAGAAGATGCTGAAAAGCCTTGATGACCCTTTTACGAGGTTTCTAGACCCAGAGCAGTACCGCAGTTTGCAAGTTAATACTTCTGGAGAACTAACGGGTGTGGGTTTGCAAATTGCCCTCAATCCCCAAACGGGTATTTTGGAGGTAATTACACCTATTGAGGGTTCGCCGGCAGAGAAAGCTGGGTTAAGATCACGCGATCGCATTTTGAAGATTGAAGGATTATCTACAGAAAATCTGACTCTTGATGAAGCTGCGTCTCGAATGCGTGGACCCATTGGCAGTGTGGTATCACTTTTGATTGGCCGAGAGGGTGAAACAGACAAGGAAATTATTTTGGTGCGCGATCGCATTGAACTTAATCCTGTTGTAGCTGATTTGCGTTTATCCCCCCAAGGAAAACCCATTGGCTACCTCCGTCTCACTCAATTTAATGCTAATGCGGCTATGGAGTTAGCACACGCTATTTCTAGTTTAGAAAAAAAAGGCGCGGCTGCCTATATCCTCGATTTGCGAAATAATCCAGGGGGTTTATTACAAGCAGGAATTGAAGTAGCCCGTCAGTGGTTAGATTCTGGAACAATTGTCTACACGGTCAATCGTCAAGGTATCCAGGGCAATTTTGAAGCCTCTGGACAAGCCTTAACACCAGACCCGTTAGTAATTTTGGTAAATCAAGGAACTGCTAGTGCTAGTGAGATTCTAGCCGGTGCGTTGCAAGATAATGGTCGCGCCCTGTTAGTAGGTGAAACTACCTTTGGTAAAGGTCTAATTCAATCGTTATTTGAATTATCCGATGGTTCTGGATTGGCAGTGACAATTGCTAAATATGAAACTCCCAACCATCGAGACATTAACAAACTCGGTATTAAACCAGACACAGTAATTCCCCAAACACCAATCACCCGTGACCAAATTGCCACAGAAGCAGACAGTCAATATCAAGCCGCTTTGGAATTGTTGACCAAAAATTTGGTAGTAGCTGGTTCGCAGTGATGGAGTAATGGAGTGATGGGGAGAGTATTTATCTTTATTCTTCCTGCTCCCTGCCCCCTGCCTCCTGCCCCCTGCCTCCTGCCTCCAATCGCTGATAAGCTTGATCTATAAAGTGTTTGCCTCGAAGGAAACCGATGTTACCGCCGGGGCAAATGTATTGTAGAGTTTCTGGTGTAAAGCGATCGCGCAAAGTTTGAACACTTTTTAGTTGTCTAGGCCAGTGAAAGGTTTTTGCTGTACGTAATGGCACAGGTTCACCTTGCAGGTTGGGGACTAAATGCCGCCCCGAAAAGAGAACTCCCCCAAATTCACGATAATATAGACATGAGGAGCCTGGAGAGTGTCCAGGTGTCCAGATAACTTGTGTGGTGGTATCAAGAGTAAATTCTTGACCAAAGGTAGTGACATTTAAGCCAGGTAATAAATAAGCTTCTTGCTCTTGAATGAGAATCTCACAATCAAGGGCTTGTTGAATTTCTGCTGTTTTACCAATAGCACCACGATGGGTTATAAACAACCAACTTACACCTTTCTGTGTTTGTGTAGTTTGCCCCAGGCATTCCCAAAAATTCTGATTAATTTGCTCTAAAGACGGGCAGTCGATGAGAATATTACCTTCATTTCTTACAATAAGATAAGAAGTTCCACCTAATGTATCTCGATTTGGTGGAAAGGCAAAAATTTTGTTGATGCCCAAGTCGGTAGATGCTGATTCTGTTTCAATTGAAGTAGAAAGGATTTCTCCGACTGGCATTTGACCAGAAAGTACAGTCTGAGGAGGCTTAATTGTATAACTTGGTTGTTGAGATGCAAGAGACATAAATCAAATAATTTCAAAATCAAGAATTCTTATTTCATTAGTAGGTCTCTTTAAATAGGAGTAATGCTACCTGAAGAGAATTTTTGGGGGGAAGGCGTTTTCAATGTACAGAATAACCCATATCCATCGAGGTTAAGCCCTTTTATTTCCGAAAAAATCCTCCCTGCGGTGAAATTCTTAAATCTGTTAAATCAGTGATAAGTTTTGCAGCTTCTGTATTTCTACTTCCTTGATCATGAACTCCTGTTTGCGTCAGCGTCTTGGCAGGAAATAGCAAGGCAGTCCTGAACTACTTTTTTTGTCCAAATTAGTGAACATAACATGGCATTTTGGTTTCTTCTCTTACTGGGTCTAGCTACTTATCTAATAGTGCAGCGCAGCGTTGCTCATATCACCAGGACACCAGTGTGGTTATTGTGGCTGGTATTAATGACACCTGCATTGATCTTAAGCGGTTGGACTTTGATCTATGGCACAAAACAACCACCTCCACCAGGGCTGATTATCTGGCCTTTGGTGGTTTCTCTGCTGCTATACTGGTTTTTGTTTCTGTCAGGGCGTAGAGTCCCAGGAGATACCCAGACTCAAGATCAAACGACAGGATCACAATCAGCTAATAATCCTACCTCCGAACCATCACTAGTGCGTCCCATTGAGCCGGCAGAAGAAACTAATCTGCGAAATTGTTTCCCTTGGTCTGTATACTACCTACAAAACATTGAGTATCGACCCCAAGCAGTGATTTGTCGTGGTCAGTTGCGAACTACGGCCAATCAAGCTTATCACCAGATTAAAACAAATATTGAAGGGCTATTTGGCGATCGCTTTTTGGTGATATTTCAAGAAGGTATGAATGATAAACCCTTCTTTGTACTCGTTCCCAATACCCAAGCTGCTAGACAAAATACAAAAAGCGCTTCAGAAAATTTAACCCAAGCCGCAGTAGCCCTTTCACTGTTGTTACTGACTTTATTCACCACCACCTTAATCGGCTCGCAAATTGCTGGGGTGGAATTAACGAAACTCAAATCTGACCTCACTCTACTCACCAATGGTTTACCCTATGCCTTAGGATTAATCACCATTTTGGGTATACATGAACTTGGTCACTATTTCACGGCTCGATTCCATAAAATTCGCTCGACCCTGCCTTATTTTATCCCTGTGCCTTTTTTCTTGGGAACTTTTGGTGCATTTATTCAAATGCGTAGTCCTATTCCCCACCGCAAAGCATTATTTGATGTCAGTATTGCTGGGCCGATTGCTGGTTTTATTGCCACTTTACCTCTACTTATCTGGGGTTTAGCCCATTCAGAAGTAGTACCTTTGAGCGAAAAAATGGGACTGTTAAACCCCAATGCCCTTAATCCTAAATATTCAATTCTATTAGCCTTACTTTCAAAATTAGCCTTGGGAAGTGAATTAACAGCCCAATCTGCCCTGAATTTACACCCCGTAGCAGTAGCTGGTTTTTTAGGACTAATTGTCACAGCATTAAATTTGATGCCCGTGGGACAACTTGATGGAGGTCATATTGTCCATGCCATGTTTGGACAACGCACCGCAGTTATAATTGGTCAAATCGCTCGTTTGTTGTTGCTAATGCTGTCTTTTATCCGTAGGGAATTTCTGCTGTGGGCAATTCTGTTATTATTTATTCCCTTAATTGACGAACCAGCGCTGAACGATGTCACAGAACTGGATAACGGACGTGATATTTTGGGATTAAGTGCGATCGCTTTATTATTATTAATAATCCTGCCCCTACCCCAATTCTTAGCTCGTGTGTTGCAGATTTAGAACAACTTTCAGTTGTTCATTTACCTAAAAACTGGGCAGTTGCATAATTTTTTTAATTTCATACGTGAATTCAGCAAAGCCGAAAATTGTTTCTCAAATAGTTCAGTTCATCCAAATTCACCTCACAATCTGCTAACAATTCATCTAAACTATCTGGAAAAGCCCCTCGTGCTACCATTTTAGTAAATACCTGATAACAATCATTCTTAGCACCCTCTTTACGTGGGAACCCTAACCACAAAATCACAATTGCTTTTAATTCTGGTGTGTCAAACACCCGAAAAAATAGTCTGTATCGTTCCGGTAAACCCATTTTTTTCACTCGACTATAGCATTTTAAAGCACCCATTAATGCAAAATGACTAGCAAAGGGATCAGAGGGAATTTTGGTTTCAATTGCTATAGTAATTGCGGCAAAAAGTTTCACTGTTGCATGAGTTTTAAACTTTGCTTCTAGTAATTGTTCTCGCAAATTAGCAACGCGGTTTGATAATGCTTGATATTGACTACCAAATAGTTGGGGATGAAAATAAATTTCCCAATTATTACTGACAAACTTACTCATTGTCTAATTGCACACCTTCAATTAGTTTATGAGCAATTTCAGACATTTCTGTGGTGTATGGTTGCAGCGTATTATTTTTTAAGGCTTCTGTAGTTGCAAAATCGAGAAATAGCCGCATTAATAGGGAGTCTTCTGCATCTTCATCATCACCCGATTGAGGAACAATTCGCACGATTGCTGTATCTGGGGATAAAACCTCAATCCAACCATCTGCATTTGCAAACTGGGGATGTTCACGATAAAAATCAGCAGGTAGCCGAAAACCTGCACTATTACCAATTTTGGTGCTGCGGATATTGTAGGAGCTGCTCATTTAGTATGTATATACTTGATGTACTTACATTATAACAATAATTGAGTTAGCGGTGAAGTGTACTAATGGAGTAAAGGACAAAATTTATGCAAATTCAAACACCAGACTGGGTTAAACACGCCGTTTTCTATCAAATCTTCCCTGATAGATTCGCTAGAAGCAAACAACCACATAAACGTTTATTAAATGAAGCGCATTGGGAAGATTGGGAAGCTACCCCCACACTTCAAGGTTATAAAGGTGGGGATTTATGGGGCATAGTGGAACAATTAGACTATATCCAAAGCTTAGGAATTAACGCCATTTACTTCACACCCATCTTTCAATCTGCAAGCAATCACCGCTATCACACCCATGATTATTATCAAGTTGATCCACTTTTGGGAGGAAATGAAGCATTTAAAGAATTTCTAGATGCTGCACATGAACGCAGTATTAAAGTCGTTCTTGATGGAGTATTTAATCATGCGAGTCGCGGTATATTCTTTTTTCATGATATTTTAGAAAATGGACCTCATTCACCTTGGGTAAATTGGTTTAAAATCCAAGGTTGGCCACTTGCACCATATACAGGTGATGCACCTGCAAACTATGAAGGTTGGGCAGGAATCCGCTCTTTACCAGTATTTAATCATGATAACCCAGAAGTACGAGAATACATCATGGAAATTGCCGAATATTGGCTTAAATTCGGCATTGATGGTTGGCGCTTAGATGTACCCTTTGAAATTAAAACTCCTGGATTTTGGCAAGAATTTCGTCAACGAGTAAAAGCTATTAATCCAGATGCTTATATCGTCGGAGAAGTGTGGGGAGACTCCCGTGAATGGTTAGATGGAACCCAATTTGATGGAGTAATGAATTACTTATTTACTGGGCCAACTATTGCCTTTACCACAGGCGACAGAGTAGACTTGGAACAAGTACAAGGCCGTGATTATCAAGCATCCCCACCATTATTTGCGGCTGAATACGCTGCTAAAATTAAAGAATTACTCGCACTTTATCCTTGGGAAATTCAGCTAACCCAACTTAATTTACTCGCAAGTCACGATACAGCTAGATTAATTACCATTGCTGGTGGTGATATCCCAAGTACAGAATTAGCAACTTTACTTTTACTCACATTCCCTGGTGCATCTAGTATTTATTATGGTGATGAAATTGGTTTACCCGGTGCATTAGATCCAGATTCTCGTCGGGGGTTTCCTTTAGAAGCAAATTGGAATTTAGAAACTCTTCATACTCATAAACAACTAATTTCTCTACGTCATAAATATCAAGCTTTGCGTATTGGGGATTATAAGATTCTTTATGCACAGGGAACGCTGTATATATTTGCGCGAACATTGGGAACTGAGGAATTAATTATTGCTGTGAATGTGGGAACAGCAACCGCAACAGGTAATGTAGATTGTAGCAATTTACAAACTCAACCTAATCAAATTTTATTTGGTACTGGGGAAGTTGAATGGAATAATAAAGTTCTTGATTTAACTGTTCCTCCGCGTACAGGTTGCATTTTGGGTTAAATATCGAAATGTCGGTGAAAACGATTGTCAATTTTATCAGTTTTTTGTTGATTACAAGTTAAGCAGAGAGTTTGTAAATTACTAATATCGTTTTTACCACCACGAGACAAAGGGATAATATGATCAATGCTGAGGTTAGTTTCTTGGGAAGTTTTACCGCAGCTTTGACACTGATATTTATCCCTTTGGAAAACGTAGGTTCTGACTTCTGGGGGTATTATAATACGTGGGGTTTTGTTCATGTTTTTATCTCACGCAAAGGCGCAAAGACGCAAAGGTAAGAGTTATGATGTAGCATCGGTTATCATGCGTCGTAAATCATCAAGGGGTGATTCCGGTTCTTTGATTTCTGTGTTTTCTTCAACGTAAAATTCAACGCTGAGTTTAAATTTAACTTTTCCTTTCTTCCAAGATTTAGAACCTAAGTTTAAAATTTCACAATCTATGCCTTCATTAAACCAATTATCACAATCACTCGAATTTATACATATACTTTGATTTTCTAGCTGAGAGTACAATTCGTGTGCTAGTGAATAATTAGTTGATTTAATCACAGCTTTTATAAATTTATTAATTTTATATGTATTACCTCCAAAATCTATAACATCATCATCATTAAACTCTATCAACTTAAAATTATCTTCCATTTCTTTCTTCCTTTGCGTCTTTGCGCCTTTGCGTGAGAATATTCTTATCTTGAACCTGGCGATTAGAAATCGCGTCTACACAAACAAAGTCCACCTGCGTGGACTAATTAATTTATGATGTAGCATCATTTATCATCCGTCGTAAATCATCAAGAGGTGATTCCGGTTCTTTGATTTCTTCAATTTCTGGTTCATCAGGACAAAATTCTATAGATATCTCAAGATTAATTTTTACTTTTCCTTTTTTCCATCCTCCAGAACGCAATTTGAGTATTTCGCATGGTATTCCTTCGTCAAACCATTTTTCATAAAGGATTCTATCCAGACTGCCAGTTATCACTCCCTTCTTGCCTATATGTTCTCTATTTATTGCAGGAATATTTAAATACAAATTTTCATTTTTTAAAGAATTTGTTAATTCCTCTCCTAATTTTCGTTTATTAAATAAACTCTTGATTTTCCCCTTTAATTTTTGTGATTTAAACATTGCACTACCAGAAGATATCACATCATCCTCATTACAACCAATAAATTCAAAATTATCTTCCATCTCTCCTCCTCTCTGCGCCTTTGCGTGAGAAAACTCTTATTAGGTGAACACAGAAAAACCCTGCATTCACCCCAAATATTATACTATACCTCTTCTTCCCCAATTATCGGCAGCAAATGTTCATATAACTGCATCGCTTGTAAACAACTATTAATTCCCGCAACTGCTGTATTGTACTCCTCAACTTTCTCCGCAACTTGACTCAACAAACGCTGATTATTAGCAATTTTTTCCTCAGCTTCTTGTTCCAATGTTTTCTCTAAATAAGCACGCGCATGAGGATATTGTTGTAAAATATCATCTGCTTGTTTTTCCCCCATTGGTAACAACTGAGTTTTGATGGTTTGGTTGATAGTCTGTCGGAAAGATTTACGAATGGTAGTTTCAACTTTCGGTTCAAAGTCTAACTTCAATAATTGTCTAATTGCTGGTTCAGCTTCAATTATACTTTCTGCATCATAACCTTGTGATGTTTGTTGTAATGTTTGCCGAAATTGATAGATGGAAAATGTTCCTTCATCGTAAAATCTGGGACTTTCTCTCACAAATCTATCGCATTCCACCCTAGCAGCATTTACCAAAGCTTGAGAAACTTGTTTTTCTATCAATTTTATTTCTGATTCAATTCCCCCATCATTCCCTAATAAACGATACAATTGACGGTAATATTCTGATTTTCTAATCTTTTCCATTAACTGCTGGAATAGATTAGCATTTACTTGTTGACAAGAGTCTATTAAAATGTCTTCCAATTGATTTGAGAGATAATAAAAAGCCTCTACTAAAATAGCTAATAATGGTGCCGTTGCATTGCGGGGATGACTCAATGTGGCACGACGATAAACTTCTGCAACAGAAAATGTATCTAGTAATTCATCAAGACGACGAATCATGCGTGATTGTAATTGTCGAAAGTCTGCTTCAAATTCCTCACAATTATTATTAATTAATTTGTTGACTTCTTCATGAATATGTTGACTAAAATCTCTACCAACTTGCTGGAGTTGCTGATTTAATTTTTGCAACTCATATTCTTTCATACTCTCGATTTCTCGTGGTTGACTATCTAAGTCAATCTGCACATTTTGATAGTGTTTCTTGAGTTTAATGCAAATATCTTCTAAATCATCAGCGAGGTTTTTAAATAACTGCGGACGTTTTTCTTCTGTGAGATAGCGTGTAATTGATGTGCGGAATTCTTCAACACCACTATCTTGAATGAGTTGCTTGATTAATGGTGTTCCCTGTTCTTTTAAAATTCTCACATAGTTTTCATTAGGTGTTTCAAAGCTGTTTACAGAAATACGAAATTGACTGGGAGACAATTTACCAGAATTAGCACAATAGCGATTAAACTCATTAATAAATTGCGGTGTTTCTTCTCTCCCATCTAAACCTTTCACACTTTCAACAAAAATCGAATCTAACCCAAATCTATCTGAAATTGTTGTTTGTTTAAGTTGACTTCCGTAAAAACCTAGTAACCCGCTGGTTTTATAAACTCTGCTACTATCTCGAAATTGGCCATTAATTAAATCTTCTAATCTTTGTCGGAGTTGATTATTGTACCAAGTTTCATCAATGCGGTTAAAGATATAAAAAACCCTGTCTCTAATACCTGCATTCTCCCGCATTATTTCTAATAATTCAGTTTCTTCCTTCGTTAGATCACCCGCAGCAGCAGGTTTGAGAACACATACTACTGCTGATGTATCTGGATGTTGAATTTTTGCATAGGTTAATTGTGCATCTTTTTCTACGGGTGCATCAATTCCAGGTGTGTCAATAATGACATTGCCATCTTCTAAAAGCGGATGATGACAGTAATATTCTATTCGCTTCAAAACTGCGCTATTACTACCTCTTCGCGCATATCCTGCTGCTTCTTTGAGGTTGGTAAAATTGAATTGTTCCATTGAGTATGTAGCATTATTAACCGTGTTGATGCGATCGCGGTTTGTTACATATCCTTCTAATAACAAAATTAACGCTTTTGCTTGTTTTCCTCGTTCTGATTTACTCTCTCCACCTTCCTGTTGAATAATTACCATACAACCTTGACGCAATAAATCAATTACATCAGATTGATTAATATTTTCTACTGTATTAAATCCCAATTCTTGACACAAAGAAACCGCTTGTTCACGGACTTCTACTTCACTCAAAAAGGTTAAAACAACTCTTTCTGAATCTGCTGGTGCATACTCAATTTTGCATTCTGTCCCAGTCGCGTGTCCTTCTGCACTATATAATAATTCCCTCTCTAATAGTGCATTAATCAACATTGATTTACCCGCACTAAAAGCACCTGCAAACACAATTTCAAACTTTGGAGAAATTGCTTTATCCAAAGAAATTTGCACAGGTGTAATATCTTGAGAACGCAAAGTCGCTTCTTGGTGCAACAGTTGTAAAATAGATTCAACTTGAGCTTGTAATTGCTGACACTGAGGCGCTAAACTTGACATAATAAGTAGTAAACAATGTTTACAAGTATTGTAATACTACCTGTCTCAAGTTAGCTATATTTTACTTAACGCACCACGGGTTACACCTAATTG
The DNA here is from genome assembly GCF_034931625.1 of Anabaena cylindrica UHCC 0172. GTDB lineage: Bacteria > Cyanobacteriota > Cyanobacteriia > Cyanobacteriales > Nostocaceae > Anabaena > Anabaena cylindrica_A. The sequence continues at coordinate 13,020 of NZ_JAYGGY010000115.1, read as the reverse complement.
ATTTTGTAGTTTTAATTCTCTCCAAAGTTGAGAACCTGTGATTTCTCCTTGGAGGAGTTGACGATAACGGTGTATTGTTTTTGTTACTTGTTCCGGTGTTTCGTTGAGAAATTCAATGCGGAAGTGCTGTAAACCCAATGATATCAGCCGTTGCACGTATTCTGCACCAGTTTGAGCAGTGCTATTATATACTGTATTGCGGCATCCTGCGTCAGCTTTGAGAATGTGTTCACTACCTACTCTGTCTTTAATTTTGACTTCTTGTTTTTCGCATGGCCTACCGCAGTTAGTATAATCTGTTCCTTCAGATAGGAAAGCGCAAAATACACAGTGTTCCATGTGAAACATTGGTATTCGTTGATGAATCGTAACTTCAAAGTTTTGGGGTGCGTAATTTGTAATTAAATCTTCGAGTTGGTTAACATTTAAGTCGTAGGATGCTGTTAATCTTTCTAAATTAAAGCGTTGTTTTAAATAGTCTGCTGTGAGTGGGTTAGCAATATTTAAAGAAAAGTCAGCAACACATCTTTCATTAGCAAAATATTCCAATTGATCATAATTTCTGATTAAATAACCATCAGCGTTAGCAGCGCGGACTTGTTTTAAAATCCAGGTTTCTCCAGGTTTAGTTATGCGGGGTGGTGCGACAAAGACACTGATTTCTTGTTCACATTCTCGCACTATTTTGATAGCTTCTTGATAATTGCGAGGATTTTCAAATTCACAGTAAACTATTTTGATATCTGCTGTTAATGCTGCTTTGAGTTGGTTGATATTTCTAACTAAAACAATCAGGGAAGGAGAAGCTGAAATAGTGGAAAATTCTGAAGTAATTAAATCTTGCCATTTTCCATGATGATTTAATTGCCAAAGTTTGGGTTTACTTCTTAATTCTTCTAATTGAGTGACTATTTCCCGACGCATTCGGTTTAATTCACTCACGGGTAACATAATATTACCATTGAGATTATTTATAAAATTGTCTAAATAGAAAGAAGTATTGCCTAAACGTCCAAATTGTTCTTTTACCCTTTCTGTAGTGAGAGGTTTAGTATGTGCTTCCACTAGCAATATTTCTGATTCTACTTGGACTATATTACCAAATATATCACGAGCGATCGCTATTAAGTTTTCTCCAATTTCTCCATACACTTCTATATTAATCGGTCGTTGAAATTGAGGAGTTTCTCCAGCATAACTTTGACGGATTTGTTTATCAAGTTCTGGATCATTAGTTTTCCAAACTTTATCACCTATATTTATCCGTCGAAAATTCAAATGATTTCTACCAAAGCTTAATATTGCGTCTTTCCCTCTTTCCACAACTGCATATATTCTTCCCCCTTCTTCCTGCATTTCTGGATGTCCACAATCAAAAACAATTCCGTCACCTGGTTTAACAGGTGCTTCTAGTTTTATTGTTATTTGTTCATTGCTAATGCGGGTAACTTCTCCTAAATAAACACCGCGTTTTTTCCCGAAATTTGCATGAACTAATTCTTGATTATTAATTCCCTCAAACCAACCTGTATAAAGTCCGCGAGAAAAAGCCATTTCTAAATTATATTGATCTTTACGCAAAACAGATGATTTCTGTAGAGACGTTTTATGAAATGTCTCTATATTAGTTTCCATGATTTTATCTAAAGCTTTTCGATAAACTTGAGTAACGTTAGCAACATACTCCGGTGCTTTCAAACGTCCTTCTATTTTTAAACAAGTCACTCCAGATTTAACCAACTCCGGTAAAACTTCTAAACCGGCTAAATCTTGAGGACTTAATAAATATTTTCTATTACCTAAATCGACAACTTCACCATCTGCAATTAAATCATAAGGCATTCTACAAGCTTGAGCGCATTCTCCCCTGTTTGCAGAACGTCCACCTAGTGCTTCGCTGGTTAAACATTGTCCAGAATATGCGACGCACAAAGCACCGTGAACGAAAACTTCTAAAGGTAGGGAAGTATTTTTTTGAGATATTTGTTGTTGAATTTTATTAATTTCTGTAATGGAACATTCCCGCGCTAAAACTACCAATTGACAACCAAGAGATTTTGCAAATTCTACCCCCGCCGCACTGGTAATAGTCATCTGCGTTGAAGCGTGAATGGGAAAGTCGGGGGAAAGATGACGAATCAGGCGACAAATACCGATATCTTGAACGATGACGGCATCAACACCAGCAGAAATGATAGTTTTGAGGTATTGCTGTGCTTCAGTGAGTTCTTGAGGGAAAATCAGGGTATTTAGGGTGACGTAACCTTTGACTCCCCGCAGGTGCAGAAATTCCATTAATTCAGGTAAGTCTGCTTCGGTGAAATTCTCAGCCCTCATCCGTGCGTTAAACTTATCTAAACCAAAGTAAATTGCATCAGCACCATTTTCTACTGCTGCTTTAGCGCATTCCCAGTTACCCGCAGGTGCTAGGAGTTCGGGGAGTTTGAGGGTAGGGGTGCTTGTCATTTTGGTTAGTCAGGGTTATGTTCAGTTTATAGATTGTATCTAAGTTGGGGGGTGGTTGTGGGAAAATAACGCAGCTATAAAATTTGATGAATACTCTCAACCACTTGCTCAATAAAGTTAACTGCATCATTAACCATTGATTCATCTATATTCAATCGATTTCCTAAGCCATAAGTAGGATCTATATCTGCTTCATGAGCTATTTTATTTCTGCGATAAACGATAGAATTTAATTGTTGTTTCACATCTTTAGCTGTTCTACTTGTTTTCTTAGCTACTTCATCCCATAACGGCTGATTTGATATATACCTAATTGCATCAGCAATACTATCTGGTGTTTGAAAACTTAATTTACTAAACTCTTTTCTTAGTTCATTTTCTAACCATAAGTTATTATTTAATTGCTCTAAAAGCATATTAGCAATAACAGGCATTAAATCGGGAATATGATGACACTGTTCTAAAAAATCATCACCATAATTTTGCTGTATCTCACTCTCTATCCAAGAAGCAATATCTATGGCTATTTTTCTATCTTCACGCGCACTACCAAGAGAAACTTTAAACTTTGAAAAATTTGATTTAGTAGCATTACGATTTACTGCTGGTTCAGGGCGTGTTCCGCGATGAATTTCCAGCATACCCAATGTTACAACCTCATGGACATAATAATCCAAAGCACTTACACTCAGAACTAAAGCAGATCGTAAAATATCTGAAATATCAAGAGCAGCGGTAGCTTGAGCTTTGATAGAGTTATGCAGAGAAATTAAATCCCGAACGCGCTGAATACTAATACGAAATTGATCAAGGGCTGACTGCATAACTGGATGATAATGCAATAATTTTGTCTGCTAAATGGGAAAATGTTTTTTTAAATTCGTCTTGCTTTTTTTTATTGGCTTCTAAAACTATACCGTGTTGGTCTAACTGTTCAGGTGTTAGGGCATAAATTGGCGTGCAGTGTTGCTGTGATAAAGCAATTAAACTGTTAAAGTTAGAAATTTTTGTCATGGTGAAACTATCATTTATCCCCTGTTGATTATAAGCTTGATTAGGTAATAATAAATTATTTTTCTCCAGAACCGGTTTTAACTTATTCGTAACTGTATTTTCTACTTTTTCTATCCATGTTTGAAATGCTTTTGTTTCTTTACCTCTGATAATTCTATAGTTTTGAACTATAGTGCCTAAAAATTTCAAACTAAATTCAGGAAATGGATAAGTAGCTTCTTTTAATATAGGGTTTTTGCTTGCCTTTCTTGCCCAAGCACACCATTTTGGTAAAATTCTAGCCAGAGAATCTATTGCCATTACTGAAAAGAAATCAGCAGTTGTTGGAACTAAGAAAAAATCACTAATCATTAATAAATTTTGATTTATTGCTCCTAAACTGGGACTCATATCAATTAAAATGTAGTCAGCATTAAATTTATTAGCAGTTTTTTCTAAAAGATCAGAAATCGCACCTGGTAAGTTTTTAAGTGCATGAATTGATCCAGTAAGTTCTTGAGCTATACCTAATGTTACTTCGTATTCAGCAAAGCCCACATGACCAGGTAACAAAAATAGACCTTCTTGACCTTCAATCTGAATACAATCTACAGCTTCAATAGCTCTTGGTTGTGACTCAAAAGCAGGAGCTAAACCAGTTTTAATATTGGAATGTGTATTGTAAATTGTTTCTATTCTTGCTTCATCGTCTTCTGTTTCTTCTTTTAGAGCCATACCTGTGAGATTACATTGAGGGTCTGTATCTACAAGAATTACTCTCTTCCCCTTTGAAGCAAGCATCCAACCTAAGTTAAAAGTAGTGGTGGTTTTGCTAACACCACCTTTGTGATTGAACAAGGCAATTTTTTGAACCATTGTAATTATTTTTATAAAGGTATTGCTTAAGAGAATGTTTTAATTATACCATTTTCTTATAAAGTTGCGCTGAAGAAATTTGTCAATTATTTTTTAGTTAAATCTCAAATAGATTATGTTTTCAACACATTTTAACAATTAATGGAAATATCTCCATATAAAATGATCATGAATAACCTGAAATCAATCACACTGTCACTAGGGAGACAAAATATTTTAATTCAGAAAATAATTAATGATTTTTGTCCCAATTTTTCACCTAACAGTAACATAATTTATGTTGGTGATACAGATGAAAAATTTGCATATTTTGATGAATCGGCTTTGCTGGAATTAGGAATTAAAATTGATACTCATGGAAAAATGCCAGATATAATCATTCATTTTCAGTCTCAAAACTGGTTAGTTTTAATTGAAGCTGTGACATCACATGGAGCAATTGATTCTAAACGTAAAACTGAGCTTGAAAGTTTGTTCAAAAATTCTACAATACCGCTTGTAATGGTGACAGCTTTTCTTGACCGCAAAGCAATGAAGGAGTATTTACCAGAAATTTCCTGGGAAACTGATGTATGGGTAGCAGAAGATGCAACTCATTTGATTCATTTTAATGGTGAAAATCTTTTACAAATTTATCAGTAATATGCAATCCTAGACCATTTGTGAGCAACAATACGATAAATTCAAGAATTTTGAAGTAGGTGTGGAGGTACTTGTCATTCTGTTTAGTTCAGATATATCGCCCACAAAATGCTTTACTCTTCCCCTCCCAACAACCAAAAACCACTGTAAGTCATGCCTGAATCATCTGGTTGCACTAATAAAAAATGCAATCCTTTACTTACCTGTTTTCGCTGTGCATATACCTTTGCTGCGGCTGCAACTTCTTCATCTTCAAAAGTTGCCAAAATCCATCTATCTGCTAAACCAGCTTCTAAAATTAAACCATCTGGCGCACCTGCAATATAATTTAAACTCACAGGATTGGCTTCTTGCAACCATCTTGCTAAACGCATAGATTGCCTGCCACCATAAATTACTACACCGGGAACGGGAACTGTTGAGGCTAAACCTAGATTAATGGGCTTCAAAAATTCTGGTATTTGTAAAATAGGTATTGGACGTTCTGTGAATTCATCGATAATATCACCTGCGGGAATTGTTGCAAAACGCCATTCTTCTCCCCAGAGATTTTCTGGTAATGGTGATGGAGGTGGTTTATCAACTGCTATGGGATATTGCTTTTCTTGCAACCATTTTTTTAACGCCAAAGTGCGACGGGTAGCTGCAACTTTAATATTTAAGTTATTTCCAGCAGCGGTAATTAAGCCTAAAGATTGAGGACGAAATACCTGAATTATTTCAGGTAATTTTTCTGCACCTGCTACCTGAAATTGTTCTGTTAGCCAATTTGAATTTGCTTGTGACTGAGGACACGTAGCTACATACTCAAATTTACGAGTTGCGTCACAAATCAACAACTCCCATAATACCTGCCCTGTTGCATCTCGCAGGGGACTCCGATAAAAATCAGCTTGCCAAACCAGACTCATTATCAACTCTTTTCCTCTGGGTTTGTGTGGTTCAACTCAAGTCTTAACATAAAACAGGGGTAATACAAAATCATTTAGGTTCATGAATTAATGATCCGAAAGCCTCTTGACAAAAGACTTTCAGGTTTAAATTATCACCAATGTAGTGCGATCGCATGATGGTGTATGTGATCGCTCATAAAGGTAGAGATAAAATAGTAACTGTGGTCATAGCCTGGTTGATAACGCAAGTTGAGTGGCTGATTGACTTTGAGACAAGCTTGTGCAAATACATCTGGTAACAATTGTGCAGTTAAAAATTTATCGGCTGTTCCTTGGTCAATCAGAATTGGACTGTGATATCCTACTTTTTGAACTAATTCACTAGCATCATAATCACGCCAATTTTCTTGATTATTGCCCAAATAAAGGCTAAACGCCTTTTTACCCCAAGGACAGCCCATAGGTGCGACAATAGGTGCAAAGGCAGATACTGATTTATATTGTTTTGGGTTTCTCATGGCACAAACTAACGCCCCATGTCCCCCCATTGAATGACCAAAAATGCTTTGTTTATCAGGTTGGGTGGGAAAATTGCTATTAACTATAGATGGTAACTCTTCGATAATATAACTATACATCCGATAGTGCGATCGCCAAGGTTCCTCTGTCGCATCTACATAAAAGCCCGCACCTGTACCAATATCCCATTCATCATCTTCACCCACAATTCCCGTATTGCGCGGACTCGTATCTGGTGCAACTATTATAATTCCGTACTCAGATGCCCACCGTTGCGCCCCTGACTTAACCATAAAATTATCTTCTCTGCAAGTCAAGCCGGAGAGAAAATAAAGCACTGGCAAGGGTTTTTTTCTTGCTTGTGGTGGTTGATAGACAGCAAAACGCATTTCACCGTTACAGGTAGTGGAAATATGAGAATAGAAGCCGAGTGTGCCATCAAAGCATTTAAATTCTGAGATTAGGTTAAGATTGGTCATGATGATGCGATAGTGTAAGCGCTGATTTGTCAGTTCGCTAATAACGTAAGTTGCTAGTTAGAGAAAAGGTGACAGGTGACAGTAAAACAAGAGAGTTTAATCAGGAATTTCACCAATGATCAATTAACCAGCTTAAACTAGATAACTAGCAACTTGAGTTAAAACTTGACCCCCTTTCAAGTTATACTATCAGGATCTACACCCAAAGCCCGTAAACGTTCTGCTAAAATTCCAGCGCGTTCTTCTGGTGTTAAAAAGCGTTTTCCTTGTTGAGTATACCAATACATCCATTCCCTGGTAATGCCTTGATAAGTTCCCCGTTCTATACCAATTCCTAAATCAATTTCTGGCAACCAAACAGGATTACCATCTTGTAATTGATAGATACCATTAATTAATTTATGAACTTCCAACCGAGGTTTACGGCGACGAGTGGGATTATAAACCACATAATATAAAACACCCAAATTAGCATAGGCATCTTTTTTAGTAGAATATTCACCGCGATAAGTTTGAGAAACAACTTCTAAAACCAAAATAGGAACTTTTTCTTCTTCCCAAATCGCGTAACTAGGGCGGAGATTTTCATCATAAAACCGTTCCACTCCTAAACTGAGAAAACCATCAGGGACAATTGCTGGTTGATAAGGGTCATAATAAACACCCATATCCACACCAAAAAACCAATCCATGCGTTCAGCCCAAGCCATAGCTAAGATAGCTTTGAGTAAACCAGGAATCAAATCTTGTAATTCATTATCCACAGGTGTTTCATCAGAATCAGGTAGTTCCTCAGAGGAAGGCATACAAGCCAGGGGATTGTAATCTAACATAATAGATTTCACAGATCCTTGAACATTGTAATTATATCGTCAATATGATTTTATCTCACGCAGAGACGCTCCAGGCATAGAGAGTTTGATTCAGCAAGGTTAATTTACCAGATGCGAAAAATACAAAAATCCTGAAAATCCTGATTCCGACAATTTACATATTTATTATTCCATCAAATCCCGCCGTTGAATACGAATAGTAGCTAACCAACGGCGACTCCGTTTTGATAATTGATATTCCCACTTTAATAAATGTCCAATCAAAACAAAAAGACAACTTCTTAATTCTTGTCGTTCCTTTCTTCCTTTGCGCCTTTGCGCCTTTGCGTGAGACAAAAACCTAAAAAGTCACCACACTCCGAATAGACTCCCCCCTGTGCATTAAATCAAAAGCATCATTAATCTTTTCAATCGGCATCACATGAGTAATTAAATCATCAATATTAATCTTTCCATCCATATACCAATCTACTATTTTCGGCACATCTGTACGCCCTCTTGCACCACCAAAAGCCGAACCTTTCCAAACCCTTCCAGTCACTAATTGAAACGGACGAGTGCTGATTTCTTTACCAGCACCAGCAACACCAATAATTACACTGACACCCCAACCTTTATGACAACATTCCAAAGCTTGACGCATGGTATTAACATTACCAATACATTCAAAAGAATAATCAGCACCACCTTTAGTTAAATCCACCAAATAAGGAACTAAATCACCTTCAACTTCTTGGGGATTAACAAAATGTGTCATCCCAAATTTTTCAGCCAAAGCTCGTTTACTGGGATTAATATCAACTCCCACAATCATATTTGCGCCCACCATTTTCGCCCCTTGGATGACATTTAAACCAATTCCACCCAAACCAAAAACTACCACATTTGCACCAGGTTCCACCTTAGCTGTATAGATAACCGCACCTATACCCGTTGTCACACCACAACCGATATAACAAACCTTATCAAAAGGGGCATCTTCCCGAATTTTGGCGACGGCAATTTCTGGTAATACCGTGTAGTTAGCAAAAGTAGATGTACCCATGTAGTGATGAATCATATCTCCACCAATACTAAAGCGACTAGTACCATTAGGCATGACACCTCTTCCTTGTGTGGTGCGAATTGCTTGACAGAGATTCGTTTTAAAGCTTAAGCAATAATCACACTGACGACATTCAGGCGTGTATAAAGGAATGACATGATCACCTGGTTTTACACTCTTGACATCAGCCCCCACTTCCACAACTACACCAGCGCCCTCATGCCCCAAAATTGCTGGAAATAAACCTTCAGGATCATTCCCAGATAGGGTAAAAGCATCGGTATGACACACCCCACTGGCTTTAATCTCAATTAATACTTCTCCCGCTTGTGGTGCTGCTAATTGTACGGTTTCAATAGTTAGCGGTTTACCTGCGCTGTGAGCTACTGCTGCTTTAACTTCCAAAATTCAGTTCTCCTGATATTGACTTTTAATGAGTTTATCTCAGCAAATGGATATGAAAATTTTTTTAGTAACTGGTTGCCAAATTCCCTTCCGTATAGTACATTTGTATTCATTACAAGAGAAACCCCCCACCTCACAAGTGGGGCTTTATTATTTTCAGGGTTTTGGAACTGCCAGATTTTGTTAAAATCGCATTCACTGGTTTAGATTAGTTAGAGGCAGCAGCGGTTTTGGCAACTATAATGAATTTTGTGTTAGCTGCAACCAGCCAATCATTTATCCACACTTGCGATTAATCTAGTTTGTAACAAGCCTATGAAACCTGCCCTTACTAAAATTGGCGCTCAAATGTCCAACTTAACTGGCGTGAGAGCGATTATGAAAGATATTAACGAAACCCTCAGAGCAAGTAAGGGACAGGAATTATATAATTTGAGTGCGGGAAACCCGTTGATTCTACCAGAGGTAGAACAGTTATGGCGGGACTGCACAGCAGATTTATTAGCTAGTTCTGAATATGGTGAAGTTGTTTGTCGCTATGGTTCTAGTCAAGGCTATGCACCATTAATTAATACGATTGTTAAGGATTTTAACCAGCGTTATGGGTTGAATTTAACAGACCGCAACATTTTAATTACCGCTGGCAGTCAAACTATATACTTTTATGCGGCTAATGCTTTCGGTGGATATACGATTGATGGCGATTTGAAAGAAATCGTTTTGCCATTGAGTCCAGATTACACTGGTTATGGTGGTGTTTGTTTATTTCCAGAAGCTTTGGTTGCTTATAAACCCACTCTGGATATTGATACAGCAGCACATAGATTTAAATATCGCCCTGATTTTAACCAACTTTCGATTACAGAAAAAACAGGTTGCGTGATTTTTTCCCGTCCTTGCAACCCTACTGGTAATGTTTTGACTAATGATGAGGTGAAAAAAATCACCGATTTAGCCGCACCTCATAACGTACCTGTGCTGATAGATTCAGCTTATGCACCACCTTTCCCGGCATTGAATTTTACGGAAATGACACCTATATTTGGTGAAAATATTCTGCATTGTATGAGTTTGTCGAAAGCAGGATTACCAGGAGAAAGAATTGGGATAGCGATTGGTGATGAAGGTCTAATTCAAGTTTTGGAATGTTTCCAAACTAATACAGGGATTCATTCTTCGAGATATGGTCAAGCGATCGCATCCCGTGCGATAGAATCAGGTAAATTAGCACAAATTTCTGAAACTGTAATTCGACCTTTTTATCAGAAAAAGTTTGATGTGCTAGAAAGCACCTTAGAAGCAGCGATGCCTAAAAATATACCTTGGTTTTTACATCGTGGTGAAGGGGCAATTTTTGGTTGGTTATGGTTGCAAGATTTACCCATGACTGATTGGGAATTTTACCAGGAATTAAAAAAGGTAGGTGTAATTGTTGTCCCTGGTAGTAGTTTCTTCCCTGGTTTAAAGGAAGAATGGGAACACAAACATCAATGTCTGCGAATCAGTTTAACTGGTAGTGATGAGGAAATTACTATCGGTATGCAGCGTTTAGCGAAGGTTGCGGAACGAGTTTATCAAGTTGCGGCTGTGAGTGTGTAAGAGATATGAACCGCGAAGACGCAAAGAACGCGAAGAAAAGAAAGCAGGGGGGCAAGGGGCAGGGTGCAGGGGGGAAAGTTCAAAAATCTCCAATTCTTAAGCCTCAGTCCCCAGTCCCCAGTCCCCAGTCCCCAATCCCTAATCTTGATGATTGGTTGGAAATTGGTAAGATTGTTTCGCCTCAAGGTTTAGCTGGGGAGTTGCGGGTTTATCCCAATACTGACTTTCCCGAACGCTTTGAGGAACCGGGAACTCGTTGGTTATTGCGTCCAGGAGATATGGAACCACAGCCAGTGGAGTTATTAGATGGACGGTATGTTGATGGCAAGAATCTATATGTGATTAGATTAGAGGGAGTGAGCGATCGCACTGCTGCTGAAAATATGCGTGATTGTCGGTTTTTTGTGCCGATAAGCGATCGACCAGAACTAGACGAAGGGGAATATCATGTTTTAGACTTGATAGGCTTGCAAGTCTTCATGCGGGAAACTGGCCAGTTCGTGGGAACAGTGGTGGATATCTTACCTTCAGGTCATGATTTATTAGAAGTTAAATTAGACCCAGATTTTGTCACTAACAACGAAGAAACAACAAAAGATCAAGAACAAAAAACAGTTTTGATTCCTTTTGTTATGGAAATTGTTCCTGTTGTGGATTTAGAAACCAATCGAGTTGAAATTAATCCTCCCCCTGGTTTGTTGTCAATTAATAATTAGTTCCTAATAATTGTAGGTTGGGTTGACGCAAGGAAACCCAACATCATCAAGACTTGTTTGGTTAAGCTATCAATGAACTCAAACTACAAAATTTTAATGCTAAAATAGAGACAAAGTGAGCAATTAACTGATTAAAGTTATGGTTACTCAACCTCTATCAATAAATCAATCAGAGATTATCTACCCAGACAGCGACGGACAACCAATGGCCAATAATATATATTAGTAATTCAGCAAAATTTAGATTGGTTGTTTGCAGATAACCCGAATGTATTTGTAGCAGGTGATTTATTTTGGTATCCCGTCGAAGGTAAAAATAATATTGTTAATTGTTATTGCTGTGAGAAAATTAAAAGACGGTAAACCCTATTTTTTGCTAAAACCCTAACCATTATAAATCATCATCAAATTCATCAGGATTAACTCCTAACTGACGCAACTTTTCTGCTAATTTGGCAGCTTTTCTTTTTGCTTCAGTCGCTTCTTGTTCAGCAAAAATAGCCCTTTCTGTCGCAGCATTAACTTCCTCTGTTGGTTCAGGAATTAATTCTCCTGCTAAAGTAAACCACCTTAACCACAATTTAGAAACTCCTCGAAATGAACCTTCCCACAATCCTAAGCTTAACCCTAATTCTGGCATTTGTAAAAGATTTGCAATCAAATTCATCGGTTCATAATGACCACCAACTAAATGAAATGCGCGGAGTTCATTGGTATAGCGACTAAAAACAATATAGTAAGGAATCCGTAAAATGCGTTCATAAACTTCCCACTTTGTCGGAGGTTTATCTTTTTGACTTTCCTTATTACCTAAATCTTCATTTTCTGTACCCGGAGATAATAATTCAACTACCACAAAAGGATTTACTCTTTCTTGCCAAGTCACATAACTTAAACGTAAATCTTCACCTCTATATAATCTGGAAACTCCAACGACACCAAACCAATCTGGACGTTTATACCATAAAGGATGTTCAAGATCATAGTAGAGATTCATATCAGCAGCATTATAAACAAGTTCTGGACTCCAGTTTATTGGCTGAAATGTCAGATATAAAAGTAAAGGTTGTAAAAAATGAAATTCGTCTGGCAAACCTTTTTCCTCTGGATTTTCACTAGGTAAATCATACATTGTCGGCAGGTTTTCCCAAGGGGGAAGGGGAGGATCTGATTGAGAAATCAGGGAAAGAGAAAAAGTCATAAATAAATTAAATAAATTTCACCAGCTTAAATTCTAGTTTAGCGGATATTTATGATACACTAGACTAAAAATTTTCTTACGCACTGAATCATACCCAAATTAAGACTCATGCTTTCTCAGATTTTCCAACAAAGACTGGCAGATTTACTAGATCACATTACTCAAGACCAAAAATTACTCAAAGAATTTGAAGAAGAGCTAGGTGTGGAAGACAATCCTCGGACACTTAAAAAATATAAAAGAGAAATTAACCGACAAAAGGAATCTATTCAAAATTATAGACAAGAATACACCGAACTCTGACGGGATGACGAAATAGTCTAAAAAGCTTATCAGATGCAGATTGTACCGAT